>NZ_CP183979.1:3800280-4433660 GCF_049913155.1 Arthrobacter sp. R-11 | reverse complement strand
CAATTGGTTCCTCTGGTCCTTGTGTGCCTGAATTGCCGGCAGCCGAAAAGTCCGAACCAAGGGTGGATTCCAACCGAATCCACAGGGTTATGCACAGTCCGTGGAAAATCGGCTACTGAGACACTCTAGGGGATGGATTCCCCAGAAGATAGCTGGGGAGTTGCTTGTGGATAATTACATGGTTGTGGTTCTGGAAACGGCCTTGTGAGCCACTTCATCCACAGGCTGCCGGCGCCACTTTGCCACAGCTGGGGATAGTCAGGAGCGGGGTTCCCGGTTTGACCCGCGGCGTGTTTTTGCCCTAACGTTGTGAAGTCCTATGTGTCCGCTTTCGGCCACCTGTATCTTCGGCACTGTCCGGCGTTGGGTGGGTGCGGATGCACAAAAAACTTAGCGTCGGCCAGTTCTTCCCCTTTTGATCGGGTGGGCGCACCTTCGATCCACTGGAGTAACTAACGTGAGCAAGCGGACTTTTCAGCCGAATAACCGCCGTCGGGCCAAGAAGCACGGCTTCCGCCTTCGTATGCGCACCCGTGCCGGCCGCGCCATCCTGGCTGCCCGCCGCAGCAAGGGCCGCGTCGAGCTGTCGGCGTAAATAACTGACTCGTCGGTCAACCTTCCCAAGCGAGTCAAGCGGTGCTTGCCACCTCCCATCGTCTGCGGACTTCAACCGACTTTTCAACAACAGTACGTTCCGGCGTCCGCAATGGACGCCGGAACTTAGTGTTATATACGGCATCTATCGCTGCCGATGAACCGAGCCGGTTCGGCTTCATTGTTTCCAAAGCTGTCGGGAACGCTGTCACCAGGAACCTCGTTAAGAGGAGACTGAGGGAAGCAGCTGCCCTGGCGTTGAAAAACCAGGGAACCGGCCTGGCTGTAGTTGTCCGGGCCTTGCCGGCGGCGGCTTCCGCAGACTGGGAACAGCTGCTGGGCGATTTCAACGCAGCCCTGGCAGCAAACAGGAAGCGGCTTGGCGGAATGGTTCCGCCGCCGTTGCCGGACCGTACCGGCAGCACCACAACGGAAGGGACACCGCGTGCATGAGCTAGGCTCCGCCGTCGTCCGCTTCCTTGCCTCATCCTCAAGGTCCATTGCTTCCGTTCTCTGGGAGCTGCCCCGCAACATCCTCATCCTGCTGCTGAAGGCCTACCGGCGGATCGTTTCGCCACTGTACGGCCAGGTGTGCCGGTTCTTTCCTTCATGCTCCGCCTACGCGCTTGAAGCAGTCACGGTCCATGGTGCCGTCAAAGGCAGCTGGCTTGCCGCCAAGCGCCTTGCGCGCTGCCACCCCTGGAACGCCGGCGGCGTGGACCACGTCCCCGCCGGCCACCGCTACTGGCCCGAAGGCCAGATGCCCACAATTGTTGTACTGAACAACCCGGACCTGTTCCTGGCTGCTCAGGCTGATGAAGACGGCCGCCGGGAAGCGGCTTGAGGAAATAGGGAAAACGTATGGACTTCTTTGGAACCATCATGGCTCCGTTCAAATGGTTGGTCTCAGTCATCATGGTTGGCTTCCATGAGGGACTGAGCTTCATCGGGCTGCCGGCCGCCAGCGGTTGGACGTGGACGCTGTCCATCATCGGGCTGGTGCTCGTGCTCCGGGCTGCCCTGATCCCGGTCTTCGTCAAGCAGATCAAGGCGCAGCGCGGCATGCAGCTGCTGCAGCCGGACCTGAAGAAACTGCAGGACAAGTACAAGGGCAAGACCGACCAGCTGTCCCGCCAGGCCATGGCGCAGGAACAGATGGCGATGTACAAGAAGCACGGGACCAACCCGTTCTCGGCCTGCCTGCCGATGCTGATCCAGATGCCGTTCTTCTTCGCCCTGTTCCAGGTGCTGTCCGGCATTTCGCAGGCCAAGGACCAGGGCCAGGGCATCGGTGCAATGAGCCATGACCAGGTGGTGCAGTTCGATCAGTCGAGCATCTTCGGTGCACCGCTGTCCGCGTCCCTCCTGCATGGCGGCGGCGGCAACCAGGTGGCCGTCTGGACGCTGTCCATCATCATGATCCTCGCGATGACGGCCTCGCAGTTCATCACCCAGAAGCAGATCATGGCCAAGAACATGTCCGAAGAGGCCATGGCCAGCCCCTTCATGCGCCAGCAGAAGATGATGCTTTACATCCTGCCGATTGTCTTCGGCGTGGGTGGCATCAACTTCCCGATCGGTGTGCTCATCTACTGGACCACCACCAACCTGTGGACCATGGGCCAGCAGTTCTTTGTCATCCGCCGCATGCCGACGCCGGGCTCCCCCGCCGCGAAGGCCCTCGCTGAGCGTCGTGCCGCCAAGGGGCTGCCGGCACTGCCGATCCTCGGCGGGAAGAAGGCCGAGGAAACCGCTGCAGATCCCGAGCCCGAGAAGCCCAAGGGCCAGCGCATCCAGCCACAACGCAAGAACAGGAAGAAGAAGTAATGTCGGTTGATAGCACTGAAGAGACGAAGGCTGAAGGCGTGAACGAAGGGCTGGCCACCGAGTCCCTGTCATCCCAGGCAGAAGAGAAGCCCGCCGGCAAGGGAAGCGCAGCGCGCCGCCTCGAAGAAGAGGGCGACGTAGCCGCGGACTACCTTGAGGAACTCCTGGACATCGCCGACATCGACGGCGACATCGACATCGAGGTGCGCAACGGCCGCACTTACATCTCCATCGCCGCCGAGGAAGCCTCCGAGGGTCTTGAGAGCCTGGTAGGCCGTGATGGCGAGGTACTCGAGGCGCTCCAGGAACTGGCCCGCCTTTCCGTGCTTTCCGCCACCGAAACCCGCTCCCGCCTCGTGCTGGACATCAACGGCTACCGCAAGGAGCGCGCCGGCGAGCTGCAGCAGATCGCCGAGGACGCCGTCGCAAAGGTCAAGGAAAGCGGCTCCGCCGTCGCCCTGGAACCGATGAGCGCCTACGAGCGCAAGATCGTCCATGACGCCGTCGCCGACCTCGGCTTCGTCTCGGAGTCCGAGGGCGAAGGCGCCGGCCGCCATATCGTGGTCTCGGCCGACTAGAGGATCATGGCGGACATTACTGCAGCGGACCTGTCGGCCGCAGAGAAAATCTTCGGCGACCGCCTGGATCTGGCCCGCCGGTACGTGGAACACCTCGAGACGTCGGGGATCGAACGTGGGCTCATCGGTCCGCGGGAGATCCCCCGTCTGTGGGGACGCCACGTGCTCAACTGCGCGGTCATCGAATCGGAGATCGCCCACGGCAGCCACGTGGCCGACGTCGGATCCGGCGCCGGGCTGCCCGGGCTGTGCCTGGCGATCGCCCGCCCGGACCTTGAACTGACGCTGATTGAGCCACTGGAACGGCGGGTGATCTGGCTGCAGGAAGTCGTGGACGACCTCGGACTTGAGAACGTGACCGTGATGCGCACCCGTGCGGAACTCGCGGTGGGCCTGGTGAAGGCCGACGTCGTCACCGCCCGTGCCGTGTCCGCACTGAGCAAGCTCGCAGGCCTGACCATCCCGCTGCTGGATGGCAAGGGCGAACTTGTCGCCATCAAGGGACGCAGCGCCGAAGAGGAAATCGAGAAGGCCGCCAAGGTCATCCGGAAGCTTGGTGGAGTCCAAACCAGCGTTGTGCTGTGCGGCGAGAACCTGCTCGAGGAACCCACCACCGTGGTCAAGGTCCTCGTCGACAAGACCCGGAAATCCGCCTAGTTTCCGCCGGCCTTTCCGCGCTGTTTCCGGCGTGTCCTAGGCGAAGCCGTTAGGCTAGAGAACGGCAGCCAACGCCAAATGAGAGTGAGTGTGACAGTGGCCAGTAGCGAAACCTCCACGCATCGGATCCCCCCGTTTATGTCCTTGGGATCCGCACGTGCAGTCTCTGCGCCCTCCACGCTGGGTCTTGCAGGACAAATGAGCACGAACAGGGTTGATAACTCGATAGTTTCACGTGAAACAGCCCTTGGTGCTGGAGGGAATGTGATGGACTCGATCGACGACTCCAGCCCCATCGCCCGCCAGCTCGCCAATGAGACCCGCCGCAGGGAGCGTCTGCTCGACCGGGAACTGCCGAAGCCCGAAAAGACCCGCATCTTCACCGTTTCCAACCAGAAGGGCGGCGTCGGCAAGACGACGACGACGGTCAACATCGCTGCTGCTCTGGCTTCGGCAGGATTGAACGTCCTGGTGATCGACATCGATCCCCAAGGTAACGCGTCTACCGCGCTTGGCATTGAGCATCACGCCGACGTCGACAGCATTTACGACGTGCTGATCAACGACCTGCCGCTCGGCGAAGTGGTGGCACCCTGCCCCGACGTCCCCAACCTCATTTGCGCGCCGGCCACGATCCACCTGGCCGGTGCGGAAATCGAGTTGGTTTCCCTCGTGGCCCGTGAGCAGCGCCTCCGCCGGGCAATCGACGTGTATGCAAAGGAACGCGAGAAGAACGGCGAAGCCCGGCTCGACTTTATTTTCATTGACTGCCCGCCGAGCCTCGGACTGCTTACTGTCAATGCATTCTGTGCGGCCAGCGAAGTCCTGATTCCGATCCAGTGCGAATACTATGCACTGGAGGGCCTGAGCCAGCTGCTCAAGAACATCGAGATGATCCAGAAGCATCTGAATGGCGACCTGGTGGTCTCGACAATCCTCCTCACGATGTATGACGGCCGCACCAACCTGGCTGCCCAGGTAGCTACCGAAGTACGCGAACACTTCCCGGAACAGGTGCTCAGTGCAGTGGTTCCCCGTTCGGTCCGCATTTCCGAGGCGCCGAGTTACCAGCAGACGGTGATGACTTACGATTCTTCATCGAGCGGAGCTCTTTCCTATATGGAAGCCGCAGCGGAAATCGCTGAACGCTAGACTTCTCTAAACACTGCAACAGCCTTGGCGGGTCTTCCCTGCCGTTCCTTTGGAGGGATACACACATGAGCGAAAAGCGACGGGGTCTGGGCAGGGGTCTTGGTGCCCTCATTCCCAGCTCGCCTTCGGCTGGTGTTGCAGGCAACGGCGCAGGCACGTCCCGCCCGGTGGACCTGTTCTTCCCGGAAGCAAAGAAGGCCGCACCTGCGACTTCCGCTCCCGAGACTGAACCGACGACGGCGGAAGCACCTGCAGCTCCTCCCGCCAGGTCCGCGGTGCGGACTCCCTCCAAGGCGGCTTCGGACGAAAGCCCTTCGGCTCCGGCCGCCAGCGCGGCGAGCAAGCCAAAGACCGGCCCCGCGAAGGGCGCTGCGAAGGCTCCGGCCGCTGACAAGCCTGCGCGGAGCAATTCCGCGAAAACTGCTGCCGCTCCTGTTGCCCCCGAGGCGAAAGAAGTCGAACTCGTTGAGGTTCCCGGCGCACGTTTCGCCGAAATTCCGGTGCAGGACATTCATCCCAACCGGAAGCAGCCCCGCAGCGTCTTCGATGAAGACGACATGGCGGAGCTTATTCACTCGGTCAAGGAAATCGGTGTCCTCCAGCCAATTGTTGTACGTACTTCAACCGAAAAGGGTGGAGAACCGTATGAATTGGTCATGGGTGAACGCCGGTGGCGCGCAGTCCAGGCTGCCGGACTTGAAACCATCCCGGCAATCGTGCGCGACACGAACGATGATGACCTTCTTCGTGACGCATTGCTTGAAAACCTCCACCGGAGCCAGCTGAACCCCTTGGAAGAAGCGGCCGCCTACCAGCAGCTGCTCGAGGACTTCGGTACCACTCACGAGGAGCTCGCAGATCGTATTGGACGTTCCCGCCCGCAGGTCTCGAACACCCTTCGGCTTCTGAAGCTGCCGCCGCTGGTCCAGCGCAGGGTCGCTGCCAGCGTTCTTTCGGCCGGTCACGCACGTGCGCTGCTTGCCCTTCCCGACGCCGCGGCGATGGAGCGCCTGGCGCAGAAGATCGTCGCCGAGGGCATGTCGGTGCGAGCCACAGAGGAAGCCGTTGCCCTGTACCAGGAGCCCGCGGTGCCGGCAAAGAACAACATTCCGCGCCCAAATGCCCGCCACGAGCGCCTGGACTACTTGGCTTCGTCCCTTTCCGATCGCTTGGACACAAACGTGAAGATCACCCTTGGTGCCCGCAAGGGGCGTGTAAGCATTGAGTTCGCTAGCGTTGAGGATCTGAACCGCATTATGGAGGTGCTGTCTCCGGGCGCTGAGGAGTAGAGCTTTCAACGCCAGAAGGGCGCTTCTCCGTTCGGAGAGGCGCCCTTTCTCTTCCCCGCTGCCTTTGCGCCTCCTTTGTCCGATTCTTTTCGTGGCCGATTGGCCGGTGTTTCACGTGAAACGATGGCGTGCCCTAGTCCCGTTCGTTGCCTGGGGTGATTCCTCCGGGGTGCAGGCTCGGGGTACGTGAGCCGGTTATTTCCGGACCTGGCATCTTTGGAGCCTTTGGTTATGTGGCCTCGTAACCACTCCGGGGCGCGTAACCACGTATCCTGACTTCCCGCGCGCAGCTCCCTGGTGTTCGTCAGAGACCGACAGGGGGCATTCCTATTCTGCGTCGACTCTTTCAGGCGTACTGCTGAACCTCTCTGGTGGGCCATCAGGAACCACCGTGGCTTCCGGATGCTCGCGTACGTGGCGATACGCAGTGTCCTGCCGCATGTGAAGTGAGTAGTCGACTGCATCAGTCTCGCTCCTCCCCGCTGGTTTGCCGGAATCTCGTGCAGCTGTGCCTACTTGCCCTGATCGCACATTCTGGTGTCGGTGACGCACGCCATCGTGGCCAGATCTGGTCTGCGTAGCCGGCGAACTCGGTGTTAGCGCACTCGCAGAGTCGGGTCTCGGGGCGCGCGTTCCTTGGCAGTAATACGGGCCTAAGCCTCCTAGCGGCGGATCGGGGCGCCTAGGGCGGGCATAAGAGGCTGGAGAGTCCCGTAACGGCGGCCCAAGGACCCTTTTGGCTGTGCAGGCACCGTCCGATCCTAACTGGGAACTGCGATAGATCCCGCGGGCCATGGGTCATCGCGTGCTCATCAGCGCCAGCCGCGCCATGGTGGCATGTTGCGGTTCGCCTTCGGTGGCGAGCCGCTGGCAGGCCTGGCACCTATTCGCATGGATCTTGACCTCAATTAGTCGCTAATGCTCGTCCGGAAATGGAAAGTTCCGTTTCACGTGAAACATACGGCCAGCACTGCGACAGTCGGGTTCTTCGCTTGTCCACCGTCCACCTGTCCCAAATTTGCCGGTGATTCCATGTCTGGCGAGGCATCGGTGGGCAGTTCGGTTCCATTTGCTTGCAAGTTCGATCTGCTGCTTCTGGCGACCATGACCCCGGCTAACTCTTTGTATGCTCCGGAGTGTAGAGGATTGGTGTCGCACGCGAACTCAATCATTTCATCGACCCGGTGGTGGCATTGCCGGATGGAGGCAGGACCCACCCCTGCGCGGTGCACAAGTCTCGCTCCCGGTTTCCCGTGCTGCGCACAGCGCTGCCATCGTTTCGAAATTGCGGATGAACGCCGGCGTTCTACTGCAGCACCGAGGAATGCACGCCCACTGTTTCACGTGAAACATCCTCCCTGCGTCCGAGTGCCGTTCCCTACCGTCGTACAGAGCAGCCGCTTGCGCCACCCTGCCGCATGCAGGAGGTCAGGATGATGTCGACTAACGATGAAGGGCAGGAGCCGTAGTGAAGGCCAGGAGCGATAGGGATCTGCAGTTCGGGCTGTGGGGCTTGTGAGGGCACTTGACGGCGATGAGGCGACCGCGTCCAGCGCTCTAATGAGCGTTGACGATGACGTTCCCCCGGTGTCCGTTGATGGAAGCCCCGAAGGGCCGGTAGTCTCCCCTGCGTGGGACTCGCTGGCGCCTGCGAGGACGCAGCCACTCTTGTCCGCCTCCTGGTCGCGCTCAGCCGTACTGCGCAGTCAGGCTCGCCCTCGTAGCGCGGGCACTGGCGGAGCAGCTGGCGGCGCCTGCTGAAAGGTCTGCGTGGCGGTTCTGGTTGCCACCCTGTCCTTATCGTTGGGGGTGGCGCCCCCATCCGGTGGAAGGTGTCATAACGGCATCACAGCGTTCACTGTATCTTCCTGTTTGAGGCCGGCCCTCATGAGTACGGTGTCGTCTTACTGGTTGGCTGGCGTCTGGTTATGGATGACGTCACGGGCACTGCGGGACGCATAGTGAACTGGAACCGCGGCGAATGGACGCCTTATTGACCGGAACAAGCTCGCGTGGAGTCCCGCGTCGAGCTCGCCTTGTCGTGCGGTTGCACGGAGGTATCCCGCTGATGCTGGCTCCGGCATAGGGCTTCGATGCTGCTGCGTTATGGCCAGTCGGGTCTGGAGGGTGCGCTTCCAATGCGCGCGACCGCTGGTGTTCGCCAAGCTTCTGCTGGGGTTCTGTGTGTGGTCCTTGCTGTAGTTTCGATGAACACCTGGCGTAGGAGGTCACTCCCCCTCAACTTCGCTACCGCCCGACAGCCAGGTCTGCTGCCGCGCCGAGCGCCCCAACCGGCACGCCAAGGGAGGACTTTGTGAACAGGGAGCGAGGCCACCGAACGGATCTTTTGCCTCCCCAATCGAGCGCCTGAGGCTGTTGAAAACAGGTCAGGGGTAGGTGGATATCGCTGTGGATAACTTTGTGGAAAGCAAGGACGCCACCACTGCTTGGCAATCAATACCGCAGGCGCGGCATGTCCCGCCTTCAGCAAAGGTCGCTGCCGTCTGCCGCGTTACGAGATTCGTTTCACGTGAAACATCATGCAGTGGCGTCAAATGGGGCCATTCAACGCCCTTTTGAAGGATTTCCCGCGAATTTTGGCCCCCGGAGGGGGTGGGAGTGGCGCCAGGTTCCTGCGCGGCTTTTAATGCCTAGAGAGGAAGCTTCCACCAGTCCTCTCATCACAAGCGCGGTGGTCGATCTGGAATCCAGAATGCCTGTGGAATAGCTTGTGGATAACGTTGTGCATAACTTCAGCACCGCTGGTGGATAACTCTTTTGTGGTGTGCGTCATTATCCTCGAGGCGGCTCTCCGCTTCCCTGACATGATCAGATGTTTGAACAGCGCATGCCACGCCCAATTGCATTGGCAGTGCAACCCTGAGGCTGCCAGCGTGGGGCGGCGGAGCCGGCACCCGCTATGCGCGGGCCTGTCATGAGCAGCTGAAGGAACTCAATGCTGCGGCGGTCCCTGGACCGTCGTGGCTATGTCCTCCTAACCGCGTGGAGCCATAGGTAGCGACACAGCCGGTTCTCGGGGGGGCGAAAGCGCGGCACCCGGGCAGAACAGTTGGCCGTCGCGACCATCGGCCCAGTATCCGACAAGGTTCATGTAGGACTGACGTGTAGGCGGGTGCGTCTGCAATCTTGCCGTTCCAGATTGAGCGGGGGAAGAACAGCATTGGCCGGGCGACACCAGCAACTGATGGCACCCGCGCGGGCACTTCTCGGACCGGACCGCTAGCTGTCGATACCAGACCTCTTAGGTGACTGTTGAATGTTCATACCTGCTACCTGCTGGCTTGCCATGGTGCCTGCGTCTGCAGCCGGGGACAGCTTAGGCCCGGGTGAGAACTTAGCTCGGCTGTTCCCCGGACCACACTCGAGCAGACATGACCGGCAGGTAGTTGGGAGCGGCGCAGGGTGCACACGGAGGGTCAGATATAGGTGCATGGCGATGCACGCTGTGTAGGCAGCCGGATTGGTACCTTCGTGCAACGCGTAGGGTCATTCCGTTCCCGGGAGGTTTGCCGTATTGCTGGTTCGGTGGTGGGGCTGCTGCCTGGTGTACGTCCACAACGGGAAGGTTCGGTGGCGTGGGAGTGGTGGCGTCATCGTGTTCTGCCGCGTCTGCTGGTTCACACGGGCAGCGCGCATGTTTCACGTGAAACATGCCCGCATACGGCCGCATGAGCCACGCGCCCGACTGGTCCGCGGAGTCGGGCCCGGTGCCAGCGTTCAGAACCGACCGACCGCGGGAACTGGGTGGCACAGGATTCTGGCGGCGAGCGTCGGGCGCGTGGGTCCGTTGCAAGGCCGGGACAGCGCAAAGATTCTTCCGATGGGCATTCCCCCAACTTCCAGACGCGTCGACAACTCTGCTCGTAAGGCTGCGATGCTGTCCTTGTAAGACACGGAAGTGAAAAGGTGTCTGCCGCCTAGTGTGAACTGCGGTTAACCCTTGGCACTCTGGTTCTGGTCGTCCGGCGAAAGATGTAGAGCCAGTGGCGCGGTAAAGTCTCTGGTGACATCTATTTCGGACGATCGTCGCGGCAGGCGCACCAAGAACTCTTTCCGCTGAAATGGCCTGCAAGTTTCGTATCCTCGCCGGATGGCCGTCCTTCACGGAGGCCGCCTTGAGGGAGGCAGCCGAGACCGAGTGGAGGGCATCTTGAACAGACGGCGGCGCTGGTCACAGATGTTTCACGTGAAACAGCAACCTGGCCAAGTCCGCACCCGCGCCGGAAACCGTATGTGGTGAGACGGCGAGCCTCTTGGAAGCAGACTGGTTTCGCCCCACGCGCCTTTCGCGACGTGCATCAACGCACCTGGGACGCTATTGCTGAGCATCGTTCTTCTGTGCCGGAGGAACTGGCAGGAAATTCTGTGTGTCGGACAAACTCGACGTTGATGTGGAACCCAGAGGGTCCTGGCGGCCAGTTGCTAGACGCTCTCGGTCCGTCGAGCGTAATGCTATTGGGCCTGGCCGGCCTGAATGATCCGGTTGCCAAATTGGTGCCCGGGTTGTCGCTTCAGGGCTCTACTTCGCGCTGCGATCGGTACTTCCGGGTTGCTGGGCACCTCAGACAGGACTGAACATCGAACACTGCCAGCCTCGCTTTCTGCTCCACCCGGTTTCGTGCAGCGGGTTGACCCACTTGGGTAAACCCCTGCGGTTCCTAGCGAGCTGCAGTCCGCGGAGATGCCTGGCTGGGCCAGCAACGGTAATAGTGGGCCGACCAGCGTGCCGCGCGGATTCGCAGGGCAGGAGAAGGCCGCGGGATGCAATGCCCCGCTACGGGTGAAAGGCGGCCAGGAACGGTTCAAAGAACGCTTAATGGGGTGTAGAGAGTTTCGGGCAGGCATCCTTACGCGCCCCGAACGCGGGATCAGCTCGCTATTTACCCCCGGAGGGGCAGTGTGCGGGATAGCAGCTCGAGCACACTGAAGGGTGCCATTTGTCCGAGAGAGCCGGATGGAGGACGGGTCAATACTCGTCGGGACCGTGGAGACCGGTCGAGATTCATCCTGTGCGCGCGATGACGTTGACGGTTCGCTCAGGCAGTGCTTGTGTCCCCCAACTGGACGGCGGTGACCCCCGGTCCGAGCATGTCGTAGCAATGATGGATGGGCTGCTTTGGTCATCGGCGCCGCGGATCGCCGAGCACGCCGGCAACTTGGGTAACAGGGTGAATCGCTCGCGCAAGGGTTCCCTTGTTACAGGGAGCAAATACTGCGGACGCGCCGAAGCCGGCCCACGGGGACCTATTCCTGGGCATCGCGGCCGGATCGCGGTGTCTGAATGGGTCGCCGCGAGTGCGAAGCCCAAGCAATCGAGTTCTTCACTCCCGTACTTGTCAATGTGCTGATGAAACGCTTGCAGTTGAATTCGGCGCCACGCCTACCGACTTTGATGCTCTGGGCCTGACGCATCCGCGTCGGCTGACTGCACGGTTTCCATTGCCAAGGCCGGATGGACATTGGGAAGCCGATTGACGAGTCAAAACAATGCACGGGTTCCGCGGATCATGGCGGCGTAACGGGGATCTTCGGCCCAAGAGGTGTTCGCCCACAAGTCGCTGGATTGAAGGCCCTGGCTTCCAGGACGATCCGTACAGCGATTCGCGGACACGGCGCCGCTCGAAACCAGCTGCTGACGCGAGCGGGCGAAACTACGGCAAGCAAGGACCTGTGGCCTCACCCCTGCCCTGAATCCGGCGGGCGGGTAGCTCGTCCCCGAGCGACCGAGCGAGGCTGAGTGCCGCTGCATGCAGATGGGGCAGGCGATCCAATCAGCGCAAGACGATGTTTCACGTGAAACCGCCCCGTGCTTATGGTGAAGTCATCTGGGACACCGAGGGCGTAAATCGAGATCGAAAGGTGCGGACACCAGCCGCAGACGGCAGCCGCGTTGCCCTGGACGCTCCCCTGAATTTTCACAAGAGGATGAAACGGAAGTCGGTTTATCCTCAACGCATCCAAGGCGGCGAATCCGCAACTGTGCGCAACATACTCACGAAAACGCCGGCGGCCGCTGCTCAATGATCAACAACTCAAAGAGCAACGGCCGCCGGCTTCGGCTAGATCGGGGAACAGACGCTGGCGCGAATTCCCCGCCCGGGGTGAACCATCCTAGGAAAGGACAGCCTCAAATTCTTTTTCGAAGAACTGCTTCGGCTTTGCACCGATGACGGTGTTCTTCACTTCTCCTCCGTCGAAGAGGTAGACGGCAGGGATGGAGGTAATGCCGTACTCGGCGGCGATGGCCGGGTTGTCGTCAACGTTGACCTTGACGACGTCCACCTTGTCACCGTATTCGACCGAGATCTCGTCGAGGATCGGGCCCAGCTTGCGGCACGGACCGCACCACTCCGCCCAGAAGTCTACGATGACCGGCTTTTCGGCGTTCAGCACGTCGGTGCCAAAGCTGGCGTCGGTAACGTCTTTTGCGTTGCTCATTCTTTCGTTCCCTTCGTATGGACTTTTGCCGGCTGCTAGTTTCAGCCGTGCAGGTCTGCCAGGTAGTGTTCGACGTCGAGTGCCGCCACGCAACCGGAGCCGGATGCGGTGATGGCCTGGCGGTAAGTCGGATCAATGACGTCGCCGGCCGCGAATACACCCTTGATGTTGGTCTTGGAGCTGCGACCCTGGACAGCGATGGTGCCTTCAGGAGTCAGCTCGAGCTTGTCCTTGACGAGTTCCGTGCGCGGGTCGTTGCCGATCGCCACGAAAACGCCCGTGACAGGCAGCTCTGAAACGGTGCCATCAACCAGGTTCTTCAGCTTCAAGCCCGTGACCTTGTCCCCACCGATGACGTCTTCAACTGCGGTGTTCCACAGGAAGTTGATCTTCTCGTGGGCCTGGGCGCGGTCGCCCATGATCTTGGAAGCCTTGAGGGTGTCGCGGCGGTGGACTACCGTGACCGACTTGGCGAACTTCGTAAGGAAGAGGGCTTCCTCCATGGCGGAGTCACCGCCGCCGATCACGGCAATGTCCTGGTCCTTGAAGAAGAAACCGTCACAGGTTGCACACCAGCTAACACCATGGCCGGAAAGGCGCTTTTCGTTCTCCAGGCCGAGCTCACGGTACGCAGAACCGGTGGAAAGGATGATGGAACGGGCCTGGAAGGTCTCCCCTGTGGCAATCGTGACAGTCTTGATGTCGCCCTCGAGCTCGAGAGCGGTGACATCCTCGAACTGGATCTCAGTGCCGAACCGGGCAGCCTGCTTCTCGAAGTTCTCCATCAGGTCCGGGCCCATGATGCCGTCCGGGAAGCCCGGGTAGTTTTCGACGTCAGTGGTGTTCATCAGTTCTCCACCGGCCGTGACCGAACCGGCGATGAGCAGCGGCTTCAGGTTGGCACGGGCAGTGTAGACAGCCGCCGTGTAACCGGCCGGACCGGAGCCTACGATGATGACATCACGTACCTGGGACGCGGTGTTTTCTGCGTTGCTCACTGTTGGGTGAACCTCTTCCTTAGTCGATGCACCGGTCTCGAACCCGGCCACATGGCACAACCCCGTGGCGCCGTTGAATATTCCGGTGGTTCCGGGGAGCTAATATCCACCATATTCAGGGTACCGTCTGCCCTCGCCGCCCGAGTCCGCAGCAGTTGCCGGCCGTAATACGACCGCTGCCGTCGGACTAAAGTGTCCGACGGCGTCGGGCAGCTGATCAAACGACGGCGGACGGAAGGCGGCCGGAACAGCGCGTCCTTAAATGCGTCAGCGCCGGAGACCGCGTTGCGGTTACCGGCGCTGACGGGGCATGCTGGCTTACTGGACCTTGATCTCCGCGAGCCGGAGGCCGAAGCCGAACTGGGTCTTCGGAGCGGCGAGCTTGGGCAGGGTCTTGATGTTGATGATCACGTACTGCGCTGTAGTGGGCGAGCTGAGCGGAATCGCCAGTTCGGGCGAGGTGAAGCTGTTCGTTCCTACCAGCTTGGCGCCGTCCATGGACGGGCGGTCGTTGGTGTAGACGCTGATGCTTCCTCCGGAAGCGCCCAACTGGCTGAGGGTAATGGAATTTACCGCGGCGGGCTCCTTGAGCTTCACGACCAGCGGGACGCCGTCGGGAGCAAGTCCGCCCCAGTTGGCCGTGGCGAATTCCATGTTGGACCAGAAGCTGGCTGCGTTGCCGTCGAAGGTCTTGGCGAGGTCCTTGTCATAGGTACCCGCGAAATCGAAGTCGCCTTGGCGGGTGACCCCCTCGATGACTGGAGCTGCCGCGGCTGGCGGTGCGCTGGAGTTGTTGCCGGACGTATCCGTGCCGCCGCTACCTGCGCTGGTGGGTGAGGTGCTCTGCTTTGCCGCCGGCGCGTTGTTGTTGCCCAGCAGGCCGCCGAGCGTGTTGACGGCGAGGATGAGCCCAACGACCAGGACCACGGCGAGGATGCCGCCAACCAACCAGCGCATGGAGCGTGACTCCCGCACCGGCTCTTCGTCCTCGTAGTAATCCTCTTCCTCGTAGTCGTCAGACTGGTTGCGCGCCGAGGCAGGGAAGTTGCTGGCACCGCGGTCGTAGCCGCCGGCCGCGCCGGCCGCGCCGGCCGCTGCGCCTGCTCCGGCGAAGTCGTCGTCGGACCAAAGGGAGACCTTGGGGCGTTCAGCAGCTTCCGCGGCGGGGGCCTGCTGCGGGGTCGCAGCCGGAGCCGGGGGCACGGCCTGTGCGGCGGGAACGGCCTGGGTGGCCGGAGGCTGCGCGGTCTGCTGCGGAGCCTTGCTGGCCGGCGGGGCCCCGTTGGTGGCTGCGCCCGGAGCTTCCGCCGCCGGTGCCGGGGCAGGCGTCACGGGGGCCGGAGTGGTCGGAGTGGCGGCCGTCGGGGCAGGTGCCGCGGGCGGCTGCGAGGGGGCCGACGTCGGGTGTTCAGCGTCGGCCGGGCCAACGGGAGCCGGGCTGCCGGCGTCGTCGTGGGCGGTTTCCGAGCCGGTCTTGCCGGCGGCGTTTTTCACAGCGGAAGCGGCCGCAGCGGCGGCGGCTCCCGCACCGGCTGCCGCGGCCGCGATCCGCGAACCGATGCCACTCGCTGAGGCGGGCCTCGCTGCGGGCATGGGCGGGACGGCCGGTCCCCCGGCGGCAGGCCCGGCAGGAGCGGAGCGCTCCGCGGGGGCCGCGACGTAGTTCCCGGGATCGTCGTAGTTGATGTACGCGGCGTCGTGCTCATCGTCGTCGTACAGCCCGTCATAGGTCTCGGGCTCGTGCGAACGCGCCTGGCCGAAGATCTCGCTGCCGAGGGTATCCGTGAAGAACGGCTCCACGTAAGGAGGATTGGTGGCCACCACAAGGTCCAGCAGGTCCGGGGCCGTGCTGTGGTTGGCAATCAGGTAGGTGGTGCTTTCGCTGACTCCGAGGTCCAGGATCTGCACGTTGCCGGGCCGTTCACCCGTGGCCACTTCGCGGGCGCTCTGGGCAAGCTGTTCGGCGTTCCCGGGGCCGGCTACAAGGATGCTGACCGGCCGGTTGAGGACCTGGTCGACGCCGTCGAGCACCAGATCGTGGTCGTGCGAGGTCAACACGGTGGCGGTGACCTTGTAGCGGCCGCCAAGTACTGATCCGACGTCGATCGGTTGGGACACGGGCTCCTCCTAGGCTGTCCGGCAGCTGCGTTGCCCTTCCCCGGGGCTCCCGGTCAGCCGGTGGACCCGTGGCCTGCAACTACCTCTATTAGCTTCTGATCCTAGCGGATTGAGCTGGACCGGCCTTGTGTTGGAAGGGCCAAGTCACTCCCGACGGCCGCGCTTGCGCCCCCGGCGGGAGGGTCCATCGGCGGGCCCCTGGCGGGTTCGCCTGCCGGGCAGGGGGACGTCGCGGCGGAGCTGGGAACCCCGGAACAAGGAGCCGCGTGCGCCCGCCGCCTCGTCTTCCTCGGGGAGATAGCTCCGTGCGGGCCTGGTCCAGCCGGTGTGTTCGTCTTCCGGTTCCTGCCCTCCGCTGGGACCGAAGGAGGAAAGGTCGGGTCCGGCGCGGAAGGATGCGGCGTCGAACTCGCCCGAGATGCGCGGAATCAGGCCGGTGTCGTCCGAAACCGTGGCGCGGGCCGCCGTCGCGCTTTCCGGGGAAGCGGCAGGCACGCCCCCGCGTCCGAGGCGGCCGAGCAACGGGCGGAGGAGGTCCCGCAGTTCGTTGACGCGGAAGAGCCGGAGCAGCAGCAGGTAGGCGAGCAGCATGACGGGCCCGACGACGACGACCGTCACCAGGGCGGCCGGGCGGCTGCTCCACGCGAAACCGTCCGCCCGGTAGCTGCCGAGGAGCCACAGTGCGAGGGTACCGGCAAGGGCGGAGCCGAGCGCCGCGTAGCCCATCCTGATGTAGGAGTTGGCGATGCGCGGCCCGTCCACATGCCCGAGCAGGCGGCGCAGGAACCAGACGCTGATCACCACGGAGAGGATGTTTCCGAGGGTGTACAGCACGGCGATCGCGAAGATGATCCGGTCCACCGGCAGGAACTGGATGACGAACGCGCCCACCACGTTCACGCCCGCCAGGATCACCTGGATGAAGAACGGCGTGCGGGCATCCTCGTTGGCGTAGAACACGCGGGACATCATGAAGTTGGCGCTCATGAATGGCGTGCTCAGGGCCAGGATGGTCAGGGTCTGGGCGAGCATTACGCCGTCCTGCGGCTTTCCGCCGGAGAAGAACATTCCTAGCGGCCCGGCCAGCGCGAACAGGGCCAGGGCACCGAAGACGGTGGCCACGGCCATGGTCCGCAGGCCGTGCGAGAGGGCTTCGCGCAGTTCGGCCCTGTTGCCGGCCTGCGAGGCGTGCGTCATCCGGTTGAAGAGCACGGTGGCCAGGGACAGGGCGATGATCGAGTGCGGCAGCAGGTACAGCTGGCTGGCGACCTCCAGCACGGCGTTGCCGGGAAGGGTGGCCGCGGCTTCGGCCTGGCCGGCGTGCTCCAGGCGGAGCCTCTCGGCGCCGGGGATCGTGGCGATCTTCATGACATAAAGGAACGCAAGCTGCCCGACGGCGGCGGTCAGCAAGGTCCAGACGCTCAGCTTTGCGGCCTGGCCCAATCCGACGCCCCGCCAGCCGAACCGCGGCCGCAGGCCGAGGCGCAGTCGCAGGACCGGAATGAAGAGGACGGCCGTCTGGGCGATGACGCCGATGGTCGAGAAGCCGGCGATGAGGAAGGTCTGGAATGGTCCCCAGTTATCCAAGGTGTGTGGGTGATACAGGTTGGCGCCGAGGATCACGATGAACATGCCCAGGCCGGCGATGGCGAGCACGTTGTTCACGATGGGCGCCCACATGGCGGGCCCGAAGGCTCCGTTGGCGTTGAGGATCTGGGTCAGCAGGGCGTAGAGGCCGTAGAAGAAGATCTGCGGCAGGCAGTAGAACGCGAAGGTGACGGCCAGGGCTTTCTGCTCCGGCGAATACCCCTGGGTGGTGAGGTCGATGACCAGAGGCGCCGCGAGGGTGACCAGCAGGGTCAGCCCCAGCAGCACGAGCACCGCGAGCGTCAGGAGGCGGCTGATGTAGTCGGCTCCCCTGTCCGGACCCCTGCTGGCCTTGATGATCTGGGGCACCAGCACGGCGTTGAACACGCCGCCTGCCACCAGCAGGAAGATCAGGTTGGGCAGGTTGTTGGCGTTGATGAAAGTGTCATTGACCGTCGAACCCAGGCCGAGGGCGACCGCGAGCATCCAGGTTTTTGCGAAGCCGAGGAAACGCGAAACGAGGGTCCCAGCGGCCATGATGGCGCTCGACCGGGCCTCTCCGGACTGGACGGACTGGGAATTCTTCGCAGCAGACATTGCCCTAATCGTCCCATGAGCGATGTGCTCAGAGGTGTTCCGGCAGGACTTCCTTGGCCAGATCCGCGATGCGGCGCTCGTTGGGGAAGGAGAGTTTGCGTGCCAGTTCGTGCAGCGGAACCCAGGCGGCGTCGATGGCTTCCTGGTCGGGATCGTTCTCGATGGTCAGCTCGCCGCCGGTGGCCCGGAGCAGGAAGTGGTGCACGGTCTTGTGGACCCGGTGGCCGCTGACGGTGAACCAGTAGTCGATGCTGCCAAGCGGTGCCAGGACGTTGCCCTCGATGCCGGTTTCCTCGGCGATTTCGCGGACCGCAGCCTCTTCGTTGTTTTCCTTGCCCTCCGGGTGGCCCTTGGGCAGGCACCACTCGAGCCGGCCACCCCTGTTAAGGCGGGCAATGATCGCAACCCGGAGTTCGCCGTCGGAGGTGTCCACGACCACGCCGCCGGCCGACACTTCCTCCACGGTGGGAAGCGAGGCCTGGACCGGGTGCGGGGCAGGCGCGACATGCGCACCGATTGCCGACGGCAACGGTGCGTTGGTCCTCCTGCCAGGAGCACTCGGGATCGGGTTGGCCATGAAGTCCACTCTAACGACTCTTGCCCGGTCTTGATGACCGGGACATGGACTCGCGGTTGCCTCCTGGTGACGCGCCGTCGTCTTCGGCGGGCCCATGCCCGGACCGGGTGTGATGGGCTGTGTGATGGGGCGGCGAAAATCTGACAAGCTTAAGGGACTATGGCGCAGGTATTGGACAGTTCTTCAGTCAACTTCAAGCTCGACCCGGTGGTGCTGGACCTCGGGCAGCGCTTTGTTGACGCCGGATTCGAACTGTCCCTGGTGGGCGGCCCGGTGCGCGACCTCTTCCTGGGCCGGACCTCCCCCGACTTGGACTTCACCACCGACGCCACGCCCGAGCAAACCCTTTCCGTCATCAGGAAATGGGCCGACAACTTCTGGGACATCGGCCGTGCATTCGGCACGATCGGCATGAAGAAGGCCGGCTTCCAGATCGAGATCACCACGTACCGGGCCGAGGCGTACGACCCCGATTCCCGCAAGCCGATGGTGGCCTTCGGTTCCTCGCTCGAGGACGACCTGCTGCGCCGCGACTTCACCATCAACGCCATGGCGCTGCGCCTGCCCTCCTTGGAACTCGTGGACCCCTTCGGCGGCGTGCGCGATTTGCACGCGGCGGAGCTGGCCACCCCGGGCGCCCCCGAGGCCTCGTTCTCCGACGACCCCCTCCGCATGATGCGGGCCGCCCGCTTTGCGTCCCAGCTGGGTGTCTCGGTTCACGACGACGTCCGCCTGGCCATGTCCGAAATGGCGGACCGCATCAAGATCATCTCCGCCGAGCGGGTCCGCGAGGAGCTCGTGAAGATGATCAACGGAGCCCACCCGCGGGTTGGTATCGACCTGTTGGTGGACACCGGACTCGCCGAATACGTGCTGCCCGAGGTATCTGCCCTGCGCCTGGAAGCCGACGAGCACCACCGCCACAAGGATGTCTACCAGCACTCCCTTCAGGTCCTGGAGCAGGCCGCGGCCCTGGAGACCGGACCGGATGGCCCCGTGCCGGGCCCGGACTTCGTGCTGCGGTTCGCCGCGCTGATGCACGACGTCGGGAAGCCTGCTACGCGCCGTTTCGAACCGGGCGGCGCGGTGAGCTTCCGCCACCATGACGTAGTGGGGGCCAAGCTGACCGCCAAGCGCATGAAGGCGCTGCGCTTCGACAACGACAGCATCAAGGCGGTGGCGCGCCTGGTGGAACTGCACATGCGTTTCTATGGATACGGCGATGCCGGCTGGACCGACTCGGCCGTGCGCCGCTATGTGGCCGACGCCGGTCCCCTGCTGGAGCGCCTGCACCGCCTGACCCGTTCGGACGTCACCACGCGGAACCAGCGCAAGGCCGACCGGCTGTCCTTCGCCTACGACGACCTGGAGCAGCGGATAGCCGCCCTGGCCGAGCAGGAATCACTCAACGCGATCCGGCCTGACCTGGATGGCGGGCAGATCATGGGGCTGCTCGACTTGAAGCCGGGACCCGTCGTCGGCCGCGCCTACAAGTTCCTCCTGGACCAGCGGATGGAATACGGCCCGCTGGAGTACGACGACGCGGTGGCGAAACTCAAGGCCTGGTGGGCTGAGCAGCCCGAATCCGCCGTCGAGCCTTCCGCTGACGAAGTTTCCGGCGAAGACCCTTCGAATGACACGCCCGCAGAGGAGTCCTAAGTGATTGACCCGGCAAAGATTTCCCGCCCGCAGTTGTGGATCATGCGCCATGGCGAGACCGAATGGTCCAAGAGCGGGCAGTACACCGGCCTGACGGACCTGCCCCTGACCGTCGAAGGCGAGCAGCAGGCCGTGGAGGCCCGCAAGGTCCTGGAGGGCATCGAATTCGACCTCGTGCTTACCTCGCCGCTGCGCCGCGCCCGCCGCACCGCAGAACTTGCCGGCTTCCCCGACGCCATCCACGAACCGCTTGCCGTCGAATGGGACTACGGCGACTACGAGGGCATCAGCTCGGACCTGATCCGCAAGGACAACCCGGACTACCTCATTTGGACCGACGGAGTGCCCAACGGGGAGACCCTGGATTCCGTGGCGGCCCGTGCCGACAAGATCATCGCGCGCGTGCTGGAGTCCGGTATGGACAACGTCCTGGTGGTGGCCCACGGCCACTTCTCCCGGATCCTCACCGCCCGCTGGCTCGAATTGGACGCCCGGGAGGGCCGGCATTTCCTCCTGGGAACCGCGAAGGTGTGCACCCTGGGCTGGGACAAAAAGACGCCCGCCATTATCCGCTGGGGACTCTAGGTAACGATTTTCTGAAGTACATGGGCGCCGCCGTGCCGAACGCCGCTATGCCGAACTAAGGAGTTGCGATGCAGGAAGGGCTGTTAAGCGGGCGGCTGGAGCGCCTGTTCACCGGCTGCGCATGGGCCGAAGGCCCGCTTTGGGTGCCTTCTTCACAGACGCTGCGCTGGAGCGACATCCCGAACAACCGGATTCTGGAGTTCGATCCGGCAACGTCTCAGACCCGCGCATACGCGACTCACGTGGACTTCACCAACGGCCGAACTCTCGACGCCGACGGCAGCGTGGTGCAGTGCAGCCATGGTCGGCGCCGGATCGAGCGCGACAGTGACGGCACGGTGATCGGCCTGGTGGATTCCTTCGGTGGTCGACGGCTGAACTCACCCAACGACGTCGTGATTGCGCGGGACTCGGGGATTTGGTTCACTGATCCGCCCTACGGAATCCTGCCAGGCACGAAGGAGGGCCATGAGGGCGATCAGGAGTACGGGGGCTGCTACGTCTTCCGGTATCAGCCGGCGTCCGAGGCCTTGGTTCCAGTGATCACGGATCTGGTGCACCCGAACGGCCTCGCTTTCTCCGCCGATGAGTCGGTCCTGTACGTTGCCGACACTGCCGGACCGAGCCACGGCGAGACCTACCGGATCGCAGCGTATGACGTGCGCGATGGGGCCTGCCAAAACGGCCGCACTTTCATCAGCTTCGACGACGATCATCCCTCGGACGGGTTCCGCGTGGATGTCGAAGACCGGATCTGGACATCCGCGGGACCCTCCGTTCGGGTCTACTCCCCGGCCGCCGAGTTGTTGGCCGCCCTCGAAATGCCGGAGAAGGTAGCCAATGTGTGCTTTGGGGGGCCGGACGGCCACGACCTATACATCACGGCGACTACGAGCCTTTACCGGATCCGAACAAACACCCGGGATGCCGCCCGCAGGCCCGCCCCGGCGTCAACGACTTGAACCGGAAAATCCGGCAATTCATCACCGGCCGGCATGAACCCAAAGTTATTTTCTGAATTATCCGTGAATTAGCTGGCCAATGCCCGGATTCATGGTGTAGCTTTATTTTTGTTCCCAGAGCGACCCGCCGGGAACGAGGTGCGCGTTGCGCCGGCCAGTCAGCCGGCACGGCGTCTGAGGCGAAAAGGAGGTTGGGAAAATGATTACTTTGACTAGCGGATGGAAGATGACCGTCTCTGCTGCTGCCCCGACCTTCGCGGCCCGGCGCCCGGATTCCGGAATGCGCGCGGGAATCCGCCACATCGGGAACCGTATTTCGGCCTGACGTATTTCGCGGCCTGCCCCGACGCCTGAACCACCTTCCTGTCATGGAAGCCTGATTTTCAGGGGCAGAGGCACGCTACGAACCGTGCAGGCCAGCGCCTGAGAGCGGAACTCCCTCAGCGGAACCATGCGATCGCGGTGGTGAGCAGAGTCCTCATAGTTCGGAACCAGCTTCTTGTTGGGGACGTCTGTCCATTTCCCCAGGAATCCCTGGATTCCGCCGGTCTTCCGCAATTCCGCTGGCTTACCCGCATTTTGCCTGGCATTTATTTGTCATAAGACCCGGTGTTTTCTCTGAATTCAAGGGCCTTAATTGTCATGCCCAATTCCAGGCAATTCGAACCAAGGAAAGGAGGTGAAACGTGGTCAAGCGCCTCAAAGAGGTCTTCATCGCCAAGCTTGCAGCCAAGGACAAGTCGGTCTTCAACGGCCAACTCCTGGACCAGCGCCGCGAAGACGTCTATGTCGTCCTGCACCAGATGGGAATCATCCGCTGAGTCCCTCCATGAACCCCAACAGTCAGTAGTCAGGAGGGACTGATGGCACACATCGGACCGTTCGCCCCGGAAGCCCGCGCGGCTAAGCGCGGGCTTCCGCCATTTAAGGCTTCATGCCGGCGGTATGCTCGAAGCCATGCAGGAGACCAAACCGCACCGCCGGCAGAAGCGTGCGCGCTTTGTGATTCCCAGCAGCAACGATTCCTTCCTTGCGAAGTTCACTGAGGTAGCCGGCGGGCCGCTCGGAAGCCACAGTGCGCCGGGTGCGGTGTCCCCCGGCTTCTTCACCGTTGAACGCGTGCTGGTCATCTCCACCGTCCTCGCCGCATTACTGGGGATTCTCATCAAGGGCTATTGCCGGGTCAACGGCTGGGAAACCCCCACGCATTTCTACGCCACGTGCTACTCGGACTTCCCCGAACTGTTCCGCAGCCGGGGGCTGGGTGAAGGCGTGATCCCCTTCTTCGACCAGCAGAGCCTGTTCGAATACCCCGTGATCATGGGCCTGATCGCCGGAGCCACGGCGTTGCTCATCCCCGGGAGTGGCCTGGATCTGGAGCGGATCCGCGGCTACTTCGACCTCAACGCAACCCTCGTCGTCGCCGTCTGGATCGTCACGGTCCTCGCCACGGCACGGATCAACCGCCGCAGGCCCTGGGACGCGGCCATGGTGGCCCTGGCGCCGGGGATCGTCCTCTCCGGGTTCATCAACTGGGACATGTGGGCCGTGGCCATGCTCGCCGTGGGCATGTTTTTCTTCGCACGGAAGAGGCCGGTCCTGGCCGGGGTGCTCATCGGCCTGGGGACCGCCACCAAGCTCTACCCTGTGCTGGCCCTGGGTGCGGTACTTGTGCTGGCCATCCGCAGCGGCAAATTCCGCACTTTCTTGGTGACTGCAGGGGCCGCGGCGGCCAGCTGGTTGGTGGTCAACCTGCCCATCGCGATCATGAACCCGGCCGGCTGGCGCTACTTCTTCGAGTTCACCCAGGACAGGCCGGCAGGCTTCAGCTCGCTGTGGTTTGCCTACAACCTGGTGGCTGATCGTCTGCACTGGATGCAGCTGGGGGCTGCCACCATCAACTCCCTCGCCCTGGACCTGTTCGTGGGGGCATGTGCGTTGATCGCGCTGCTTGGGCTGGCCGCCCCGCGGAGGCCCCGCCTGGCGCAGCTGGTGTTCCTGATCGTGGCGGCATTCATCCTCACCAACAAGGTGTACTCCCCGCAGTTCGTGCTCTGGCTGATACCGCTGCTCGCCCTTGCCCGGCCGCGCTGGCGGGACTTCCTGCTGTGGCAGGCCGCCGAGGCGCTGCACTGGGGTGCCGTGTGGATGTTCCTCGGGCAGTACACCAGTGGAGGCCTGCCGCAGCACAACCTGGACATGCCCTACTACGTGCTTGCCGTACTCCTGCATATGGCCGCAACGGCATATTTGATGGTGAGGGTTTCCCTGGACATCTGGGACCCGTGGCAGGACCCGATCCGCGTCAAGCGGATTGACGATCCGCACGGCGGCGTTTTCGATGGCGCCCGGGACTGGTTCCGGCTGGATCTTGCGCGCCCTTCCGCCTCACTGCTTCCGTGGCGGCGTGCAAAAACAGAAGCCGGGCGCGATGGCTGAGGTCGCCGTCGTCGGCTCCGGACCGAACGGCCTTGCCGCCGCGGTGGTGATGGCCCGCGCAGGCCTGGCCGTCCGCGTGTACGAGGCGGCGGAGGCGCTGGGCGGCGGCGCCCGGACGGCGGAACTGCTGGAGCCGGGGCACCTGTACGACGTGTGCTCTGCGGTGCACCCGATGGCGCTGGCTTCGCGCTTCTTCCGCGACTTCGGGCTGGAGCAGCGCGTGGAACTGCGGCTGCCCAAGGTCCAGTACGGCACACCGCTCGACGGCGGCCGGGCAGCCCTCGCCTACCGCTCTCTGGAGCAGACCATGGACGGACTCGGTGTGGATGGCCCCGCGTTCGGCAGGCTGATGCGGCCCCTGGTGGAGCAGGTGGAGGGCATGCTGGACGTGTCCCAGAACCAGCTGCTGCGGATTCCCGCGGAGCCCGTGGCCGCGCTGCGCCTGGGCCTGGCCACGCTGTCCCAGGGCGGGCCCTGGTGGAACCGGCGCTTCGCCGGGGACGCCGCACCGGCACTGCTGACCGGAGTGGCGGCCCATGCTATTGGCCGTTTGCCCTCCCTGGTCCCGGCCGGCGCAGGGCTCATGCTCAGCACCCTGGCCCACGTAGGCGGCTGGCCGGTGCCCGTGGGTGGTTCCGGGGCGATCGTGGACGCCATGGTGCGCGATATCGAGGCCCATGGCGGCGTGTTCGAGCGGGGTGTGCGGGTTCGCTCCCTTGAGGAACTCCGGCCCGCCCGCGCTGTGCTGCTGGATGTGGCGCCGCCGGAGCTGCTCGGCATCGCGGGCGCGGCGCTGGGCGGGTCGTCGGGCGGACGCTACCGGCGCGCCTTGGAAACATTCCGCTTCGGAAATGCAGCCTGCAAGGTGGACTTCATCCTCTCCGGCCCCGTGCCGTGGGCGGCCACCGAACTGCGCGACGCCGGAACCGTCCACGTGGGCGGGACGCGCGCGCAGATGGCGGACGCGGAGAATGAAGTGGCCGACGGACGCCACCCCGCGAAGCCGTATGTCCTCGTGGCCCAGCCCTCCGTGGTGGACCCGGGCCGCGCCCCTGCCGGACGGCACATCCTGTGGACGTACTGCCATGTGCCCAGGAACTCCACGGTGGACATGTCCCCTGCCGTGATGGAGCGGATCGAAACCTTCGCGCCCGGCTTCCGGGACGTGGTGGTCGGCTGGAAGACGACGACGGCGGCCGGGCTCGCCGCGTACAACCCGAACTATGTGGGCGGCGATTTCGGGGCCGGCCTGATGGACGTTCGCGGACTGCTGCGCCGCCCGGTGCTGTCCACCAATCCGTGGCGCACGCCGCTGCCCGGGGTGTACCTCTGTTCCTCCTCGACCCCGCCAGGACCAGGCGTCACCGGCATGCCCGGGTACCACGCAGCCCGGCACGCCCTGAAGGACGTCTTCGGGCTGCCGCTGCCGGAGCTGGGACCCTAGGCCTTCTCCAAGTGCACCAGGAACTCGACGCTTCCGGTGTTCTCCACCTTGACGAAGCCGAGGTCCGGCGCCGTGATGCCGAAGTCCGCCAGGACGAGGTCGATGGTCCCGGAGACCGAAACCTTTGCCCCGTCGCGGACCACCTGCAGCTTTGCCGTGACGTCGCGCTTCTCCCCTGCCAGTTCCAGGGTTCCCTTCGCCTCGACGGTTGCGGGGGCTGAGCTGAGCGGTGGAATGGTGGCGGGTGCGGAGAGGGTGAAGGACGCCGTCGGGAAGGCATCGGCCTTCATGACGGTCCCGCGGAAGTAGTCGTCGCGGTTGCCGCTGTCAGTGGCGATGCTGGCGACGTCGACGTCGATCTTCGCCTTCGTCAGTTGGGTGCCGGAAACGGTGGCGGAACCGCTGACCTTTTCGCTCCGGCCGACGACGGTGACGTCGGCGCCGTTGAGGACCTCTTTGATCCGGTAGCCGGCCTGGGAAGCGGAGGCGACGGTCCATGTGCCGGTATCGGTGGAGCTGGCCGCGGCGGGGCTGGAAGCCGCGCCGGAAGCTGTGGAGGAGGAGCTTGCCACGGACAGCGGCGCCGGTGCCGGGCCCTGGGACTGTGCGTAGAGTTGCGGACCGAAGATAGCCGCGAGTGCGGCAAGGACCGCGACGGCGGCTACGGCAACCAGGATCCAGGGTCGTTTCTTGCCGGCCATGGGTCGTCCTCTCGATGTACTTGAATGTTCACGTAAATCACGAAGCCGCGGCCCGGAAAGTTCCCCGGGACCGCGGCGATGTGAGTTAGTTGGCAGCCGTGAAACGCGCCCGGCGGTGCGCCGGAGTCTCGATCTCATCCAACATTGCCACCGCGTAGTCCTGCGAGGAGATGCTGTTGCCCGCAGGGGAATCCTTGGCGGTGGAGTACTGGCCGGTGCGTTCACCGGGCTGGATCACGGGAGCCGGGGCGAGGACGGTCCAGTCCACGTTGTCCGGGGTCTGCCTGACCAGCTCGAGTGCCTTGGCCGCAGTGGTGGCTTCTGCCCGGTAGGCCTCGGGGAATCCGGGGGAATCGAGCAGCCGCACCCCGTCGATCTCCAGCGTGCCGGCTCCGCCGACGATCATCAGGCGGGTGCCTTCAGTGTTGCTGTACGCGGTGGCCATGGCGTCCAGCCATTCTCCGTGGTCGCCGCCGGTGCGGCTGGGGCCCGTAGCCAGCACGACGACGTCGTGTTCCTTCGCAACGGCGGCGAAAGCCTGGGGGTCTGCCTGATCGGCCGCGAGGGAGCGGGTGCCTTCCACATCCACGCCCTTGCGCGAGATGGCGGTGACCTCGTGGCCGCGGCTGAGGGATTCGTTGACGATCTGGCTGCCGACCATGCCGGTGGCGCCGAATACTGCGATTTTCATGTCTCTCCTCGGGGTTGCTAATCTTGCAATGGAAAGACGGTATCTATTTGATACTGATAGCTTCAAAGGAACTGAGTTACCCAGTGGATACCATTGCGAGAGACAACAGCAGCCTCCCCGCCAACGTCCTGGACCCCAACTGCCCCTCTCGGGTGATCTTCCAGCGGATCGGCGACAAGTGGGCATCGCTGGTGGTCCAGGTGCTCGAGGGCGGCCCGGTGCGCTTTTCCGATCTGCGCAAGATGGTCAGCGTCGTCACGCCGAAAGTCCTCACGCAGACCTTGCGCTCCCTCGAACGCGACGGCCTGGTCACCCGCACCATCCACGCGCAGGTACCCCCGCGCGTGGACTACGAGTTGACGGAGCTTGGCCACTCCCTCCTGGAACCCCTGGCGCAGCTGCGGAAATGGGCAGAAGGCAACGTGCCCGCCATCCTGGCCGCGCGGGACGCCTATGACGAGGCGCAGGATGAGGCGCTGCTGTCCCAGTAACGCTGAGTCAGGCGGCAGTGCTTACGGCTGCCCCAAGCCGCCCGTCCCGCATGGTGAGCACGGAGTCCGTGAGCGGCAGGAACTCGGTGTCGTGCGTGACCATGAGGGTTGCGGTCGAGAACTCATCGGTGACCCGCCGCAGCAGACGCACGATCGCCTCGCTCCGCTCCATGTCCAGCGCCGCCGTCGGCTCATCCACCAGCAGCACCCGCGGGCTTCCCATCAGCGCCCGGGCGATGTTGACCCGCTGGCGCTGACCGCCTGAGAGCTGGTGTGGCCGCTTGTTGAGCCCGTCCGCTAGCCCGACGACGTCGAGCAGTTCCGCCGCCCGCCGGCGTGCCGCGCGCAGCGGTTTGCCCCGCAGGTGCTCGCCGATGACGAGCTGTTCGACGGCGGTCAGCGAGGACAGGAGGTTGGGCTGCTGGAAGATGATGCCCACTGTTTCGCGGCGCAGGGCGGTGCGTTCCCCCGCCCCGAGCGCGGTGGCGTCCTGCCCGTCGATCAGCACCAGCCCGGAGGTGGGCGTGACGAGGGTTGCCGCCACCGCGAGGAGCGATGATTTGCCCGATCCGGAGGGGCCAACGAGGGAGAGGAATTCGCCGGCGTTGGCCGAGAGGTTGACGGAATCCAGGGCCTTGATGGCGGAGCTGCCGTCCGGGTAGTCGAGGGTGACGTTGACGAGGGTGAGCGGGGTGGCCACGGTATATGCCTTTCGGGGAATGTTTGCTTGGGTGGGCTGATTTGCGGGTTGCGGTTGCGGGCTGAGTTGCCGGTTCGGTCAGCGGCTTAGTTGCCGCCAAGTGCGAGCAGAGGATCCACCTTGGTGACGCCGCGGACGGCGAGAACGGCGCCTGCCAGGCCCAGCACCACCACGCCCGCAACCGGCAGGAGGCTGGTCAGCGGCGTGATGAGGAAAGGCGCCGCCTGGGCCGCGAAGAAGCCGCCGATCGCACCGGCGATGCCGCCTGCCGCCGCGCCGGCCAGCAACACGACTCCGGCCTGCACCAAGGCGTCGCGCAGCACGTATCCGGTGGAACCACCGAGGGCCCTGAGAACGGCGATGTCGCGGGTCCGCTGCACGGTCCAGACCGTCAGGAACGCCACGATGACCAGGGCGGAGATGCCGTAAAGGAATGCCTGCATGAGCATGAGTGAGCCGTTTTCGCTCTTGTAGGAACCGAGCGCCTGGAAGGATCCCGTAGGGGTGGCGCTGACCGTCCCGGCCGCCGCATCGGCGGCGTCGGTGTCCACGGAGGCTCCGGCGCCGAACGTCACCGCCAGGGCGGTGGCCTCACCGGGGCCGGCGTGCGCGATCTGGCGCCATGTCCCCAGGGTGGTCCAGACGACGCCGGTGTGCGAGTACCACTGGTCCGGAACGATGGCGGAGACAGTCAGCTTGTTGCCTGCGACGGATACCCGGGTGCCCTCGGCGAGGTCCAAGTCCTTGGCCAGGGTTTCGCCGATGACCACGGTGTCGTCCGTGAGCCCCGCAGCGGCTGGTGCAGGTACTGTCCCGTCCGTGCCGAACACCGCCACGTTCGCGGTGCCGCGGGCCGCGCCGTCGTCGCCGAGCGACTGGAACCGGCTCTGGCCGATGCCGAGCGCCCCGGCGGAGGCAACGCCCGGCTGGGCACGCCAGCTGTTCAACTGCTCCGGGGTGACTTCGGATTCCGTGTAGGAGGCCTTGGCCTCACCGCCGGGCGGGGCGCCGAAGACGATACGGTCCGCAGGCAGCGCGGCGATGGCAGACGTCGACTGGTTGCCGAGGCCGGCGGTCAGGCCGGACAGCATGACCAACAGGAGGGTGATCAGGGCAACCACGCTGCCCATGAGGGCAAAGCGGCCCTTGGCAAAGCGGAGATCGCGGAGCGCGAGGAACATCGGAATCCTTCGTTCGTGCCCCGGAGCCGTGCAGCCTGGGGGCGGTTTTGCTTCTGTTTCCACTCTGTCCGCGGCGGGGGCCGGGGACATCGCGCACGGGGTTGATCCGGGGGAACCATGGGGTTGAGCCGCGGATCAACCGATCGGTTGATTCGGCCGCTCCGGCGCGGGAATCGGCGCTTTCCTGTCGGTGCCGGTGGCTAGTCTTGAAGGCATGGAGGAACGGCAGGAGCCCCGGGGCCCGCAAGGCGAAGGGCAGAACCAAGGCGGCACGGCACTGATCCTGCGCGTCCTCCGGGTGAGCCTGCACGTGGGCTTCGCCGTGTTGCTGCTTGTGGCGGTGGTCCGGCTGGTGATCGGCCCGGCCTCGCCCGTGGCGTTGGGTGCGGGCCTGGTGCTTTCATTGTTGCTCGCGGCCGTGTACCTGGCGGGCACCCTCCTGGAGAAGCGCCATGCAGCCGACCCCGCCCGCTTTGACCCGAACCCCTTTGCCCTCCGCTGGCTGGTCGCCGTGACCCTGCTCTGGCTGCTCCTGCTGACGGTCAGTTCCGACTTCGCCTGGGTGGCATTTCCCCTCTTCTTCCTGCAGCTGCACCTGCTTCCCTTACGCTGGGCCCTGCCCGCCATCGGCGCCAGCACGGCGCTGCTGGTGGGGGCGCTATGGTTCCACAGCCGCGGTGCCGGAAGCGGTGCCGGCGACGGCGGCATGCAGCTCGCGATGGTCCTGGGACCCGTGTTCGGTGCGGCCTTCGCCGTCGTCACCGGGCTCGCCTACCGGGCGCTCTACGCGGAAGCCGAGAACCAGCGGCGCGCGGCCGAGGAACTGCGCCGCACCCGCGCCGAACTGGCCAGGAGCCAGCACGACGCCGGCGTCCTGGCCGAGCGTGAACGGCTTGCCCGCGAAATCCACGACACCCTGGCCCAGGGTTTCTCCAGCATCGTCCTCATGGGCCGTTCGGCGGCGAAGGCGCTCGACGCCGGGGACCAGGAGACAGTGCGCAGCCGCCTGCAGACTGTGCAGGAGACCGCCGCCGCCAACCTCGATGAGGCCCGCAGCTTCGTCCGCGGACTCCGTCCTCCCGCCCTTGAGCGGTCGACCCTGGTGGATACCTTGCGGCGGCTGTGCATGAAGACCGAAAGCGAGGCCGCGGCCCGGGGCACGCCATTGCGTTGCCGCTTCGAACTCGACGGCACGGCGGTCGAGCTGCCCAACGCCTACCAGGCCACGGTCCTCCGTGCGGCGCAGTCTTCCCTTGCGAACGTCTGGGCGCATGCCAGGGCGCGGACCGCCGTCGTCACGCTGTCCTTCCTGGATGCCGAGGTGACCATGGACATCTACGACGACGGCGTGGGGTTCGACCCCGCCATCGTGCTGCCGGCAGCTGCCGCGCGGGGAGACGGCAGCGGTGTGGGGCTCAGCAGCCTGCGCGAGCGGCTGTCCGCCCTGGGCGGCTCCCTGGATGTCGAATCCGCGCCGGGCGAAGGAACCGTGGTGGCCATCCGGCTGCCGCTGCCGGAAAGGGACGGTTTGTCGGAAGGGAGTGCCTCCGGTGCCTGACATCCGCGTCCTGCTCGTGGACGACCACCCCGTGGTCCGTGCCGGGCTCCGCGCCATGCTGGCCGATTTCGAAGGGGTCATCGTGGTGTCGGAAGCAGCCGACGGCGGTGCCGCCCTGGCCGAGCTCTCGCGCCTGAATGCGCTCGGCGAACCGGTGGACCTGGTCCTGATGGACCTGCAGATGGGCGGCGGGATGGACGGTGCCACCGCGACCGGCCGGATCAAAGCCGGCGACGCCGGAACTCCCCCGCCGCCCGTGCTGATCCTCACCACGTACGACACCGACGCCGACATCCTGGCCGCCGTCGAAGCCGGCGCCGCGGGGTACATGCTCAAGGACGCCCCGCCGGAGCAGATCCGCCAGGCCGTCCTGTCCGCCGCGGCCGGCCAGACCGCCCTGGCGCCCGGGGTGGCGGCCCGGTTGATGGGGCACATCAGGAATCCGGAGACGGCCCTGAGCCCCCGCGAGCTGCAGATCCTTGAGCTCCTGGCCACGGGGCTGGGCAACCGGGCCATCGCGCGGCAGCTCTTCATTTCCGAGGCCACTGTGAAGACCCATCTGGTGCACATTTACGCCAAGCTCGGCGTGGACAACCGCACGGCCGCGATCGCCGTTGCCAGGCAAAAGCGGATCATCCGCGACGCCTGAGCCGTGCGGGCTTTCGGAGAACCGACCTCCGGGAATCCAAAGCCTTCCACCCCGAAACCGCGCGCCTCCTCCTGCGCCTTCCTCTGCCTGCAATATGTCAAATTTTGGTGAAACGCTTGACCTGACCTCCTTTCGCCATGACTATTAGTGAACGTTTCACTGTGAGTTAGATCATAAAAAGTCATCCTCGAAAGTGAGTCCCATGTCGCTACCCTCATCAGGCCTGCCCGGAAAAGCCCTGCCCAGACACGCCCGGCCCGGCACCCGGGCCAACACCTCCCACCGAACCCTGGGCTGCCTCAGGAAAAAGACCACCGCGCTTGCCCTGGCGTCCCTCCTGGCGGCGTCGGGCATTCCGGCGCTCAGCTTCGCGGGGGCCGCGGCTGCCGCCCCCGGAGACCCGGCCGCCATCAAGACCGTCACCCCCGAGGTCCCGGTGGACGCCGCAGGCGTTCCCCTGGGCGGGATCACCGGATTCACGCAGGACAACAATGTGGTTGACCTTTCCGCGGAAGCCGGCGCCCTCCGCGTGACCTTCCTGGACGAGGTCAACTTCCGCCTCGAGGCCGATCCCTCCGGAAGCTTCACCGACCCCGCGAATACGGACCAGGGCGATCCCGCCCGCACCGCGAACATCGTGGTCGGCAAGGACAAGTTCGCCGGCACGGCGGTGACTGTCGAAGACGGCGACTGGCTCACCATCAAGACCGCCAAGGTCACACTGGAAATCAACAAGGCCACCACCCAGTTGCGGGTCAGCCGCGCGGATGGTTCCCTGGTCTTCGCCGAATCCGCGCCGATCACCTTCGGCGCCAAGTCGGCCACCCAGCACCTGCAGCCCCAGCAGGGCGAGCAGTTCATCGGCGGCGGCATGCAGAACGGCCGCTCCGTGCACACCGGCGCCTTGATCAACATCGCCCGGAACTTCGACTGGGACGACGACGGCTACCCCAACGCCGTGCCGTACTACATGTCCTCCAAGGGCTACGGGGTACTGCGCAACACCTTCGCCCGCGGCTCCTACGACTTCGGCAGCCAGCCGAGCACCACCCACGAGGAAAAGCGATTCGACGCCTACTACTTCGTGGGCGACTACAAGCAGTCCCTGGGCGCCTACACCACGCTCACGGGCAAACCCATGATGCCGCCGGTCTACGCCCTGGAATACGGGGACGCCGACTGCTACAACCGCTCCAACCCGGGCTACTCCTCCTCGGGCTTCGGCGATCCGGACGGCGCCAAACAGCGAACCCCTGACGCCATCAAGACCGCCCGCAAGTTCGTGGAGAACGACATGCCCGCCGGCTGGATGCTGGTCAACGACGGCTACGGCTGCGAGTACCAGCAACTGCCGGAAACCGTGGCCAACATCGAGCAGGAAACCGATCTCAAGGTGGGCCTCTGGACGCAGCGCTCCCTGACCAACCAGGCCTACGAAGTGGGCGAAGCCGGAGTGCGGCTGCGCAAGCTCGACGTCGCCTGGGTGGGCCAGGGCTACCGCCAGGCACTCACCGGCTGCGAGGCCGCGCACGACGGCATCGAGCAGTACTCCGACGCCCGCGGAACCGCGCTCATGGTGGAAGGCTGGGCGGGCGCCCAGCGCTGCGGCATGCAGTGGACCGGTGACCACTCCGGAAACCTCGACGCCGTCCGCTGGCAGGTCCCGGCCCTCACCGGCGCCGGCAACTCGGGCCTGGCGTTCACCACGGGCGACGTCGACGGCATCTTCGGCGGTTCCCCCGAGTCCTACGTCCGCGATCTGCAGTGGAAGGCCTTCGCGCCCGCGCTGTATTCGATGTCCGGCTGGGCAGCCAAGGACAAGCGGCCCTGGCTTTACGGCGACGAGGCCACCGCCATCAACCGCAAGTACCTGCAGCTCCGCCAGCAGCTCATGCCCTTCATCTACACCCTGGCCCAGGAATCCTCGACCACGGGCGTGTCCATGATGCGCTCCATGGCCCTGGAGTTCCCGGATCAGCAGTGGTCCTACGGGGACGAGGCCAACAAGCAGTTCATGCTCGGCAAGGACTTCCTGGTGGCCCCTGTTTTCACCCAGACGGACGTCCGCAACGGCATCTTCCTGCCCGCCGGCCAGCAATGGGTGGATTACTGGACCGGCAAGCTCTACCAGGGCGGACAGATCCTCAACGGCTACAACGCCCCGCTGGACAGGCTCCCCGTCTTCGTCCGGGCCGGCGCCGTGGTGCCGCAGGGCATCGTGGCCCGCAACGCCTCGCTGGTTCCCGAGGACTCGCCCATCACCCTGGACGTCTACGCCAAGGGCAAGGGCAGCTTCACCCTGTACGAGGATGACAAGGTCACCCGTAACTACAAGGACGGCAAGGCCTCACGCCAGCGCTTCGACGTCGAGGCCCCGGACTACGGCCCGGGAACGGTGTCCGTGACGATCAACCCGCGCGAAGGCGACTACACGGGCAAGGCCGCGGCCCGGCCGTACCAGCTCAAAGTGCACGCCGGCGCCGCCCCGGCCGAGGTCCGGATCGGCACAAAGATCCTTGGCAGGCTCGCCGGAAAGGAAGCCTTCGACGCCGCAAGCACCGGCTGGTACTTCGATGCAGCCAACAACGGCACCATCTACGTCAAGGCAGGCGTGATCGCCTCGGACAAGTCCGCCAGCGTGCTCCTGAAGCAGGCCGGACCGCTGGGCGGCGCAAGCCAGGAAGCCAGCGCCGCCGAAGTCCGCGTCACCACCGGCCAGCAGGTCTTCCAGGACCAGGACACCACGGTGACCGCCGAATTCGTCAACACCGGAAAGTCGGCCAAGTCCAACGTCAAGACCACCCCGTCGCTGCCCGAAGGCTGGACGGTCAAGAGCGCCGCCGGGGACACCGCAGCAACGGTTCCCGGCGGCGGGACGGCGACGGCGACATTCGTGATCTCACCCGGCACCAGCGCAAAGGCGGGCCCGCAGACCGTCAGATTCTCGGCGTCGTACAAGGCTGTGGACGGCACCGCGCAGACGGTCGCCGGAGCGAACCAGATCTATGTCGCCTACGGCTCCCTCGCCGCGGCGTACAACAACATTTCCGTCACCACGGTGGCAAACAAGGCCCTGGGCAACTTCGACGGCGGCGGGGCCACCTTCGCGGCCGAACAGCTCGCTACCGCGCCCATCCCGGCGGGAGGGGTCCGGCCGGGCAGCACGGTGACCGTGAATGCCGGAACGCCCAAACGGGTGGACTACACCTGGCCTGCGGCCGGACCGGATGTCCCTAACGCGGTGGCGCTCTCCGGGCAGACTATCGCCGTGGGCGGCAAGGGAACGCACCTGGCCGTGCTGGGATCGGCGGCGGTGGGCGGCGGCACCAGTCCCGTGCTGACGCTGACGTACACGGACGGAACGAGTGAGAAGCAATCCATCTTCTTCCCCAACTGGCTCCAGCCCAGCGTGCTGAACGGGGCAGTGGTGGCGGTCTCCGAGATGGGCCGCAACAACGCCAACGGGCCGTCCCCGGAATACACGCAGTACAAGTATCAGGCCTTCTCCAACACGGTGCGCCTCAACCCCACCAAGGAACTGGCCTCCGTCACCCTGCCTACCGATACGCGGGTGAAGTTCTTCGACTGGAAGGTCACCACCCAGCCCCTGCCCGAGGCCCCGCACGGCACCGTCTACGCCTCGGAAACCCCCTGGGTGGACGCTGTCAATGGGTATGGCGTGATCGGCATCAATGTGGCCAACAAGGATTCGGCAACGTCCCCGGACAAGCCCCTGGCCATCAACTACACCGACCCCGCCACTGGTCAGCAGCCCAGCTACAGCAAGGGCCTGGGCGTGCACGCGTTGTCCCGGATCACCTACTACCTGGGCGGCAAGTGCTCCTCCTTCACCTCGCAGGTGGGGCTGGAGAGCGGCTTCGGCGGCAACATCATTTTCAAGGTCAACGCCGACGGGGTGAACAAGTATCAGTCCCGCACCTACACGCCGGGCTTCGCCCCGGAATCGGTCAACGTGGACCTGACAGGTGCGGCATACGTGGAGCTGGTGGTCGAGCCATCCGGGTCGATCAACGGGGCCCACGGCGTGTGGGGCGACGCGAAGTTCAGCTGCTCTTGACGTACGACGGCGGCCGGTCACCTTTCGCGTGGAAGGTGACCGGCCGCCGTCGGCCGCTAAAGGGACGCCCGCCTAGATGTCCGTGTGGACGAGCACGACGTCGTGTCCCCGCTCGGCGGCGGCCCGCACGGTGGAGTCGACGCACATGCTTGTCATCATGCGTAGCGGGGCACCGCATGTCCCCGGCGGGCCTGTCAGGGGGACACGGCATAATGGCGCGGGTGGGGAAAACAACGAAGATTCTGGTAACTGGACTTGCGGCCCTGATGCTCGCCGGATCGCTGGCGGCGTGCGACGACGGCCGTGCCGGGGCGGAGGGCGCTGCCAAGCAGCTCGCGTCCTCGCTGGCGGCGCTCGACCTCGGCCCCGTGGCCCTCGACGGCACGGAAACGGCGGCGGCGAATGAGCAGCTCAAGGCCGTGTTCGCGGACCTCGGCGACATCAAACCGGCCGTGCAGGCCGGCGAGGTGAAGCTCGACGGGAGCAAGGCCACCGTGCCTCTGGACTACAGCTGGAAGCTGGGTTCGGCCGAATGGAAGTACAGCTCCCAGGCCGAGCTGAAGAAATCCGGGGACAAATGGTCCGTGCAGTGGAACCCGGCCTTGCTCGCCCCGGAACTCAAGGACGGCGAAGTGCTGGACGTGACCACCGTCGGCGCCAAGCGGGGTGGGATCCTCGGCGCCGGAGACACCCCGATTGTGCAGGACCGCAAGGTGATCCGCGTGGGCCTGGACAAGACCAAGGTGGACGCGGCCAAGGTGGACTCCTCCGCCCGGGCGTTGGCCGGACTCGTTGGCCTGGACGCCGGGGAGTACGCCAAGCAGACCGCGGCCGCCGGTGCGCAGGCCTTCGTGGAAGCGATCGTGCTGCGCGGCTTCACCCCGGAAATCACCGAGGCGAAGCTGAAGGCAATCCCGGGCGCGGTCGCCCTGCCGGGCACCATGCCGCTTGCGCCCACCCGCACCTTCGCCCGCCCCGTCCTGGGTTCGGTAGGCCAGGCCAGCGCCGAGCAGATCGAAAAGTCCAAGGGCGCCCTCAAAGCCGGGGACATCGTCGGCACCGGCGGCCTGCAGGAAAAGTACGACTCCCTGCTGCGCGGAAAGGACGGACTGGTGGTGGCGGCCGTGCCCGCGTCCGGGCAGGACGCCCCGGCCGAGGGCGCAAGCGGAGAACCACGCACCCTGTTCGAAGTCCCGGCCTCGGACGGCACCTCCTTGAAGACCACGCTGGACCTCAGGCTGCAGCAGCTCGCCGAAACCACCCTGGCGGACATCGGCCCGGCGTCGGCCATTGTGGCGATCCGGCCCTCCACCGGGGCCGTGCTTGCCGCCGCGTCCGGTCCCGGCAGCAACGGCTACAACACCGCCATGCTGGGCCAGTACGCCCCCGGTTCCACGTTCAAGATCGTTGATTCCCTGGCGATGTTCCGCGACGGCATGACCCCCGATTCCAAGGTCGAGTGCACGCCCACACTCACCGTTGACGGCCGCACCTTCAAGAACGCCGAGGGCTATCCGGCGTCTTCCCTGGGCTCGGTCCCGCTCCGTGAAGCCTTCGCGCACTCCTGCAATACGGCCTTCATCTCCGCCCGGGACAAGGTCAGCCAGCAGCAGCTCGAATCCGCTGCCACCTCCCTTGGCGTGGCCGTGGAAGCACCTAAACTGGGCGCCGACGCCTTCCTCGGCTCCGTCCCAGGCAGCGCCGAAGGCACCGAGCACGCCGCCTCCATGATCGGCCAGGGCAAGGTGCTGCTCTCGCCGCTCGCCGCGGCCGTGATGGCTGCATCCGTGGGCCACGGCGCTCCCGTCTCGCCGCAGCTGGTCCTTAACCCCGACGGCGGTAGCCCCGACGGCGGTGCCGCGCCCGCGGCGGGCGCCTCGCCGCCGTCGTCCGCTCCTTCTTCTGCCTCGGCTACCGCCCCGGCGATCGCGAAACCGCTGACGAAGGCCGAAGCGGCCGCCCTCAGCGACATGATGCGGGCCGTGGTCACCTCCGGCCACGCCGGCTTCCTGGCGCAGGTCCCGGGCGCGCCGGTGGGTGCCAAGACCGGCACCGCCGAGTTCGGCAAGGAGAACCCGCCCAAAACCCACGCCTGGATCGTGGCGGTGCACGGCGACCTCGCAGTGGCGGTGTTCGTCGAGGACGGCGGCCTCGGCGCCACTACCAGCGGACCGCTGCTGAAGGAATTCCTGACCGCGGCGGGGTAGTCCCTGCTTGCGGCCAGGACATATCCTCAGGCTGTCACGCGGAACCTTCCCGGGAAGGCCACGCATCGGGAACAAGCATCGAGGGGGAACGCATGTCCACACCACCGCCGGATCTCCAGCCCGGGTACCCGCAACCGGACCAAGCTCCAGTCACCCAAGGCCAACTGCGCTGGTACCTCGAGGGCATGAAGCACGCCCGGCTGGCCGCCGTGTTCGGAGTGCTGGGGATCGTGTCGCTCGGCGTGGTCTTCGGCCCGCTGGCGATCATGCAGTCCAAGAAAGCCGAAGCCTATGGGGTTCCGGCGCAGGACGGAAAGGTCCTGGGCTGGGTGGGGATCGGGCTCTTCATCGCCGGGTGCCTGTTCTTCATTGCCTACTTCATCTTCATTGTGAGCATCATTTCGCAGCTGCCGCACATCATGAGGACGCCGCTCCCGAGCCGGTACTGACGGGGCCCAGGCCGGCAAGCCGGCCGCCTCAGTCGTGGAACGGTTCGCCGGTGAGCTGGTGGTCGGCGTGGTTCAGGGTTTCGCGGATGAGCCGGACCAGGTGGCCGTCGTGCAGGGAGTAGATGACGTGCCGGCCGTCCTTGCGGGTGTCCACCAGGCCGCTGAGCCGGAGCTTCGCTAGGTGCTGGCTGACCACGGTGCGTGGTACCTCGGCCAGTTCCGTGAGTTCGGTGACCGACTTGGGCCCCGAGCTCAGTTGCCAGAGCAGGTGAAGCCGGGTGGGTTCGGCGAGCATCCGCAGCGTTCCGGCCGCGGTGTCGAGCAGCTCGGCGTCCGGGGTCACCTCGTGGACGAGCGAGGGCACGGACTCTTGCCGCTCGATGCTGGCGCTGGCGGCGCTGCCGGCTCTGTTGGCGCTGCTCAAAGGCCTGCTCCTAGTGCTTGAGTTCCGCGGCTTCCCGGCTGTCCGGGCCGGTGTCCGGACGCGCGCCCCCGAGGCCTGCGCGGCCACGAGAGGAACGCACCCGTACTGCCTATCATCGCAACAATAGTCAGCGCGAGGGCAGCCGGGCCAAGCCCCGCCGTGGCGCCGAGCCAGCCCGCCAGCGGATACGTGACGATGTAGCAGGCGTGGGACAGCGAAAACTGGGCGGTGAAGACGTAGGGCCGCGTTGCCTCATCGGAGGCTTCGCGCAGCAGCCGTGCCGACGGCGTCAGGACCGTCGAGTTGCCGGCCCCCAGCAGGAACCACAGCCCAAGCAGCAAACACCAGGCGCTGTCCGCCCCGGTGCTTGTTCCGGTGCCCGGTTCCGCCAGGAACGTCACGGCCGCGGCGGCGGCGGTGACCACGGGGATGACGGCTGCTCCGCTGAGCATGACCGGACGGTCCCCGAAACGCTCCAACAATCGCGGCGCACCGAGCGCCACGGCCATGGAGCCGGCTCCGAAGCAGGCCAGGGCGAGGGCAAGGTCCGTCTCCGGCCGGTGCAGCACCTCCCGGACGTAGACCACGGTGTTCACCAGGACCATGGCCGTGGGTGCGGCGACCACCAGGTTCAGCGCCAGCAGCGAACGCAGTTTGGGGGTCCGCCAGAAGATCCTTGCGCCGAGGGTGGTGCGGTGCCACAACGACGCCGGAGCCTCCTGTGCCGGGCCACTCCCGGTTGGGGGCAGTGCGGTACGGACGACCAGGAGCGCGGAGAGCAGGAAACCGGCTGCCGTGCCGAGGAACAGCTTGTTGTAGCTGAGCACGGTCAGCAGCACGGCCGCGATCGCCGGGCTGGCCAGCGCTTCCAGGTCGTAGGCCAGCCGGGAAAGGGACAGTGCCCGGGTGTAGTCCCGCTCTGCCGGGAGGACCGCCGGGATCAACGACTGGAAAGCCGGGGTGAACGTTGCCGAAGCGGACTGCAGCAGGAAAATCACCACGTAGATCTGCCACGCCTCGGTGATGAAGGGCAGGCACAGCGCCATCGCCGCCCGCACCAGATCGGCCGCGATGAGCACCGGCTTCTTCGGGAGCTTCGCCGCGACGGCGTTGATCACCGGGGCGAAGCCGACATAGGCGGTCATCTTGATGGTGAGGGCCGTGCCGAGGACGGCTCCGGCGTCCCGCCCGGCGAGGTCGAAGGCGAGCAGGCCCAGAGCCACAGTGAGCAGCCCCGTGCCCAGGAGCGCCACGATCTGGGCGGAGAACAGCCGCCGGTACGTGCGGTTCCGCAGTACCGGCAGCATCACTCTTCCTCCTTTAAGTGCATATGTGCATTGTAGTGCACATATTACGGAGGTTATATCCGGCGGAGGCCGAGGCGGGGGCGCCCGATATTTCCCGTTCAGCGAAGGCGCAGCTTGCGGGCTTTCTTGCGCGCCTTCCGATAGGCGGCCTCGGCCTGCTCCGCGGCCCGGGTTTCAGCAGTTGCGAGCTCTTCGTACACGGTCTTCGTGCCTGCGGGTAGGCCGGGGCCGGCGGCCAGGCTGTGGAGCAGTTCGCGGGCGACGACGGCGTCCTGGCGTTCACCTAGGATCTGCTGGATGCGCTTGGCGGCTTTTTCGATCCGCCGAGCCCGCTTGCCGTGGATGGCGGCGACAGTTTCTGCGGCATGCCGGAGGCGTTTGGCGTCTTTTCGGATCTCGTGCAGGGCGTTGTCATGCTGGAGGCCGCCGCCGATCTTCTTGGCTTGTCGGTGTGAGCGGTCCATGCGGCGGGCTGCGTTGTTGACGAGCTTGGCGCTTGCCTTGCGGGCCGGGCGTTTTGCTTTGGCCTTGGCCGGGGGCCGGTTCCGGAAGTCCTCGAGTGCGTCCAGCAGATCGAAGTATCGTCTGGTGTCCAGGGCCTGAAGGAGCCGTTGGTAGCTGGTGTTGTAGGTGGTGCCAAGTTCATGTTCGATGGCCCCCCGGGCGGGGCCGGCGTCCTGCTCTCCGGGCAGTTGGTGCAGCTTCGCCAGGATCCTGTCCCGCCTTACTTCTGCGTCGCGGGGTCGTCCGAGCATGCGGCCGAGCCATTGCAGCTCGCGGCCCAGTGCGGCGGCGGCATCCCGGCGAAGCATCGGCCGGTAGATGCGCAAAGCGGATCGGATACGGCGGGCGGCGGAGCGCATGTCGTGCACGGCCTCGCCCGCTCCCGTCCGGACTCCGGCGTCGTTGGCGATGAGTTCGGCCATCTGGGTGTCAAGGTACGCGATAAGAACCTCCCGCGCGGGTCCTTTCTTTCGCGGCTTGGCGGGCCGGATGGCAAGGGCGGGGGGCCATGCATCGCCCAGGGCGCGGGCGATCTTGGCCGCATGTTCGGCCGGGACGGCGCCGGACGCGGTAAGCGCCGGTGCGGCGGCGTCGAAGAATTTCGCGGTGGCGTGGACAAGTTCGATTTCCCATTCGCGCCAGTGCGTGCCCTGGTCGGTCCCACGAAGGTTGATTGCGTGGACCCGGTCATCGGCGAAGTCGGCGAGATGCTCGCCGCCTGGCCCGTAGAGGCCTTGGACGGTCCGGCGGGTGGACAGCCGGGCCAGCGGGGTCAGCTCCCTGCCTCGGGTATAGGCCGCGAGGCGGTCCCGCAGCTCGCGAGGGACGACGTCGGGCTGGCCGAGCGGTGCCCGGATTTCGCGGCGCTCATCAGGTCCCAACGGGAGTTTCAGATGCCAGCCCTCGTCCGCTCCGCCCGTGCGCCGGCGCAGGGTGATCCTGCGGGCGGAGAGCACCTTGTCCTGGGTATCGAAGTAGACAGCTTCCAGGAAAGTCTCGTGAGTGCCGGTGACCTGCTCGACGCCGGGGATTTCCGTGAACTCCGGGACCCGGGCGTCGTGGCCGGCGTCGTACTTGCGTTCGGTCTCGCTTGTTTCGGTGGGCATGGCGGTCATTTCCTTGCCGGCACCGCCTTGACTGTTCCTGGTGCTGCTGGAAGGCCGGGGGTGCCCTGCCCGGCGTCGCACACCCCGATTGTAGGGCCGCGCGGCGGCCACCGACAGGGGCCAAGAGCACGGCACGGAAGGCCCCGGATCCTGGTCCGATGGCGGACGATCCGAGCCCCCGCAAGGAGCCTGGATCTACTCATGCGCCCGGCCGCTTGGTAAGCTCGCATCCAGTCGAGCATCGGATCTAGCTGAGGGGATCAACATGCCCGTTGGCCCGTCGCGTGAACCCGCCAGACCAGGCCGGGGAGAGCGCGAGCGGCCCGGGATCCGGCTCGCCGCCCGCCTCCAGGCAGGCCGCGATGGCTCTTGACACGAACAGCCTGAGGGTGGCCTTTGCCGTAGTCGCGTTCACCGTCGGCATTCTGTTCTATTTCGGGGATTTTCTAAGCACGCGCTCCCCCTACAGCGGCTGGTGGTCCATCTCGCTCGCCCTGTTCCTGATCGGATCGGCAGTGTTCCTGCTTGACGGCACTGCATTCGGCTGGTTGGCGAACCCGCTGGGAAACTCCTTGTTGGTGGCCGGTGCGTGTGCCGTCTGGGCCAGCGCCCGCTCTCTAAGGGCGCTCCATCCCCCTGTCTGGGTGCTTGTCGCCGGACCCGCAAGTTCCGCCGTCGCAGCCGCGGTGGACCGTCCAGGCATCAACCCCTGGGCCGGTGACGGCGTGTTCCTGGCCTTCATGTGCCTCATGATCGGATTGGCCGCACGGGAGTTGTGGCTCGGCGGGCCAGAGTCCTCCAGGATCCGGATGGCCATGGGCGTTGCCGCCGCTTCGGTCGCCATTTTCTACTTCTGCCGCCTCATGTCCTTCATCCTCGACGGCGCAGGCAGTTCCCGGTACAACACGTTCTTCGGCTCCGCCGTCACCACCCTGGTCGGCATGGCGTTCCTGGCCGTCGCCTCATTCAGCATGTTTGCCCTCAGCAGCGAAAACCGGGCCCGGGTGCTCAAGACTGCTGCCGCCCAGGACGGTCTCACAGCCCTCCTGAACCGTGCGGGTTTCCTCCAGGAGGCAGGTGATGAGCTTCGTAGGATGAGGCTGGATGGCAGGCACGGCTCCCTTGTCCTGGCAGACCTCGATCATTTCAAGGCCGTCAATGACAGCTACGGACATGCCGCGGGGGACGTTGCGCTCAAGGCTTTCGCCGGAGCGTGCCGGGCAGCTGTCCGTTCAGGTGACCTCGTGGGCCGGATCGGAGGAGAGGAATTCATCCTCCTGGTGCCCGGGATCAGTGCCGAGCGGGCGCGGTTCATTGCCGCGGATATCAGCAACCGCTTTGAAACCGCCAGCGCCGCCGCCCGCTTCCCGATGCCTACGGCAAGCTACGGCATCATCCCGATCGGGAAAGAAACAGCGGACCTGGAAGAACTCATCGCGGCCGCAGACACCGCTTTGTACATGGCGAAAAGCCTCGGCCGTAATCAGGCGGTCATCGGGAGCCACGGGGGCTGACGCGGCGGGCGCCCGCAGCAGGGCTCTGGACATCACGTCGCCGCCATGCACACTTAAATTCATCGCCTGCTGAATTTGCTGCCATCCGGGAGGTGCCATGCACCAGGCCGAAAGGACCACATGCGTCATCGCGGGCGGCGGGCCCGCCGGGGTGATGCTGGGGCTTCTGCTGGCGCGCGCAGGAGTCGAGGTCACAGTGCTGGAGAAGCACGCCGACTTCCTGCGGGACTTCCGCGGGGACACCGTCCACCCTTCCACGATCCGGCTCCTCGACGAATTGGGCTTGGGCGCGGGATTCCGTGCGCTCCCGCAGAGCCGGCTGGGCAATTTCCGGCTCCCCACTCCCGACGGCGACATCACCCTGGCCGCCTTCGACCAGCTGAAGCCGCCCTACAACTACGTGGCCATGGTGCCGCAATGGGAACTGCTGAACTTCCTCGTCGACGCCGCCCGCGACGAACCCCGCTTCACTCTCCGGATGAACACGGAGGTCACTGGGCTGCTGTACGACGGCGGGAAGGTCGCCGGGGTCGCGTACCGCACCCGGGATGCGCAGTCCGCAGCCGGGGAACTGCGGGCGGAGCTGACCGTCGCCTGCGACGGCCGGGGATCCGTGCTGCGCCGGGAAGCCGGATTGCTCCCCCGCGAATTCCCGGTTCCTTTCGACACCTGGTGGTTCCGGCTCTCGCGCAACAAAGACGAACAAGGCCAGATCGCCAGCCTGACGCCACGCTTCGCCGGAAATGAGGTGCTTCTTGCCCTCACCCGCAAGGACTACTACCAAATCGCCTACATCGCGGAGAAGGGGGCGGATGCCCGGCTGCGCGCCGAAGGCGTGGAACGCTTCCGTGAACGCATCGCCCGCCTGCGCCCCGACCTGGCCGACCGGGTCGGCGAAATCGGCTCCATGGACGATCTGCACATGCTGGACGTGAAGCTCAACCGGATCAGCCGCTGGCACAAACCCGGCCTGCTCCTCATCGGTGACGCCGCCCACGCCATGTCCCCTGCCGGCGGGGTGGGAATCAACCTGGCCATCCAGGATGCGGTGGCAGCAGCCGCGAGGCTTGCGGGGCCGCTGCTGCGCGGGCGACTGACGGAGCGGGACCTGGCAGCGGTCCAGAAGCGCCGCTGGCTTCCCACCGTGGTGGTCCAGAACGTGCAGCGTCTGCTCCACAAGGTGATTTTCGGCCCTGCCGTGACGGTCGGACTGGCCGGCCCGCCGGGCCCGGTGGTCTTCGCCGCCCGCAAACTTCCGTGGCTCCGCAAGCTGCCGTCGCTCATGATCGGTTTCGGTCCCCGGCCCGAGCACGCCCCGGGATTCGCCCGGCGCCGGCCCGCCGCCGTCGTCGGACCGTCCGCTGAGGCGGCCCCGCCGGCCGTGCCCGGAACTGCGCCGGGCCCAGAGCAACCCGGAGATGACCATGGCTGAACGGCGGCTGCTGCCGCAGGGCTGGCGGAAGCTGGTCCTGCTCCTGCACATCACCGGCGGCGTCGGATGGATGGGCCTCGACGTCGGGCTCCTGTTTCTCGTGTTTACCGGCCTGCTGACCGACAGCGGACGGACCGCCGTCGCCGTCTATACCGCAATCGGAATATTCGTTCCGCCGGCTGTCCTTGCCCTGAGCCTGCTGATGCTCGCCACGGGGCTGGCCCAGGGCCTCTGGACGAAATGGGGATTGTTTGAGTACTGGTGGGTGCTCGTGAAGCTGCTGCTGGGAATCGTGCTCACCGCCTTGGTGTTCGTGGCGTTGCTTCCGGCAGTTGGCTCCCTGCCTGCCGAGTTGGGCGACGCGGACGGGGCCAGCGGCGCAGCCGTGCGCCGTGCTTTGGGCGCCGCACCTGTCCAGTTGCTGTTTCCTCCGATTGTGTCGTTCCTGTCGCTCGGTTTTGCGCTGGTGCTGGCGGTTTACAAGCCGTGGGGCCGTGTTCGTCCCTGAGAGCCGCGGGGAGGCGAACCACCTCCGGGTAATCGCGGGCGAACGGCCCATGGGAAGATTGGGCAGTGGCCCATATTGACGTCTCCGGCATCGACTACTTCCTCTCCGACGGCACCCAGCTGCTCAACGGCGTGACCTTCAAGGTCCCGGACGGCAGCAAGACGGCGCTGATCGGGCCGAACGGAACCGGCAAGACCACCCTGTTCAAGATCATCGCCGGAGACATCACGCCGGACGAAGGCACCGTGGGCCGCTCCGGCAGCATGGGCATCATGCGCCAGTTCGTGGGCCAGGTCCGCGACGAATCCTCCGTGCGGGACCTGCTGGTCTCTGCCGCTCCGCCCGCGCTGGCCGCGGCCGCGAAGGCCGTGGAGGACGCCGAACTCGCCATGATGGAGCACGACGACGAGCCCACCCAGATGCGCTACGCCCAGGCGATCGTGGACTGGGGAGACGCCGGCGGCTACGACGTCGAGACCGTGTGGGACGAGGTCTGCATGGCTGCGCTCGGCGTTTCCTTCGACAAGGCCCAGCACCGCCGCGCGTCGAGCCTGTCCGGCGGCGAGCAGAAGCGGTTGGTCCTCGAAGCGCTCTTCGCGGGCCCAGACGATCTGCTCCTCCTCGACGAACCGGACAACTACCTGGACGTCCCCGGCAAGCGCTGGCTGGAAGGCAAGCTCAACGAGTCGAAGAAGACCGTATTCTTCATTAGCCACGACCGTGAACTCCTCAACAACGCCGCGGGCAGGATCGTCACCCTGGAACCGGGCATCAACGGTGCCGGCGCGTGGATCCACGGCGGTGGCTTCGGCAGCTATGTTGAGGCCCGGGCGGACCGCAACGCCCGCTTCGAGGAACTGCGCAAGCGCTGGGACGAAGAGCACGTGAAGCTCAAGGAACTGGTCAACATGTACAAGACCAAGGCTGCGTTCCGTTCCGACATGGCCAACAAGTACCAGGCCGCCCAGACCCGCCTGGCCAAGTTCCTCGAGGCCGGCCCGCCTGAGGCCCTGCCGCTGGAGCAGAACGTCCAGATGCGACTGCGCGGCGGCCGCACCGGCAAGCGCGCCGTGGTGGCCGAGAAGCTCGAGCTCACCGGCCTGATGAAGCCCTTCTCCACTGAAATCTGGTTCGGCGACCGTGTGGGCGTGCTGGGCTCCAACGGCTCCGGGAAGAGCCACTTCCTGCGCCTGCTCGCCGCGGGCGGCACCGATCCGGAGCGCGAGCACCTGCCGGTGTCCGACGTCGAAATCGCCGAAGTGCCCCACGAAGGTACCGTGAAGCTCGGCGCCCGTATCCGCCCCGGTTTCTTCGCACAGACCCACTCCCGCCCGGATCTGCTGGGCCGCACACTGCTGGACATCCTGCACCGCGGCGATGAGCACCGCTCCGGCCTGGGCCGCGAAGCAGCGTCCGGCGCCCTGGACTCCTACGGACTGGTGGGTTCCGCGGAGCAGAAATACGAGTCCCTGTCCGGTGGCCAGCAGGCCCGCTTCCAGATCCTGCTGCTGCAGCTTTCCGGCGCCACCCTATTGCTCCTGGACGAGCCCACGGACAACCTGGACCTGCACTCGGGCGAAGCCCTGGAACGTGCAATCGACGCCTTCGAAGGCACGGTGCTGGCCGTGACCCACGACCGCTGGTTCGCCAAGTCCTTCGACCGTTTCCTGGTGTTCGGCTCCGACGGCAAGGTCTACGAATCAGCCGAGCCGGTGTGGGACGAAAGCCGGGTGGAGCGGGCGCGGTAGGGGTTCTAGGTCAGGCGGCATTGCCGGTTTACCTCCTTGTACTGGAGGTAGCGGAACTCTTCCGGGCCGGTGACATGGCAGGCTTGCGGACAAAAGGCCCGCAGCAGGAGCGAGTCACCAGCCTGGACCCGTACCCAGTCCTCGTTGAGCCGGTAGAGAGCACTGCCGGACAAGACGAAAATGCCGTGTTCCATTGCGTGGGTTTCGGTAAGGGCGGCCGATCCGTTGGGTTGGAGAGTGACGATGTTCACGTGCATGTCGTGGGCAAGGTCATCGGCGGCAACGAATTGTGTGGTGCTTCTGGAACCGTTGGTTCCAAGGTTGGGCGTAGCTTCAGCCTCGCGCTCCGTGGTCACGAACGAGGCGGCTCTGTGGCCGTCGAGGGCAATGTACGCCTTGCGGATCCATTGAAAGTGCGCGGTCTTGGCCGAAGCATTGTGCATGGTCCAGTCCGCTCCGGCGGCCAGGTAGGCGTAGCTGCCTTCCTCCAGTGCGTGCGCTCCCCCGTCGAGTGTCAGCTGCAGTGTGCCGCCGGTCAGGAAGACCACGGCTTCGACGCCGGGCTCGGGTTCGGGGCTGCGGCTTCCGCCGCCGGGATGGACTTCGACGCTGTATTGGGAGAACCGGTCCGGGAAGCCCTTTGACGGTGCGGCGATGATCCAGGCACGGGATTTGGTCCAGCCCGTCAACGGGCGCGCGGCCGCGTCGTTCGAGGCGCCCTTGGGAACGAAGGCGTACGCCCTGTTGACTACGGTGGCTTGGCTTTGAGCCCGTTCTTGTATGGGCGGAGTGTGTTCATAGGTGGTGGGCACGGGGTGCTCCTGGGAAATTGTGGGGGCAGGCGCCCGTCGTCGGGCTCATCGGACTGATGTGATGGCAGCTTCATCGGATTGCGGCTCGTTCGCGGCTTCATCGGGGCTACGCGTGGGATCCTCGCCTGCGTTGTCCTGCCGGCTGAATGCGGCGAGCATTGCGTCGCGATCGAATTGGCCCTCCCATTTGGAGACCACGAACGTTGCCACGCAGTTCCCGAGCAGGTTGACCACTACGCGCATGGAATCCATGAGCCTGTCCGCGCCGAGAAGCAATGCCACACCGGCGACGGGGAAAATGCCCAGGGCGCCGGCTGTTGCGGAGAGAGCGAGGAAGGCCGAGCCGGGAACACCGGCCATGCCCTTGGAGGTGAGCATGAGAATGCCCAGGGCTGCCAACTGCTGTCCAAGGTCAAGGTTGTGGCCGAATGCCTGGGCCAGGAACAGCAGGGAGATTGAAAGGTAGAGGGCAGCACCGTCGAGATTGAAGGAGTAGCCCGTAGGCACCACGAGTCCGGTAGTTGCCCGGGAGCAGCCGGCATTGGTCAGCTTGGTCATGATGCGGGGAAGGACGGATTCCGTGGAAGCCGTGCCCAGTGCCAGGATGAACTCTTCGCGGGAATATTTGATGAACTTCCACAGCGGCACCTTCGGGTAGACCCAGGCCACGATGAACAGCAGGCCGATGAAGATGAGGGCTGAGCCGTAGCAGGCGGCGACCAGGAGGGCGTAGGTGCTCAAGGAGCTGAGGCCATACTGGCCGATGATGAACGCCATGGCTCCGAATGCGCCCACCGGGGCAACCCGCATGACCCAGGCCATGATCTTGAAGAACAGCTCGAGTGTGGTTTCCATGAGATCGATGACGGGCTTGCACCTGTCCCGGCCCACCACCACGATGGCCGCCCCGAAGAAGACGGAGAAGCACAACACTTGCAGCAGGGTGTTGGATGCGAAGGCGCCAATGACGCTGGTGGGGATGATCCCGAGCAGGAACTGCCCGGCGTCCTTGGGTGGCGCCGTCGTGGTCTTGGCGTTCAGGGCGTCTTGGGACAGGCTGGCAGGGTCGATGTTCAGGCCGGCGCCCGGCTGGACAAGGTTGGCAACAACCAGCCCGAAGGCCAGGGCGAAAAGAGTGGCAGCGGTGAAGTACAGCAGTGCCTTGACGCCCACACGGCCGACGGACCTAACGTCGCCCACGGCTGATATGCCCGTGACGATGACCAGGAAGATCAGCGGAGCGATGATCATCTTGATGAGCTGGATGAAACCGTCACCGAGCGGGCGGAGGCCGGAACCTATGTCTGGCCAGAAGTAGCCGATCGCTATCCCCAGCACTACGGCAACCAGGATCTGGACGAACAAGGACTGGTACAAAGGCTTCTTTGCCGCTGGCATGGCAGCGGTTGTTGCGGGGATCTTCATAGGAGTGCCTGTCTGTGAGAAGCCAGGAAGGACTCCTGGCCGAGGTCACTGACGACGTTATGGGCGGCGTGTTTCCACCGCGCTACATCCGTGCGGCGAAGGCGTTTAAAATTTGGAACTCCGTTTCCGTAATGTGGAAACGATCGAATGCACTGCCGATATCAGCGGCGCCAGCCGCGACGTGGTGCTGTTGATCCCCGGAACCACGCTGGACCCTGGCACGAATTTCGACGGGAACTGGTTCCCCGCGCTGGACAAGCTGGACTGGCCGTACTGCTCCGTGGCGTTGCCCGATGACGCCATGAACGACATCCAGGTCTCGCTCCCCGGTTCGCCTTGCGGTTCTGGCCCGATCTGCGGGACATGGTCGATGACTACGTGGCGCTGGGTGCAACCAACCACGGCAGCCTGACCGTGGACGGCATGTGCGCTGCCGGGTGCGCGCCGGCGCTGCAGCAGCAGCTGTTCAGCTCCGCCTTCACCTCCGGCTACCGGAACCTGTCCAACTTCAACCGCCAGTTCCGCGAGGAATACGGCTGCACCCCCTTCGCGTACCGGCGGAGCGCCGACGGGTGAGCGTTACCGCTGAGCCGACGAGGGCGGCACCCGGCCGCCGTCGTCACCTTGTCGTCTTCCGTATGGCAGGGTCCGTTGTGTACGATCGTACGCATGACCGATTACTTCGCCGGAGATCCGCGCAGCAACCGTGAACGCATGCTCGCCGGGGACCTCTATATCGCCGACGACCCCGAAAGCGAGAAGGAAGCCCAGCGGGCCATGGCCCTGCAGGCGAAGTTCGCGGCCGCCTACCCGGAGGATCCGCTGGGATCACAGGCCATCCTGGCCGAATTCCTGGGCAGTGTGGGCGAGGAGGTGCACATCAAGGCGCCGATATATGTCGATTACGGCACATACATCTCGGTGGGTGCCCGGACGTTCATCAACTACAACCTGACAGCCCTGGACGTCGCCCCGATCACCATCGGCGAAGACTGCCAGATCGGCCCGAACGTCCAGCTCCTGACCCCTACGCACCCCGTGGAACCGCAGCCCCGCCGCGACCGGCTGGAAGCGGCCAAGCCGATCACCATCGGGGACAACGTCTGGCTGGGCGGCGGCGCCATCGTGCTGGCCGGCGTCACGGTCGGGGAGAACTCGGTGATCGGCGCCGGCGCCGTCGTCACCAAGGACGTTCCGGCCAACTGCGTGGCGGTCGGCAACCCTGCCCGCGTCATCCGGGAGATCTAGGCGTGGCCACGCGCCGCTTTGATCCGGACCGCCGGGACAGGATCATCGACGCTGCTTTGGATGTGATTGCCGCCGAAGGCGTCGCGGGGGCTTCGCACCGAAAGATCGCTGCCCGTGCCGGAGTGCCGCTCGGTTCCATGAGCTACCACTTCAGCGGCATGGACGAACTGCTCACCGAGGCCTTCACCCGCTTCGGCACCTCCATCTCGGACCGCTTCGACGAGCGACTCGGCCGCGCCGTTGGGATCGACGCGGCGCGCCAGGCCGTGGTGGACTTGATCCACGAGGACCTCCTGGACTCGCAGCGGGAACTGGTCCTGACCCACGAGCTTTACACCCTGGCCGCCCGGAAACCCGAATTCCGCCGCATCACCCGCGACTGGATGGCCCGCAGCAGGCGGGCCCTGGGCCTGCATTTCGACCCTGTCACCTGCCGCATGCTGGATGCCCTGATCGAGGGCCTCTCCATCCACGCGGCGCTGGATACAGACGCGCAAGACACCGACGCGCAAGACACGGACGCGCAAGACACCGAACCGCTCGACCCCGAACCGCACAGCCGGGCCCGCACCGCCGAGGCGGTCGCCCGCATCACCACCACCGACCCCACTGCCTTCGACCGTTTCAGGGAAGCCACACACGAATGACCCTCACCACCAGCACCAACGTCCGTGCCGCCGCCGTGGCCACCTTCCTGGTCTTCGGCATGAACGGCCTGGTCTTCGCCAGCTGGGCGGCGCGCATCCCGGCCGTCGCCGGGTCACTGCAGCTGGGCGCTGGCCAGATCGGCACCTTGCTGCTTTGCATCGCCGTCGGCTCCCTCGTGGCGCTGCCCTCCAGCGGCTGGGTGATCGGCCGGATCGGCACGGCGAACGCCATCCGCTTTGCTGGCCTGCTGCTCGGTGCCGCCGGTTGCGGCGTGGCGTTCTCGCTGATGGCGGCCGCCGTGGTGCCCACCGCGGTCTGCCTCTTCTTCCTCGGCATGGGCGTCGGCGTCTGGGACGTGGCGCAGAACATCGAGGGCGCCGACGTCGAACACCGCCTCGGGCGGACCATCATGCCCCAGTTCCATGCGGCTTTCAGCGGCGGCGCCTTCGTCGGTGCGCTGATCGGTGCCGGGCTCTCGCAGCTCGGCGTCGGCCTGCCCGAGCACCTGCTGGTCATCGCCGCCGTCGCTGTGGCGCTGGCCTTGACCGCGCCGCGCTACTTCATCCCGCACGTTGCCGCGCACGCGGATCCCGACGGCGGTGCTGCCGCCCCCAAGGGCGCCTCGGCCTGGCGTGACGGCCGCACGCTGCTGATCGGCGTCGTCGTCCTCGGTGCCACCTTGACCGAAGGTGCAGGCAACGACTGGATCGCGAAGGCAGCGGTGGACGGCATGCACGCCAGCGAATCCGCCGGCGCCCTGCTGTTCGCCCTGTTCGTCGCGGCGATGACCCTGATGCGCTTCCTTGGCGGCCGGGCGATCGACCGCTACGGCCGGGTGGCCGTCCTCCGCGCCAGCATGGGCGCTGCCGCCTTGGGCCTGGCCCTGTTCGTCTTCGCCCCGAACATCGTCCTGGCCGCGATCGGTGCGGCCCTCTGGGGCATCGGTGCGGCCCTGGCGTTCCCGATGGGCATGTCCGCCGCTGCCGACGATCCGAGGCACGCAGCCGCACGGGTGTCCGTGGTGTCCACCATCGGCTACATCGCCTTCCTTGCAGGCCCGCCGCTGCTGGGCTATCTGGGTGACCACACCGGCATCCGCTTCGCGTTGCTGGCTATCGGGGCGCCGATCCTGCTGGCCCTGCTCCTCGCCGGCGCCGCGAAACCCTTGCCTTCCAAGTAAGGATCCTCCGGGCATCTATATTCTCCGCGAGGCATGCTTCCTGGACGGGGAGCCACAGCAGCAGCACCACCGCGGCAGCCAAGCACGCGCCGCCGAGCACGTCGCTGAGCCAGTGGGCCGCCAAGTACGTGCGGCTGAGCATCATCGATACGGCCCCGAGCGCTGCCAACACCCAGGCCCAGGCCCGGCCGATGAGCAGCGCGGCGGCCACGACAAATGCCGCCGTGCTGGAAGCATGCCCCGAAGGGTATGAATAGGTTTCCGTGAACACCCCGGCGTCGCCCGGGCGCGGGCGCTGGATAAGCCACTTGAGGAGCTGGACCAGGAGCGTCACTGCCACGCCGGCGACCACGCTGAAGAGGGCCATCTTCGGGCGGCGGCGCGCGAGCAGCGCCGCGCCCAACAGGGCGTGGAAGACGAACATGCCCGTGTAGCCGGCCCAGTTCAGCACCAGGTTCACGGCGTCCCAGAACGGGTTGCGCAGGCCCAGCATGGCGTCGTGCCAGGCGGTGTCGGCGGACTGGAAGGGGGGCCGGCGTGGGTCTGCGAGGAGGATTCCCCCAAGGAGCACGGCGACGGCGAGCAGAACGGTGGCCGCGGCGACGGTCCCGCCCGGGCTGAGTCTGCGTGGCTGGAGGCTCCCCATCAGCCCATCCTAGGAGGCCTTCCTGATCCCCCGTGTCATCTTGCGGATGTGCTCCGGGGTGAGGCCCGTGAGCGAGGCAAGTTCGAAGACGTCCAGCACGCCGTCCCGGAGCGCAGCGGCCACGAGGGACTGCCGTTCCGCTTCGTAGCCAAGCCGCTCGGCGTCCGCCTCCGCCAGTTCCCGGGCGGCCTCCTCCAGTTGCCCGAGGCGGCTTTGCCGGGACATGCCCGACGGCGGCAGGCCGGCGGCATCTGCGGCGGCGGTCCGCACCACCCAGGCGGAGACGCCCAGCGCGGACGCGATCATGGTGACGGGCACACGGTCCTGCACGCACTGGGCGATGAGTTCGTTGCGGCGGACGATCAGCGCGCGGAAGCTGCTGTCCGCCCGGGCGAGGCGCTGCCTCTGCTGCGTGAGCCCCGAACGGAAAGGGCCGCCGTCGTCCGTTCTTCCTTCGGGCGCCCCGGCCGTGAGGCGGGAAGCGGACGGGGAAAAGCGCGCGGCGCGCTGCGAGGTGCCGTAGCGGTACCCGCCTGCGGGCAGGGAAGTGCCACGCGTCAGCTGTACGTTCATGGAACAAAGCTAACCGCGGCAAGCGCGGCCCGGGAAATACCAAAACCGCGTGAATCCATAAGCAAACGCGATACCAAGGTTGCGGGAAACCATAAGGATGCCTTATCAACCCACTCACAATTGGTCTTATCCATGCGGCATTTGCATACCTAGGCTCGGAAGGAGCCCTACACCCAAGAACCCGGTTTCCAAGGGCCGTGTTCCCAACGGCGGGGACACCAACACTGCTTCGGAGGAGATCATGCCCGACTATTCATCGGCGTCGTACGCACCGGCTTCACGCGTCAGCCGCATCAAGTCGTCCCCCAGTGTCGCGGCAGCAGCCAGGGTCCGCGAACTGAAGGCCGAGGGTCGCACGATCATCGACCTCACCGTGGGCGAACCGGACTTCGACACCCCGGAGCACATCAAGGCCGCCGCCGTCGCCGCCATCCAGGCCGGCGAAACCAAGTACACCTCGGTCGCCGGAACCCCTGCCCTGCAGTCCGCCATCCTCGGCCGCCTGGAACTCCACACCGGCATCAGCTACGGCAGGGACGAAATCACCGTGGGCGGCGGTGCCAAGCAGGTCATCTTCCTGGCGCTCATGGCAACCCTCGACGCCGGTGACGAAGTCATCATCCCGGCCCCCTACTGGGTGTCCTACCCGGACATGGTGCTCGCCAACGAGGGCACTCCGGTGATCGTGCCCTGCGGCGAGGACGCCGGCTTCAAGCTCACCCCGGAGGCGCTGCGCGCCGCTATCACCCCGCAGAGCAAGTGGCTCATCCTCAACACCCCGTCCAACCCCACGGGCGCTGTCTACAGCCGCGCCGAACTCGCCGCCCTCACCGACGTCCTGGAGGAGTTCCCCCAACTGCTGGTCCTCACCGACGAGATCTACGACGAGATCAACTTCGGCAGCGAACGCATCGCCAGCCTGGTGGAGGTGGCGCCCCGGCTGAAGGACCGCATCCTGTTGGTCAACGGCGTGTCCAAGGCCTACGCCATGACCGGCTGGCGCATCGGTTACGCGGCCGGCCCCGCCCCAGTGGTGGCATCCATCAACAAGCTGCAATCGCAGATGTCCTCCTGCCCGTCCTCGGTCAGCCAGGCCGCTGCGGCCGCCGCGCTCTCCGGCGACCAGTCCTTTGTGCGCGAAAGCGTGGCGGTCTACCGCACCCGCCGCGATGCCGCCGTCGCCGGCCTGAATGCCGTGGACGGGCTGTCCTGCACTGCAGCCGACGGCGCCTTCTATACCTGGGTCAACTGCTCCGGCGTGACCGGCAAGACGACGCCGGCCGGAACCACCATCCGCAACGACGAGGACTTCACCCTGTACCTCCTGGACGCCGCCTCGGTGGCCGTGATCCAGGGCTCGGCCTACGGCCTGGAACCGTACTTCCGCATCTCCTTCGCCACGGACCTGGACACCATCCAGTCCGCCGTCGTCGCCATCGACAAAGCCGTCCGCGCGCTCAGCTGAACCGCGCACTCAGCTGAACCGCGCGCTCAGCTGAACCGCGCCGAACCGCCTCCGAATACCCAGCAGAAAGACACAGCCATGATCCACGTCAAGACCAAGTTCGAACGCCCGGCGGCCGACGTCGTCGAGCGGCTCTCGAAGTTCTCCTCCGCCACCATCCACGAGGCCCAGGGCCGCAAGGGCGCGCTGAACTCGAAGATCAAGCCGATCGACCGCGAAATGTCCTTCTGCGGCCCCGCCGTCACGGTGCGCTGCGCCCCGCAGGACAACCTGATGCTCCAGGTGGCCATCCATTACGCGCAGAGCGGCGACGTGGTGCTGGTGGGCACCGGCGAATACGAGGAAGCCGGCATCTTCGGCGACGTGCTGGGCAACGCCATGAAGGCCAAGGGCATCGCCGCGATGGTCACCGAATCCGGCGTGCGGGACACCGCGGACCTGATCGAACTCGGCCTGCCCGTCTTCTCCGGCAACGTCTGCATCAAGGGCACCGTCAAGGAAACCCTGGGCCCGATCAACCACCCGCTGGTGATCGGCGACGAGATCATCTACCCGGGCGACATCCTGCGCGGTGACGCCGACGGCGTGGTGGTGGTGCGCCGCGAAGAAGCCGAAGAGGTCATCGCCCTGTCCCAGGCCCGCGACGACCACGAGCGCGAGCTGATCAAGCTGTACCGCGACGGCGGCACCACCATGGAGCTGTGCGAACTCACCGACAAGCTGAAGGCCAAGGGCCTGCTGGTCGAGGAATGAGCCTGCTGTTGCATACCGCCGTTTCGCGCTGAGTCCGCCGGAGCGCTGCGGGGTCGCTGGAATGTTCCGGCGACCCCGCAGCGCTCCCGCGACCCTGATGCATGGCCGGCATCAGGCTGCCTTCGAAAGGTCAAGGACGAACACCGCCATCGTCGATAAGCAGCTTCTATGGGCGGGCGTGCGGAGTAAGGCCGGGTCCGTAGTCTTCCAGGAGCCGGTTGCGGATCATTTCGCGGATGATGATCAACACGGCGGAGGCGGACTCGGACAACGGCTCGTGTTCGGCCGTGCACAGCGCGATCTTGCACTGCAGGGCCGGTTCGACGATCCGCAGGACCTGGAAGTCTTCGTAGTGGAACAAGGCGTCCGCAGCCGAACGGGGCAAGATCGTGGAGCCCAGGCCCGAGGCGATCAACCGGCCCAGGACAGGAACGGACTCCACTTCGCCGGCCAGCTTCAGCGGCAGCCCCAAATCCTCCAGGCCCTTGTCCACCACCTGCCGCAGGGTGTGGATCCGCTCCGGCAGGAAGAGCCGCTGGCCGGCCACTTCGGCCAGCGTCACCGTCTCGCCGTCGCCGATTTCCAGGTTGGCGTTCGCTACCAAGTGCAGGTCTTCCACGACCATGGTGGTGAACTGGACGCCACGGATCGGCCCCGGTTCGTAGATCAGGGCCATGTCCAGCTTGCCGTTCTTGATCGCCTCGCTCAGCACGCCGCCAAAGGTTTCCGTCAGATGCAGGACGATGTCCGGGTACCGTTCGCCCACTTCGCGCACGATCTCCGGCGCCAGCTTCGAGACCATGCTGTACGGGGCGATCGCGATTGACACGCGGCCGGCCGGGGCCGCCCCGGAAGCCTCGACGTCGGTCCTCGCCTGCTCCACGAGGCGCAGGATGGTCTGGGCATGGCGGTACAGGGCGTGCCCCGCGGAGGTGGGTTCCACGCCCTGCTTGCTGCGGATGAGCAGCCGCTGCTTGAGTTCCTTTTCCAGCGAGGAGACCTGCTGGCTCAGGGCGGGCTGGGCGACGTGGAGGCTCGCGGCGGCCTTGGTGATGCTTCCTGAATCCACGATCCGCACGAAGTATTCGAGCTTCCGTGTGTCCATCTTGTGTGCCTTTCCGAAGGGTCCCTCGACGGCCCTGCCTCATAGCAAGAGCTTATGCGGTGAAGTAGAACAAGTCTTTGATACCCCGTCCTGGCCATGATCTCCGGGTTCGGCCGCCCTTTCCATAAGGCTTTCTTATGGTGGGACGCCCAATAGGTCTTTGTCGTGAGGGCCGTCACGGTGGAACCCTCGAAGTGTGGGGAAGTGATGCCCGCAACATCCGCGAGGAAAGAGGACACCGTGACTGCCGTGATCGATCTCGTGGCGGATCTGGGAGAAGGATTCGGCACGTACACCCTGGGCGAGGACCAGGATCTCCTGGACATCGTCTCCAGCGCGAACATCGCGTGCGGCTTCCACGCCGGCGATCCGGACATCATGGACCGCACCGTAGCCGAATGCGTCCGCCGCGGAGTCGGCATCGGTGCCCACCCCAGCTTCCCGGACCTGCGCGGCTTTGGCCGGCGCGCCATGGACCTCACCGCGGAGGAAGTCCGCACCGACACCCTCTACCAGCTCGGCGCCCTTTCCGCCTTCTCCACCTACCACGGCACCCGCGTTTCGCACATCGCCCCGCACGGCCGCCTCGGCAACCTTGTCGCCACCCGCGCCGACTACGCCGACGCCGTTGCTGACGCTGCCTTCCGCGCCGACCCCTCCCTGATCGTCCTGGCGCAGGACGGCGAACTGGCCCGTGCCGCCGCGGCGCGCGGCCTCGGCGTCGCGATCGTCGGGATCGCGGATCGCGCCTACCAGGCGGACGGCACCCTCGTTCCGCGCAGCCAGCCCGGCGCGGTGCTGCACGATCCCTCCGTCATCGTCGAACGGACCGTCCGCATGGTCTGCGAAGGCGTCATCGAAACCGTGGCCGGCACCGACGTCGCCATCCAGGCGGACACCGTGCTGCTGCACGGCGACAACCCCGGCGCCGTCGCCCTGGCCCGGCTCATCCGCAAGGAGCTCACCGCCGCCGGCGTCCGCATTGCTCCGCTCGCCGAGGTCCTGGGCGCCCGGTACAACCGGTACAAGGCAGATAGCAGCCTGACATGAGCACCTTCGCCACCCCCGCCGTCGAGATCCACGAGTCCGGCGATTCCGCCGTCCGCGTCGTGGCCGTCTCCACGGACTCCGAACGCAACTGGGAAACCGTGCACCGCCTGGCCGGCTGGCTGGACACCTGCGAGGCCGAAGGCCTCCACGGCGCCGTCCCCACCTACGACTCCGTGCTGGTCGAGTTCGACCCCGCCCTGGTCTCCGCCAAGCAGCTGCGCGCGTTCGTCCAGCTCGGCCTGCGCCAGCTGGACCTCGCCGGCAGCTCCGCCCGCGGGCCACAGGAGTTCGAAGTGCCCGTCGCCTACGGCGGCGACTTCGGCCCGGACCTGGAAAAGGTTGCCGAGCAGCAGGGGATCACGGTGGCCGAGGTCATTGCCCTGCACTCGGCCAAGCGCTACACCATCCGTTGCATGGGCGCTCCGGCAGGTTCGCCCATGATGGACGGCCCCGACTTCCCGTTTCCCGTTCCGCGCCTGAAGGACCCGCGCCTCAGCGTCCCCGCCGGCGCGATCGCCGTCGCCGGACGGCAGGCGGTCATTGCCCCGGCAGTGGCGCCCGGCGGCTGGTGCGTGATCGGCCAGACCCCGCTCACCGTCCTCGACCTTGGCCGGGAACCGCTGGTCCCGTACGTTCCCGGGGACACCCTGCGCTTCCGTCCGATCAGCCACGAGGAATTCGACGGCTACGTCGGCAAGCACCTTGCGGCCCTGCACCCGTCCGCCCTGCACCCGTCCGCGCTGCACCCGTCCGCCCTGCACCCGGAGGTGGCGCTGTGAACGGCCGCATCGTCGTCGAGCAGTCCGGAAACTCCGTGGTCACGGACCTCGGCCGCTTCCGCGGACCGCGCTTCGGCCTGCCGGTCAACGGCGCCCTGGACCAGTTCTCGGCCCGCGCCGCGAACATCCTTGCCGGCAACCCGGACAACGCCCCGCTGCTGGAAGTGACCGCGTTGGACTTCCGGATGCGCGCAGACCAGGACATCCTGATTGCCGTCACCGGTGCGCCCCTGACCCTCACGGTCGGCGGCCGCGAACAGCCCCAATGGGAACCTGTTTCGGTCTGCGCCGGGGAGGCCGTGGCGATCCGCGGCATCCACACGGGACTGCGCTCCTACCTTGCTATCCATGGCTCGGTGGACGCGCCGCTGCTGATGGGCAGCTGCGCCCCGGACACCGTGATCGGCTTCGGCCTGAAACTGGGCGAAGGAACCGTCCTCGGGATCCGGCGTAGCGTTGCACCGCTCCGGCAGCCCTACTTCGACATCCCGTTGTTCCGCCTGGGCTTTGAGCGTCCTGCCATGGGCTCGGAACTCGTGGTGGATGTCACCGACGGCCCGGATGTGGCCGAATTCGGTGACACTGCCAGCCTGCTGTTCGCCTCCGGTTACACGGTGAGTGGGCACAGCAACCACATCGGACTCCGGCTCGGCGGCCAGCTGCCGGAACGGATGTCCAACGCGGAGGTCCTCTCCCGCGGTGTCCCGGTGGGCGCCGTCGAAGTCCCCAACAGGGAGGAACTCCTGGTCCTGCACCGGGGACGCGGCGTCACCGCCGGGTACCCGGTCCTGGCTGTCGCCACCAGCCTTGGACTCGATGTCCTGGCACAGGCCCGGCCCGGGGATGTTGTCCGCTTCCGGAAGACCACCGTCGCCGAGGCGACCCTGGCCTACCGGGCCGCCATGCGGCGGCTCGAATCCCTCCGAACAACCGTCAACACCGTTTTCAAACTCCTCGGCGTCGGAGACGAACCCGGCTGGCGGGAACTGCCACCGGCCATCGCCATCTGAAAACCCTCGCCACCGTCATGGGGCCTTGTTAAGCTCCAAAGATCAAGGGAAAACATATGTCAACAAGCACCAACGCTGCGTCAACGCAGCCCGAGCGGCTCACCGGCCGGCAGACCCGCAAGGTCGTCACCGCCGGCTGCGTCGGCATCTTCGTGGAACTCTACGACAACGGCATCTTCGCCTTCATGGCGGGAACCCTTGCCCTGGTGTTCCTCGCCCCAGGCAATCCGGACAACGCCCTGCTGTTCGTGTTCGCCGGCTACGCCGTGTCCTTCTTCGTGCGGCCCCTGGGCGCCGTCGTTTGTGGTTACCTCGGTGACCGGATCGGCAGGCAAAAGCTCCTGGTCTTCGTGATCATGCTGATCAGCGTGGCTACGGCGGGCATCGGCCTGCTGCCGCCGTACGCAGCTATCGGCATCGCGGCACCGATCTTGCTGGTCCTGCTGCGCATGCTCCAAGGCTTCTCCGTAGGCGGCGAGGCCGCCGGCGCCATGACCTTCCTGGCCGAGCACGCCCCTGAAGGCAAGCGCGGCGTCATCACCTCCTACGCCCAGATCGCTTCCTTCGCTGCCCTGCTGACCGGCACGCTCGTGGCCTACTCCATGTCTCCGTGGCTCACCCAGGCAGCGATCGACGGCGGCGGCTTCGGCTCCTTCGCCTGGCGTGTTCCGTTCCTGGTCGCCATCCCCATGGGCATCATCGGCTTCTACATCCGCAAGGCCATCGCCGACACCCCGAACTTCGTGAAGCTCAAAGAAGAGGGCGGCCTGTCCAAGAACCCCTTGAAGGAAGCCTTCAAGTCCGCCGAACACCGCCGCGCCATGCTGCTGGCCCTGTTCATCCCGCTGATGAATGGCTCGGGCTACTACGTCCTGTTCTCCTATATGCCCACCTTCCTCAAGGGCAAGCAGCTGAACTTCAGCATCGGCGAAGCCCTCATCGTCACCGCTTGCAGCCTGGTGGTCATCTGCATCGCCATTCCGTTCATGGGCGCCCTCTCGGACCGCGTGGGCCGCAAGAAAGTCATCGCCGGTGCAGCGATCGCCATGGCAATCGTCGGCATCCCGGCCTACGCGCTGATCGCCACCGGCAACATGGGGCTCGCCATCCTCGGCGCTTCCCTCATGGCAGTCGTCTTCGCCGGCCACACCGCCGTCATCCACATCCTGATCGTGGAACTGTTCCCCACCCGCGTCCGCTACTCGGCCTACGGCCTGGGCTACAACATCTCCTCCGCGCTCTTCGGCGGAACGGCCCCGCTACTCATGACCTGGTTGATTTCCAGCACGGGCAACATCTACATGCCGGCCTTCTACGCCGTCATCACCGCCCTGGGCACCCTCGCCGCGGTCAGCACGGTCAAGGACCGCGCCCACGAGCCGCTGCGCGACGCCTGATCCCTTTCCATCCGGTGCCGTCCTCCCCTCCGGGAGGCCCGGCGTCGCCAAGCAAGACATCCGGAGTAACCATGTCCTTCTCTGACTACACCACCGCAGTGGTGACCGGCGCGTCCACCGGCATGGGCGCCGCCATCGCCGAGCGCCTCGCCAAGCACGGGCTGACGGTGCACGCCTTCGCCCGCAACGAAGACCGGCTCAAGGAGCTGGCCGACCGCACCGGGGCGATCCCGCACGCGGTGGACCTGACGGACACGGCCGCCGTCGCCGCGGAACTGGAAAGCCTGGAAGTGGATGTACTGGTGAACTGCGCCGGGGTCTCCCGCCCCGGGAACATCCTGGATTCGTCCGAGTCGGATATCGACGAACTGATTGACGTGAACCTCCGCGGCCTCCTCCAACTGACCCGGTTGGTGCTTCCGGGCATGGTGGAGCGGGACCTCGGCCACATCGTCAACATCAGCTCGATCGCCGGCACTTACAACTTCTACGGCCACACGGTCTACCACGCCACCAAGGCAGCCGTGCACCAGATCTCGCGGCAGCTCCGCAACGACACCGTGGGCAAGCGCATCCGGGTCACGGAAATCTGCCCCGGCCGGGTGGAAACCGAGATCTTCGGCCGGAACATGGGCGGCACCCCGGAAGCCATGGAAGAGGCGTGGAAGACGTACTACGAAGGCTACGAGTCGCTCACCACGGGGGACATCGTGGACGCCCTCGACTACGCCGTGGACACCCCCCGGCACGTGAACGTGGGGATGCTGGAGATCATGCCCACCTTCCAGGTTCCGGGCGGCCTGGTGTTCGACCGGCGCGACTAAGCCGCCGGGCCGCACCGCCCCTAAGCTGCCCGGACCTGCGGTCCGGGCCTACAGATTCCGGTGGAAAACGCACTCCCTCGACCGGAAATACAAGCCGCCGGCCACACCCCGTTCCGTGGCCGGCGGCACCCGTTTGATGGCGGCTCCTAATGCGCGACGGCGGCGCCCGTCGTTCCCGACCCCGAACCGCCCGGCTCCCGCCAGTCCCCTGGAGTACGCTGGCCCCATGCGGACAATCCTGCGCCGGAGCCTCGGGCTGCGCCCTGTGCACGGGCTGCGCCGAGGGTTCGCGTCGCAGGCTGCGCACCGCCTGCGTGCTGTGCGCAGCCTGCGACGCGGCCCGGGCAAAATAGCCGATTTCGACCGGGACGTGCTCCGCCGGATTTCCCGCTGGCCGCACGGGAACCACGACGCCTTCTTCCGCAATCTCTCCGCCGCCGCCACCAAGGGCAAACTCTGGTTCGCCGTCGCCGGCGCCCTAGCCGCCGTTCCCGGCAAACCGCGCCGCGCCGCCGTGCACGGCCTCCTTGCCCTCGGTGTGGCGTCCGCCGTCACCAACCTCGGCTTCAAGGCGCTCCTGCCGCGCACCCGCCCCCTGCCCGAACACCTCCCGGTCTTCCGCTTCGTGCACCCGCAGCCCACCAGCTCCTCGATGCCTTCGGGCCATTCGGCGTCCGCCGTGGCCTTCACCCTGGGCGTCTCCTTCGTGCAGCCGGCCCTCGGCGCGCTGCTCGCCCCCGTGGCCGCCGGGGTGGCCTATTCCCGTGTCCACACCGGGGCGCACTGGCCCTCCGACGTGGTCTTCGGCTCGGCGATCGGCGCCGGGGCGGCGTTGCTCACCCGTCGCTGGTGGCCGGCGCGGGAAGCACAGCCGGCGGTCCGGCGCACCCCCGAGGCCCTTGCGAAGATCGACGACGGCGCCGGGCTGGCGATCGTTGTCAACGCCAAGGGCGGTTCCTACACCCCGGAGACCGGGAACCTCCTGCAGGAGGCCTTCCCGCAGGCGCACATCCGCGAGGCCGGCGACGACGAGGACATCAATGCGGTCATCGAGGAAACCGCCGCACGGCCCGGGACCAAGGCCCTCGGGGTGTGGGGCGGCGATGGTACGGTCGGCACCGCGGCGGCTGCCGCCGTCGGGCACGGACTGCCGCTGCTGGTGCTGCCCGGCGGGACGCTGAACCACTTTGCCCGCGACGTGGGCATCTCCACCCTCGCGGATGCCGTGGCTGCCGCGGAGACCGGGAGCGGGATCCGCGCGGACACGGCCAGGGTTGCGGCCGGTCGCGGCCAGGACGGGACGGACGAAATCCGCGAGTTCGCGATGCTGAACACCGCCAGCATCGGGGTCTATCCGAACCTCGTGCGCCGGCGCGAACGGCTCCAGGGCGCCCTCGGCAAGCCGCTGGCCGGCCTGATCGCGGGGCTGCGCACCTTCGCGGCGGCCTCACCCACCACCTTGCTGATCGACGGCGTCCGGCACCGGATCTGGATCCTCTACCTGGGCCGCGGCCGCTACTACCCGCGGGACCTGGCGCCGCTGGCCCGCCCGGTGATGGACGACGGTGTCCTGGACATCCGCATGGTCACGGCGGATGAGCGCTTTGCCCGGCTCCGGCTGCTCTGGGGCGTGCTCACCGGAACCGCCGGCAGTTCCAAGGTCACGCATTTGCGTGAGGCTTCCCGGATCACCGTCGAAGCGCTGGGCGCGCCGCTGGTGCTGGCGGTCGACGGCGAGCCCCTCCCCGGGGTGCGCAGCGCGGAGTTCAGCGTCCGGCCCGGGCACCTGCGGGTGTACTCGCCGGGCCAGCTCGCCGAAGGTGGGGATCATCCATGAGGACTACCCTGATCCGACCCTGAATCATCCCTGGGGCAGGCGATTCCCGGAGCGCATGTGGCTAGCGTTGTTAATACCGTCAACAACACTCGGCTTCAGCGAAAGGGAAGGGACACTTCCATGATCGGGGCACTTCATGATTGAGGCACACGGGCTGCGAAAGGTCTACGGGCACAAGACCGCCGTGGACGGCATCAGCTTCACCGTCCAGCCGGGAAAGGTCACGGGCTTCCTAGGCCCGAACGGCGCCGGAAAATCCACCACGATGCGCATGATCATGGGCCTGGACCGGCCCACCGCCGGCAGCGTCACCGTGAACGGCCGGCCATACGCCAAACACAAGGCTCCCCTGCACGAGGTCGGTGCGCTGCTCGATGCCAAGGCCGTGCACACCAGCCGGAGCGCCTACAACCATCTGCGCGCCATGGCCGCGACGCACGGCATCCCCAAGCAGCGCATCGATGAGGTCATCGACATGACCGGCCTCAGCGCAGTTGCCAGGAAGAAGGCCGGCGGCTTTTCCCTGGGAATGGGCCAGCGCCTCGGTATCGCCAACGCCCTCCTGGGCGACCCGCAGACCCTCATCCTCGACGAGCCGGTCAACGGCCTTGATCCGGAAGGCGTCCAGTGGGTCCGCAATCTGGCCCGCTACCTCGCGGGGCAGGGCAAGACGGTCTTCATTTCCAGCCACCTGATGTCCGAGATGGCGCAGACCGCAGACCACCTGATCGTCATCGGCCGGGGCAGGATCATCGCGGACACCACGGTCGATTCCCTGATTGAAAGCCAGACGCGCAAGCGCACCCTGGTCCGCACCTCCGAGGCCTCGCGCCTGGGCCAACTCCTTGCCGGAGACGGCGTCCGCGTGGAGCAGAACGCCACGGAGACCCTCGAAGTCTCAGGCCTGGAACCCCGCAGGATCGCCGAGCTGGCCCTCGACAACCGGGTCCTCGTCTATGAGCTCACGCCGCTGACGTCCTCGCTCGAAGAGGCCTACTTCCAGCTCACCAAGGACGAGGTGGAATACCACTCGCACCTTGAATCCGGTCCCGGCCAGGCCGCCGACCCCGGAACCGTCCCCGCCCCCACCCTGGAAGGATCCCCGCGATGAGCTCCGCCGCCCTCCCCACCCGGGCACACGCTTCGTCCGCCGTAAACCACGGCGTCAACTTTCTGCGGGTCCTCAACTCGGAGTTCATCAAGTTCCGCACCCTCATGAGCACCAAGCTGCTGGTCATTGCCACGCTGGTGGCGATTGTCGGCGTCGGAGTGCTGTCCGCGCTGGTCCGCTGGAGCGTGGTGCGCCAGCTTACGGAGGGGCTGGGCCCCGGGGGGCAGAAACTGACGGCGCAGCAGGCCGTGCAATCCTTCCCGCCCGGCCAGGGCTTCGACCTGTACAACCTGCCGAACGCGGGCCTCAACATCGGCATCCTGGTCCTGGGCTCCCTGGCCGTGCTGTTCATCGCTTCCGAATTCGCCACCGGGATGATCCGTTCCACCATGAACGCCGCTCCGGACCGGCTGTCCACCTTCGTGGCCAAGGCCGTGGTGCTGGTCCTCGTGTCCTACATCCTGTCCGTGCTGGGCGGGGCGCTCAGTTTCCTGTTCTCGGCGCCGATGTTCACCGGCATGGGGCTGACGCTGGACTGGGGGACCGACGGCGTGTTGTACAGCCTGCTGACCGGCGGGCTTTACGTCGCCGGGGTGGCGCTGATCGGGCTGTCCCTGGGCACCCTGCTGAAGAACTCCGCGGGCGGAATCACCATCCTCGTCAGCATCATGTTCGTGCTGCCGTTCGCGGGCTCGTTCCTGGCCTTCGCGCCCGGGGAGTTCTGGAAGTACGTTCCCCAGTACCTGCCCAGCGAGGCGGCGGGACGGTTCCTTTCGATCGGCCACGCCGACGGCATCCTGGACCCCTGGCAGGGCGGCCTCATCTTCCTCGGCTACGTAGTGCTTTTCCTGGTTCCGGCGCTGGTGGTCCTCAAGAAGCGGGACGTCTGATCCTGCCGGCAACAGCTTGGCCGGCCGCCAGGCCGAATAGGCTCGTTCCATGAGCGAAGAACCGCAGGCGTTGGCGCCGGCCCCGGTGGACCCCGCAGTCCCCCCGGGGCCGGCAGTCCCCTTGGGTGAGGCGTCCTTCGCCGAAATCACGGCCCGGCGCCGCGGCAGGGTGCGCAGGTACTTCTATGAGCACCCGCGCGTGATGGATGCCGTGGTGGTGCTCTGCTACCTGCTGCTTGCGCTGTCCACCCTGATCAGCAGCGTCGTGGACGGCAAATGGCCGGCCGGGCTGCTGCTCCTGGCCACCGCCGGGGCGCTGTGCCTGCGCCGGGTTTTCCCGCTGACGGTGACGGCCGCCGTCGCGCTGCTGGAACTCGGGGTGACCCTGCTGCACCCGTGGGGCACCAATGTCTCCGCAGGACTCTGGTTCGCGCTGTATGCGGTGGCGGTGGTGCGGCCGCGGCGCTCCGCCCTCACGGTCTTCGCCGCCGCGAGCCTGCCGCTCACGCTGCTGTACCTGTTCATGTGGACCAGCCCCGGCGGGCCCGGCGGGACAGCGGATGCGGAGCTGCCGGAGAACTACCACCTCATCAGCAACATCACCGCGGCCATCAGCATCCTGCTGTCCAACCTGATCGCCACGGGCATCGGCATCTCGGTGCGCCAGCGCCGCGAGCACGAAGCCGAGATCCGCGCCTGGGCCGCGCAGACCGCCCGCCTGGGCTCCGTCACGGAGCGGAACCGCATCGCCCGGGAGATGCACGACGTCGTCGCGCACTCGCTCACGGTGATGATCAGCCTGTCGGACGGCGCCGCCGTCGTGGTCCGGAAGGATCCCGACCGCGCCGCGGAGGTGCTCGGCGAGCTTTCGCGCACCGGCCGCACGGCGCTGGCGGACATGCGCCGCGTGCTCGGGGTGCTGCGCGACGACTCCGGCCGCCCCGCGCCGCTCGCACCCACCGCCTCGGGGGACCTCGCCACCTTGCTGGAGGGTTTCCGCACCGCCGGGCTGCCGCTGCATTTCACGCACACCGGACCGGCCCTGCCGGACGATCCCGCCTTCCGGCTCACTGTCTTCCGGATCGTGCAGGAGTCGCTCACCAATGTGCTGCGGTACGGGCGTGCGCTGGGCCGGGTTGACGTGCTCGTTCTGCGGGACGGGGACCGGGTCACCATTGATGTGCTCGACGACGGCCGGGACGTCCGGGAAGATGTCGCCGGGGCGGGTGGCCACGGAGTGCGCGGTTCCGGAATCGGGACCGGGCAGGGCATCAACGGAATGCGGGAGCGGGCCCGGATCTACGCGGGAACCGTGGACGCCGGCCCCGCGCCGAACGGCGGCTGGCGCGTCCACGCGGAATTGAACTGGAACGGCGACAAGGGGAAGCCATGAGCGGAGACGGAACGATCAAGGTGCTGCTGGCGGACGACCAGCCGCTGCTGCGCATGGGCTTCCGGCTCATCCTCGAGGGCGAGCCCGACCTGGAGGTGGTGGGTGAGGCCTCGGACGGAAACGAAGCCCTGGCCCAGGCCGCGGCCCTGCATCCGGATGTCATCCTGATGGACGTCCGGATGCCCGGGATGGACGGCATCGAGGCCACCCGCCGGCTCAGCGCCCTTGATTCCGCGGCCCGGGTCATCATCCTCACCACCTTCGACCTCGACGAGTACGCTTTCGCCGGACTGCAGGCGGGCGCTTCGGCGTTCCTGCTCAAGGACGTGGCCCCGGAGGAACTGGTGCACGCGGTGCGGCTGGTGGCCAGCGGCGATGCCGTGGTGGCGCCGCGGGTCACGCAGCGGTTGCTGGAAACCTACGTGCGGGGCGCCCGCCCGCACGGGCAGTCCCCGGCGGGGCACGCTCCGCCGCCGCGGGACCCGCTGCTGGAGGAGCTCACGCCGCGCGAAACCGAGATGCTCCAGGCCATCGCCGAGGGCCTGTCCAACGCGGAGATCGCACACAAGTTCTTCCTCTCCGAGGCCACCGTGAAGACCCACGTGCGCCGCATCCTCACCAAGCTGCACCTGCGGGACCGGGTCCAGGTGGTGGTGTACGCCTACGAAAGCGGGCTGGTGATTCCCAGCAACAATCCGGACTACTGACGCCGCACTCACAGCCCCGGCACAGAAACCGCATGTACACGGCACAGGCCGCCGGGCTTCCATGGAGCCATGACAACTTCCAACGGTCCCCATCCCGACCACGACCGCGGACTCGAGTTCGATCTCTCCACCCTGCTGAGCCGCCGCAACACCCTCGGCGTGTTGTTCGCCGGCGCCGCCACCGCGGCCCTCGCCGCCTGCACCCCCGCCGGAACCGGCAGCGGAACCGCCACGGACAGCGCAAGCGGCGCTACGGCGTCGGGCACCGCAAGCAGCAGCACTGCCACCAGCAGCACGACGGCGGCCGCCTCGCCGTCCGCTTCCGCATCCTCGACCGTCACCCGCGCCTTTGCCGAAGGCGTGGAGATCCCGCAGGAAACCGCCGGTCCCTACCCGGGCGACGGCTCCAACGGACCCAATGTGCTGGAAGCCTCCGGGGTGGTCCGCCAGGACATCACCTCCAGCTTCGGCACCTCCAGCACCAAGGTCGACGGCGTCCCGCTGACCGTCACCCTGACCCTGCTGGACAACGCGAACGGCTGCGTCCCGCTTTCCGGCGCCGCCGTCTACGCCTGGCACTGCGACCGGGACGGAAAGTACTCGCTCTACGATTCCGGGCTGGAAAATGAGAACTACCTGCGCGGCGTCCAGGAGGCCGACGCCAACGGCCAGCTGAGCTTCACCACCATCTTCCCCGGCGCCTACAACGGCCGCTGGCCGCACATCCATTTCGAAGTCTTCGAGTCCCTGAGCAATGCCACCAGCGCGGGCCGGCTCCTGGCGGTCTCGCAGATCGCGCTCACGGACGCGGCCTGCCGCGATGTCTACGCCACCGCCGGCTACGAAACGAGCGCCGAGAACTTCCCCAACACCACCCTGAAATCGGACAACGTCTTCGGCGACGACGGCGGCGTCTACCAGCTGGCGACAATGACCGGCTCGGCGTCGGCGGGCTACACGGCGGCACTGAATGTGACCATCTAGACTCGGAGCCATGCCTGCCACCGCACATGAGCACATCCAGGACCTCGGCGCGTACGTCACCGCGTCGCCGTCGAGCTTTCACGCTGTCCACGAAGCAGCCCGCCGGCTCGACGCCGCAGGGTTCGCCAAGCTGGACGAGGCACAGGCCTGGCCGGTCTCGGCGAAGGGCGGCGGCTCGTTCTACGTGGTCCGCGACGGCGCCCTCATCGCCTGGGTGGTTCCCGGCGGCGCCGGACCGGCCACGCCCTTCAACATCCTCGGCACCCACACGGATTCGCCGTCCTTCAAGCTCAAGCCCAAGCCCACCACCGGCAAGTTCGGCTGGCTGCAGGCAGGCGTCGAGGTCTATGGCGGCCCGCTGCTGAACTCCTGGCTGGACCGCGAACTCCGCCTCGCCGGCCGGCTGGTGATGCTCGACGGCACCGAACACCTCACCGCCACCGGCCCGCTGCTGCGCTTCCCGCAGCTGGCCATCCACCTGGACCGCGCCGTCAACGAAGGCCTGACCCTGGGCAAGCAGCAGCACATGAACCCGGTGTTCGGCCTGGGGGACCCTGGCTCGGAGGACTTACTGGGGCTGCTCGCCGCTTCTGTTTCTCCGGCGGATGACGACGGCGGCGCGCCGGCGGAGGTGGATCCTGCCCTGATCGGCGGTTACGACATCGTGGTCGCCGATACCCAGGCCCCGGCGGTGTTCGGCGCCAAGGGCGAGTTCTTCGCCTCGGGACGCCTGGACAACCTCTCCTCCACACACGCGGGCCTGGCGGCACTGATCGCCCATGCGTCCGCGGGCGCGCCGACCGGCGGCCCGATCGCGGTCCTGGCCGCCTTCGACCACGAGGAAATCGGCTCCGCGTCCCGCTCCGGTGCGTGCGGGCCGATCCTGGAAGACATCCTGACCCGGATCTCGGACGGCCTGGGCGCCTCGGTGAGTGAACGGCGGCAGGCTTTCGCGTCGTCGTTCTGCGTCTCCGCGGATGCCGGCCACGCCGTGCACCCCAACTACCCGGAACGGCACGACCCCGCCAACCGTCCTGTCCTCAACGGCGGGCCGCTGCTGAAGATCAACGCCAACCAGCGCTACGCCACGGACGCCCCGGGCGCCGCGTTCTGGGCACGGCTCTGCGGAGAGGCCGGGGTGCCGTACCAGGAATTCGTCTCCAACAACGACGTCCCCTGCGGCTCCACCATCGGCCCCCTGACGGCGACCCGGCTGGGCATCCGGACGGTCGACGTCGGCATTGCGCTGCTGTCCATGCACTCGGCCCGCGAGCTGTGCGGCACCGAGGACCCGCACTCGCTGGCAGCCGTCGCGAAGCTGTTCTTCCGGACGGCTGCCTAAACCCTTACCCCGCCAGGCCGATCACCAAGTTGATGGTCGCGGCCAGGATCACGGTGCCGAAAAGATAGGACAGCAGGCTGTGCTTCAGGGCTTCGGCGCGGATGCGGTGGTTCTCAAGGTTCGTGTCCGACACCTGGTAGGTCATGCCCAGGCTCGTGGCGAGGTACGCGAAGTCCGTGTACCGCGGGGGCTCCTTCTGGTTGAAGTTGATGCCACCCTCCTCCCCGCCCGCGTCCTCACCGGTTTCGTAGTACAGCTCGGCATAGCGCAGGGTGAACAGGGTCTGGACCAACGTCCAGGACAGCGCGACACTCACCAGCGCCAGCGCTCCCGCGGCGAGCCGGCCACCCAGCCCGCCGCCGTCGTCCTGGTGTGATCCGACGACGACGGCGGCCACCGCTACGAGGCTCAGCAGGTTGGCGCCGAGGATGAGCACGTCCGTCGTGCCGCGGGAGGGGTCTTCTTCCGTCGCGTGCCTCTTGGTGGAGTCCGGATCCATGCGCCCGATAACGAGCCACACCCATGTGACAAACACCAGGGCTGCCGTGGCCCAGCCGACAGTAGGTGCCGCCACCCAGTGCCCCCCGATGCCGGTAGCCAGGGCGGCGGCAGCACCCGCGGCGAACATGACGGCGATGCGCAGCCGGTTGCGCCGGGCACGCTCAGTGGCGGCCATCGGATCCGCCTTCCCCGTCACGCTTCCTTTCGGCCTGCAGGATGCCGTCGCGGACCCCGGAACGGACCACGAAGTACAGGGCGTACAGGAAGATGGCGGCGGAGAGTACGGGAATCACGATGGCGTTCAGCGGTGCGGCGTCCATAGGGCCACCCTAGCCGTGCCGGGATCAGCCGACCGGCCTTTCGCTGGACACGCGCGGAGTGTCCGAATCGGCAGCTGCGGGGTTCCCGTGCTACGGTCTTTGTCGCTGCTACGGAGAAAAACGAAACACGGCTTCTCCGGATCACCTTGCGCGGGTGGCGGAATGGCAGACGCGCTAGCTTGAGGTGCTAGTCCTCGAAAGGGGGTGGGGGTTCAAGTCCCCCTCCGCGCACAACAGGTACACCCCGGTCCACGGACCGGGGTGTTCTTTTTGCCTAGCCGCCGGCGCGCGGCGCGAACATGATGACGGCGATGCCGAGCAGGCGGTTGTCCACATAGCCGGAACCGCAGCTTCCGCCCCGCGAACACGCCGAATAGCCTTGGGTGTAGGAGATGGACTAAGATATTGAAGTCTGTGCTGCGCCCTGTCCCCGAAATTTCCGGTGGCGGAGCCTTGCACGGCATCGCAAATGAACCTCCTGTTACGGAAATACCGTAACCGCTTAGCCCAAAGGAGGTGGGTTCACATATGCGTCCTTACGAATTGATGGTAATCATCGACCCCGAGGTCGAAGAGCGTACCGTTGAGCCGTCGCTTCAGAAGTTCCTGAATGTCATCACCACCGATGGTGGAACCATCGAGAAGGTTGACATCTGGGGCCGTCGTCGCCTGGCTTACGACATCAAGAAGAAGTCTGAAGGTATCTACGCCGTGGTGAACTTCACCGCTGAGCCGGCTACCGCCAAGGAACTTGACCGCCAGCTGTCTCTGAACGAGACCATCATGCGCACCAAGATCATCCGCCCCGAAGACCAGAAGGTTGTTGCTGAGTAATTCAGCTCCGGACTTTCCAATCTTTACCCCGTAGGAACGAACAAGGAGGCAGTAGATGGCAGGCGAAACCACTATTACGGTCATCGGTAATCTCACCAATGACCCGGAGCTGCGGTTCACCCCGTCTGGCTCGGCAGTAGCGAACTTCACCATCGCTTCTACTCCCCGGACCTTCGACCGCCAGTCCAACGAGTGGAAGGACGGGGAAACCCTGTTCCTCCGCGCGTCGGTGTGGCGTGAAGCAGCCGAGAACGTGGCAGAGTCCCTCACCAAGGGCATGCGCGTCATCGTTTCCGGCCGTTTGAAGAGCCGCTCCTACGAAACCAAGGAAGGCGAGAAGCGCACCGTCATCGAGCTTGAGGTCGACGAAATCGGCCCCAGCCTTCGGTACGCCAATGCCAAAGTCAACCGTACCCAGCGCTCCGGCGGTGGCGGGTTTGGCGGCGGAAACGGCAACCAGGGCGGCTTCGGCGGCGGCGGTGGCTTCGGGGGCGGTTCTGGTGGAAACCAGGGCGGCAACCCCGGTGGAGGATGGGGCGGCAACCAGTCCGCGCCGCAGGATGACCCGTGGGCTACCCCCGGCGTCAGCAATGCAGGCGGCTGGGGCAACGGCCCGGACTCCGAACCTCCCTTCTAAACAAACATTCACGTCCGACGCCGGAACCCGCCCGGGTGCCGCAAGGCACCCAAGGTGGCAGACGCCGTCGGACACCCACCATCCCGTGGATCAATATCCACGGGCTCCATAGAAAAGGAGCTCCACGATGGCTAAGGCTGAACTCCGTAAGCCCAAACCAAAGTCCAACCCCTTGAAGGCCGCTGACATCACCGTCATCGACTACAAGGACGTAGCACTGCTGCGCAAGTTCATCTCCGACCGCGGAAAGATCCGCGCTCGTCGCGTCACCGGCGTTACCGTTCAGGAACAGCGCAAGATCGCCCAGGCAATCAAGAACGCCCGCGAAGTTGCACTGCTGCCCTACTCCGGCGCTGGCCGCGGCTAAGGAAGGGATTAACTAACATGGCAAAGCTCATTCTGACCCACGAAGTTACCGGTCTCGGTGCTGCTGGCGATGTTGTCGAGGTCAAGAACGGTTACGCACGTAACTACCTCCTGCCCCGCGGCTTCGCTCTGACCTGGACCCGTGGTGGCGAGAAGCAGGTTGAGTCCATCAAGGCTGCACGTGCTGCCCGCGCCCACGCTTCTGTTGAAGCTGCACAGGCACAGGCCGCTGCGCTGTCCGCCAAGAAGGTTCAGCTCGTAGTGAAGGCCGGCGAGTCCGGTCGTCTCTTCGGCACCGTCAAGCCGGCCGACGTCGCAGCTGCTGTTGAGGCTGCTGGTCTCGGCTCCATCGACAAGCGCAACGTTGAACTGCCGAACCACATCAAGTCTGTTGGTTCGTACCAGGCCAACGTCCGCCTGCACGAGGACGTTTCCGCTGTCATCGACCTCGAGGTCGTTGCCAGCAAGTAGCGCAAGTAGTCATTGACTGCACGAAAGACCCCCGCTCCCGGATTCCGGAGGCGGGGGTCTTTTGCTTTAGCTCGAGGGCGAAGCGATCGGTCAGACGCCCCAGTGAGCGAGGATTGCTTCGCAGAAGTCGTCGTTCGTGCCCGTCGAACCGAAGATCAGCTCGTCGCTGATCACCTCGCCGGACGCAGTGTCGATGGTGAAGAGGGTGCGGATCTGGCCATCGCCCTTGGCGAGGAGCTTACCGTCGCTTCCCACAAGCCGGTCTCCTCCGGTGAACAGCGCGGTGATGCTGAGCGTCCCGTCGCCGTTGTCGACGATCTTGAGGTCCTTGGCGAGCGTGTTCGGCTGGATGTCGGTCACGGTCATCCCGTTGTAGGTGAATGTCTGGACGATACTGACCTCCTCGTGGAACCACAGCGGGCCATCGTTGCCGCGCATCTTGACGGAGCCGGAACCAGTCTGGTCATAGGTGAATGAGGGCTGCAGCCCCGAGCCGCAAAAGTCGTCGACGACGCCGCTGGTCGAGAAATCGAGGCTGTAGCGTTCGATGACCTCCGCGCTGGCGGGGGCGGCCCCCGCGATGGCGAGACCGCCGATGAGGACCGCGGTGACGAGTGGGTTGAGGTTACTGGGCATGGTGATGACTTTCGACGGCGCGGATTCTGCGCACGGATACAGAAAGTGTCACTGCCGGCACATGGCGGTTCGCGAAGCACCGGTTGCGACGACGCCCCAGCCTGCGACTGATGTTACTCCCAGGATCCGCCCCGCGGTACGCCCCGCGACAGGACGGCGGAAGTCCGTCAGCGCGCCCGCGCTTTTCGAGCGCGAACGAGCAGATGATGCCCCTGGATCCGCGAAAACGGGGCCTTATCTGTACGTTCGCGCAGAGTGCTTAGCTGGGAAGGGCCGTCGGGAATACTTCAACGGATCCCGTCGTTTGGTGGTATAGATGCAAATGCATGTAGTCTGAAAACGAACCACCGAGCATCAGGAGAACACCATGGAGACCCGCCGCATTACCGTCCTATCCGCCGGACTCGGCGTCCCGTCGTCGAGCCGCCTGCTCGCCGACCAGCTCGCCGCCTCGGCGAAGCGACAGCTCGGCGAGGCAGGCTACGACGCCCGGGTCGAGGTCATCGAGCTGCGGGAGCTCGCCGTGGACATCGCGAACAACTTCGTCACCGGCTACGCGGGCCCGCGCCTCACGGAGGTGATTTCCGGCGTCGAGCAGTCCGACGGGATCATCGCGGTCAGCCCCGTGTTCAGCGCCTCCTACAGCGGCCTGTTCAAGTCCTTCATCGACGTCCTGGACCCCAAGTCCCTGGACGGCAAGGCCGTCCTGATGGGCGCCGCCGGCGGCACGGACCGCCACCAGATGGTGCTGGACCACGCCATGCGGCCGCTCTTCAGCTACCTGCGGACCCGGATGACCCAGACCTCCGTCTTCGCCGGCCCCCAGGACTGGGGGAACAACGACGGCGGCGGCTCGCCCTTGTCTGCCCGCGTGGACCGGGCGGCCGGGGAACTGGTGCAACTGCTGAGCGGCGAACAACCGCACCGCAAGGCCGATTCGATGGAGTCCCTGCCGTTCGAGCAGCTCCTCGCCGGAATCACCGGCGGCCGCTAGCCCGCGCCACCCGTCACCCACCAGGCCACCGGCCGCTGGACGGACCGAACTTTTTACCGGCCCGGGTCGTTGAGCCGAACATGAAGTGTCCTGTGGATTCAAATGACCTGGTGATGAGCGACCGGAACGGCGTGGAGATCGACTACTGCCCGCAGTGCAGGGGCGTCTGGCTGGACCGGGGTGAGCTCGACAAGATCATCGACCGGGCGGCGGGCCAGTACGGCGGGCAGTCCGCACCCGCCGCACCCCAGGCTCCGCCTGCGCCCGCCCCTCCGCCGCTTTACGACCGCGGCTACCTTGAGCAGCCCGGTTACGGAAACGTCCAGGATCCACGCTACAACCGGGAGAAGCCGCGCTACGAGGACCGCAACTACGGCAAGCAGGGCTACGACCGCGACTACGACCGGCGGCATAAGAAGAAGGAAAGCTGGCTGGGGGACCTCTTCGACTTCTAGTCCTCCAGCAGGGCGATGAATTCGCGCGCCTGCGCGAGGGAAATGTCGGAGTGGCGCACCAGCGCAAGGGCGGCGGCCTCTACGTCGCCGCTCTTGGCGAGCGTGCGGATCCGCCCGTAGATGTCGTCATTGAGCATGTTGCTGCTGACCTCGCGGATCACGTCGCCCTTGCTGGCGATGGCCCGGTAGCGGTACGGGAAACGCTCGGGTTCCTCTTCTTCCGGGAGCAGGTCAGCGGGCGGCGGTTCAGGCTGCCGGAACGGCTGAGGGTGTGCCGCGAGGGCTGCCACTGCGTCGCGGGAGGCGCGCAGGCCCTCTCCCGTGCTGCTGAGGTACAGCTTGATGGCGGCCATGGCCTGCCCCTGGGCGATGAGCGAATACAGCCGGCGGTGCTGCTCCTCGCTTAGCTTCGCGGCGGATTCGCGGGCCAGTTCCACGGCGTCCACAGGCGCGCTGGCGGCGTCATGTGCCGCACGGTACTCCGTCGCACGGCGGCTCAAGCTGCGGTTCAGCAGCAGGACGGCGATGACCACGGCAACCAGGATCAGGGCCGGGACGATCAGGGATTCCATGTATCAGAGCCGATCTATGTAGTTCTTTGCGGAAAGCAAGTCCGTGCGGGTGTACTCCCGTAGAAGTTTAATGGCCTGGATCTTCTGCCCGTTGCGGGCCATGGTCTGCAATTGCCGTACGAATTCCGGATTCAGCTGGCCGTTTGGAAGCACCGCCTGGAGGCGCCTCCCCGACGCCGGTGCTCCCGCCGCCGCCTGGTGTCCGGCCGGCGGACGCGCTGCTGCGTCCTGCAGTGGCTGGTGGCTTTCGGATTGCTGGCGGGCCTGTTGCTCGTTCTGGCTCGGCAGCGTTGACGCGTTGATCCGGGCACGGGCGGCCAGGGCGGCGCGGGCCTGCTCGGCCTGGTGGGCAGCGGAACGCTCGGCGAGTTCACGCTGATAGCGCTCGGCGTCAGAGATGCCGAAGTCCCTGGGTTTGAGGGCATGGTTCACTGCCCAGATCACCGTTACGAGGATGGCCGCAGGCATTGCGACAATCAGCGCATCCCCCAAGGTGAAGTCCATGTTTAGAGCTTATGCCAGTTGCCAGTTATCCACAGCACATTCCCATCTGGGCATGTTTTTTGAGAGAACACTGTCGAATTTTCGGGGAATTTGTGGGCCACATCACATGCGGGGCATATTTTGGCGCCGGGCGCGGTCTCGAGTGGCTCGTCCATGCGCTCCGCGGCATTGAGGCTGTGGATGGGGAAAGCCGGAAAATACTTTTGTTGCACAGCCTGTTCGAAGAGTTTTCCCAGTTCAGGGGCGTGTTTTGGGAGAAACTATTTTGCTTTCCACAGGATGATGCACAGACTGTGCACAAGCAGCGCCACGTTATCCACGGGTTATCCACAGGCCCGGCTTGGTTCCCCGAAAGAGCGGGGATAACGTGGCTGGGTACCCCTTTCTGGTACGTGGATTGCCCTGTTTTCGCCGCCGCGGGAGCTTTGTGCACAGGTCCTTTCCGGGCCTTGTGGATTTCCTTGTGGATAACCCGTGGATTGCTGGGGAAATCCTGATCTGCCGGCTCCGGATGGTGCCGGCGGAAGATTGTCGGTGCCCTCGGCGAGGATTGGGCAACGGCAGATACCAGGCAGCCGGCAGCCCCTTGGGGTGCGCCAGGCCGTCCTGAAGCACCCGGCGGTACACATGGAGGACGGCTTTGTCAGTTACGCACCTGGATTCTATTGAGGGCGGCCGCTCATCCGAGCTGGGCCGGACTCCCCCGCAGGACATCGCGGCAGAGCAATCGGTCCTCGGCGGCATGATGCTGTCCAAGGATGCCATCGCGGACGTCGTGGAGATCGTCCGCGGCCACGACTTCTACCGTCCCGCCCACGAGACCATCTACGAATCGATCATCGATCTCTATGGCCGCGGCGAGCCGGCCGACGCCGTCACGGTCTCCGATGAACTGACCAAGCGCGGCGAGATCAACAAGATCGGCGGCCCCGCCTACCTGCACGAGCTCATCCAGACGGTCCCCACCGCGGCCAACGCCGGCTATTACGCGGAGATCGTGGCAGAACGGGCCGTGCTGCGCCGCCTCGTGAATGCCGGAACCAAGATCGTCCAGATGGGCTACGGCCAGGACGGCGAAGTCGAGGACCTGGTCAACCAGGCCCAGGCCGAGGTCTATGCCGTGGCCGAGCGCCGCACTGCCGAGGACTATGTCGCCCTGAAGGACGTCATGGAATCGACGGTGGACGAAATTGAGGCTTCCGGGCACCGTGGCGAGGGCATGACCGGCGTTCCCACAGGCTTCTATGAGCTCGATGAGCTGACCCACGGCCTGCATCCCGGCCAGATGATCGTCATCGCGGCCCGGCCCGCCGTCGGTAAGTCCACCTTCGCGCTGGACTTCGCCCGCTCGGCGGCCATCAAGCACAACCTCGCCACCGTGATGTTCTCCCTGGAAATGGGCCGGAACGAAATCGCCATGCGCCTGCTGTCGGCAGAGGCCACCATCAGCCTCCAGGACCTCCGCAAGGGCACCATCAAGGACGAGCAATGGTCCAAGATCGCCACCACCATGGGCCGGATGAACGACGCCCCGCTGTTCATCGATGACAGCCCCAACATGTCCCTGATGGAGATTCGTGCCAAATGCCGGCGCCTGAAGCAGCAGCACGACCTCAAGCTCGTGGTCCTGGACTACCTGCAGCTCATGAGCTCCGGCAAGCGCGTCGAATCCCGCCAGCAGGAAGTGTCCGAGTTCTCGCGTGCGCTCAAGCTGCTCGCCAAAGAACTCCAGGTGCCCGTCATTGCCCTGTCCCAGCTGAACCGTGGCTCCGAACAGCGCCAGGACAAGCGCCCCATGGTCTCGGACCTTCGTGAATCCGGCTCCATCGAGCAGGACGCCGACATGGTCATCCTGCTGCACCGCGAAGACGTCTACGACAAGGAGTCCCCGCGCGCCGGCGAGGCGGACATCCTGGTTGCCAAGCACCGTAACGGCCCCACCAAGGACATCGTGGTCGCCTTCCAGGGCCACTATTCGCGCTTCGCCAACATGGCCGGCGACACGGGCGGCGGCGGCTTCTAGCGCCGCCCAGGCGCCCCGGCCGGATCCCGGAACCGCTTGGGCGCCCTCGTCCTGCAGCAGATGGTCGGGGTCCTGCAGCAGATGCTCGGGGTCCTACAGCAGATGCTGGGGGTCCTGCAGCAGATGGTCGGGCAGGCGGTTGCCCGGTGCGCCACCCCGGATTTCCAGCAGGTCCCGGGCATGCGTGTGTAGCCGCTTGTCCTCTTCGCTGACCGGCACCCATTGGGGTACCGGCACCGAGGTTCCGCTGTCGTCGCGGGCCACCATCACCGTCAGGCAGTAGGTGGTGAGCCGCATTTCCCGGCTCTTCGGGCTGCCGGAACGCACGTGGACGGCGACATGCATGCCCTTGTTGCCGGTGTACACCAGGCGCGCCTCCACTTCCACCACATCGCCGATCATCAGCGGCCGGTAGAAGCGCACGCCGCCGGAGAATACGGCAACCGTATCCCTGCCGCAATACCGCGAGGCGCAGACGTAAGCGGCCTCGTCGATCCATTTCATGACGATGCCGCCGTGCACCTTGCCGCCCCAGTTCACATCGGTGGGGGCGGCCATGAAGCGCAGCACCACGCGCTCGGCCGTACCGGCGTCGGTATATTCCTGGGCGTTCATCGCTTCGACGATCTGCTCGCGCACGGCGATCCGCGCCAGCGCGCTGTCCCGCTGTTCGATTTCGGCCGGCGTCGAGGGCGTGAACTGGGGGACCGGGACCGGCTTGCCGTCCGGACCGACTGCCACGAAAATCACCAGGCACTGGCTGCGCATGGTGGCAGGGCCACCCTTGGGGTCAGCGGCGGAGGTGACAGTGCGGATGTGCATCGAGGAGCGGCCCGTGTAGACGATGGTCGCCTCCACTTCCACCATGTCGCCGCTGTTCACGGGATCGCTGAAGTGGATGTTGCCGACGTATGCCGTCACGCAGTAGGACTTCGCCCAGCCGACGGCGGCCGCATACGCCGCTTTGTCCACCCACTCGAGGACCGTGCCGGCGTCCACCGAACCGCTGTGCCCGACGTCGGTGGGGGCGGCCAGGAAGCGAAGGGTGACGGAGTGCGGTGCGGGCTCGCTCATGAGGCGAGTTTAGCCACGGGTCCGACGGCGGTGCCTTGTGTGACGGCGCCCGTCACCTTCGGGCCGGGACGGCAAAAGGCAGCCGGGGGCCGCGCCAATTTCACTACTACTAATGAGAGTCATTATTGTTAAGCGCATGATCACTCACCCCTCGTCCAAACGTCCTGCCCGCCGCGTTCTTGCGGTGCCATCCATCGCCCTTTCGGCCGTCCTGCTCGCCGGCTGTGGCGCCGCCGTTTCGCCGGGAGCGGCTACCCCGGGGGCCGCCTCGCAGCCGCCCGGGAGTGACGCTTCCCCCGGCGCGGCGAAGGAGGCCCAGGGACCCACGCCGCGCCTCGTTCTCACCCATGACGGCGGCATCACGGTACTCGATGCCAAGACCCTCAAGCCCGTGGGCGGAGCGGACCTTGGCGGCTTCAACCGCCTGAACCCGGCCGGCGACGGCCGCCATGTACTGGTCTCCACCGGGGACGCCTTCCGCGTGTTCGACGCCGGCTCCTGGAGCGAGCCGCACGGCGACCATAGCCATCATTACGCCGGCGAACCGCGCCTGACGGAACGCTCCTTCGAGGCAAGCAAGGCCGGCCACGTGGTGCGCCATGCCGGGAGGACAGTGCTGTTCAGCGACGGCTCGGGAAAGGTTGAAAGCTTCAATCCCGCGGGGCTCGCGAAGGCCCTCGCAAGCGGCCTGCCCGAGACCGATGTCTACACGGCATCGGAAGCCCATCACGGCGTCGCGGTTCCGCTAGAGGGCGGCGGCCTGCTGGTGACCCTGGGCACGGAGGAGGGCCGCTCCGGCGCCGTCGTCCTTGGCCCCGGCAAGGGGCAGGACCGCAAGGAAATTGCCCGGAACGAAAACTGCCCCGGTGTCCACGGCGAGGCAGTCGCCGCGCACGGCACCGTTGTACTCGGCTGCGAAAACGGCATGCTGATCTACAAGGGCGGCAGGTTCACCAAGGTGGCCAGCCCGGACAAGTACGGGCGCATGGGCAACCAGGCCGGATCCGAAAACTCCCCGGTGATCCTGGGTGACTACAAGGTGGACAAGGATGCTGAGCTGGAGCGGCCCACCCGGATCTCCCTAGTCAACACCGACACCGCCAAGCTGCGGCTCGTGGACCTCGGGACCAGTTATTCCTTCCGTTCCCTCGGCCGCGGCCCGTCCGGCGAGGCGCTGGTCCTCGGAACCGACGGCGGCCTGCGCGTAATCGATCCCGCCAGCGGCAAGGTCGTTTCCACCATCAAGGTGACGGCTCCCTGGACTGAGTCGACCACCTGGCAGGACCCACGGCCCACCCTCTTCGTACAGGGCTCGACTGCGTACGTCACCGAGCCGGCGGCTCGCAAGATCCACGCCGTGGACCTGGAAAGCCGCAAGGTGCTCAAGAGCGGCGTGCTGGATGTCGTGCCGAACGAGCTGACCGGCGTCGAGGGCTGAGTCCGGAAGCCTCAAACAGGGCAGCGCACCCGCCGAAACGGGTGCGCTGCTCATTCCGGCTTCGTGCTGCGTGATTTCCTTAGGCGCTCAGGCGAGGACGCCCAGCTTGGAGCCCTTGCGGCCGAATGCGGCGGCGTCGATAGAGAGCCGCCCGGCCCCGGCCAGGGCCACGGCGAGGGCGCCGCCGCCGAGCGCAAGCACCAGCTCATAGCCCCCGTTGGCGACAAAGACGCCGGCCGGCGCATGTACCAGCACCAGCGCGCCGAGCATGTCCATTGCGAGGAGGGCGCCGAAGACGCGGGTCAGGAGGCCGGCGATGAGCGCGATGCCGCCCACGAGTTCCAGTCCGGCCACAAGCGGCGCGACGACGGACGCACCGGGGACGCCCATCTGGGTGAAGGCGGCCTGGGTGCCCGGGATGGTGAATTCATTGAATTTCTGCCAGCCGTGCGCGGCGAAGATGAATCCGACGATGACGCGCAGGACTGTAAGGGCTGTGTTGGTCAGGGTGGACTTGTTCATGGTTTTTTGCACCGTTCGTTGCGGTTGGCGGTCCGGGGGCGCTCCGGCGCGGGCCGGGATCTGCGACGCCCTCCTTAAGCAGCCTTGCGAAATATGCTTGAAGTGTCAAGTAAATGTGACGGGGAGCAACGAAGCCCCTGGCCTGTCCGCCCTGCCCGTTATGGTGGAAAAGTGCCCCAGACCGTAGCCCGTGCCGCCAGCCCGTCCCATGCCCGCGAGATCCTCCGCCTCGCCGTCCCGGCTTTCGGCGCGCTGATCGCGGAACCCCTGTTCCTCCTGGCGGACTCGGCCATCGTGGGCCACCTCGGCGTCAGCCAGCTGGCCGGCGTCGGGCTGGCTTCCACGTTGCTGCACACCGCCGTCGGGCTGATGGTCTTCCTTGCTTACTCGACGACGCCGGCGGTCGCCCGGGCGATCGGCGACGGCAAGCTGTCCAAGGCGCTCGCGGCGGGGCGCGACGGCGTGTGGCTGGCGCTGCTGCTGGGCGCGGTGCTGGCTGTGGCCGGCTTCTTCGCCGCCGGGCCGCTCGTAGACCTGTTCGGCGCCGGGGGAGAGGTGCGCGGCTTCGCCGTCGACTACCTCCGCTGGTCCATGCCCGGGCTGGTGGCCATGCTGCTGATCTTCGCGGGTACCGGAGTGCTCCGCGGCCTGCAGGACACCCGCACCCCGCTGGTCGTGGCCACCGCCGGCTTCGCCCTCAACATCGCCCTCAACTGGGTGCTGGTCTACGGGCTGCACCTTTCGGTCACCGGTTCGGCGCTTGGCACCAGCATCGCGCAGTGGGCCATGGCCGCGGTGTACCTGGTGATGGTGGGCCGCAACGCCCGCCGGCACAGGGTGTCCCTGCGGCCGGACTGGCACGGCATCCGTGCTATGACCACCGTGGGTTCCTGGCTGATGCTCCGCACGCTCTCCCTGCGCCTGGCGATCCTCGCCACCGTGCTCGTCGCCACCTCGCAGGGCGCGGTCAACCTGGCCGCGCACCAGCTGACAATGACCATCTTCTCCTTCCTGGCCTTCGCGCTGGACGCCCTGGCGATCGCCGCCCAGGCCCTGATCGGCAAGGAACTCGGCGCGGCCAGGCCCGCCCGGGCGCGCTTGCTCACCCGGACAATGATCCGCTGGGGCCTTGGCTTCGGGGTCGTGACCGGCGCCCTGCTGGCCGCGGCCGCGCCCTGGGCCGGCCTGCTCTTCACCTCCGACGCCGCCGTGCAGTCCGCCCTCACCGGCGCGCTCTGGATCCTGGCCGCCGGACAGCCGCTGGCCGGCTTCGTGTTCGTGCTCGACGGCGTGCTGATCGGCGCGGGCGACGCCCGCTACCTGGCGATCGCCGGCGTCGTGAACCTCGCCTTCTACTTCCCCCTGCTTGCCGCCGTCCACCTGGCGCGGCCCGAGGGGGCGGCCGGGCTGCTCTGGCTCTGGGCGGCCTTCGGCCTGGGCTACATGCTGGCCCGCGGAGTCACCCTCGGCCTGCGCTCGCGCAGCGACAAGTGGATGGTGCTGGGGTCATGACCCCCGGCCGCAGGAGGCCCCGGCGGCCGGACGGGTTCTGATCGCTAAACTGGATTGGTGACTTCCCCCTCCTCGTCAGCATCTGTCCCTTCCTTGCCCTCCGGCTCCGATGATGCCGCGCCGTGGAAGCCGGTGCTGCTGCGCGCCGCAATCGCCCTCGTTTTCGGGGCGCTGACGGTGTTCTGGGGGGCTCCCTCCGTGCAGGTCCTCGCCTGGGCGCTCGGACTGTACCTGCTGGCGACGGCATTTGCCGTGCTGCGCAGCGGAAGCGCTCCGCTTGGCCTGGTAGCTGTCGTCGCGCTTGGCGGCGTGGGAGCCCTGCTCCTCCAGTCCGACGCCGGTGCCGCCTTGTCCGCCTCCTTCGCCCTCCTGGTGCTCGGCCTGTGGGAACTGCTGCAGGGGCTGCGCGAGCGCGGACGCCAGGTGCTGGCGCGCGACTGGCTGATCTCCGGCGTCGTCGGTGTTGGGACGGCGGCCCTGCTGCCCTTCTTCATCGGTCTCGGAGCGCACGCACTGCTTGGCGTAGCCGGCGGCGGCGCCATCATTTCAGGCGTCCTGTGGATGCTCTCCGGGCTGAGCCTGCGGCATGACGCCGGCGGCCGCGGGAACGGTGGGCACGGCGTGCCCGCCGAGGACGTAAACTAGTTACCGTACCTTCTACTTTCTGTAGAACTCTTGAGGCGCGCGAGGCGCCGGCACCACGGCACCATTGGAGGACAACCTTGGCAGACCAGAAACCAGGAGAGCCGCGCAAGATGCGGACCTCGGTGAAGGGGCCGCTGATGTTTTCCGCATTCTGGGGCGTGCTGGTCTTCTTCGCCGTGCTGATCTTCGCCTCGGGCGGCAGCGGCCATTCGCCGCGCTTCGACCTCGCCTTCACCGGCGGCGGCATCGCCTTCATCGTCAGCCTGGTCATGGCTGCGATGCTCTCCATGAGCTACAAGGAAAACGCCGAGCACCTGGGCAAGGGCTCCGGCGTCAACCTGACCTCCCGCAAGCCCGGCAGCCACGGCGGCGCCGTTCCCGGCCCCGCGTCTTCCGGCCCCGCCCCGGAAAAGCCCGAGACCCCGGAGCCCGGGAACAACTGACGCAACGCCGGCGTGTCCTGCGCGCCGGATGGTCCTAGGCGCTCGCGCGGCGCGCCCGGTACGCGGCCACATGCGCCCGGTTGGCGCAGTTTCCCGTGTCGCAGTAGAGCTTGGAGCGGTTCCGGCTCAGGTCCAGCACCACGGCGTCGCAATCCTCCGCGGCGCAGACCCGCATGCGCTCGCTCTCCTTGCTGCGGATTACGTCCACTAGTGCCATGGCCGCCTCGGTGCCCATACGGTCCACGAGCGGCGCATCCGGCGTGGTTGCGTGCAAGTGCCAGTCCCAGTGATCGTGCTTTACCAGCTGGGGGAGTGCCTTCGCCTTCACCAGCAACTGGTTGATCGCCTGGACCGCGGTGTCCTCATCCGCTGTCCACAACGCTGCGAGTTCCCCGCGGAGCCGCTTGACGCTCTCCAATTCCTGTTCCGTTCCCGCCCGCACGCCGGAGAATTCCTCGGCGTCCAGGAAGGCATCCAGGTCCTCCGGGGAAACCAGTTCCTCGCCGCCGTTGGCAGCGGTGTTGATCAAATTTACGACGGCGCGCAGGGCCACCTCAGTGTCAGGTGCAAAAAGCACTTTGACTCCTTACTTGCTCGGGCGTATTGTCAGGAGCGTAACCTATTTTACTCCTGACAGGAGGCGTGCTGTGTCAGCTGCCAAGGGCCAGGGCGCGGCGGGCTTCATGGCCTCCGGCCTGGGCGTTGCGCTCTTCTCCTCCGCGGTCTTCGGGCTGTCCGGCTCTTTCGCTAAATCCCTCCTGGAGACGGGCTGGACGCCGGGTTCCGCCGTCGCGGTCCGCCTCAGCGGCGCGGCGCTGGTCCTGGCGGTGCCCGCCGTCGTCGCACTTCGCGGGCGCTGGCACCAGCTCAAGGAAAACTGGCTCACCATCCTGCTGTTCGGCCTGATCGGCGTGGCCGGCTGCCAGCTCTTCTACTTCAACGCCGTGGCCCGGCTGTCCGTGGGTGTTGCCCTGCTGCTTGAATACCTCGCACCCACCATGATCGTTCTCTGGCTTTGGGCGGCCACCCGGCGCCGCCCGCGGGCGCTGACTTCGATCGGCACCCTGCTGTCCCTGGGCGGCCTGGTCTTCGTGCTCGACCTCACCGGCGCAGTCAAGGTGGACTTCGTGGGTGTGCTCTGGGGCATGGCCGCGGCGGTCTGCCTGGTGATCTACTTCTTCATCACGGCCAAACAGAACGACGGCCTCCCGCCGCTGGTCCTCGCCGCCGGCGGGCTGCTGGCCGGTGCGATCGTCATGTGGGCCGCCGCGGCCTTCGGCCTGCTGCCGATGTCCTTCAGTACCGCGGACACCCACCTTGGCCCGTGGAGCACTCCGTGGTGGGTTTCGGTCGCCGGCCTGGTGCTGCTGTCCACCGTGCTGTCCTACGTCACCGGCATCATGGCTGCCCGCAGCCTCGGTTCCAAGGTGGCGTCCTTCATTTCGCTCACCGAGGTGCTGTTCGCCGTCGTCTGGGCCTGGCTGCTGCTGTCCGAGCTGCCGAGCCCCATCCAGCTCCTGGGCGGCGCTCTGATCATCTTCGGCGTGGTGCTGGTGCGCGTGGACGAACTCCGCGCCGAGCGCCTGGACGTTTCCGTGCCCGGCCACGCCGAGCCGTGCGCGGAGCTTGACCACGCGAACGACGTCGAACCCGTGCCTTCGGTGCGGACGGTCCCGGAACATTAACCGCCAGGAGCAACGGTTCCGTTAGGCGCCGGCTTAAACGCAGATGACCCCCTCAAATTTGAGGGGGTCATCTGTGTTTCGCCCGGTGTGTTGGGTCCTGAGAGAGGATCCGAAGGGCTAGCCGTTGGAGGCCTGTTCCTGCTCGTTGGCGTTCTTGGTGGCCTTCTTGCCGGCTTCGTCCAGGGCCTGGGCGACCTTCTGGAGGGCGGTCATGTGCTGGGACTGCCATTCGTTGCGGAACTTGTCGGCGTCCGGGCCCTTCCAGTCGGTGCTGTGCAGGACCTTGTTCAGGGTGTTGCGCTGCTGCTCGATTTCGTTCGAGCCGGCGCTGAGCTTGCTGCCGAGGGTCTTGAGTTGCTGTACATCTGCGCCCCACATGGCCATGGTGTTTCTCCTTAGGAATTCGCGGATCCGAACTCTTCGGCATCCCCAATACCTAGAACCTATCCCGGTCCCGCGAGGGGTGTCGATGGGCACGCCTCCCCATGAAGAGATCCCATGCGCGTTCGGCGCGCGTCAGAGGTTCACCAGGGCGACAAAAACGAGCGTTCCCAGCCCCACGCTGAGGAGGGTCCGCCGTCGTCCGAGTAGGTGGGCCGCAACGGTGACCGTCACCGCAACCACAGCGGGGAGCACCGCGCCGGAGTCTGCCGAAATGGTGCCGCGAAGTGTCGAGGCGGCGAGGATGCCGAGGATCCCCGCCGGCATCCAGAGCGAGAGCTTGCGGACGAGTCCCGAGTTCCTGAGGGAGCTCAGGGCCGCGAACGGTAGGGCACGCAGCCCGAACGTGATGGCGAAGGTGACAGCCAGGACCGCCAGGAGATAGGGGGTTTCAGGCATTGCTTGCTCCCGGGCGGCGGCTGAGGGCAAAACGAACCACCAGCAGGGCGAGGAACAGCAGGAGCCCCACGAAAAGCGCGCCATCCGGAGCAAGCACGACGGCGGTGCTGAAGCTGACTGCCCCGAGCAGCAGTGAGGGGAGCTGCTCGCGGCTCCGGGCTGCGTCGAGCGTCAGCGTCACGAACAGCGCGCACAACGCAAACTCAAGGCCCTCGACCCGGCCCGGCAGCCCCGACGAAATGCCTACACCGGCCAGGCCGCCCAGCACCCAATAGGACTGGAAAGCCATCTGCATGCTGATCAGGCGCCAGCTGTTCCAGCGGTCATTGGAGGCGGCGGTGACCGCATAGGCCTCATCGATCATGGCGTACATCGAATACGCCTTGGCGAAGGGATGCTTCACCGCGTGCAGCGGGAAGGAGAAGCTGTAGAAGACGTGGCGGAAATTCACCAGGAGTGTGGTCAGGGCGATGGTGGCCAGCGGAGTCGCCGTCACGATCATGCCAACGAGCAGCAGTTCCAGGGAACCGGCGAACGCGGCTGTGGAGAGGGCCGGTGCCAGCCACCACGGCAGCCCGGCCTGGACAACCAGCAGGCCGAAGGCAATGCCCAGCGGGAACATGCCCAGCCCTGCGGCAAGGGAGCTGCGCAGGCCCTTCGCGGTTTCCCGGCGTCGGGAGAAAACAGGAGGAGCGAAAGGCTCCGGATCAATCAGGTTCACGCTTTCCATGGTGCCCGGAACGACGTGGCAGCCGATTGCAAAGATTGCCCTCGCCGTGGGCTTCGGAGCAATATATCAGCATGGATTCGATGGACCGGGCAATAATTGCCGAACTCTTGCAGGACGGGCGCATTCCGAACGTGGAGCTTGCCGAGCGCGTCCACCTGACGCCGGGCCCCTGCCTGCGCCGGGTGCAGCGGCTGGAGCAGGAGAAAGTGATCCGTGGATACCGCGCTGTGGTGGATCCGGCTGCGCTGGACCGGGGCTTCGAAGTGATTCTCGACGTCGAACTCACCGTTTTCGACCGAGAGACCGTCTACGCCTTCGAGGAAGCGCTGGCGGCGATGGATGAAGTGGTGGAACTGCACCGGCTCTTCGGCTCGCCGGACTACTTCGTGCGGGTGGCCGTCAAGGACCTGTCGGCCTACGAATCCTTCCTGACCGAACGGGTCATGAGCCTTCCTGGCCTGCAGAAGGTCTCGTCCCGCTTCACCATGAAGACGATCAAGTCGGCGGATTCCGGAACTAAAGCATGAAGGCCCGATCCCGTTAGGGACCAGGCCTTCATGCCAAGGAGCGGCAATTGCCGGCCCCCCTGCTTCCCTCTTTGCGGAGGGAAATCTCTCGATCAGCTCGTCGGGGTGCTGGAGACGCAACCGTTGGCGATGAAATCTTCCGCTCCGGGGCCCCAGTTCAGGCCGTCGAAATGTCCGCTTGTGTTGGGCAGGGCCCAATCGAAGGGCGGAATGACATCTTCGAAGTCCTGGTGGTTCTGGTGTCCCGCCACGACAGCTATCTCATCGGTGGTGATGACCACGAAGGGGTTGTTCTCGCTGTGTGTTGCGTGACAGTAGGTGACTTGGTGGTCCGGCGGCGGCGAAGCCATCGCCGAAGGTGCAATGCCCAACAGGACGAGTCCGGCCACAGCGCCGGCAGCCCATAGTTTTTTCATGTTCGTTGTTCCTCAATCCAGGTTCTGAACCATGTTTCACTATCCACAGGCCGCGGCTGCCTAATCACGGACTGCCCGGTCTGTACGTACTGGCCGGCACGTTCAGCAATAAATCCCGTCGTTGGATACGTGGCGCAAATGGCACCCCCGCTTTACCGTCTCCACCGTCCAGCCTTTCGAGACGCGGCATTCCTGATGAATACCAGCACGCCAAGTGCGCGCTGCTTGAAGGATAGGCGTGCGGTACTTCGGGGCACCCGAGTAGCCGGTACTTGTCTTTTCCGTGGATTTCCGGCTCAATTCTTCATATCCCCGGCATTGTGTACTCGAATTCCGTTGCATGGGCCGCGCCGGGAATTGCGTGCGGCGCCTTTCCGGGGCTGCCCAATGCCGGCGGTGCGGCTTAGCATGAAGCCATGTGCCGCAACATCCATACCCTCCACAATTTTGAACCGCGTGCCACCTCAGCCGAAGTGGAAGCCGCCGCGTTGCAGTACGTGCGCAAGATCAGCGGAAGCACCAAACCGTCCAAGGCCAACGAAGCCGCGTTCGACGAGGCGGTGCACCAGATAGCGCACATCACGCAGCACCTGCTCGACTCCCTGGTGAGCCACGGTCCCGCCAAGAGCCGTGAAGAGGAAGCCGCCAAGGCCAGGGCCCGCGCTGCGATCCGCTTCGGCACCGCTTCCAATACACCGGCTTAAACACAGATGACCCCCTCAAATTTGAGGGGGTCATCTGTGTTTCGCCCGGTGTGTTGGGTCCTGAGAGAGGATCCGAAGGGCTAGCCGTTGGAGGCCTGTTCCTGCTCGTTGGCGTTCTTGGTGGCCTTCTTGCCGGCTTCGTCCAGGGCCTGGGCGACCTTCTGGAGGGCGGTCATGTGCTGGGACTGCCATTCGTTGCGGAACTTGTCGGCGTCCGGGCCCTTCCAGTCGGTGCTGTGCAGGACCTTGTTCAGGGTGTTGCGCTGCTGCTCGATTTCGTTCGAGCCGGCGCTGAGCTTGCTGCCGAGGGTTTTGAGTTGCTGTACATCTGCGCCCCACATGGCCATGGTGTTTCTCCTTAGGAATTCGCGGATCCGAACTCTTCGGCATCCCCAATACCTAGAACCTATCCCGGTCCCGCGAGGGGTGTCGATGGGCACGCCTCCCCATGAAGAGATCCCCCATGAAGAGATCCCCATGAAGAGTTCCCCCATCGACACCCGGGCCGACTCCGGCTGGCTACTTGCCGAAGCCGCGCAGCCTCAGGGAGTTGGCCACCACCAGCACGGAGCTGGCTGCCATCGCGGCGCCGGCGATCATCGGGTTCAGCAGCCCCAGGGCCGCCACCGGAATGCCCACCGCGTTGTAGAAGAACGCCCAGAACAGGTTGGTCTTGATCGTCGCCAGGGTCTTCCTCGACAATTCGATCGCCTGCACCAGCTGCCCCAGCTCGCTGCCCATCACGGTCAGGTCCGAAGCCTCGATTGCCACGTCCGTCCCCGAGCCCATCGCGATGCCCAGGTCCGCCTGCGCCAGGGCCGCGGCGTCGTTCACGCCGTCACCGGCCATCGCCACCGTGGCGCCCTCGGCCTGCAGCCGGCGGACGGCGTCCACCTTGCCTTCGGGCAGCACGCCGGCGAACACGTCCTCCGGTGCGATCCCGACGGCGTCCGCCACCTGGGCTGCCACCGCGGCGTTGTCGCCGGTAAGCAGCATCGGCCTGATGCCCAGTTCCTTCAGCTGCGCGATCGCCGCCGCGGAGCCGTCCTTGACAGTGTCCCGCAAGGCCACGATCCCGGCCGCAGTTCCGTCGACGGCCACCCAGATCGCGGTGGCGCCGCCGGCTTCCGAGTCCGCCAGCGCCTTGCGCTGCGCCTCGTCAGGGACGATCCCGTTCGTTTCCAGCCAGCCGGAGCGGCCCACGACGACGGTACGCGGGGTGCCGTTCGACGTCACCGTTCCGCGGACTCCGCCGCCGGGCGCGGAACTGAAGTCCGACACCGCGGGCAGGCTTCCGCCGTCGGGCAGTGCATCCTTGGCGGCTGCGGCAATCGCGTGCGCAATCGGGTGCTCCGAGGCAGCCTCCACCGCGCCCGCCAGGGCGAGGACCTCCGCGTCGCGGTACCCGTTCAGCGCGCCGCTGTTGAAGGGTATGGTCCCATCCACGGCCAGCTTTCCGCTGGTCACCGTGCCGGTCTTGTCCAGCAGGATGGTGTCCACGGTGCGGGTGTCCTCCAGGACCTGCGGGCCCTTGATGAGGATCCCCAGCTGCGCGCCGCGCCCGGTGCCGGTCAGCAGGCCCACCGGCGTCGCCAGCCCGAGGGCGCAGGGGCATGCGATCACCAGGACCGCGACGGCGGCAGTAAAGGACGCGTTCAGCTCCCCGGTGGCCAGGAACCAGGCCAGGAAGGTCAGCATCGCGAGGACCAGCACCACCGGCACGAACACCGCGCTGATGCGGTCGGCGAGCCTGGCGATCGGCGCCTTGCCGGTCTGCGCCTGGCTGACCAGCCGGCCCATTTGGGCCAGCGTCGTCTCCGAACCCACCCGGGTAGCCCGCACCAGCAGCCGGCCCGAGGTGTTGATGGTGGCGCCCGTGACCGGGCTGTCAGGGCCGACCTCCACCGGGACGGACTCTCCCGTCAGAAGTGAGGCGTCGACGGCGGACGTGCCTTCCGTGACCACGCCGTCGGTGGCGATCTTCTCGCCCGGGCGGACTACGAACACATCGCCGACACTGAGCTCGTCCGCCGGGATCTTGTGCTCGACGCCGTTGCGCAGCACCGTGGCGTCCTTCGCGCCGAGGCTCAGCAGGGCCTTGAGGGCGTCGCCGGCCTTGGCCTTGGCGTTCGCCTCAAGGTAGCGGCCCAGCAGCAGGAAGGTGGTGACCACGGCGGCGACCTCGAAGTACAGGCCACCGCCCATGCCCGCCATGGCTTCCATGCCCGGGTGCTCGGTCATCCGCGGGTTCGCGAACAACTGCCACGCCGAGTACAGGTAGGCCGCCAGCACGCCGATCGAAACCAAGGTGTCCATGGTGGAGGCGAAGTGCCGGGCGTTGATCGCAGCGGCCCGGTGGAACGGCCACGCCGCCCAGCTCACCACCGGCAACGCCAGAACGGCCGCAACCCAGCCCCAGTTCGCGAATTGCAGCGCCGGGATCATGGAGATCGCGAACACCGGCACGGTCAGCACGGCAGCGGCAATCAGCCGCGGGCGCAGGGTCTTGGCGCCGGGCCCGTGGTGCATGTGGTCGCCTGCCGCGGCGCTGTGGCCGCCGTGCTGTTCGTTGTCAACGGCGGTGTGGTCGCCTGCTGCGACGCCGCCAGGGACATGCTCTGCGTGCTCGCTCGTGGCGTGACCGCCGTGCTGCGTGTGCTCGTGTTCAACAGCGTGGTGCTCGTGGGCGCCAGGCTGGGGTTTGAGGTAGGCCTTGTAGCCCGTGGCGTTGACCGTGTCCAGAACCTGCTGGTCCGTGATGTCCGCCGGGACCGTAACGCTGGCGGATTCGAGGGGGAGGTTCACGGAGGCTTCGACGCCGTCCAGCTTGCCGAGCTTCCGCTCCACCCGGGCCACGCATGATGCGCAGGTCATGCCCTCGATATCCAGTTCGATGATGCGGGTACCTTGCTGATGGAGTAGTTCCTGGTTCCCCACGATGCCCCCTATGCGTCGTTGGCCACTACCAGGTAGCCGGCCTCGGCAACGGCTTCGCCGATCTCCGAAGGGGAGAGCTCCTGGTTGGAAGTGATGGTCACTGTCGAGATGCCGCCCGCGTTCAGGTCGATCGCCACGGACTTCACGCCGTCGAGGGCTTCGATTTCCTCGCTGACCGCAGAAACGCAGTGCCCGCAGGTCATGCCCGAAACGCTGACGTTGGTCTGGATGGTGGCGCTGTTCTGTCCCATGGCGTGCTCCTTGGTGGTGAGTTGGATGGTGTGGTGAGAGTTCGCGGGATTACCGCAGCAGGCGCCCGATGGCATCCGTGGCCTCCTTGACCTTGAAGTTGACGATTTCCGCACGGGACTCGGGGTCCGGCTCCGAGGCGGCTCCCACCACGCAATGCCCGATGTGCTCTTCCAGCAGGCCGAGGCTGACGGCGTGCAGCGCCTTGTTGACGGCGGCGACCTGGGTGAGGATGTCGATGCAGTACTTGTCCTCGTCAACCATGCGGGCGATGCCGCGGACCTGTCCTTCGATCCGTTTCAGCCTGCGCAGGTAGGAGTCCTTGTTCGAGGTGTAGCCGTGCTGGGCATGCGGCTCTTCGGGGGTGTCCGAAACAGGGGCAACGCCGGCCGGGGTGGTGAGGGGGTCTACCGTGCTCATGTCACCAATGTATACCCCCCGGGGGTACTTGGCAAGTACCCCCGGGGGGTATCTTTGCCGGGTGGTGCAACGCCCCGTCATTGATGTGGCCGACGCCGGAACCAGCTGCCGCCGCCGGGCACCCTGACACTGGACCGCCAATCAGGCGGTTCCCGCACGGTTAGACGGGGCCACCATCCAACTGTGCGGGAACCATCGATCCGGAGGGTTCAGGCTGCCCGGAAGCCCATGAACCGCCGGGGTCCTCAGGGCCTCAGCCACCCCACATTGCCAGGTACAGAGGCGTCACCGTCAGGCTTTCAAGCCGGGCGGTTCCTCCCTCGGAGAAGAGCGAGATGCTGTTGGCGCCGGCACCCGGGAAGACCTGGTCCGTGATGGTTGCCAGGCCGTCCTGGGCAAAGAGTTCCACGGACGCCCGGTCAACATAAAGGCGCATGCGTAGACGGCCGTCGATCAGTTCCACACGAGCGTCCTCCACCGAACTGAAGGCCGGGTGGAAGTCTTCATTGCCGGAATTGCTTCTGTCGATGGAAAGCCGTTGCGTGGACGGGGCGTAGCCGACCCTGGTTGATTCACTGGAATTTCCAAGCACCTTCAAGCCGAAGGATGACGCCGTTCCGGGAGAAAACTCTGCGTCAATCTGGACCGTGTCACCTGTGATGGGCAGGGTGCTCGTTCCCGGCTGGATGTCCTGCCCGGTGGAAATGGTGTACGCCGCGGAGGTGTTCTTGAGCGCGTCCGCCTGGGATACCACCTGCTGCTGCAGCCGCGGACCGGTAGCAGTCTGGGTCAGGACGACTTCGCGGGGCAGGGCCATGGTTCCCCGCCATGTGGTTGTGGGGGTGTCCTGGCCGTAGTCCCAGTTGTTCATCCAGCCCAGCATGATGCGCTTCCCGCCTGGGGCATCATTGAAGGACACCGTGGCGTAGTAGTCCCTTCCCCAGTCCAGCCAGTCATGGGGCTCCAAGCGGGAAGTGTCCGAGGAAACGAACTCGTCCGCCAGGATGTGCCCCCAGCCGCCGCGGTTGTTGTCAACGATCCTGATGGTGGCCTGGCTGCCCTTGAAGGCGCTGACGTCCCACGCGGTCCATGCCAGGTGTTCGGTGTTAGCGCCGCTTGCGGTCCGGACTGTTTGGCCGTTGACCACCAGGTTCACCGTGGTTTCGCTGCTCCGGACTTTTGCCGGCTCGGATCCGAGCACCATGTTGTCCAGGGTCAGGTGCCCCCACGGGCCCGTCGCGTTGTCCACGATCCGGATGCGGGCGATCTGGCCGTACCAAGGGGAAACGTCCCAGTTCTTCCAGTTCAGGTCCCCCGAATTGGTGCCGCTCGTGCTGCGGACCGGCACGCCGCCCACCAGCAGTTCCACCTGGAGTTGCCCGTCGTTCCGTTCGCCGCCGCCCAAAAGGAAGCCGATGTTGGTGTTGGTCAGGTAGAACTCGGGGGACGTGATGGTGCCGACGTTGTTGTCCTGGTACGGGCCGCCCTCGAAGGTGTTGATCCGTTTTCCGAGGGCGAATTCACCGCCCGACGTCGAGGGGTTCAATGCCGCCTGGAAGTCGCCGGTGAGCTGCCAGCCAGCCTGCGTGAGCGTTCCGGGGTAGTCGAAGCCGTCGAACAGCAAGTACCCGGGAGGCGCCTGGTTGCCCGACTGCTGGCCGGGCCCCTGCGGGTGCTTCCCGCCGCCCACCAGGAAGTTGAGGTAGTCCTTGTCCACGGTGAAGGGTGCCGATTCCATGGTGCCCACGGGGTCGTCTCCACCATGGAAACCGTTCACCAGTCCGGCCCCGATGTTGCCTGCCACCGGCATCTGTCCTGCGAGGCTTCCGGCGGCGGGGACGCTTCCCCACGGACCGGCGCTGTTGGAAGGATCGTTATGGACGTTCCACCCGCTGTAGTTGCCGTTGTTGAAGCCGGCAAGGGCTCTGCCGGACGGTAGCTGGTCCGCTGGATCGACGTTCTCGGCGGTGAACGCTGTCCCGTTGAAATCGCCCACAAAATACTGGCCGCCACTGCCGCCGGCCACTGCGCCCGGATTGATGTTCACGGCGAGGACCCACTTGATGTTGTTGGGGTTGCCGTCGACAGCCAAGGGAAAGAGGTCCGGGCATTCCCATTGCCCGCCGAAGGCATTTGCCGGCCCGAAGTCGTCCAGGTAGACCCAGTCCTTCAGGTTGGTGCTCTTGTAGAAGAGAACCCGGTGCTCATCGGCCTCGACGGCGGCCATCACCCAATAGTCCGGTCCGGACGGGTTGTCGTACCAGAAGACCTTGGGGTCGCGAAAGCCGGAACTGTTCCTATTGAGGACGGGGTTGTTGCCGTACTTGGTCCAGGTCTGCCCGTCGTCGAGGCTATAGGCCAGTGATTGCGCCTGCTTGCCGGCGAGAGTGGGGTGGGCGCCGGTGTAATTGCTCGTGTACACGGCAACCAGGGGAGGGCTCTGCAGGGATCCGAAACCACTGGTGTTCTGGGTGTCCACCACCACGGACCCGGAAAAGATCTCTTCAACCACCTGTGTTCCGTTGAAGCCGCGGGAGATAGCGAGTGGCTGCTCCTGCCAGTGGATGAGATCCGTGGACGAAGCATGGCCCCAGCTCATGTCCCCCCAGCGGGTCCCATTGGGGTTGTATTGGTAGTACATGTGGTACTTGCCGTTGTGGTAAACGAGTCCGTTGGGATCGTTCATCCAGTTCTTTTCCGGCGTGTAATGCAGGTAGGGCCGGTGTTGCTGAGTCGCCGGATCGGGATCGGTGGCGAGGGCAGCGTTCGGGGCTATGGCGAAAGAGGCGGCGGTGAGGGCCACAGCCGTTCCTAGTGAAAGCAGTGCTTTGGTGCGTCTGGTCATCGTTGACAGACCTTTCAAGAGTGCTTGCCTTGCAATACAGCGGACGCGCAGTAGATCGAACGCGCAGTAGTTTGAACGCGCAGTAGATCGAGCGCGCAGTACTGCGAACGACGACGACGGACGTCACCTAAGGGGGCGGCGTCCGCCGTCGTCGTTGTTTTGGCCGCCAAGCGGCCGCGGCAGGAACCCTACGGCGTCGCCCTGAACGAGTAGCTGCTCTGGTAGGGCTCGAACTGGGCCTGGCTGCCGCTGTCCAGGACCTTGGTTCCGGTGGTCGCGGAATCCAGCACGACGGTCTTGACCGCGGTGGCGGAAACCGTGTTGTTCGCGGCGATGTAGTTGTTGTTCCCGGACGCCACCAGGATGATCGTGGGCGTGGCGCCGGTGGGCGTGACCGAAGCAGAGGGCACATCGAAGCTGAAGTGGTTGCCCGTGACGGTGTTGTTGCCGCCTTCGAGGTGTACCAGGCCGAAGAGCTCGTCGAGCCCGTTGTTGTACTGCATCAGCGGACCGAACTTCTCGGTCTCGCGGAAGAAGTGGTTGGCGCCGATGAGGTTTTCCGTGCAGACGCCTTCGAAGTTCACCATGCCCGGGTAGTAGCCGTGCAGCCGGTTGGCGCTGATCGAGGAGCGCGTGACGTTCTTGAAGTGCACCATGCTCTTGCCGCGGGGGAAGACGTTGTTGCCGGAGACGAGCAGGCCGTAGTGGCCTTCGGCGAAGATCGAGAAGCCCACGTAGCCGGCGCCGATCAGGTTGTCCGTCACCTTGGAGGCCTGGCCGGAGCCGATCAGCTTCACGCAGGTGCCGTTCTCCGCCAGGAAGTTCCCGCTGACGCTCAGGGCATCGGCGTCCCTGACCACCAGGCCGCGCTCCAGGTAGACCATGCCCATGCCTTCGACGCGGCAGGAATCGTTGGCCGAATCGAAGAGGATGCCGGTCTTGCCGTTGACGTAGGAATTCTGGTTGCTTCCGAAGGAAACGCCGTCCAGGCAGAAGTTCTCGAACACCACGGCGCTCAGGCGCGGGTCGCCGGTGCGGTAGACCCGGAACGCCTCGCTGTTGCCGTCCGTGTTCTCCACCCGCACGCGGCTGCCGCCGGGGTTGATCTCGTGCCAGCTGGAGGTGTTGCCGGCGTTGTACCGGATGCTCAGCGAGGTGAAGCCGTGGCCCGAACCGCGGATGGTCAGGTAGCTGATGTCCACGTTGACGCGGGTCTTGAGGGAGTAGTCTCCGGGCGGAATGTAGACCACGGCGCCGGGCTTGGAGGACTGGCTGGTCTGCTGGCTCTTGATGTCGGCAATGATGCTGTTGATGATCAGCCCGATGTCGTTGTAGGGCGTGGCCGAAGGATTGCCCGGTACGGACCAGGTGGTGACGTCATAAACGGTGGTCAAAGCTTGTTCTCCTCACATCGTTGGGGGACTGGCAGTACTGCTCTTAGACGGCGACTGCTCTTAGGCGGCGCCGATTCTCAGAGGACGCCGATCAGGTGGCGGTGCCCGGTGCCCGACGGCGGGAGCCCGGCGCCGGGAGCCGGATGCTGTTCCGGCGGGGCCGCGTTGGCTGGACTGCCGAATGCTGTCATTGCGACGGCGGAGCCCGCTGCGGCTGCCGTGGCCAGGAAGGCGCGCAGCACGTTCCGGCGGCTGATGTCCGGGATGGGGTTCATCTGTTCTCCCTTGAACTGGTGTTTCCGGTGACGGCTTTCCGGGTGCGGCCAAAATTTGCCAAAACGGTTTTTCGCCGCTCGATGACCTTAGGGCCGCGCAAACCTTTGCGTCAAGGATGAAAGTCATTGCGACGGCTGCCAAAACAATTTTCCTTGTGACCCTTGACACGTCCGGCGAAGACGCTTACGGTTTTGCCAAGTCGTTTTGGCAAAACGATTCTTCACCCCGATCAATCTCGCCATTTCCGTTCGAGAGAAAGTGAGTCGACAGCGATGTCCACTCGAAAGACCATCAGCAGGTTCGCCGTCATTGGCGGCATTTGCACCGCCGTCGCACTTGCGGCAACCGGGTGCGGCGCAGGGGGCCCGTCGTCCACGGGTGGCGCCGCCAACAGCACCGTGAACGTCCTTGTCGAGGCCGGCGGCCACGCCGAACTCACCGGCGTCGCCGAACAGTGCAAGAAGGACGCCGGCGTCAACGTCAACTTCGTCGAACTGCCCTACGACGGCATGTTCAACCGCCTTTCCAGCGAATTCTCCTCCGGCAACGTCTCCTTCGACGTCGCGGCCCTGGACTCCGTCTGGCTGCCGAGCTTCAAGGACGCCGTCCAGCCCATCGACGAACTCTTCACCGACGAGGCCAAGAAGGACATCTTCCCGGCACTGGTCAAGGAAGCGAACGTGGACGGCCACTTCATCGGCATGCCGGCCTGGACCAACGCGGAGATCATCCTCTACCGCAAGGACCTCTTTGAGGACCCCAAGAACAAGGCCGACTTCAAGGCCAAGTACGGCTACGAACTGGCCGCTCCCACCACCTGGAAGCAATACCAGGACATCTCCGCCTTCTTCACCCGCGACGGCATGTACGGCACGGATGTGAAGGGCGCCGTCGAAACCGAATGGCTGGCACACGTGCTGCAGGCCGGCTCCCCGATGGTCCTGGACGCCGACGGCAAGGTGATCGTCGACAACGCAGCCCACAAGGAAGCCCTGGACTTCTACACCAGCCTGGTGAAGTCCGCCCCGTCCGGCGCCGCGCAGGTCGACTGGGCCGCGGCGCAGAACCTGTTCAACCAGGGCAAGACGGCCATGACCCGCTTCTGGGCCCACGCTTACCGCCAGATCCCCAAGGATTCCCCGGTGGCCGGCAAGGTGGGCGCCGCGGCGATGATCGGCGGCAGCGCCGGCGTCGCGGGTGTTCCCGGCCCGTGGTATCTCTCCGTTCCCAAGGCCACCAAGAACACCGAGGCGGCCAAGAAGTTCGTGAAGTGCGCCTACGACTACAACAGCATGGGCATCGAATCCAGCCTGGGCCTGGCCGCACGCATTTCAGCCTTCGAGAAGTACCAGGACAAGCCAGGCTACGAGAGCTTCAAGCCGCTGATCGAAACGCTCAACGGCAAGGCCACCGCCACCCGCCCGGCGACCGCCAAGTGGCAGCAGATCGTGGACACCGTCCTCATTCCCACCCTGCAGAAGGCAGTAGCCGGCGGTGACTCCGCCGCCCTCCTCGCTGACGCCAAGAAGCAGATCGAGGCACTCCTCAAGTAAGACTCCGCGGCCGGCACCTGCCCATGCAGGCGCCGCCAAAGCGGCACCGCCAGTGCGGTGCCGGCCGTGGCTCCAACCAGCGGAAGAGAAAACCGTGCGTATCTCCGATCGCCGCTTCGCATTGTTCCTGATGACCCCTGCGGCGCTTTTCCTGGCAGTATTTGTGGCCTACCCGTTGTTTCGCCTCGTGGCGGACAGCTTCTTCAAGATCTCGCCGATTGCCGGAGGCCCGCGGGACTTCGTCGGCTTCGAGAACTACTTCCGGGCCTTCGCGTCCGAGGCGTTCATGGGTGCGGGCTGGCGGACCCTGGCCTACACGGCTGTAGTGGTCACCCTCGAATTCGCGCTCGGCCTCGGCATGGCCCTGCTGTTCACCACTTTGGGCCGCAAGTCCCAGGTATGGCGGACCGTCTTCCTGTACCCGCTCATGATCGCCCCGATCGTGGCAGGCCTGCTGTGGAAGTTCCTGATGATCGACAACTTCGGCCTCATCGGCACCCTCCTGCACCAGGCGGGCATCCTCAACGACCCCAACCAGATCGGCTGGCTCTCCGACCCGGACATCGTGCTGTTCTCGGTGGCCATCCCGGACATCTGGCTGACCACCTCCTTCATGTGCCTGGTCCTCTTCGCGGGGCTCCAGAACATCCCGGGCGATCTCATCGAGGCCGCGAGGCTGGACGGTGCACGCGCACCGGCCCTGTTGTTCCGGATCATCCTCCCGCTTCTGCGGCCTGTGATCGCCGTAGCCCTGGTGGTCCGCGGCATCGACGCCGCCCGGGCCTTTGACACCATCCTTATCCAGACCAACGGCGGGCCCCAGTCCGCTTCCGAGACCATGAGCCTGCTGATTTACCGCACCATGATCCGCTTCGGCGATCCCGGCCTGGCAAGCGCGATGGGCACCATCTACCTGCTGGCAATGCTCGGCGTCGCATTCTTCGCCGTCGCCACCATCTGGCGGCCAGGAAAGGACAACTGATGCGCACTGTGGACTCCAGTCCCCGCGGTCACGCCGCCGACGGCGCGGCCAACCGCCCCCAGCAGGCCGGCGTCGTGCTTCCGCTCGCCTCAGCCGTGCAGACCGAACGCCGCGGGGAACCGCTGACGGCCCCGGCCGTCCGTAAACCGCGGCGCCGCCGGCACCACGCGGAAGGGCTCGAAGCCGGCAAGCGCAGCACCCGGGCGCTGCTGTGGATCCTGCTCGCGGTAGCCATGGTCCTCTACGGCTTCCCGTTCCTCTACCTGCTGTTCACGTCCTTCAAGACGCCGATCGATACCATCGCGGTCCCGCCCACCATCCTTCCCAAGGAATGGACGCTGGAGAACTACGCCAACGCCCTGGGCCGGAACGGAGTGCTGGCCTCGTTCATCAACAGCGCCCAGACCGCGGTGATCAGCACCCTCCTGTCCCTGGTGCTGGCCGTCCCGGCGGCCTACGGGATCACGCGGTACAAGACCCCCAGCGGTCGCGTGTTCATCATGGCCGCGCTGGTCACCCGGATGGTGCCGCCGGTGGCCATCGGCATCCCGCTGGCCGGCATGATGTCCTCGGTGGGGCTGGCGGATACTCCGATTGCGCTCTCGATCGCGCACACCACCATTTCCTTGCCGCTCTCGATCTGGCTGATGTCCAGCTTCTTCGAGGCCGTGCCCCGGGACCTGGAGGAAGCTGCGACCGTGGACGGCTGCAGCAGGCTCGGGGCCCTGTGGCGGGTGGTGATCCCCGTGGTCTCCGGCGGCATCGCGGTCACCGCGATCTTCGCCTTCCTGGCGTCCTGGAACGAGTTCCTCTTCGCACTCCTGATGACGGCGATCCGCTCCCAGACAACGCCCGTGGTGATCGCGAACTTCCAGACCCAGTTCGGCCTGGACTGGGGGTCGATGACCGCGCTCGCGGCGGTCTACTCGATCCCGGTCATCCTCCTGACGCTTCTCCTGCAGCGCAAGATCGTCGCAGGCATGACGCTCGGGGCAGTCAAGGGCTAGCGCCGTCAAGGGCTGGACCACCATCAACCAGTAGCCTACTGGTAGCCCCCAGGGGCATCACCGAACCATAAGGACGTGGGAGACAGATGAGCAACAAGAACATCGGTATCAAGGACGTGGCCACCGCCGCCGGCGTCTCGGTGACAACTGTCTCCCACGTCCTCAACGATGTTTCCTACGCGCGGATCAGCCCCGAAACCAGGGACAAGGTCCGGGCCATTGCGGAGCAACTGGGCTACGGCCCCAACCGCCTTGCCCAGGCCCTTCGCACCCAGAGGACCGGCATGCTGGGTCTGGTCAGCGAGGATATCGCCACCACCCCCCACGCCGGCCGGATCATCCTCGGCGCTGACGAGGCCGCCAAAGCCCGGGGGTACAACCTCATGATCATCAATACCCCCGGCTCAGCCAGCCTCGAATCCCGGCAGGCCGACGTCCAGGCACTCCTGGAACGCCGGGTGGACGGAATCCTCTACGCCACCATGTACCACCGCAACGTGGAGCTGCCGGCCAACCTCGGCAGCGTGCCTTCCGTCCTGGTCGACTCGGTTGCTACCGGCGGAAACATCACAGCCGTGATCCCTGACGAAGAAGGTGGTGCACGCGCCGCCGTGGGCGCGCTCCTCGAAGCGGGCCACACCCGGGTGGGCTTCATCAACAACACCGATGATGTCCCCGCAACCCATCAGCGGCTCCAGGCCTTCCGGGCCACGCTGACAGAAGCTGGGCTCGACGGCGACGCGGCACCTGTCGAGTCCGAGGTCTCCGAGGTGCAAGGCGGCTATGAAGCGGCCCGGCGGATCCTGGCGCGCGAGGACCGCGCCGACATGCCTACGGCATTGTTCTGCTACAACGACCGGATGGCGATGGGAGCCTACCGCGCCGCTGCGGAGTTGGGACTCGCCATCCCCGCAGACCTCTCGGTAGTCGGCTTCGATGACCAGGAACTGATCGCCGCCAACCTTTATCCGAGCCTCACCACCGTTGCCCTGCCTCATTACGAGATGGGTGCCTGGGCCACCGAGCACCTGATTGACGCCATCGAGGGGAAGACCGACCTTACCCTCATGGCACTCCACCCGACCATTCTGAGCTGCCCCCTCGTGCGCCGCGATTCCATCGCGGCTCCCCGGCCGTAGGCAGCCAGCCCCTTCCACTTCCCAATAGGAACGCCCAGACATGACCAGTCGCCTTGATGCCGCACGCCCGGAAACAACCCCGGCCGGAACCTCCAGGTTCCGGCCTGCCATCCACTTCACGGCAAGGGATACCTGGCTGAACGATCCCAACGGCCTGGTCTTCTACGACGGCCTGTACCACCTCTTCTACCAGAACAACCCGTACGGCAACGTCTGGGGCAACATGTCCTGGGGCCACGCCACCTCCCGTGATTTGCTGCACTGGACGGAACACCCTGTTGCCATTGCCTGCGACGAGACGGAGGACGTCTTTTCAGGGAGTGTCGTTGTCGACCACGGCAACACCTCCGGTTTCGGCACGGCGGGCGCACCTGCCCTCGTAGCCATTTACACCAGTTCCTTCAAGGCCCCCTCCGAACACAGCGGCACGCAGGCCCAGTCCCTGGCCTACAGCACGGACGCGGGAATGACGTGGCGGAAATACGAAGCAAACCCCATCCTCACCAGGAACTCCGCGAACTTCCGCGACCCCAAAGTCTTCCGCTACCAAGGGGAGCAAGGTGCCTGCTGGGTCATGGTCGCCGTCGAAGCGCAGCAGCAAAAGGTGGTCTTCTATCGTTCGGACGACCTCAAATCCTGGGACTTTCTGAGCGACTTCGGCCCGGCCAACGCCGATGCCGGCGAATGGGAGTGCCCCGATCTCTTTCCCCTGGCGGTGGACGGGGACCCGGACACCATCAAATGGGTGCTGATCGTCAACATCAACCCCGGCGCCGTGGCAGGCGGTTCCGGCGGCCAGTACTTCATCGGGCACTTCGACGGCGCCCGGTTCCTTCCGGACGCCGGTTCCCTTGCGGCGCCGGGCGGAGTGTCCGCCATCGCCGATCCGGAGGCAGCCGCTGCCGCCTTGCGGCACTGCCTATGGCTGGACTGGGGGCGCGACTGCTACGCCTCAGTATCCTTTAGCAACGCCCCGGATGACCGTCGCATCATCATCGGCTGGATGAACAACTGGGACTATGCCAACGAGCTCCCGACCGACCCCTGGCGGTCCTCGATGACCCTCGCACGCGAAGTGCGGCTCACGGCAGTCAACGGCTCCGCGCGTCTGATCCAGCAACCGATCCTGGCCGGCCCCGGTGCACGAGCAGGGCAGTCCGCGGAAGTCATGAACGCAGACGCCTTTGAGCTGCGCAATTCAGCCCTCCGATTGCCGGATGCGGTACCCGGCAGCGCCCAAATCATCGAGGCGGAGATACTGCCCGGAAGCGCCGAACGCCTTGATTTCCGACTCTTCGGAAGCAGCGAGGGGAGCATGGGCACCACCCTGAGCTACGACACAAGCAGCGCGCAGCTCACCCTTGACCGCAGTCAGTCAGGAAACACCTCCTTCCACGGGAAATTCGCTTCGGCCGAGTCGGCACCGGTTGACCTTGAAAACGGTGTGCTCAAGCTGCTTATCGTGGTGGACCACTGCTCGGTCGAAGTATTCGTCCAGGGCGGCAGGGTGGTCCTGACTGATCTCGTCTTCCCCGATGCCGGAAACCAGGAGAACTGGCTATCGGCCGAGGGAGGCTCGGCAACAATACTGAAGCTCGCCGTCTCAACGCTCAGCTAACCGGGACACAAAGGAAAGAAGCTATGTCCAGCAACAACTACTACGACGTGACTACGTGGCCCGTCGGCAATCCGTCCGAGGACGTCGGCGAAGTCATCAACAGCATCATCGCCGACATCAAGGACCGGCAGTCCGCCACCGATGTGAACAACGGAGGAAAGCCAGGCGCGGTGATCTACCTCCCGCCAGGGGACTACCACCTCCGCACCCAAGTGGTGATCGACATCAGCTTCCTCAGGATCCAGGGCTCGGGACACGGTTTTACCTCGTCGAGCATCCGGTTCAACGTTCCCGAGGACGAATGGCCCGACTTGCATGAGTTGTGGCCCGGAGGCAGCCGCATTCTCGTCGACATTCCCCTCGGCGAAGGCGGGGAGGAATCCAAGGGCGCCGCCTTCTACGTTGAGCGAAGCGGGAGCCCGCGGATCAGCTCGGTCGAGTTCTCAAACTTCTGCATCGACGGACTGCATTTCAACCCGGATGGCTCGGGAATGCATCCGGAGAACAGCTACGTGAATGGCAAGACCGGTATCTATGTCGCGAACGCCAACGACTCCTTCCGCGTAAACGGCATGGGGTTCGTCTACCTTGAGAATGCCCTCACCATCTACCACGCGGACGCGCTTTCCATTCACGACAACTTCATCGCGGAATGCGGGAGCTGCATCGAGCTGCGCGGCTGGGGACAGGCCTCCAAGATCACCGACAACCTGGTCGGCGCAGGACCCAAGGGCCACTCGATCTACGCCGAGAACCACGGCGGGCTCCTGATCACCGCGAATAACGTCTTCCCCCGTGGTGCGAGCAGCGTCCATCTCCACGGCGTCACGCGTTCAAGCGTCACCAACAACCGTTTGCATGCGTTCTACCCCGGCATGGTGGTCCTCGCAGCAAACAGTTCGGAAAACCTCGTGGCCACGAACCACTTCCTGCGTGACCATGAGCCCTGGACGCCCTTCCTGGGAGTCGACAACGGGCTGGACGACCTCAACGGACTTCTCTGTGTCAGCGGCAGCCACAACTCCGTCGTCGGCAACCACTTCTCCGAGGTCATCGACTCGCAGAGCATCCGGCCGGCAGGTGCGACGCCTGTCATCATCCGGCTGATCGCGGGGTTCGGCAACTTCGTCTCCAACAACCACGTGGTGGCGATGGACGTTCACGCCAAGTCAAGTGACTCCTGCTTCGAGGCCCAGGTGGACGCCCTGCTGGCGACCGAGGCTTCGGACGGCCTCGCCGTTACGGCCGTGATGGTCGATCCCGAATCCGCCCGGAACACGATCCTTGATTCCGGAAGCGACGCCGAGGTTATCGCAGACAGGGCTGTTAACGCCTTCAGGGCCACGCCGACGATCGGTTTCCAGGCGGCACAGGACTTGGGGCCCAGGTAACCGCCAGGCCCGGTGAGGACGACGGCGGACTTGACCCGTCCGCCGTCGTCCTTGGCTGGCTACTGGTGTACCGGCGCCCAGGCGCCTGTGCTGATGGGCCCAGCGGCGCCCGTGCCGACAGCCTCCGGTGCCGCCGCAGCGTCGAAGCGGTCGAGACGGAAGGTCTTCAGCACCGGCGAAGGCGCCCCGGTGAGGATCTCTTCGGCGAGGAGTTCCCCGAGGATCAGCCCGAGGGTCGCTCCCGAGTGGGTGAACACAGTGTGGAGGCCAGCGATCGCAGGCACCGGGCCAACCACGGGTTCGCCGTCGCCCGGAATGGGCTTCAGCCCGGCGCCCACGCGCTGCGCGGTCAGCCGCGGGTTGCCGGCGAGCACCTTCGAGGCTTCATCGAGCAGGCCCTGCACCGACTCCTCGGGCACGGTGAACGACCCGTCGTCCTCGGTGACAACTGTCTGTTCGGCCCAGTCGGCGTCGAGCACAAGCCGGCCGTCGGGCATGGGCCGAACCGCAACGCGCGGAGTGTTCAGCACGGTCTTCACTTCGACATCCACCGGGTCCGTGAACAGCACGAAGGCTGCAGGCGTGGCATCCGGGACAGTCACTCCCAGGGCGGCAAGCTGGGCCGGAACAGCGCCGCCTGTGGCGAGCACCACTTCGTCGGCGGGCAACCGGGTTCCGTCGCCGAGGATCACGCCGGACGCAGCGCCATGCTGCACGTCTACCCGTACATTGCCGGCCTGTTCGATGACGCGCGCGCCGTGGGCCGTCGCTTCGGCGGCGAGCACCGGGATGAAATCGGGCATGTTCACCCAGCCTTCGCCCGGGTTGTAGATGGCACCCTCTTCGGCAACGGCGTCGGGATTTACATCGGGCGCAACGCGCGCGACGTCGGCTCGGTCCACCCAGACGGCGTCGTACCCGCCCGCGCGTTCGAAAGCGAAGGTTTCGCGGAAACTCTCACCGGGACCTGCCCATTTCAGGGCGCCGTCGAAGCGGATGTAGCCGCGGCTTTCCGGGTGGCGGGCGCTCCAGGTGCGGTAGCGGTCGATGGCAAGCATGCGCAGGTAGTGGTAGCCCGCGGAACGGGCTCCCGAAGAATTCAGCCACGCGATCGAACGGCTGGAGGCACCGTCCGCGAGCGGCCCGGCGGTCACGAGCGTCACCTGCGCACCACCCTTGGCAAGGTGTGCAGCAGTGGAGACTCCGAGGATGCCGCCGCCGATCACGGCGACGTGCTTCTTGGGGGACGTGGAGGACATGGTTCTCCCTTTCATGGGTCAAAGGAATGGTGGGCGCCGCGAGGTGGCGCGGGCAGTATCAGGCGGAAAGAGCGTGGAGGCCCTCGATGACCCGCAGCACCTCAAGGGATTCGCGCGGATCGACGGGAAGCGGGCCTGTGCCGCGGACGGCGTCGGCGAGCTCGGCGTAGAAGCGGGGGTAGGCTCCGCGTTCGGCGGGTACCGGAGTGCCGGAATCGCCGACTCCGAGGATCCCCCAAGAATCCCCGGGTTCGATTCCGTACCCCGGATCGGTGGGCCGGACGCCGGCCGCGAGTTCAGCTTCCTGCAGGTCCAGCCCCCATTTCGTGTAGCCGGCGGCGGAGCCCAGCACATGGAAGCGTGCGCCGTTCCGGGCGGCCATGCCGTTCATCCACAGCCGGGAGCGGACCCCGGAATCGTGGAGCAGGGAGACGAACGCCTCGGTTTCCCCGCCGTCGGAGCGCGGGCTGTGGTTTGCCATTTCGCCGTGGCTCTCGGCAACCGGCCCGAACAATTGGATGGCCTGGTCGATCAGGTGGGCGCCAAGATCGTGCAGCAGGCCGCCGCCCTCCGCCGGGGTGGCGGAGTCGCGCCAGTTCCCGAATCCTTCCGGCCGCCACCATTCAAAGCGCGATTCGAAGCTGCGGACCTCGCCAAGCGCACCGTCCCGCACGAGCTTCCGGAGGGTGAGGAAGTCGGCGTCCCACCGGCGGTTCTGGAACACCGTCAGCTGCACGCCGGCGTCTGCCGCCAGGGACAGGAGTTCCTCGCCTTCGGCGGAGGACGGAACGAACGGCTTGTCCACCACGAGATGCAGCCCGCGGGCAATGGCCGCCGCGGCCAGTTCGAAATGGGTCGACGGCGGGGTCCCCAGGACCACCAGGTCAAGGTCCAGCGCGAACGCTTCCTCCGCCGTCGGGACAATCGTCGCGTCAGGGTAGAGTCGCGCCGCCGCGGCGGCACGCGCCGGGTCCGCCGTCACGATCGCGTCCAGCGAGTAGTCCGGATCCGCGGCGATCAGCGGGGCATGGAAGACCCTGCCGGAGACTCCGAATCCGACGACGGCGGTGCGGAGCGGTGCCGGTTCCTCAGCGCCCCCCTGCATCACAGCACCTCCGAAAGGAAGCGCTTGAGCCGTTCGCTTTGCGGGTTGTCGAAGAGCTCGGCGGGCGTGCCGGCCTCCACGACTTCGCCTTCGTCCATGAAGACCACCTGGTCCGCGACCTTGCGGGCGAAGCCCATTTCGTGCGTGACCACAAGCATGGTCATGCCGCGGCGGCCAAGGCCTGCCATGAGGTTCAGGACGCCCTTGACGAGCTCGGGGTCCAGGGCGCTGGTGGCTTCGTCGAAGAGCATCACTTCGGGTTCCATGGCCAAGGCCCGTGCAATGGCGACGCGCTGCTGCTGGCCGCCGGAGAGGTCCCGGGGGCGGTGGTCGGCGCGTTCGGCGAGGCCCACCTCGGCGAGGCGGCGGCGGGCGCGTTCCCTGGCCTCGGCCTTGGACATGCCCTTGACGCTCCAAAGAGCCAAGGCCACGTTCTCCAGGGCGGTGTGGTCCGGGAAGAGGTTGAAGTGCTGGAAGACCATACCGATACGGGCCCGCAGGATATCCGGCTTGACCTGGAGGGCGCTCTCGCCGGCCAGGATGACGTCCCCGCTCTTGGGTTCGTGCAGCCGGTTGACGCCGCGCAGCAAGGTGGACTTGCCCGAGCCGGACGGACCGATGATGCAGGTGGTGGTGCCGGGCGCCACGGTGAGGCTGACGTTGCGGAGCACCTCGATGTCTCCGTAGGCCATGGTGAGGTTCTTCAGTTCCAGGCTGGAGCCGTGGAAGGTCTCGACGGCTGTCTTGCTTGTGCCGGCGCTGGTGCTGCTGTTTGTGAGGTTCACGTGTTGCTCCCGGTAATCAGCGGCGAAGCCGCATCGAGTTCATTGACTTCCTTCAGGCCACTGGTGGGCGCGGAGGGGCGACGGCGGCCGGTCCGGAATCTGTTGTCGAAGTAGTTGACCAGGTGGGTCAAGGGCACGGTAATCACCAGGTAGAAGATGCCGGCCATGACCAGCGGCGAAAGGTTTCCGGACAGCACGGCGGCGTCCTGGCCCACGCGGAAGAGTTCGCGTTCGGAGATCAGCAGGCCCAGGAAGTAGACCAGGGAGGAGTCTTTGACGATCGCGATGAACTGGTTGACGAGGGCCGGCAGGACCCTGCGGATGCCTTGCGGGACCACCACCAGCGCCATGGATTTGGCGTAGCTCATCCCCAGCGCGCGGCAGGCTTCGCCCTGGCCCTTGTCCACGCTCTGGATGCCGGCGCGGAAGATCTCGCCGATGTAGGCGCTCGCAATCAGGCTGAGAGCGATGATCCCGAGGGGGTAGGGTGAGGGGCCGAAGATCGACTGGCTGAACCGGGCAAAGCCCTGGCCGATCAGCAGAATGGTCAGGATCGCGGGCAGGCCGCGGAAAAGGTCGGTGTAGATCCGGGCCGGAACACGCAGCCACTTGGACGGGGAGATCCCCATGACTGCGACGATCATGCCCAGCGCCATGCCGATGACGGTGGCAGCGACGGAAATAATGAGCGTGTTCAGGAGCCCGACCCCGAGGAGTTGGGGGAGGACTTCGGCCATCGCGCCGAAATCGAAGAAGGTGCGGATGATGGTGTTGAGCCAGTCCATGGTTGCTCTCAGACGTAGTTAGCTTGTGAATCCCGGGCGGACCGCACGGGGCGGTCCGCCCGGACATATGGCGGCCGGCCTAGCCGGCCTGCCCGCCTACTTGCTCGGGGCGGGAGTAGCCGTTTGCTCGGCCTTGGGCAGGTACTGCTCGGGCATCGGAGAACCGGGGAACCACTTCTGGTACAGCTTCTTCCAGGTGCCGTCCTCCATCGCTTCGGCCAGGCCCTTGTTGAGGGCCTCCTTGAGCGCGGTCTTGCCCTTCGCCATGGCGAATCCGGCAGGAGCGTCGAAGGACGGGATGTCCGCCGCGCTGACCAGGCCGTGCTGTTTCTCGTAGGACTTGGCCGCCTCGTAGTCCAGGAAGTGGGCGTCCACGGAGCCGTTGTTCAGCGCGGCAATCGCGGTGTTGTTGTCCGGGAAGCGCACCAGGTTCGCCGAGGTGAAGTTCTTCACCGCATAGGCTTCCTGGAGGGTTCCCTGGACCACGCCCAGACGCTTGCCGGCCAGGCCGTTTGCATCCTTGATGCCCGAGGTCTTGGTGGTGATGACGGTCAGGTAGCCGGCCAGGTAGCCGTCGGAGAAGTCAACTGTTTCCTTGCGCTTGTCCGTGATGCCGATGGCGGCCACGCCGACATCGAACTGGCCGTTCGCCACCGCCGCCAGCAGGCCGGAGAAGTCCTGTCCGGTGAAGACGACGTTGTCCACGCCTGCGCGGTGGGCCACATCCTTGAACAGTTCGACGTCGAATCCGGTGAAGTTGCCCTGGGCGTCGGCGAAAGTGTACGGCTTGGCGTCGCCCAGGCTTGCAACCCGGATGGTGCCGGGCTGGATGAGTCCGTAAGAGTTGCCCGCCGTCGAGGTGGTCGCGGGGGTCGATCCGCCGCAGCCGGAGAGTGCCAGGAGTGTTGCAACGGCTGCCGCAACGATCACCCCCGGGCGGAAGTTCAGTCGTTTGGTCACAGCATTTTCCAATCGTGGGAGCAGGAGGCGCCTTTGGCCTTTGGTAGGTGAGTCCTTGTTGAGTCCGGTCTCACCGGCTAGGATTGAGACCGGACTCACATCGGGGTTGATTAGAAATGTAACCTAAGCCACAGTGGCCGTCAAGGCCCTTCCGGAAGGCCAATATGAGCAGCAACAATCCGCGGCGGCGCGACGTCACAGTCGCCGACGTCGCCAAAGCCGCGCAGGTTTCCAAAGCCCAGGCCGCGCGCGCCCTGGGCAATTACGGCGCCGTGAGCGACGACGTCCGGGAGCGCGTGCTGGCTGCCGCCGAGGAACTCGCGTACCGGCCCAACGAACTTGCGCGCAGCATGAACACGGGCAAGTCGAACACCATCGGCGTGGTGGTGGGTGACATCGAAAACCCGCACTTCGGCCTCGCCACCCGCGGCATTACCGACACGGCAAAAAAGGCCGGTTTCAACGTCATCCTGATCAACACGGACGAGGACGTCTCTGCCGAGGTGGACGCCGTCCAGGTGCTTCTGGACAAGCGCGTGGACGGCTTGATCGTGGCTCCAGCGTCCTCGCTGAAGACCGGCCACCTGCAGCGGGTGCAGGAAGCCGCCCGCCCCCTGGTCCTGCTGGACCGCGCGGCCGGCGGGCTCGCTGCCCAGGCGGTGGCCGTGGACATGACGGAGATCGCCTACGAATCCACGCGCTACCTGCTCTCAGAAGGACATCGCCGGATCGCCTTCATCTCCACCCTGAAGACGGACGCCCCCTTCGCCGGAGGCATGCTCCTGGATTCCTCGCAGATCGCCGAGCGCCTGGACGGGATGGGCCGGGCACTGAGCGAGGAAGGGCTGGCGCTCTCCGCTGATCTGGTGCGCCTGAACGCTGGCGACGCCGCGTCCATCCGGAGCATCACGCGCGACGTTCTCCTCATGCCTGAGCCGGCCACCGCCGTCGTGGCTTCCGACGGCCTCATCGCCCTCAGCGTCATCGAAGCGATCCAGGAACTCGGACTATCCATCCCGGGAGACGTCTCGTTCCTGATGTACGACGATTTCGCCTGGACGAGGCTCACAACCCCACCCCTGACGGTCATCGCGCAGCCTGTGTACGACATGGGCGTGGCCGCGGCCAGCGCCCTGATCCGTCAGATCGAGGGGCGGAAGCCGACTGCGGCGCCGGACCTGGCCGCCCGGCTGATCAAACGGGGCTCGGTAGGTGCGCCGAGGACCGTCAAGGCCTACAGCTGACCGGATCCGTGGACGATGGCGCCGCTACGGCTGCCGGCTCGCGAAGACCACCTTGTTCCTGCCGAGGGCCTTGGCCTTGTAGAGCGCGGCGTCGGCGGCCTCGACCATCCGCGGAAGGTTGGCGTCGGCGATTGCGCTTGCCGCGACGCCGTAACTCACGGTTGGGAACACGACGCCGGGGGGCGCCGGCGAGTTGGCCAAGGCCCGGCTGATCACGGCAGCGATAACCTCCCCGGTTTCCTGTTCGGCTCCCGGGAGCAGGATGAGGAATTCTTCGCCACCGTACCGGCCCACGAGGTCGGTGGAGCGGATCGATGCCACGGCGGCGGAGGCGAACGCCTGGATCGCGGCGTCACCCGCTGCGTGGCCGTACTTGTCGTTGAGTGCCTTGAAATTGTCCAGGTCCGCCATGATCAACGTGGAGGCTGTTCCGCTCGAGTCCATGCGCTGCACTTCGCGGGCAGCCAGTTCCATGAAGGCCCTGCGGTTGAGGACGCCCGTGAGGCTGTCCCGGTTGGCGCGCTCGTTGAGGCCGTTGATCAGCTGGGCGTTGCTCAGCGCCGTCATGCTGAAGGACACCGTAACCAGGAGGCCGATGGTGAGCAGGCTGGTGACCGCGGGGCTGAAGTAGCTCCGGAAGAACGGCCCATCAGGTCCTTCCATGAGGTAGACGGGCCAGCGGCAAAGGTAGAAGGCTGCCAGGACGCCTGAGCCGACGGCCAGCGAGCGGTTGACGTAAGAGCTGCGGGGTTCCAGCAGCACAAGCTCGCGTGTTGCCAGGCCCATGCCAACGGCCATCAGGCCCAGGTACACGAGGCCGCCGGACCATTCGTTGGACTCCGGATGCTCCAGCACCGAAGCCACGGCCGTGACCACGGGGGCCGCGATGATCTGCCATAGCGGGGTGGGCAGCAGCCTCAACGAGCGGGCGCCGGCCCAGACGCTGAATGCCCCGCCGACCACGAAGGCGTTGCCGAGCGGGTCGGCCCAGACCTGGTGCGGAGTTCCGGTCAGAAGGAACGCCAGGTTCCCCGCCAGGAAGGCCACAAGCGAAATGCACCACCAGCCGCTGTACTGTGACCGCGTCTGGCGGAACGACGCGAAGAACAACAAACACAGGATCACTGTTACAACCCCGAGAGCCACCCTCAGGCTTAACGTATCGAGTTCCATGCCCTACCCCCTTGCCGAGGCTCAAGCTTAGGGCATTACGGCGGCCAACTGGAGTCAAGATGAAGCAACGGGATGCCCCGAACCGCCGCAGCGAAATGAAGGCACCGTGCGCGGGAGTCAATCGGGCCGCCAAGGCGTTGAATAGATGTAGCAGAAGATTTCCTCCCAAGGCCTTGGACCACGGTTTTTTGAGGCGGGGTCGGCGACGTGAGAGCTCCACGGGGCCCGGGGCCCGGGGCTCTCCCCCCAGCCGTCGTCGGCCCCCCCGGAACGTTCGACGGCGGCACCCGCCACTGCTTGCAAAGGCGCGGTGCCGCCGTCGAACCTTGTGCAAAGCCGTGATTGCGCCGCCATTTCCGGGGTCCTGCCTGTAAGCCCGCGGCCCTGCGGGTGGCCTTTGGGGCTGGTCCTGTCACGCCTGCCGGGTCTAGGCTCCAAAATGACGGCGTGTGCCCCGCACGCCCCGACCGTGGGTGGGTGGAACAGCTTGGACGCCTTCGACAACAAGCAGCAACTGGACGGTTTGGAAGCTACTGCGCGGGATGGCGGTGGGGAGGCGGCCAAGGGGAAGCCCGGGTTCAGCGGTCCGTACCACCACCCTGCGGCCGGTTGGGGAGCCGCAATGAGCGTGGGACGGATCCTGCTCCGTGAACGCACCCTGCTGGACGGCCCCCGGGCCATTTTCCGCATGAACCATGAGGGCAAGGGCTTCGACTGCCCGGGCTGTGCCTGGCCGGACGACACCAAGGGCCTGCACCTGGACATCTGCGAAAACGGCATCAAACACGTCACCTGGGAAATGACCCACAAACGGGTGGGCCGTGAGTTCTTCGCGGAGCATTCGGTGGAGGAACTGTCCGGATGGAGCGAATTCGAGCTGGAGAACAAGGGCCGGCTGACCGAGCCGATGGCCTACGACGCGGCCACGGACCACTACGTGCCGATCACCTGGGACGACGCCTTCGAGTTGATCGGCCGCTCCTTGCGGGAACTGGACGATCCTAACCAGGCTTCGTTCTATACCTCCGGGCGGCTGGGCAACGAGGCGACGTTCCTCTACCAGCTCCTCGCGCGGGAACTGGGCACCAACAACCTGCCGGACTGTTCCAACATGTGCCACGAAGCCAGCGGCCGCGCGCTCAAGGCGGCCCTCGGCACGGGCAAGGGGACGGTGGACCTGGCGGACTGGGAAGCCACCGATGCCCTGTTCATCATGGGCGTGAACGCGGCCTCGAACGCGCCCAGGATGCTGACCGCACTGGCGGAAGCACACCGCCGCGGGGCGCAGATCGTGCACATCAACCCCCTGGTCGAAGCCGCCGCGAGCCGCACGATCGTTCCGCATGACGTGCTGGACATGGCCGTCTTCCGCTCCACGAAGACCAGCACCCTGAACCTGCAGCCGCGCATTGGCGGCGACATGGCACTGATGCGCGGCATGGCCAAGGCGATCCTGGAAATGTCCGCCACCGACGCCAAGGCGCTGGACAAGGAGTTCATCGAACGGCACACCGCCGGTTTCGAGGAATACCGTGCCGTGTGCGAGGCCACCCCGTGGGATGACATTGAGCGGCAGTCCGGGCTGTCCCGGGCCGACGTCCTCAAGGCCGCCCGCGTCTACCGCAACGCCGACCGCAGCATCATCAGCTGGTGCTTGGGCATCACCCAGCACGAGCATGGCGTGGACACTATCCGGGAAATCGTCAACGTCCTGCTGCTGCGCGGCAATCTGGGCCGCGAAGGCGCCGGACCCTCGCCCGTGCGCGGACACAGCAACGTCCAAGGCAACCGGACCTGCGGCATCGACCACCGGCCCGCCGAGCAGTTCCTGGCCCGGCTGGACGAAGTATGCGGCATCGAATCCCCGCGCGGGCACGGCCTGGACACGGTGAGGACCATCGAAGCGATGCACCGCGGGGACGTGAAGGTCTTCGTAGGCATGGGCGGAAACTTCGCCCTCGCGGCCCCGGACACCCCGTACACCCAGGCCGGGCTCCGCAACTGCGAGCTGACGGTCCACGTGAGTACCAAACTCAACCGCAGCCACCTCGTCCACGGGCGCCAGGCCCTGATCCTGCCGTGCCTCGGCCGCACCGAGAAGGACCAACAGGCCAAGGGGCTCCAGAGCACCTCGGTGGAGGACTCCATGAGCATGGTCCATCTTTCGGTCGGCATGAAACGCCCGGCATCCCCGCAGCTGCGCTCCGAACCGGCCATCATCGCCGGCATCGCCAAGGCCGCCTTGCCGGGGAGCAAGACGCCCTGGGACTGGTACGTGGGGGACTACGACCGCATCCGGGACACCATGTCCAAGGTGCTGGATGGCTTCGAGGACTTCAACCGCCGCGTCCGGCTTCCGCTCGGTTTCCGGCTCAAGCAGCCCGCCCGGGAACTCGTGTTCGGTACGCCTTCCGGAAAAGCCGGCTTCTCCGCCGCGCCGCTGCCGGACGTCATCCCCGCTTCGGGAACCATCGCCCTGGGAACCATGCGTTCGCACGACCAGTGGAACACCACGATCTACTCGGACAACGACCGTTACCGCGGGATCAAGAACCTGCGCACCCTGGTCTTCATGAACGCCCAGGACATGGCGGACCGGGGCATCAAGGAACTCGACCCCGTGGACATCGTGAGCACGGCGAAGGATGGATCCGTGCGCTCGTTGGAGGGCTACCTCGCGGTCCCGTACGACATTCCGCGCAGCTGCGCGGCCGGCTACATGCCTGAGATGAATGTCCTCTGCGCGATCGGCGACTACAGCACGCAGAGCGACCAGCCGATCATGAAGCACCTGAAGGTCACCATCACGCGCAGCGCCTGATCCAAAGCCCGACGGCGGCACCCGGCCTTGCCGGTCAAGGTGCGGTGCCGCCGTCGGGCTGTTAACCCGTGCTGCTAAGCCGCGGGCCGGCTCACGAGCTGGATGAGGTTCCCGCAGGTGTCGTCGAGGACGGCGGTTACCACGGGGCCCATGGGGGTCGGTTGCTGCGTGAAGGCGACGCCCTTCGCTTCGAGTTCCTGGTGGGCGGCCTCGACGTCGTCAACGGCGAAGGACGCGGCCGGGATGCCGTCTGCCTTGAGCGCCTGCTTGTAGGCCTTCGCCGCGGGGTGCTGGTCCGGCTCGAGCAGGAGCTGGGTGCCCTCGGGTTCGCCTGCGCCGACCACGGTCAGCCACCGGTAGTCCCCGACCGGCACGTCTTCCTTGGGTACGAATCCCAGCTTGTCGGTGTAGAACTCCAGGGCCTTGGCTTGGTCGTCGACAAAGACGCTGGTCACATGGATCCTGGCCTGCATGGGCATCTCCTTGCTGGGTTCCGGTTGTGTGTACCGATCCTACGGGGTGGTGTCGACGGGAAGGCCGGCAAGTATTCGCTGGACCATTTCCACGCCGGCCTGACTGAAGGCGTAGTCTCCGATGCCGTGGCCCCACACCACCGTTCCCATGGCCTGGTTCAGGTTCTCAAGCTGCCAGATATCGCTTTCTGATTCCTCGATGCGGTTTTTCAGCCCGGCCATGAAGGCATCGGCCAGGGCCGGCCGGCCCAGGAACTGCTGATGGGAGAGCCTGACGAGGTCGTGGACCCAGGGGCGGGTATCTGCGCGGCCAAAGTCGATTACTTTGATGCGGCTGTTCTCCTGCAGCCAGTTCCTGGGCTGGTAGTCGCCGTGCGTGGTGACCAGCTGCACCGGCCTGGGGGAGAGCGCCGCGAGGCGCTTGCCGAGGTGCTCGAGGGTGCCCGCATCCAGCAGGCCGCGGCCCTTCTTCATCAAGAGTGTGGTGGTGTAACTGAGCTTCTTCGCGTACTCCGTTGAGACCGTGACCGGACGGTGCAACCGGGCCAGCAGGACTCCGGCCTGGTGGTATGTCCCCGGATCGTCTTCGGCCGGCGTGCCCTCCACAGGTGCGCCCGGGAGGAATTCCGTGACGAGGATGCCGGCGTCCGCGGAAGCATGCCGAAGTGTGGGAAAACTCCCCTTCGGTCCGGGCATCCCAAGGCTGTGGGCGGCGATTTCCCGGCGGATGTGGTGGCTGGTGGTGCTGGCCTTGACGATGAAGCTGCCGTCCGCTGACGAAACGTGCAGGACGGTGGTGTCCTGCAGCGGCCAGGAGTGGTCCTTGAGGATGGAGTACGGTCCGAGCCATTGGCTCAGCAGCGAGTGTTGCTCCTCCGTGATCCCCTGCGGCATGGTCCCAGCATGCCACGCCCCTCCCGGTAGCACCGGCGCAAAAGCCCGACGCCGGCACGTCCACCAAAGGTGCGTGCCGGCGTCGGGCGTTAAGGCGAAAACTAGGCCGTGACAGCCAGGGCGTCGATCTCGACGAGCATTACCTCGTGCGGCAGGTCGACGAAGACCGTGGTGCGGCTGGGGAGCTGGCCGCTGGGGACGTTCTCGTTGATGAACTCGCCGTAGACCTCGTTCATGGCGGCGAAGTCGTCGCGGGTGGTGAGGTAGACGCGGAACATGATGACGTCTTCAACCGAGGAGCCGCCGGCTTCGAGGATGGCCTTGACGTTCTCCAGGGTGCGGCGGGTCTGGACGCGGACGTCGCCGTCGCCGATGTACTGGTTGGTGGCCGGGTCCATGGGGCCCTGGCCCGACACCTGGAAGATGCCGCCCTTCTTCACACCCTGGGAGAAGGTGTGGGCCGGGGCGGGGGCGTTGTCGGTGCGCACGATGGTCTTGGCGCTCATACTGCGTTCCTTTCGGTTGGGGTCCAGCCGAGATCTTGTGAAATGGCTGCTGTGGTTTCGGTCAGTTCGGGGAGCAGGCCCATCAGGCCCTCGTAGTCGAGCATGACGATCGGCACGGAGCAGGATGCCGCGGCCACCACGGTGCCGCTCGCATCGCGGATGGGGGCCGCGATGCAGTGCACGAACGCTTCGTGCTCGGCGTTGTCATGGGCCCAGCCCTGCTTCCTGACCACGTCCAGCTCGGCCAGCAGTGCCTCGGGGGAGGTCAGGGTGTTCTCGGTGACCTTGACGTAGTCCAGTCCGGCGGCGATCTTCTCCTGCCGGGCGCGCGGCAGGTCCGCCAGCAGGACCTTCGCGACGGCGGCCGAGTGCAGCGATGCCGTCAGGCCGATCCGCGAATACATCCGCACGGGATGATGGGACTCGAACTTGTCGATGTAGACGACGTCCTTGCCCTCGAAGGCCGCCAGGTGCACGGTGTGCCCGGTGCGGGCATTCAGCTCGGCCAGGTGCGGGCGGGCCACCTCGCGGATGTCCCGCTGCTCCAGGGCCAGGGAGGACAGCTCGAACAGCTTGGAGCCGAGCCGGAAACGCTGCTCGTCGTCGCGCACTACCATGCGCTTCTCCTCCATGGCGTGCAGGAGGCGCATCACCGTGGTCTTGTGCACTGCGGCGCTCTTGGCGAGTTCGTCCAAGGTTGCAGGTTTCGCTGCGAGCTCGTTCAGCAGCTCGATCGCGCGCAGCAGGCTCTGGCTCACGGGGCCACGCTCCCTTCGGTCGGGGACGCTGTGCCCGGGGACGCTGTGCCCGGGGACGCTGCCGGCACCTCGAAGTGCCCGGTGGTGACCCGGATTCCGGCCCATTGTTCATCGCCGCAGTCCAGGATCGCTGCGAGTTCATCGGCCTCGGGAAGCGGGCCGCGGTCTCCGTGCACCGTCAGGGTGCAGGCCGCGGCGACGTGACCGCGGCGCAGGCTCGCCTTCTGGCTGAGCCCGAACAGCACGCCGCTGAGGTATCCGGCGGCGAAGGAGTCCCCCGCGCCCACCGGTTCCACCACCTCCACGGAGAGTGCCGGCACTTCGTCGCGGCGGCCGTCCCGGTGCAGCGCGATGGCGCTGATGGCTTCGTTCTTGATGACGACGACGGCGGGATCCGGCATGAGCGCGCGGAGCTCGCTTTCGTCCGTGGTGCCGAAGGCGTGTTCGGCTTCGTCTTTGCCCACCAGCACGATGTCCGCGAGGTTGGCCAGTTTCTGCAGCACGGACTTGTCCTGCCCGGCCCAGAGGGCGGGGCGCCAGTTGACGTCGAAGGTGATGAGCCGGCCGTCGCGCGGGGCCTTGAGGAGGAGCTCGAGGAGGGCGCGGCAATCGGCGGAAAGGGCGGCGGTGATGCCGCTGAGGTGGATGAGCCCGGCTTTCTCGATCAGCGCCGCGACGGCCGGGTTCGCCAGGGTGGACGGGGCCATGGCGGAGGCGGCGGAACCGTGCCGGTAGTACAGGACCGAACTGCCGGCGTCGGGATCCGATTCCTGGGCGGGAACCTTCACGTACAGCCCGGTGGGCAGGCTGGAATCCACTTCGACGCCGGTGACGCCCACGCCGTGGTCCCTGAGGTCTTCGATGATCCGGGTGCCGAAGCCGTCGTGGCCCACGCGGCCCACCCAGTGCGCGTCGAGGCCCATCGCTGCCAGGCCCATGGCGACGTTCGATTCGGCTCCGCCGATGCTGCAGTGCAGCTCCTCGGCCCGGTCCAGCGGAACCCCGTTCACGGGGGTCAGCATGGCCATGGTTTCGCCTATGCAGACAGCTGTTGACACGAAAGCTCCCCTAACTCCAGGTATACCGAAGGCCTTGACGCCCAATCCGGGACCATGTTAGACATATCTGCAACAGCTTTGCAACCAGCGTTGCAAAATACGCAACGCAGATCCTTGGGGCCGGACAACCGACCGGCCCCGTGAAAGGAACAGATTGGTGAACATGTCCGCCTCCGAAGCCGGATCAACAGCCTCCTCCATCGCCGCCGACGCCGTCGCGCGGCTTTCTTCGGTTCCGCTGAGCTGGCGGCACAAGGCCGTGCCCGCCGCCGCAAACGGAACGACTGCCGGCGACTTCGTCCATGCGCGCCACACGCTGGCGGAGCTGCAGACACCGCTGCTCACGCTCGACGCCCGCGCGCTGGAAAGCAACGCCGACCGCCTGGCCGCCTGGTGCGCCGAACAGGGCGTCCGGCTCGCCCCGCACGGCAAGACCACCATGGCCCCGCAGCTCTGGGCCGAACAGCTCGAACGCGGCGCCTGGGGCATCACCCTGGCCAACTACGCCCAGCTCCGGGTGGCCCGCGAATTCGGCGTGCGCCGGCTCCAGCTGGCGAACAGCCTCACCGATCCGCACGCCATCGAATGGGTCGCCTCGGTCGTGGGACCGGAGCAAACCATCGTGTCCTGGGTGGATTCGGTGGCCACCGTTGAGCTGATCGGCAGCACCCTCGAAGCCGCCGGAAGCCGCGCCGTGCTGGACGTCCTCGTGGAGCTCGGCGCCCACGGCGGACGCACCGGCGCCCGCGGCATCGAGGCCGCCCTTGAAGTGGCCCGGGCCGCGGCGGTCTCGCCGCATGTCCGCCTGGTGGGGGTCAGCGGCTACGAGGGGTCGCTGGCCCACACCGCCGACGCCGACGCCCTGGCTGCCGTGCGCGGCTACCTCGGGCAGATGCTCCGGCTGCACGAACGGCTGCTCGCGGACGGGCTGTACGGCTCCGACGAGCTGATCGTCACCGCCGGCGGCAGCGCCTACTTCGACGACGTCGTCGACGTCCTCTCGCCCTGCATCACGGAAGGCGACGGCGCCGGGAATGGTAAGGGCAAAAGGGTCGAGCTGCTTATCCGCAGCGGCGCCTACATCATCCACGACGACGGCTTCTACCGCGTGATCTCGCCGTTCTCCCGGCACGGCGGCAAGCCTTTCAGCTCCGCCATGCACGGCTGGGCCCGCGTGGTATCCCAGCCGGAGCCCGGCCTGGCCCTGCTCGACGCCGGCAAACGCGACCTGCCGGTGGACGAGGGCCTGCCGCGCCCGCAGCTGATCGGGCCTGCGCTCGGCGGCCCCATGAGCCCGCTGGAAGGTGCCGAGATCACCGCGGTCAACGACCAGCACTCCTTCCTGAGCTTCGATCCCGCCACCACCACGGTCCGTTTGGGCGACGTGGTGCGGCTGGGCCTCTCCCACCCGTGCACGGCCTTCGACAAGTGGACTCTGATCCCGGTGCTGGCCGATACGGATGGTGACCAGACCGTCGTCGACCTCATCCATACCTTCTTCTAGGAGCGCATGACCTTATGGAGAACAGGATGAAGACACTCATCAGCAACGCCGTCCTCATCGACGGCACGGGCGAGGCCCGCCGGAACGCGGACGTCCTGGTGGACGGCACCGTGATCGCAGAGATCGCCGACGCCGGCAGCCTCACCGCCGCCGGGACCGGCGCGGAACGCACCATCGACGCCACGGGACTGGTCCTCAGCCCGGGTTTCATCGACATGCACGCCCACTCGGACCTGCAGCTGCTGGTCAACCCGGAGCACTACGCCAAGCTCAGCCAGGGCGTCACCACCGAACTCCTGGGCCAGGACGGCCTCTCCTACGCGCCGGTGGACGATGCCACCCTGGCCGGCATCCGCCAAAAGATCGCCGGCTGGAACGACAACCCGGAGGACTTCGACTGGGACTGGCGCACCGTGGGGGAGTACCTGGACCGCCTGGACCGCGTTGACGAAGACCGCGTTGACGAAGACCGCGTTGAGAACGACGGCGGCCGGATCGCCACGAACGCCGCCTACCTCGTGCCGCAGGGCACCGTGCGGGCGCTCGTCATGGGCTTCGACGAAGGCGAGGCGACCCCGGAGCAGCTGGAGCAGATGCGCGAGGTGGTCCGGACCGCGATGGCGGAGGGCGCCGTCGGGATGTCCTCCGGCCTGACCTACACGCCCGGCATGTACGCCACCACCGAGGAACTCGGGGCGCTGTGCAGCGTGGTCGGCGAGCTGGACGGCTTCTACGCCCCGCACCACCGCTCCTACGGCAAGGGAGCCCTTGCCGCCTACGCCGAGATGATCGGCCTGAGCCGCGCCACCGGCTGCGCCCTGCACCTGTCCCACGCCACCATGAACTTCGCCGAGAACAAGGGCCGCGCAGGCGAACTGCTGGCCCTCATCGACGAAGCCCTGGACGCCGGCGTCGACATCACCCTGGACACGTACCCGTACCTGCCCGGCGCCACCACGCTCTCGGCGATCCTGCCCAGCTGGGCCTCCGCCGGCGGCACGGACGCCACCCTCAGCCGCCTCCGCGACCCGGAGAGCAAGGCGAGGATCCGCGAGGCCGTGGAGATCTACGGCTCGGACGGCTGCCACGGCGTGGTGGCCGAATGGGACACCCTGGAAATCAGTGGCGTCCAGAACCATGCGCTCGCCGGGTACGTCGGCCGCACCATCGCCCAGATCGCGGCGGACGAAGGCCGCGAACCGTTCGAGGTCTTCACCCAGATCCTGCTCGACGACCGGCTCGGCACCGGCATCCTGCAGCACGTGGGCCACGAGGAAAACGTCCGCGCCATCATGGTGCACCGCACGCACACCGGCGGCAGCGACGGACTGCTGGTGGGCGGCAAGCCGCATCCCCGGGCGTGGGGCACCTTCCCGCGCTACCTCGGCCACTACAGCCGGGAGCTGGGCCTGATGAGCCTGGAGGAAACCGTCCACCACCTCAGCGGGCGGCCGGCCGCGCGGCTCAAGCTCGACCGCCGCGGCCTGGTCCGCGAAGGCTACGCCGCGGACCTGGTCCTGTTCGACCCGGAGACCGTCCGCGACACCGCCACCTTTGAAAACCCCCGCCAGGCAGCAGCCGGCATCCATTATGTGTTCGTCAACGGCACCGCAGCGATCGACGGCGGGCAGCCCACCGGCGCGCGGGCCGGCCGTGCCCTGCGCCGCAGCCCCGACGGCCGCACGCGAACAGCCCGAAAAGAAGGCACCCAAGCATGACTCCCGAAGAATTCATCCAGCAGCTCGAGGCCGACCGCACCCTCGCCGTCGTCCGGGCTTCCGGCATCCCCGACGCCGCCGAGCTCTGCCGCGCCCTGGCCTCCGGCGGCATCCGCAGCGTGGAGCTGACCTTCACGACGCCGGACGCCCTTACCCATGTGCGCCGCGCCGCGGACACCGCATCGGAGCACGGCGCCGCCGTCGGCATCGGCACGGTCCTCACCGCGGACCAGGCCAAGGCCGCGATCGACGCTGGCGCGAAGTTCCTGGTCACCCCGGGCCTGCGCCCGGAGGTGGCCGAGGTGGCCGTCAAGGCCGGCATCCCGTTCAGCCTCGGCGCCATGACACCCACCGAGGTGGCCCAGGCCCTGGATCTCGGATCCGCAGCCGTGAAGATCTTCCCGGCACGCCAGCTCGGACCGGTGTACCTGAAGGACCTCCAGGGCCCGTACCCGGGCATCAAGCTCCTGCCTTCGGGCGGCATCGACGCCTCCAATGCCAAGGGCTACCTCGACGCCGGAGCCGCCGCGGTCTGCTGCGGAACCAGCGTTGTGCCCCCCGCCGCCGTCGCCGCCGGCGACTGGGCAGACATTTCCGCCAAGGCCGCCGCGTTCACCGGCGCCCTCAAGTAGGAACCCACCGGAAAGGAAAATCAATGAATGAATTCCTGGACTGGCTGCGGCACGACACAGCCGGCCTGCTCCTCCTGGCAGGGGTGGGCATCGCGCTCCTGCTTTTCCTGATCATCAGGCTCAAGGTCGAACCGTTCATCGCCCTGGTGGGCACCAGCGTCCTCGTGGCCCTCGTAGGCGGCGTGACTGTTGAAGCCCTCGTCGGTTCCCCCGTCAAGAGCGGCGATGCCCTCATTGAAAAGGGCTTCGCCGGCATCCTCGGCCACATCACCCTCATCATCGGCCTCGGCACCGTGCTCGGCGCCATCCTCGAACGATCCGGCGGCGCGGAAGTACTGCTCGGCAAGCTCGTGAAGGTCTTCGGCGAGCGGGGCACTCCGATTGCCATGGGTGTCACCGGCTTCGTGCTGGGCATCCCGGTCTTCTTCGACATCGGCATCTTCGTCCTTGCACCGCTGGTCTACGTGGCCGCGGTGCGTGGCGGGAAGTCGCTGGCCCTGTACGCCCTGCCGCTCCTCGCGGGCCTCTCGGTGACCCACGCCTTCCTGCCCCCGCACCCCGGCCCCGTGGCCGCGGCCGGGCTCTTCCACGTGGAGCTCGGCTGGATCATCATCATGGGCCTCGCCTGCGGCATCCCCGCCTGGTTCGCCTCCGGCATCCTCTGGGGCACCTGGATCGGCAAGCGCGTCTATGTCACCGTCCCCGAAGACCGTGTGATCCCGGAGGCCGAGGAAGCCAAGGGGCACGAGCCGCCCATGAGCCTTGTGGCACTGGCCATCGGCTTGCCGATGCTACTGATCCTCGGCGCAACGTTCGGCAACGTCTTCCTGCCCCAGGGCACATTGCGCGACGTCCTGGTCTTCTTCGGCAACCCGGCCATCGCCCTGACGGTCGCCGTCGCGCTGTCCATGTGGCTGCTCGGCATCCGCCGCGGCATGACCGCCAGGGACCTGTCCGAACTCAGCTCCGCCTCCCTGAAGCCGGTGGGCATGATCCTGCTGGTTGTCGGCGCCGGCGCCTTCTTCGGTGCCGTGCTCTCGGCAACCGGCGTGGGCAAGGCCGTTGCGGATACCCTGTCCACGGCCGGCCTCCCGGTGATCCTCTCCGCCTACGTGATCGCCTGCGGCATGCGCATCGCCCAGGGCTCGGCCACCGTGGCCATCGTGACCACCGGCGGCATCCTGGCCCCGGCGCTCACGGCCGGTCAGTACTCCCAGCCGCAGCTCGCCTTGATCGCCATCGCCATCTCCTCCGGCTCGATCATTGCCAGCCACGTCAACGACGGCGGCTTCTGGATCATCTCCAAGTACTTCAACATGTCCGTCAAGGACACCCTGAAGACCTGGACGGTGCTGGAAACCGTGCTTTCCGTGGTCGGTTTCGGCATGGCGGTGCTGCTGTACCAGTTCGTCTAGCCTGACAGTCCCCGACGGCGGGTGGTCACCGGGTGCGAGCCGCCCGGGTGGCCACCCGCCGTCGTCGCCACGCGGCTCAAACAAAGACACTGCTAAGACCCCGACACGGGGCTTAAACAAAAGAGCTCCGGAGTGCGTTATTGGGGGATACGCACTCCGGAGCGGCCTTTGGACAGGTGCCTTGCGGTTCCTGCTGACAATCAGCTTACGTGCCGATTTCCCGCACCGCCACCACCTCGAATAAGTACTTTTGCTTTAGTTTCAACCGTCCTGTTTTGGCCTTCCAGGCCCGTTCCCGGGCGGTTTCGTGGCCCGTCACGACGCGGCGGAACCGTCCTCGCCGTCCTCGTCCATCTCGTCCCCGGCCCGGTGCGCGTGCCGGGCCTGGACCGCCTTGGCGAGCGGCACGATCAGCACCGGCCGGCTCTGGTGGTGGCTCAGCCAGGACGCCACCGAACCGTTCAGGGCCTCGGAGATGCGGTGCCCGATCCCGGGCTCCGGGCTGCCCACGATGATCATGGAGGCGTTGAGTTCCGCGGCGAGCCGGCCGATCGCCCGGGCGGGATCGCCGGCCAGGAGCCGCAGGGTCCATTCCAGGCCGCTGCCCTGGGCGAGTTCGGTGATGCGTCCCTTCAGTCCCTGGCGCACGGCGGCGATGTCGGCGTCGTCCTTTTCCGGGTGCAGGGACAATCGGTGGGTGTCCCGGGAGGGGTCCCATTCGACGAGGTAACTGGCCTCGTCCACATAGGCGCACACCAAGGGCGCGTTGAGGCGCTGGGCGAAGGTGGCTGCCGTCTGGAACACCTCGGGATGCTGCTCCGGCACAATGCCGAGAAGCAACGGGTCCCGTCCGCTGAAGCCGTCAGACATACTCAAATTGTCGCGCGATGCCAGGCCAATGAACAGGCTTGGCGGACCTTGAAGAGTGCCCCGGCCGGGCCTAGCGTTAAGGCACAGAAAGGGGTGGTCCGCGTGGAAATCTTCATGTGGTGGCTGGATCTGGACTTGGAACACAAGGAATGGCTGCGGGAAAACCTTCGGGTCACGGAGCTGCCTTTGACGGTCCTTCAGGGAATCGCTGAAGCGGGCGGACCGCATCCGGACGATCCGGGCGGCGGCCTGAGTGCGGCGGACTGGGACTTCATCGAAACCCAGTCGGAGTTCGTGGACTAAGGCAGGCCTGCTGCTGTTGACGCCGTGCGTAGGCTTTAAGCGAATGGCTTTCGCTTAAAGATTTCCAATGGAGGAAAACAGCATGATGGGCACCGCTTCGGAACAACTCGGCATCAGTGTTCGAAACTGGCAGGAACCGGGCAACCTGGCGTGGTCGTTCCTGCACATGGATGAGCTGTTTCCGAGCGCGGTGATCCGCGCCGGGGGTGCGGCCGCCAGCAGTGCCGGACCGTCCGGCGTCGGGCCCGGAGCCCGCAGGCTCAAAGAACTGACCGTCACCCTGCCCGATGGTTCGGTCGATACCGTTGCTGGCGTCCTGGCGGGAACAAACACGGATGCCTGGCTGGTCATGCACAGCCGCGAGGTCCTCGCCGAGGAATACTTCGGCGGAATGGATGCCGGAACCAGGCATCTGCTGATGTCCGTCAGCAAGTCCGTTGTTTCCTCGGTTGTCGGCGTCTTGGTTGGGCAGGGAAAGATCGACACCGCGCGTCCGGTGGAGCACTACATTCCCGAGCTAGTCGGCAGCGGCTACCAGGGCGCCACCGTGCGGGACCTGCTGGACATGCGCAGTGGGATCAGGTTCTCGGAGGAGTACCTCGACCCGTCTTCCGAGGTGCGGCAACTAGATGAGGCCGTGGGCTGGGCACCGGCGCGCGGCGGGGCCGCAACACTCAAGGAATTCCTGCCGACGCTCGAGCTGGCGCGGGAGCACGGCGGTCATTTCGAATACCGCAGCTGCGAAACCGACGTGCTCGGCTGGTTGTGCGAAGCGGCCAGTGGCCGGCCGTTCGCCGAACTCGCCTCCGAGGTGCTGTGGCTGCGGCTCGGGGCCCGCCATGACGCGTTCATCACGGTCGATTCCTCCGGCACCGGCATGTTCGATGGCGGAATCTGCGCCACCCTCGGCGACATGGCCCTGTTCGGGGCCATGATCCGCGACGGCGGCGTCTCCCTGGGCGGCGAACGCCTGCTGGACACCGCCTGGGTTGACGACATCTTCGCCGGGGGCCCGGACTCCGCCGAGGCATTCGCGGCCGGCAAGGAATCCGAGGGCATGCCGGGAGGCCGGTACCGCAGCCAGTTCTGGTTCCTGTCCGACGACCCTGACACGGCTTACTGCCTCGGCATCCACGGGCAGATGGTCTACATCAACCGGCGCACCGGCGTCGTCGGCGTGAAGTTCTCCTCAACGGCGCTGCCCGTCGACCCCGTGGCGGGCCCGGCGGCCGCGGCGATGTTCGAGGCAATCAGCGCAGCATTGGGGCCCGCCACGAAGCCGTGAGGCCAGCGGCAAAGAAAACCGTTGCGGCCCGCTGGTGCGGGTGGTTGCATGGGGACCATGGCTAACGCAGAGAGTTACATCTTGGCGATCGGAACCAAAAAAGGCTTGTGGCTGGCGCACAGCACGGACCGCAAGGAATGGTCCCTCAACGGCCCGCACTTCCTCATGAGCGAGATCCCCAGCATCGGGATCGATACCCGTGGGGATTCCCCGCGCATCATGGTCGGCGTGCGGTCCGAACATTGGGGGCCCACGGTTGCCCACTCCGATGACCTTGGCGCCACCTGGACCGAACCGGAACAGGGCGCCATTTCCTTTCCCGAAGACACCGAGGCCGCCCTGGAGCGCGTCTGGCAGATCTACCCCGACGCCGAGTCCCGGCCCGGCGTCGTCTGGGCCGGTTGCGAGCCGATTTCCGTCTGGAAGTCCACCGACGGCGGTGAACACTTCGAACTGAACCGCGGGCTGTGGGACCACCCGCACCGCAGCGAATGGGGCGCCGGCTACGGCGGCGCCGCAGCCCACTCGATCGTGGTGGACCCGAGCGGGGAGAAGGTGCACATCGCCATGAGCACCGGCGGCGTCTACAGATCGCTCGACGGCGGTACCTCCTGGGAGGCCCGGAACAAGGGGATCTCGGCCTACTTCATGCCGGACCCCAACCCGGAGTTCGGCCAGTGCGTGCACAAGATCGCCGCGGATGCTGCCGTCGACGGCCGCCTCTACGCGCAGAACCACCACGGGGTGTACCGCACCGATGACGATGGCGAGAACTGGGAATCGATCGCGGAGGGCCTGCCCGCCGACTTCGGCTTCGTGATGCTCACGCACCCGCGCCGTTCCGGAACCGCATGGGTGGTCCCGCTGAAGGCCGACGGCGAGCGGATACCGCCGGACGGCCGGCTCGCCGTGCACCGGACCGACGACGCCGGCAGGTCCTGGAAGCGGCTTGAGACCGGGCTGCCGGACCACGAGTACAACTCGGTGCTGCGCGACGCCGCCTCGGTGGACACGGCGGAACCGGTCGGCGTGTACTTCGGGACGCGGGGCGGCGCGGTCTACGCCAGTGCGGATGAGGGCGAGAGCTTCACCGAGGTGGTTTCGCACCTGCCGGATGTGCTCTGCGTCCGGGCCGCAGTGGTGTCGGACGCGGTTGTGCCCGCGGCTTCGGTTCCTGCGTAGGAGCGCCGTTGGCTGACATCACCGTGGTGCTGCCGAGTGTCCTGCAGCCTCTCGCCGGCGGGCAGTCCGTGCTGACTGCGCCCGCCGGCGGTGCCGTGACGGTGGGTGCGCTGCTTGACGCTGTGACCGGAGATTACCCGGTGCTTGCCCGGAGGCTCCGGGACGAAACCGGAACCCTGCGCCGCTACGTGAATATTTACGTCAACGGCGAGGAAATCCGGCGCTTGAAAGGCTTGGAAACCGAAGTGGCTGCCGGCCAGGAGGTGTTGATCATCCAGTCCGTGGCCGGCGGTTGAGACGGTTGGGCGGGCTGGCTCAGGCAACTCGCCAGAGGGTGCATTCGTCCGTGTTGATGGCCTTGCGCAGGCCGCTCAGCTGGTCCATGATCCATACGACGCCGATGCCCGGCGCGGTCTCCTGGACGCTTCCCCTGCGGATGACGACGTCATCGTACGCGGGTCCAACGGAGAGGCGGGCCTCGATGTGGTCGCCGCGGTGCAGCTGGTCGAGGGTGCGGATTCGGGTGGTTCGGACTGGTACTTCCTTCAACATGGTGGCCTCCTTGGCTGGAGCTGCCAGCGTTTGCCGGCACTTCCAGTGTGGAGGGCGAATGTTGCAAGGCGGTTTCGGCTCCGTTTAACCCGCGCGTACGTACAGTTGAGGCCCCGAAATCCGAAGATCCGGGGCCTCAACTGTACGTTCGCGCTCCAGGGAAGGGGCGACGGCGGGTGGTGCGCTTCCTACCTCGAGCCGAGTTCCGCCGTCGGGGTCTTGAAGGACTCGCGGGCGGTGAGCGCGGAGACTGCGGCGACCAGGCAGATGGCGCCGGTGAAGAGGCTGATCTGCACCCAGCCGCCGGCCTTGGTGCCGCCGATCGCGGTGACGATTGCCGGGGCGAAGCCGGCCATCAGGAAGCCGAGCTGGGTGCCGATGGCCAGGCCGGAGAAGCGCACCCGGGTGCTGAACATTTCACCGTAGAAGGACGGCCACACGGCATTCGCGGCGGCGTAGCCGAGGGAGAAGTAGGCCACGGAAACCAGGAACATCAGCGGAACCATGCCCGATTCGAGGGTCAACAGGAACACGGGGGTCATGACGGCGCTGGCCAAGGCACCGTAGATGAACACGGGCTTGCGGCCGATCCGGTCGGCGAGCTTGCCGAAGAGCGGCTGGGTGCCGAGGGCCACGATGTTCGCGACCACCACGAGCCACAGGGTAATGGTGCTGCTGACATGGGCCACGTCCTGGGCGTATTTGATGGCCAGGGTGCCGAACACGGTGCTGACGGCGGCAATGAACGCGCAGCAGACAACGCGCAGTACGTCGCGCCAGTGCAGCTTCAGGAGGTCGGCCACGGGCAGCTTGGAGATCTGGTGGTGCTTCTTGGCCTCGGCGAACGCCGGCGGCTCGTGCAGGGTGCGGCGGATGAAGAAGGCCACCAGGACCACCACGGCGCTCAGCCAGAACGGGACGCGCCAGCCGATGCCGTACTTGATCTCGTCCGGAAGGGCGACCACGGGGATGAACACGAGCGCCGCGAGGATCTGGCCGCCCTGGGTGCCGGTGAGGGTCCAGGAGGTGAAGAAGGAACGGCGGTGGTCCGGCGCGTGCTCAAGCGTCATCGAGGATGCGCCGGCCTGCTCGCCCGCGGCGGAAAGGCCCTGGCACAGCCGGGCGAACACCAGCAGGGCGGGTGCCCACCAGCCGATGGTCCTGAAGTCAGGCAGGCAGCCGATAATGAAGGTGGCCGCGCCCATGAGGACCAGCGTGAACATTAGGACCCGCTGCCGGCCGATCCGGTCGCCGAAGTGGCCCAGGATCACGGCGCCCACCGGCCGCGCCACGTAGGCGAAGCCGAAGGTCGCGAAGGACATGATCGCCGCGTTGGCATCCGCACTCGGGAAGAAAACGTGCGGGAAGATCAAGGCCGCGGCGGAGCCGAAGATGAAGAAGTCGTAATACTCGACGGCGCTGCCCAGGAAGCTGGCGAGGGCAGCCTTCTTCGGGGTCCCCGGCTGCGTTGTGCCTGCGGTGCCGGCTCCCGGCGTCGTAGACGGGATCGTGTGACTCATGGTGTTCCTTCGGTGTGACGACGGTGTCGCATCTGGATGAAGCGGGGGTCCGTGGCGCTTCCCCGGCTGCTCTTCATGAGGCCGGTGGGAGGCGGTCCGGTGAACGTCTCGGCTGAGAGCCCTGACTGGAGGCTTCAGCGATACAGCTCCCACAATGTGGGAACTGTTTTTGCAATATAGAAATGATGACTGTGAGCGTGGTCACCTGTCAAGAAATCTTCTCACGATCTAGCTAAAGCTCTCACGATGTGGCAATCTTTCCCCATGAGCGTCAAAGAGGACACCAAAACAGACATGATCGGCAAGGCCCTGGGCCTCCTGGTGCTGCTGGGCAATGAGCCCAAAGGGGCCAGTGCCTCCGAGCTTTCCCGGCAGGCCGAACTGCCCTTCAGTACCACCTACCGCCTGCTCGGGTCCCTGACGCGCGACGGCTTCGTGGACTACGAACCGGACGGCCGCCGCTACCATCTCGGCCTGCGGGTGTTCCAGCTCGGCCAGCGCGTCTCCAACCATCACGGCTTCGCCGGCACGTCCCGTCCCATCCTGCAGAAGGTGACCGAGGGGACCGGCGAGGCCACCATCCTCGCCGTGCGGGACGGCCACCACCACCTCACCGTGAACAAGGTGGACGGGCCGCAGATGTTCCGGGTCACCAGCGACCCCGGATACCTCGGCAAGCTGCACACCACCGCCGTCGGCAAGGCCCTGGTGGCCTTCGCCCCCGACGACGAACGTGCCGAACTGCTCGAGGAGCTCGAACTGGAGCCACTCACCGAATTCTCCATCACTGACCGCGACGCCTTCCGGGCCGAAATCGAGAAGATCCGCCGCCAGGGCTTTGCGCTCATGGACGAGGAAAACGAAGTGGGCATGCGGGCCATTGCGGTGCCGGTCCTCAATGCCCAGGGTGTCGCCTTCGCCTCGCTCGCCACCGCCGCCCCGGTGTTCCGGATGACCGTGGAGCAGCTCCAGGCCGTGGTCCCCCTGCTGAGGGATGCCGCCGCGGAACTCTCCGCGCGCCTGCCGCAGCGCTGACGGGTTGCGCGAGCGTACAGCTGAGGCCCCAAATCTGCGGTTTTGAGGGCCCCAAGTGTACGTTCGCGCTCATCCGCCTGAAGCTTGTTCGCGATTAGAACACTAGTGCAATATGTGAACATGTTGTGTAAGCTGGTTCATACCGCAAGGCGCCGGGCTTCACGGACCCTCGCCATCGGAATTGTCAAAGGAGCAATGAGCATGAGCACTCGAGCCGAGTCCTATCTGGTGGGCCTGATCGGCGAGGGCGTCACGCCTTCCCTCTCGCCTGCCATGCACGAGCGCGAGGCGGACCGCCAGGGCCTGCGCTGCCTCTACCGCCCCATCGACCTGCTCGAACTCGCCCTGCCGGGTGCCGCCGTCGGCGATCTCCTCACCGCAGCGCACCGCATGGGCTTCAACGGCCTGAACATCACGCACCCCTGCAAGCAGCTGGTACTGCCGCACCTGGACGAAATCTCCGACGACGCCCGCCGCCTGGGTGCCGTGAACACCGTGCTGATCCGGGACGGCCGCTTCATCGGGCACAACACGGACTTTTCCGGCTTCGCCGCCGCGCTCGCGGGCGGCCTCCCGGGCGCCGCCCTGGACCGGGTGGTGCAGCTGGGCGCCGGCGGTGCCGGGTCCGCCGTCGCGTACGCCCTGCTGTCCGCGGGCGTCCGCATCCTGGACCTGGTGGACACGGACCCCGTCCGCTGCGCCGAACGCGCCGCCGAACTTTCCGGCTTCTTCCCGGAGGCCACCGTGACGCCCCGCTCGACGGCGGAGCTGCCGCAGCTCATGCCGCTGGCCGACGGCCTGGTGCACTGCACCCCGGTGGGCATGGCCGCGCATCCGGGCACCCCGCTGGACATGGCCCTCGTTGAAGCGCGGCACTGGGTGGCGGACATCGTCTACCGGCCGATCGAGACGCAGCTGGTGCATGAGGCCCGTGCCAAGGGCTGCCGGGTGCTCGACGGCGGGCGCATGGCCGTGGGCCAGGCCGCCGACGCCTTCCGCATCTTCACGGGCCGCGACGCCGACGCCGCCCGGATGCGCGAACACTTCCTCGAACTGATCGCCGCCGAGGACACGGTGGCCGCCTGATGCGCACCGGGATCGCCACCGTCTGCCTCTCCGGCACGCTCAAGGAAAAGATGCAGGCCTGCGCCATTGCGGGCTTCGACGGCATCGAGATCTTCGAACAGGACCTCGTCACCTCCGCGCTCAGCCCGGAGGCCGTCCGCACCATGGCCTCCGACCTCGGCCTGGGCCTGGACCTCTACCAGCCCTTCCGCGACTTCGACAGCGTCCCCGAGGAACTGCTCCGCGATAACCTGCGCCGCGCCGAGGCCAAATTCGAGCTCATGTCCCGCCTGGGCATGGACACCATGCTGGTGTGCAGCAACGTCGCCACCGCCGAAATCGACGACGACGACCTCCGCGCTTCCCAACTGGCGGAACTCGCGCAGCTGGCCGGGGAGCACGGCGTGAAGGTGGCGTACGAGGCGCTGGCCTGGGGCAAATACGTCAACGACTACGAGCACGCCCACCGCCTGGTGGAGATGGTGGACCACCCGAACCTGGGCACCTGCCTGGATTCGTTCCACATTCTTTCCCGCGACTGGGACACCGCACCGATTGAGAAGATCAACGCGGAGAAGGTCTTCTTCGTGCAGGTGGCGGACGCACCGAAGCTTTCCATGGACGTGCTCTCCTGGAGTCGCCACTACCGGGTTTTCCCCGGGGAGGGGCAGTTCGAGCTCGCCAAGTTCATGGGCCACGTGGTGCGCGCCGGCTACTCCGGGCCGGTGTCGCTGGAGGTCTTCAACGACGTCTTCCGCCAGTCCGACGTGGAGCGGACCGCCGTGGACGCGATGCGCTCGCTGATCTGGCTGGAAGAACAGAGCGCCAAATGGCTGGACGCGAACGACGCCGGTGCTGCCGCAGCCTCCGCCGCCGGAGCCTCCGGGGCGGGCCCGGCGAAGGTGACCGGCCGCCGTCGTTATCCGATGGAACTGGCCACGCTGCCCAAGGTGGCCGAACCGGCCGGCTTCAACTTCGCGGAGGTCAAGGCGGACGACACCGCCAGCCTCGAGAAGCTTCTGGGCCAGCTGGGCTTCGAGTTCGAGGGCCGGCACCGGACCAAGGACGTGCAGCTGTGGACCATGGGCCACGCCCGGGTGATCATCAACGAACAGGCGCCCTCGCACACCGAGCCCGCCATCGCGGCGCTGGGTTTCGATGTCGACTCCCCGGTGATTTCCTCCGCCCGCGCCCAGCAGCTCAAGGCCCCGGTGGTGCCGCGGAAGGTGCAGGCGGACGAGGAAGTGTTCCAGGGCATCGCGGCGCCGGACTCCACGGAGATCTTCCTGTGCCAGGGCAGCCCCGACGGCACTGCTGCGTGGACGCACGAATTCGGTGACGGTGTCTCCTCAGTTGCCGGAACGGGTGCCGTGATCGACCACGTGAACCTGGCCCAGCCCTGGCAGCACTTCGACGAAGCCGTGCTCTTCTACACGAGCGCCCTGGCCCTGGAACCCGCGCCGTTTGCCGAGGTGCCCAGCCCCTCCGGCCTGGTGCGCTCGCAGGTCATGCAGACCACGGACCGGGCCGTGCGCCTGGTCCTGAACCTGGCGCCGCTGATCCAGCAGGATGACACAGGACAGCAGGTCGGCAGGCACAAGAGCTACCAGGAACACATCGCCTTCGCGGTGGACGACCTGGTGGGACTCGCTCGCGCCGCGAGGAGCCGCGGCCTGGAGTTCCTGGAGATCCCGGCCAACTACTACGAGGACCTGGCCGCCCGCTTCAGCCTGGAGCCCGGCTTCCTGGCCACCTTGAAGGAGCTCAACCTGCTGTACGACCGCGATGCCAGCGGCGAATTCCTGCACTTCTACACCGCCACCGTGGGCAGCGTGTTCTTCGAAATGGTGGAACGCCGCGGCGGCTACGACGGTTACGGCGCCCCCAACGCCCCGGTGCGCCACGCCGTCCAATACGACCACGCCCGCAGCTCCCCCAACTGACTCGCATTTGTTGTCGTTTTGAGCCCTCAAAACGACAACAACTGCCAGCTAGTTGGGGAAACCGACCCCCGAAACGCAACCACCAAGTACGCAACCACCAAGTACGCAACCACCAAGTACGCAACCGAAAGGAGCCGGCCATGACCATCGACGCACATGGCACGCACCGCGCCGACAGCCGCCCGGAGCAGGACGCAGCTGTGCCGGGCATCGCTGCGCAGGACGCAGACTGGCAGGACGAAAACAACGAGCTCGTTCCGGCCGCCGAAGCCCATGCGGCCCACGTCCTGGACGCCGCAGCCGAGTCGCAGGCGGACATCAGCGCCGAAATCGCCGCGGTCGGCGAGGCCTACCGCCGCGAACTTGGCGACGGCGCCGCCCCGGAGACCCAGCCCCGCCTGGACTTCGCCCCGTACCGCAGCTCGCTCCTGCGCCACCCCACCAAGAGCCTGCACCACGCGGACCCGGAGACCATCGAGCTGTACTCGCCGGCCTTCGGCCACCAGGACGTGCACGCCCTGGAATCGGACCTCACCATCCAGCACAACGGCGAACCCCTCGGCGAGCGGATCATCGTGGCCGGCAAGGTGCTCGACGGCGACGGCCGCCCGGTCGCCGGCCAGCTGGTGGAGATCTGGCAGGCCAACGCCGCGGGCCGCTACGTCCACAAGCGCGACCAGCACCCCGCCCCGCTGGACCCGAACTTCACGGGCGTGGGCCGCTGCATCACGGGCCCGGACGGCTCCTACCGCTTCACCACCATCAAGCCCGGCGCCTACCCGTGGAAGAACCACCTCAACGCCTGGCGCCCGGCCCACATCCACTTTTCCCTGTTCGGCCAGGAGTTCACGCAGCGGATCGTCACCCAGATGTACTTCCCGGGCGACCAGCTCTTCCCGCTGGACCCGATCTACCAGTCGATCGTCGACCAGGACGCCCGCGACCGGCTCGTGGCCAACTACGACCATGAGCTCACCGGACCCGAATGGGCCCTTGGCTACACCTGGGACATCATCCTCACCGGGTCCAAGCGGACCTGGACCGAAAACGAAGCGTTTGGTACGGCCGGGGACAGCATTGATGAGGCAGAGGAGTAGGCAGAAATGAGCAAACTGACACCGACACCGGGCCAGACCGTTGGCCCCTTCTACGGCTACGCCCTGCCCTTCAACAAGGACAACGAGCTCCTGGCCCCCGGAACGCCCGGCAGCATCCGCCTTCAGGGCACCGTGTACGACGGCGCCGGCCACACCATCCCTGACGCCATCCTGGAGATCTGGCAGCCGGATGCCGAGGGCAACGTCGTCCAGCGCACCGGATCCCTGGTCCGCGACGGCTACACCTTCACCGGCTGGGGCCGTGGCGCCGTCGGGAACACCGGCGTTTTCACCTTCACCACGGTCAACCCCGGACCCACCTCGGAAGGTGCCGCGCCGTTCATCTCCGTGGCCGTCTTCGCGCGCGGCCTCATGAACCGGCTCTTCACCCGCATCTACCTGCCGGAGAACGAGGAAGCGCTCGCCAGCGATCCGCTGCTGTCCTCCCTTCCGGAAGAACGCCGCAAGACCCTCATCGCGCGCCGCGACCCCGACGGCGGCCTCACTTGGGACCTGCGCCTGCAGGGCCCGGATGAGACCGTGTTCCTTGACTTCCAGGGCACCGCCACCGGGACGGGCGCGTACCGATGAGCAGCTTCGGCCTGCTGAGCCCCGTGACGGCCTCGCCCGCGGTGCCTGCGTTGACGGGCGAGCGGGCGGTGCTCGCGGCGATCCTCGACGTCGAGGCCGCTTGGGCTGCCGTCCTCGAAGAGGCGGGCCTGGCACCGGAGGGCGCGGCCGCCGTCGTCGAGCAGGCAGCTGACCCGGCGCTCTACGACCCGGAGGCCATTGCCGAACGCTCCCAGGGCGGCGGCAACCCGGTGATCCCGCTGCTGGGTGACCTCCGGGCGCGGGTCCGTTCGGCGGACCCGGCAGCGCTGGCCGCCGTGCATAGCTCGCTGACCAGCCAGGACGTGCTGGACTCCGCCCTCATGCTGCTTGCTTCCCGCGTGCGCGCCGCCGTGCTCAGCGAAGTCAGGGGCACGACGACGGCGCTCGCCGCCCTCGCGGATCAACATGCGGACACGCTGTGCGTCGGCAGGAGCCTGACGCAGCACGCGCTGCCGTACACCTTCGGGCTGAAGGCCGCGCAGTGGTTCCAGGGCGTGGCCGCCGCGGCCCGCCGCCTGGACTTGCTGGAGCTGCCGCTGCAGTTCGGCGGCGCCGGCGGGACCCTGGCCTCGGCCACCGTGCTGACCGCGGGAACCGCTTCCGGCCCCTTCGAGCTGGCCGATGTCCTCGCCGCGAAGCTTAGCCTCGCCGCCGCCCCGGCGCCGTGGCACACGAACCGCCTCCCGGTAACCGGGCTGGGGGACGCGCTGGCAGCCCTCACGGACGCCTTCGGGAAAATCGCCGCGGACGTGGTCTTCCTCAGCCGCCCCGAGGTGGCCGAGCTCGGGGAGCCGCTGACCGCCGGCCGGGGGGTCTCCTCGGCCATGCCGCAGAAGCAGAACCCTGTGCTGTCGGTGCTGGTCCGCAGCGCGGCGCTGCAGGCCCCGGCCGCCGCCGGGCAACTGCACCTGGCCGCCGCCACCTTCAACGACGAACGCCCGGACGGTGCTTGGCACAGCGAATGGCCGGCCTTGCACAGCCTGCTCGCCCTGACGCTCGGCGCCGCCGTGCAACTGCGCGAACTCGCCGAAGGCCTGCGGGTCTTCCCCGACGCCATGCGCCGCAACCTGGAACTCTCCGGACCGCTGCTGCTCAGCGAGGCCGTGGCCGCCGCCGTCGGGCCCCTGCTGGGTGCCGGCGGGAAGCAGGAGCTGCAGGCCGTCGTCGACGCCGTGCTGCAGGTCCCTGCCACCGAACAGGCCGCCACCTACGCGAAGCTGCTGCGCGACGCCGTCCCGGCGGAGCTGCTCCCGGATGCTCGGCTGGCCGAGCTGCTGGACCCCGCCAACTACCTGGGCGAGGCGGCGGAAATCAGCCGCCGCATCCTCGCCGCCTACCCGGACTACGCCGCAACAACCATGAAGGGAGCCACCCATGCCTAAGCCAGGCATCAAGGCCGTGCTGCTTTCCCCGCAGCGACCCCTCGGCGAGAAGCCACTCCTCGTGGTGGGCCCCTCGCTCGGTACCTCCACCATCCTGTGGAACGGGACCGCCGAACTGCTGGGCGGCGAGTACGACGTGATCGGCTGGGACCTCCCGGGCCACGGCGTCTCTCCCGCAGCCACGGAGACCTTCAGCGTGGCCGAACTTGCCGACGCCGTCGTGGAGCTGGTGGATTCGGTGGCACCGGGTTCGCGGTTCCACTACGCCGGGGTCTCCCTCGGCGGCGCCACTGGCCTCCAGCTGGGCATCAAGCACGGCGAACGGCTCCTCAGCCTCTCCGTGCAGTGCTCCGGTGCGAAGCTCGGCACCCCGGAGGGTTGGCTGGAACGGGCCGACACCGTCCGGAACCAAGGCACGCCCGTGATGATCCAGGGCTCGGCGCAGCGCTGGTTCGGCGCCGGCTTCATGGACCGCGAACCCGGTGTCAGCAGCCGGCTCCTGCACGTGCTGCGCGACACCGACCGCTTCAGCTACGCCTTCTGCTGCGAGGCGCTCGCGGATTTCGACGTCCGCGCCGAACTCGGCACGATCACCGTCCCCACCCAGGTGGTTGCCGGTGTTGAAGACACGGTGGCACCGCCGTCGACCGCTGCGGAAGTGGCGGACGGAATTACCGCCGGCGGCGGCACCGCCGTTGTTGAAACGCTCGACGGCGTCGCGCACCTCGCGCCCGCCGAGGCACCGGCCGCCGTCGCGGATTTGATGCGCGGCTTCATGAAGGAGGCTTCGGCATGAGTTCTAATCGACACGGTGCCGTCCAGCCGGACGCCACCTCCCGGGAAATCTACGACGCCGGCATGCTGGTGCGGCGCGAGGTGCTCGGCGACGCGCACGTAGACCGCGCCAACGCGGCGAAGGACGAGTTCACCGACGACTTCCAGGACATGATCACCCGGATCGCCTGGGGCGGGATCTGGACCCGGCCCGGCCTCTCCCGGCAAATGCGCTCCGCCGTCACCATCACCGCGATGGTGGCGCACGGGCACTGGGAAGAACTGGCCATGCACATCCGCGCCGCCCTCCGGAACGGCCTGGACCGGGATGAAATCAAGGAAATCCTGCTCCAGACCGCCATCTACTGCGGGGTTCCCTCCGCCAACACCGCCTTCAAGACAGCCCAGAACGTCTTCGCGGACCTCGACTCCGCCCCCACCCCACCCAACTAGCTCGCACTTAATGTCGTTTTGAGCCCTCAAAACGACAACAAATGCGAGTCAGTTGGGCAAGAACCCCAGATAAGGAAACTCCATGAACCAGGCCTACGTGTACGACGCCGTGCGCACGCCCTTCGGCAAGTTCGGCTCCGGGCTCGCCGGTGTCCGCCCTGACGACCTCGCCGCCCACGTGGTCCGCGAGTCCGTGAAGCGCGCCCCGGCCCTCGACGTCGAACGCATCGACGAGGTGGTATTCGGCAACGCCAACGGCGCGGGCGAGGAGAACCGCAACGTGGCCCGTATGGCCACCCTGCTGGCCGGGCTTCCGGTCTCCATCCCCGGCACCACGGTGAACCGGCTCTGCGGCTCCTCCCTCGACGCCGCGATCATCGCCTCCCGCCAGATCAACGCCGGCGACGCCGAACTCATGCTTGTGGGCGGCGCCGAATCGATGTCCCGCGCCCCTTGGGTGCTGCCCAAGACCGCCAAGCCCTACCCGGCCGGGGACATGACCCTGGCCTCCACCACCCTGGGCTGGCGCCTGGTCAACCCTTTGATGAACCCCGAATGGACCATATCCCTCGGTGAGGCCACCGAACGCCTCCGCGAAAAGTACGGCATCACCCGCGAACGCCAGGACGAATTCGCCGCGGCCTCGCACAACCTCGCCGCGGCGGCCTGGGACGAGGGCTTCTACGACAACCTCGTGATGCCGGTGCCGGGCACCGAACTGGTCCGCGACGAGGGCATCCGTGCCGGTTCGACGGCGGAGAAGCTCGCCGGCCTGAAGACCGTGTTCCGGGCGGAGACTTCCGGGCCCGACGGCGGCGCTGCTTCCGGCGGCACTGTCACCGCCGGGAACGCCTCACCCTTGTCCGACGGCGCCTCCGCGGCGTGGATCGGATCCGAGGCTGCCTCCGGATTGCTCGGCCTGGAGCCCTTGGCCCGCATCGCCGGGCGCGGGGCGCACGGCAACGATCCCCAGTTCTTCGGCTTCGCCCCGGTTGAAGCGGCGAACAAGGCCCTTGCGAAGGCGGGCATCGGCTGGGACCAGGTGGGCGCCGTCGAACTCAACGAGGCGTTCGCCGCGCAGTCGCTGGCCTGCATCGATGCGTGGGGGATCGACCCCGCGATCGTGAACAGGCACGGCGGCGCGATCGCCATGGGCCACCCGCTGGGCGCCTCCGGCACCCGCATCCTCGGCACCCTGGCCCGCTCGCTCCAGGCAAGCGGTGAGCGGTGGGGTGTCGCGGCGATCTGCATCGGCGTAGGGCAGGGCCTGGCCGTTGTGCTCGAAAACGTCACTACTGGTGTTTCGGAATAAGGAGCATAAGGGACATGCTGACCTTTGTTGATTCTGTGGGCGAGGCCGTGGCCGGGATCAAGGACGGATCCACCGTCATGATCGGCGGCTTCGGCAACGCCGGGCAGCCCTTCGAACTCATCGACGCGCTGCTGGATTCCGGCGCCACGGACCTCACCGTGGTGAACAATAACGCCGGGCAGGGGGACCAAGGCCTGGCGCTGCTCATCAAGGAAGGCCGGGTGCGGAAAATGATCTGCTCCTTCCCGCGGCAGTCCGATTCCTGGCACTTCGACGCCAAGTACAAGGCCGGGGAGATCGAGCTCGAACTGGTTCCGCAGGGCAACCTGGCCGAGCGCATCCGTGCGGCCGGGGCCGGCATCGGCGGTTTCTTCACGCCCACCGGCTACGGCACCATGCTCGCCGAAGGCAAGGAAACCCGCTTCCTGGACGGCAAATGGCAGGTCTTCGAAACCCCTATCCACGCCGACGTCGCCCTCATCAAGGCACTGAAGGCGGACGGCAAGGGCAACCTCGTGTACCGCAAGACCGCGCGGAACTTCGGCCCGATCATGGCGGCCGCGGCGAAGCACAGCATCGTCCAGGTTTCGGAGATCGTGCCCATCGGCGCCCTGGACCCGGAGAACATCGTGACCCCCGGGATTTACGTCAACAGCGTCGTCCGGGTTGCTTCTGCAACAGAAAAGGTGGCCTGAGATGAGCACCCTCGAAACCTCCCTTCAAACGTCCGCCGAGCCGCTGGGCCGCAACGAACTCGCCGCCCTCGTGGCGCGGGACATTGTTCCCGGCTCCTTCGTGAACCTGGGTATCGGGCAGCCCACGCTGGTGTCCAACTACCTCACCGAGGAGCAGAACATCACGCTCCACACCGAGAACGGCATGCTCGGCATGGGCCCGGAAGCCGTGGGGGATCAGATCGACGGCGACCTCATCAACGCCGGCAAGATCCCCGTCACCGAACTTCCCGGGGCGTCCTACTTCCACCATGCCGATTCCTTCGCGATCATGCGCGGCGGGCACCTGGACATCTGCGTGCTGGGCGCCTTCCAGGTCTCGGCGGGCGGCGACCTGGCGAACTGGCACACCGGCGCGCCGGACGCGATTCCCGCCGTCGGGGGTGCGATGGACCTGGCCACGGGTGCCAAGGATGTGTTCGTGATGATGACGCTGCTGACCCGCGACGGGGTGTCCAAGCTCGTTGAGCAGTGCACGTACCCGTTGACCGGGGTGGGCTGCGTGACCCGCGTCTACACGGACAAGGCCGTGTTCCTCACCGGGCCCGACGGCGTCACCGTGCGCGAGACCTTCGGCTGCACCTTCGAGGAACTCCAGGCCCTCGTCCCGCTGCCGCTGAAGCCCGCCGTTTCTTGAGCGCGAACGTACAGTTGGCGCCCCGGATCCTGCGATTAAGGGCCCCAACTGTACGTTCGCGGCAACGGGACGCCAATAGGATAGGTAACCATGAGCGAAGCACCCGCGGCCCCTCAGGCCAGTGACCAGTACGTGCAGTCCCTGGCGCGCGGCCTGGCCGTGATCCGCGCCTTCGACGCCGCCAACCCGCTCATGACCCTCAGCGAAGTTGCCGCCCGCACCGGGCTCACCCGTGCCACGGCCCGCCGCTTCCTGCACACCCTGGTGGAGCTGGGCTACGTACGCACCGACGGCAAGACCTTCGCGCTCACCGCCCTCGTGCTGCAGCTCGGCTACTCGTACCTGTCGGCACTGACTTTGCCGCAGCTGGCCCAGCCCCACCTCGAGGAGCTGTCCCACAAACTGGGGGAGTCGACGTCGGCCGCGGTACTGGACGGTGCCGACATCTTCTACGTCGCCCGGGTGGCCACCCGCCGGATCATGACGGTGGGGATCACGGTGGGCACCCGCTTCCCGGCGTACGCGACGTCGATGGGCCGGGTCCTGCTGGCCGGCCTGCCGGAGGCGAAACTGGGGGAGTACCTCAGCACCGTCGAGCTCAAGGCCCTCACCCCGCGGACGGTCAGCACCCGGGACGACCTTGTTGCCGCGCTGGAGAAGGTCCGGGAGCAGGGCTGGTGCCTGCTGGACCAGGAACTGGAACTGGGGCTGATGTCCATCGCCGCCCCCGTCCGCAACGCCGCCGGCAAGGTGGTGGCCGCCGTCAACGTCTCGCTGCAGGCGCAGACTGTCGCTGCTCAGGCCGACCCGGACGCCTACCTCGACTCCGTCCGCCAGGAAATCCTGCGCACGGCCGAGCTGATCTCGGCGGATATCTCGGCGAAGCGCTGACGGGCTCGCCGGCTACTTTTCGAGCTCCGCGAGCCGCAGTTCGAGGATGTGGCGGACCAGTTCGTCAGGCACGGGATTGTCCGCGCTGAACCTCAGCGTCCCGGGTGACCAGGAAAAGCCGTCCAGCTCGTCCTCCAAGCGCCCCAGGATTTGGCCGCTGAACGGGTAGAGCGCCAGGTGTTTCTTGGTTTCGAGGACGCTGAGGAATCCCTTGCCGTCCAGGAGCAGTGCGGGCATTCCATAGCTGGTGCCCTCCTCGACGCCGGGCGCCAGTTCGCGTGCGATCGCAACGACGCGTTCCAGCACGTCCCTGTTGGGTGCACTGATCGTGTGGAGATAGTCCGTGACGGTTCCCATACGGGCCATGATGCGCCTCCCGGCTCCCCCCGTCCACGCGCGAACGTACAGTTGGGGCCTCGAAATCGGCGATTCCAGGGCCCCAACTGTACGTTCGCGCTTCCAGAGAGCGGGAAAAGCTACCGCGTCAGCTTGGCCGAATCCGGGTGCTCGTCGCCAATGTGACCGGGCGCGTTCGCCGCGAGCACACGCTGGACGAAGGCGCTGTATTCCTCCATGTAGTGGCGGAGCAGTTCGGCGGTGTTGGGGTCGGAGACCGTGCCGTCCTCTGCGAAGGCGTCCCTGTTGAACTTGATGTAGGCCTCCGGCGCGTTCAGCTGCGGGGCGTCCAGGAAGCTGAGCACGCTGCGCATGGAGGACTGCATGACGGCGGTGCCGATGCTTCCGGGGGAGGTGCCGATGATACCCGTGGGTTTGCGGGCGAAGGAGTTGGTGCCCCAGGGCCGGGAGCCCCAGTCGATGGCGTTCTTGAGCGCGCCGGGAATGGAGCGGTTGTATTCGGGGGAGATGAACAGGATGCCGTCCGAGGCGGCCACAGCGTCCTTGAGGGCGCGGCCGGCGGGCGGGTAGTCGGCGTCGTAGTCCGGGCTGTAGAGCGGCAGGTCCTTGATGGGGATTTCGGTGAATTCGAGTTCTTCCGGGGCCAGCTTGATGAGCGCCTTGGAGAGGATCCGGTTGATGGAATTGCTGGACAGGCTGCCTACGAGGTAGCCGATCTTGTACGGTGCCATGTCTGCGTCCTTTCCGACGGCGCGGCCGGAACCGGCTCGTCGACGGTCGTGGTGGGGCTGGAGGCCCCCAGCCCCTAGCAAGCCTAACCGCCGAGGGTCGCTAACGGGGGCGCCGCCGGAAGGGAACGGTCCCGGCGCGGCGCGAACGTACAGTTGGGGCCCTGAAATCCGCGAAAACGGGGCCGCAAGTGTACGTTCGCGCTTCCCTAAGGGGGCATTCACGCATACCCGGCACCCAGCCCCTCCCGTCTGCGCCCGCCGGGGGTTAGGCTCATGCCAACGACTGCACGGGCTTGTGTTTACCGCGGACCAACGGAGGTTCCGGGAAGGAGCGCGATGAAGCTGGGCATTGCACGCGAACGCCGGGAGGGCGAGCGGAGGGTGGCGGCCACGCCGGATACCGTCAAGCAACTGGCGGGCCTCGGCCTTGAGGTCCTCGTTGAAAGCGGTGCCGGCCTCGAGTCCGGCCACCCGGACGAGGCATACCAGGACGCCGGCGCCTGGATCGTCAAGGATCTGGACCCCGGAACCCTCGACCTCTTCCTCCACGTCCGCCCGCTCGAGCCGGACGCAGCCCGGTCCTTCAGGCAGGGTGCGGTGACCGTGGGGCTGGCCTCGCCGTCGTCGGAACTTCCCACGGTGCAGGCGCTCGCCGAAACGGGCGTCACCTCCTTCGCGCTGGAACTGGTGCCGCGCATTTCCCGGGCCCAGTCCATGGATGCGCTCACCTCGCAGGCGCTCGTGGCGGGGTACCGCTGCGTGCTGGAGGCGGCCACGCGGCTGCCGCGCTTCTTCCCGCTCTACATGACTGCAGCCGGCACCATCCCGCCGGCCCGGGTACTGGTCCTGGGTGCCGGCGTCGCGGGCCTGCAGGCCATCGGTACAGCCAAGCGGCTGGGCGCCCGCGTCTCCGCCAACGACATCCGTCCCGCCTCCGCGGACGAGGTCGCCTCGATGGGCGGCACCTTCATCAAGCTCGACGTCGAAACGGCCGAGGCGTCCGGCGGCTACGCCCGCGAACTCACAGCCGACCGCGGGGCCCTGCAGCGCGAACTGCTCGCCCCGCATGTGGCTGCGGCCGATGTGCTCATCACGACGGCGGCCGTCCCCGGTCGCCGCGCCCCGCTGCTGGTCACCCGCGCGATGGTCCAGGCCATGCGGCCGGGCTCGGTGGTGGTGGATCTTGCCGCGGAATCCGGCGGCAACGTGGAGGGCGTGGTGGCCGGGGAGGACACGGTGATCCCGACGGAGGACGGCCGCGGCACCGTCACCCTGGTGGGCATGAAAGACGCGGCCTCCGCGCTGCCCGCCGACGCCTCCCGGCTGTACGCGAAGAACGTGGCCAACCTGGTGGAGTTGCTTGTCAAGGAGGGCGCCTTTGCGCCGGACTGGGAGGACGAGGTGGTGGCCGGCAGCTGCCTGACGCACGACGGCGCTGTGCGGCACACGCCCACGGCCGAGGCTTTGGCGGCACTCACCACGGCCGACTCCGGGAAGGAAGGGGCGAACTGATGGACGGCATCAGCCTGCTGACGATCACCGTGCTGGCGGTCTTCGTGGGCTTCGAGGTGGTTTCCAAGGTCTCCAGCACCCTGCACACCCCGCTGATGTCCGGGGCCAACGCGATCCACGGCATCATCCTGGTGGGCGCCATCATCGTGGCCGGGCAGGCGCACGAGCCGCTGGTGCTCGCGGTGGCGCTGCTCGCCGTCGTGCTGGCCACCGCCAACCTTGTGGGCGGCTTCGTGGTGACCGACCGCATGCTCGAGATGTTCCGCGGCCGGAAACCCGGCGGCGGAAAACCGGCGTCCGGGAGACCGGAGCCCGGCGTGGACAAACAGAAGGAGGAGGCGCGATGACCCTCCTCAGCCCGGTCTGGACCGCCCTGCTCTACCTGGCCGCGGCGGTGTGCTTCATCCTCGCGCTCAAGGGCCTGAACTCACCGCGCACCGCCCGGCAGGGCAACCTGGTGGGGGCCTTCGGGGCGGTGATCGCCGTCGTCGCGGTCTTCCTGTCGGTGCACCTGGACAACATCCCCTGGATCGTGGGCTCGATCGCCGTGGGTTCGGCAGTGGCGGCCCCCGTGGCGCGGCGGGTGAAGATGACCCAGATGCCACAGCTCGTGGCGCTGTTCAACGGCGTGGGCGGCGGGGCCGCGGCCTTGGTGGCCCTGCTGGAACTGGCGCACAGCGAGGACAGCTGGATGCGGGTGGCCGTGGTGTTCACGCTGCTGGTCGGGGCTGTGTCCTTCGCGGGTTCGGCGATCACCTTCGCCAAACTGCAGGAACTGATGACAACCCGGCCCGTGGTGTTCCCGGGGCTGCCCGTCGTCATGGCGCTGGTGCTGCTCGCGGCGGTGGGGACCGGCGTCGGCGTCGTGCTCAGCGGCTCCCAGGCGCTCGCCGTCGGGCTGTTGCTGCTGGGCCTGGCGGCCGGGGTACTGCTGGTCCTGCCGGTGGGCGGGGCGGACGTGCCGATCGTCATTTCGCTGCTGAACGCCTTTACCGGCCTGGCCGTAGCGGCCTCCGGGCTGGTGCTCGGCAACGTGCTGCTGGTGGTGGCCGGCACCCTGGTGGGCGCCTCCGGCACCATCCTCACCCGTGCCATGGCGGCAGCGATGGGCCGCAGCGTGGCGGGCATCCTGTTCGGCGCCTTCCGGGGAGGCTCGACGGCGGGATCCACCGCCGTGAGCGAACGCCCCGTCCGCTCGTCCAGCGCCGAGGACGTGGCCGTGCTCCTGGGCTATGCGCAGCGGGTGATCATCGTCCCCGGCTACGGGCTGGCCGTGGCGCAGGGCCAGCACACCGCGGCCGAACTGGCGCTCGCCTTGGAGGAGCGCGGGGTGGACGTCGATTTCGCCATCCATCCCGTGGCCGGACGCATGCCCGGGCACATGAACGTGCTGCTGGCCGAGGCCAACGTGCCCTACGAATCACTCAAGGAAATGGCCGAGATCAACTCCGAGTTCAAGACCGCGGACGTGGCCCTGGTGGTGGGCGCCAACGACGTCGTGAACCCGGCAGCGAAGACCACCGCCGGCTCGCCGATCTACGGCATGCCCATCCTGGAGGTCGCCCAGGCCCGGCAGGTGGTGTTCCTCAAGCGCTCCATGCGGCCAGGATTCGCGGGGATCGAGAACGACCTCATGTACGAACCGCAGACCACCCTGCTGTTCGGGGATGCCAAGGATTCCCTGACCAAGGTCCTGGGGGCCGTCAAGGGCTTGTGAGGATGGTCTTCGATTTCGCCGGCAAGGGTGCTCCTTAGGAAGCCCAACGGGGCATGCTCAGATGGTGGGCGCAGGCTTTCTGGTGCGCAGGAACATGGCCACGGCCAACGCCGAGGCCAGGCACAGCGCGGCGTTTACGGTTATGGCCGTGCTGACACTGCTGAGTACTGCTGCGCTTGAGTTGGAATCGAAAGTGAGCAGCTGGGCGGTGAAGATGGCGCTCATGATCGGGATACCCATGGTGATTCCGATCTGCTGGCTCATCGTGGCCAGACCGGTGGCCAAGCCTTGTTCCGTGTCAGACAGTCCGGAGGTGGCAGTAACCATGAAACCGACGATGACGACCAGGTTCGCAACGCCTCCGACGAACGTGGCGATGAGGAGCAATGCGATGGAGGCAGGGTCGCCGCTGAGCAATACCAGGGATCCCGCGGCGATGGCCTGGATGATGAAGCCGTACACGATGGCTTTTTTGCTGCCGAGCTTGCCGATTACCTTCGGCCCGAGGATGCCACCCAGGACCGTGCCCAGCCCCAGGACCGCGAAAGACAGGCCCGCGGCGAGCGGTGTGTACCCGAGGACCTGCTGCAGGTAGAGGGTGAGGAGGAACACCAGGGATGTTTCGGTGACGAATGCCAGGATTCCGGCGATGTTGCCCCACGCGATCGAGGATCGCTTCAAGATGCCAAGCGGCACCAGCGGCGACGTGGCCCGGTTTTCGACTGCGGTGAAGACGGCAAAGAGAACGATGGCTGCTGCCAGCGATCCGAGGGTGAACGGGTCGGTCCAGGAGTGCTCGGCCGCGTTCGTCAGGCTAAAGACCAGGGCCAGGAGTCCGAGGGTCACCGTGATAGCGCCAGGAACATCCAAACGTGCTTTCGTTGCCGGCTTGCTTTCAGCGAGCACAACGGGCGCGATTAGCAACACTGCGATAGCTACCGGGACGTTGATGAAGAACGCCCAGCGCCAGCTCAGAAGGTCCGTCAGCAGACCGCCGAGGATTGCTCCCGTGGTGAAGCCTGCAGCCATGAGGGAACCATTCAGGCCGAGAGCCTTATCCCGCAGGGGTCCTTCGGGAAACGCATCCAGAAGCAGGGCCAGTGCTGCCGGGACCACGATTGCGGTCGCGACGCCTTGGCCGACCCGAGCTACTAGCAGCAGCGCAGGGTCTGCTGCCAGGCCACCGGCCAAGGAGGAAATTCCGAGTAGCGCCATGCCGAGAAGGAAGAGTCTGCGACGACCGGCGAGATCGGCAATCCGGCCGAAGAGAAGCGTGAGGCCGGCCGCGCACAGGGCAAATGCCGTGGCGATCCATTGAAGGTTTTCCAAGGTGAAACCGACGTCGGCGCCGATTGTGGGCAGCGCGACGTTAAGGATGGAGAAGTCGACGGCAAGGGTAAAGCTTGCGGCGAGCAAGACGATCAGCGCAAGCCTTTTGCGCCCGTTCATCTTTCCGCGAGCGGCGGTTTTGTCCGCATGGGGTGTGACGCCTGGGGTGGCGGCTACATCCGGTTGGGTGGTCATGTGGATGATCCTTGTCTGTGGGTGTGGCCGCAGAGGCGGCCCTCTCAGTACCTCAGCGTTGTGGAATCGGGCAGGATCAACCACACCCCCCCCTTGCCTAGCACTGCCAGTGACAGGACAGAACCCGGGGGGCACGGGAGAATAAGCCGAATGAGCAAGCAGAATGAACTTGGGGAGTTCTTACGCGTCCGACGGGCTGCCCTGCAACCGGAAGATGTTGGCCTTCTGAATTACGGCATTCGCCGCGTTCCTGGCCTCCGCAGAGAAGAGCTGGCCATGCTGGCGGGGGTAAGCAATACCTACTACACGCGGCTTGAACAGGGTCTGAGCAGTAATGCGTCTGAAGCAGTAATCGACGCTATCGCCCGGGCCCTGAATTTGAACACCGACGAGCGGGCTCATTTGTTCAACTTGGCCAAGCCTGGCAAAGCGAAGCGCAGGACCTTGTCCAAGCCGGACAAGGTCCGGGCCGGCACTCTGCGTTTGATTAAATCCATGTCGGGAACCCCGGCGGTTGTCCTGGGCCGCAGAAGCGAAGTTCTGGCCTGGAATCAGATCGGGCACCGTCTTGTTGCCGGGCACCTGGATTTTGCATCACCCGAGACACCCTCGACGCGTCCGAACATGACCAAGTTGCTGTTCCTTGACCAGCACACCCGTGAGCTCTATACGCGCTGGCGTGAGGAAGCCACACGTGCAGTGGCGTCTCTGCGCTTGGTCGCCGGCCGGACCGCTGATGACCAAGAGCTCGCTTCCCTGGTGGGCGAGCTGAGCATGAAAAGCGCGGAGTTCGCAGGGCTGTGGGCAAAGCATCCGGTCGAGAATTGCATGTCAGGGCTGAAGTACATGCATCATCCTGAGGTTGGGGATCTGGCGCTGAACTTCGAGGTGCTGACGCCGCCTGACGAGTCGGGCCACAGGATTCTGATGTATACGGCTGATTCGGGGACGCCAGCAGCTGAAGCCTTGCATCTGCTGGCCGTCCTAGGCTTGTCTGTGCCAGTTACTGAATGCCAAGACCAAGCGGGGTTGTGCTGTGGCTGTGAAACTCAACAAGAAAGCCTTTGACCACGCAAAGCAGTTGATCCGTGACGGGAAAACCGTCAAAGACGTCCGCGACGACTGGAGCGAGCATGCCCCGTCGGCCGAGGATGAGAACGAGTTCCTGGAAAAGCACGGATACGGCGAATATTCCAAGTGGTATCTCGGTGCGGACGACGAGCATCCGGATGATCAAAAAGGGCATTACAAGTTTCCCTACGGCGACTTCAAAAAGATCCACCGCTGCGCCGTGATCTCCGCCGAAAGCCGGGCAGCCCAGTACGACCACGACGATATCCGTGAGGCGCTGGGGCAACTGCTGGAACGCATCGACGCGGACTGAGGCGCCTGCGCCACCCCATAAGCTTGGAGAATGACCGCCACCGCAGCACCGCGCATCCAGCAGGAACAGGCCTACTACGGCGACACTTACCTTTTCGAAACGGCCGCCACGGTGGTGGCCGCCGGAACTGACGAAAATGGTGCGTGGGCCGCCGTGAGCCCCAATATCTTCCACCCCAAGGGCGGCGGCCAGCCCTCGGACGAAGGCACGCTGAACGGTGCACCGGTGGTTCCGTCGCGCAACGACGACGGCCTGGTTGTCCTGTCCGGCGGCCGCGGGCTTGCCTCGCTGGAGCCGGGCACCGCCGTCGACTGCGCCATCGATGCGGAACTCCGCAAGCGCCACGCCGCGCTGCACACCGCCGGCCACGTGCTGGGGCACCTGGGCGAGGCACGGGGCTGGACCAGCACCGGCCACAGCCACTACCCCGGCCAGGCGCGCCTGGACTTCTCGCCCGAGGGACTGGAGGCGGAACTCGCGACGCCGGAACTCCGCGAGCAGGTCCGTGCCGAACTGCAGGAAGCCCTCGACGCCGTGCTGGCCGGTGGTGGGGCGGTCAGCGCCGCCACCGACCGGGCAGGGCACCGCGTGGTCACCATCGAAGGCGTCAACAGCGAACCCTGCGGCGGCACGCACGTGGCCCGGCTCGAGGAACTGGCCGGAGTCCGCGTGCTGGAACTGAAGATCAAGCGCGGCGCCCTCAAGGTCCGCTACGAAGCCGAGCACATCTAAGTTCGCGAGGGGTAGGGTCGGAAGCATGAGCGCACCGGACAATGCATCCGACAAGAAGGCACACGACTGGCAGCCCCTCTGGGCGCGGCTCAACGATGGCGAGGAAACGCCGCCGGCCGGCATCCTCATGACCGCTCCGCCGGGCGAGGTCAACGGCGCGCCGCCGCTGGCGTCCGAATTCGGCGTGCTCGAGGCGCCCCTGGAGGACTACGACGTCGTGGAGCTGGTCCGCTTCGACCGCCCCGTGGCGCGTGGCCGGGTGGCGTTCGGCGAAGGTTTCGCGGTTCTGGGACCGGTGCGAGCCGTGGAAGGCGACGAGCTTGCGCCCGATCACGAAGCCGTGGTGCTGGCCCGGCTGGCGGAGGAAGCCTTCGTCGAGGGCGCGGACATTGTCTATGCTCCCGTGGACGCAGGAGCCGCGGCCCGCTACGAAGCGCTGGGCTGGGCCCGGGCCGGCGAGCTGGCCCCGTAGCATGCGGGCCGCCGTCGTCATCAACCCCTCCAAGTCTGCCGGGCGGGACATCCGCGGCATCGTCGCCCGGCTCGGCAGCAGGCACGGCTGGGAGGAGGTGCTGTGGCTCGAAACCACGGCGGAAGACCCAGGCGCCGGGCAGGCACGGGAGGCACTTGCGGCGGGGGTCGACGTCGTCATCGCCGCCGGCGGCGACGGAACCGTCCGCTGCGTGGCCGAAGTACTTGCCGGCACGGGCACTGCGATGGGGCTGGTCCCGTTGGGCACGGGCAACCTGCTGGCGCGGAACCTCGGCGTAAACGTCGCGGACGTCGAGGGGGCGGCGGAGGCTGCTCTGCTGGGGCAGGAACGGAAGATCGACGTGGTCCGTTCCTCCCGTGACGGCGGCCCCGAACAGGTATTCCTGGTGATGGCCGGGCTCGGTTTCGACGCCAGCGTCATGGCAAGCACCGACTCGCAGCTCAAGGACAAGGTGGGCTGGCTTGCCTACGTGGACGCCGCCATCCGGAACCTGCAGGGAAGGCCGATCAAGGCGAAGATCAGCGTGGCCGGCGAGCCGGTGGTGAGCCGCCGGGTCCGCAGCGTGATGGTGGGCAACTGCGGCAGGATCCAGGGCGGCGTGGAAATCTTCCCCGGCGCCGCGGTGGACGACGGCATCCTCGACCTGATGGTGGTGGCACCGGGAAAGCTGGGCTGGTTCGGGGTGATTGCGGGCGTGATCGGCAAGGGCCGCAGCAAGGACACTTCCGTGGAGTACTTCCGGGGTACGTCCGTGGAGGTCGGCCTGGACGAACCCGACGATTTCCAGCTCGACGGCGACCATGAAGGCAAGGCATCGACGTTTACGGCCCGGGTGGACCCCGGGGCGCTGCTGGTGCGGGTGTAGTGCCGGATACGCGCGAACCGGCAACGGGTCATGAAATGGTCATTATTAGCACTTAGTTATGCTTGTAATGCCCATTTGGCTGTGCGAGTATGACATGCAACACGCACACAGAAGGAGAGTTCCTTGAGTATCCAAATGAGGGCAGCCCGTAAACTCCGGGTCCATTGGCCGATCAGCGCAGAAACCTTCAACCGGGCTGCGGCGGGAGACCTGGGCGCCCTGTCAGGGGACCAGGGAGTTGCTTCGCTCCTGCAGGCCGTTGAGCAGTTCCAGGATCTGGGTGACTTCGGAAATTACAAGCACGTTTTTGAGTCCACTGTTGGTTTCGAGGGCTTTACCTGCGCACAGGGAGCCACGCCAACACTTGGAAAGGTCGGGGAGCGGACCATCTCACCCACTTTTGTTTTCACCACCTACTTCGACGCCCAGCTCTCCGACGATGCTGTTGAAGGGTTCATGGACCAGTTGGCGGAAATCCACCCATGGGAACTGCCGGTCATCGAGTTGACGGGGCCAGTGACCATCGCTGCCCACCGCCGGGCCGGCGAGCTTGAAGGGGAGGCCGCGTAGTGGAAACGATGGCCACCGGATTGTGGGAATCACTGAAGGCAAGCCTTGACGGGCGGGCATTCACGGACCTGACGCACGCCTTCCACCCAGGCCAGCCACACTTCCCGGCGTTCCCGGATGAAACACGCGAGGCCGTGTTCGACCTTGAGCGCGGGGACGGCTTCACAGCGCACCGGTACTCCATCATCGGGCAATGGGGAACGCACGTGGATCCCCCATCGCACTTCATCCGGGGCGGCAGGACATTGGACCATATCCCCGTGCGGGAAATGATCCTTCCCCTGGTGGTCCTGGACATCACGGACGCGGTGCTCGCGAATCCGGACGCCACCCCCACGATGGAGGACGTCAGGCTCTGGGAGGAACGCAACGGTGCCATCCCCGAGGGGGCCTTCGTGGCCCTGCGCACGGGATGGAGCAGCCGCTGGCCGGACCCTGAAGCGATGGCCAACCGGGATCCGGAGGGCATCAGCCATACTCCGGGGTGGTCCAGTGAGGTGCTTTCCTTCCTTATCGAGGAGCGCGCCGTTGCCGCAGTTGGCCACGAACAGACGGACACCGATCCGGGCCAGGCAACGTCCCGGCAGGACTTCAGCCTGGAAACCTACGTGTTGGCCCAGGACCGTTGGCAGATCGAACTGCTGGCCAATCTTGGTGGGCTTCCTGAAGCAGGTGCGGTAATCGTTGCCTCATGGGCCAAGCCCTTGGGAGGCAGCGGGTTCCCGGCGAGGGTATTTGCCATTTCCTGAGGTGGCCCCTGCGCCGGTTTGGGTCGTCTAAGATCGAGTCCATGTCAAAGACCTCCAGCATGGGCCGTGGAATCATGGCCGTGCTGGCGGCGGCGTCCAGACAGGCGCAGGGCCTTCCCGGCGGGACAGTCGCGGAGATTGCCGCCGATCTGGGCAAGGACCGCAGCCAGGTTTCACGCAGCCTGCGCACAGCCGAGCAGGAAGGATTCCTGCAGCGCACCCCGTACCGCACTTTCGCTCCCGATTGGTCCGTGATGACCGATGCCATGGTGCTCACCCGGCGTCGGCTTACCACTGACGGTGCGGCCGCCCTCGACGCGCTGTCCAGGGATACCGATGAAGGCTGCTACCTCGGTGTGCTGAGCGGTGACAGCACCGTGACCATCGCCGAAAGCGTCCCCGACAGCACCAAACTCGTCGGTTCCTGGATCGGCCGCCCCTACCCGGCGTACTGCAGTGACGCGGGGCAAGCCTTGTTGTGGGAAGCGTCCGACGACGAGGTGCGCACGATGTTTTCCCAGGTGGACTTCGTCCGTCACGGGCCGAACACGCCCGTTGACGTGGATGATTTCCTCGAGCGTCTTGCAGCCGCCCGCTCCCGCGGCTACTCGGTGGTGGACGAAGCGGCGGAGCCCGGCTTGTACTCACTGGCGGTCCCGGTCCGGGATTTCAAGGGAGACGTTGTTGCGGCCCTCCAGATAGTGGGCCCGAAATCACGCCTTGAGCCTAAACAGCAGGAGTGCGCTGCCGCCTTGGTGGAGAAAGGAAACTGGCTGCAGTCCCGCTTGGGACACGCCTAGCGGGCTCCGTTCAAAGCACGCCGCTCAGGCGCGCGGCGCCATCCAAGAGCGCCGCCGCGACGCCGCCCGGCTTGTCCCGCAATTGCTGGCGCTGCCCGAGGACGCTCAACGCTGCTGTGATGCGGCCATTTTCATCCCGCACTGGAACGGCGAGCTCATGGATACCGTGCTCGAATTCCTCGGCAGCAGCCACATAGCCCTGCAGCCGGTCCCTGGCCATCAGCTCCCAGACTTCCGGCACTGAGTGGGCTGCTTGCGGACCTCCCACGCCGATGAAGCTGACATCCTGCAGGAGCGCTTCGAGTCCCTTCCGGTTGTGGTCCCATAACAGTGCCCTGCCGGCCCCGGTGCACCATACCGGGGTGATCATTCCGGGATAGGCGAAACTTCCGGCCGCCATGTCATTGCTGGACGCGCGCACCAGGAGCACCCGGAAACCAACGCGGACTGAAAGGCGGGCCCGAAGGCCCAAGGATGAGACCAGCTTTTCCAGTTCGGTGCGGGCCTCGCGGTACCAGCCGTTATTGAGGGAAGCCGCGAGCCCAAAGAACTGTGGGCCTGCCCTGAACGGTCCGCGCTCTGCGCGCTCCAGCAACCCGATGTCGCACAGTTCCTGTGTCAGCCGGGAAACCCGGCTCTGGTCCAGCTGCAGTTCGGCGGCAAGCTGCGAAACACCCAAAAGCTGCCTGCCGGACTTTTCGCGTTCCGTCACGAGCCGTACGATTCTGAGTCCCTGCGCCATGGTTGACGCCTCCGGGGAAGTCTCCATTTGCTGCTGCTCCTCCCGCCCTGGCAACCAGCCTATCCTCACACAGTTGCCGGGGCCGGGAGTTATGCACGACGGCGGCCGGCAACAAATGCTGCCGGCCGCCGCTTTGGTGGGGGCGGCTCAGGCCGCCGGCGCCGTCTTTGCGCGGTACTTGAAGTGGAAAAATCCGTAGCAGGCTGCGACAAAGGGAACGCCGAAGTACAGGGCGGCCACCTGGTTGGGGTCCAAGGCGATGCCCACCAGCGAGGCTAGGCACAGGGAGAAGGCGAGGATGGGTACCAAGGGGAAGAGGGGAGCCTTGTAGGAAAGCCCGGCCACGTTCCCGCCGTTCCGCACGAACGCCCGCCTGTGGAAGAAGTGCGAAGCGGTAATGGACATCCAGACCCCGACCACGGCAAATCCGGCCACCGAGACGAGCACCAGGTACACCGTTTCCGGTGCGGCGACGCTGCTGATCAGGGAGGCCAGTCCGCCTAGCATGCTGACGGACAGGGCGATCAGGGGAATTCCCCGCCGCGTCAGTTTCTTGAAGGCTTGCGGTGCGTGCCCTTCGTCCGCCAGGGAGTACAGCATTCGGGCGCAGGAGAAGAGGCCGCTGTTGCCCGCGGAAAGCAGGGCCGTGATGATGACGAAATTCATGATGTCCGCGGCAAACGGGACCCCGATGGATGAAAAGACTGTGACGAACGGGCTTTCATCAAGCCCAACCTCGGTGAAAGGAATGGTTGCGGCAATGACCGCGATGGCTCCCACAAAGAAGACCAGGAGCCGGATGACCGTACTCCGCATGGCCTTCGGGATGCTGTAGGCCGGATCCTTGGTTTCCCCGGCGGCAACACCGATCAACTCGGAGCCGGAGAACGCGTAGAAGACTGCGAGGGCCGTTACCAGGACACCGGTGAAACCGTTGGGGAACAGCCCGCCTTCAGTGGCGAAGTTTTCGAACAGGAGCGGGTGGTCGCCGCCCTGGCTCAGCGGGTGGAATCCCAGCAGCGCCGCACCGCCAAGGACAATGAGGCCGATGATGGCGGCGACCTTCACGATGGCAAACCAAAACTCGGACTCCCCGAAAAACTTCGAGGAGACGGCGTTCAGGCCAAAGAGCAAGGCGGCGAAAACCAGGCACCACACCCACACCTCCACATCCGGGAACCACCGTTGCATCAGCAATCCGGACGCCGTGAACTCCGAGCCAATGGCCACCGCCCAGCACAGCCAGTAAAGCCACGCTGTAGTGAAGCCGGTGGCCGGGCCGATGGACCGTGACGCGTAGATATGGAAGGCGCCGGATACCGGGTAGGCGATGGCAAGTTCGCCCAGGCAGGCCATCACGAGGTACACCACGAATGCTCCCACCAGGTACGCGATGACCGCGCCCAGCGGTCCGGCCTGCGAGATCGTATAGCCCGAGCTGAGGAACAATCCGGACCCAATGACTCCGCCCATGGCGATCATGATCAGGTGCCTGGGCCCCATGGAGCGGCGCAGGCCGGACTCTGCTGCGGGTGGTCCGTCCTGCCGGACGGCTGGCTTGAGTGGAGTTAAAGGTTGCAAGGGTGCCTCCAGTGTCGGGGTTGGTGCCGGGGTGTGAATAGCGCGCCAATCGTGACGAAAGTAACACGGCGTATGCCTGTTAGTCATCAAAAACATGTGAACTTGCTTATGTTGCACATCGCTCGCGGATGGTCACTATGTCTTTTTGCCTGCAGCTTGGTCATTCAGACCAGGCATTCGGGCTGTCGGACATGGTCCAACGGACAGCCGCCGGCCCCACGATGGGAGCACAGACCATCTCGACACGAAGGAAAACCATGACCACGTATGACATCGCGTTGATCGGGTTCGGAGGCGTCAACCGAACCCTCGCCCAGCTGATCCACGACCGTGGAGACTCCCTGAAGAGCGAACTGGGCTTTGGCTTGCGGGTCGTCGCGATCACGGACCTGCGGCTCGGTTCCCTGGTCAAGGACGGCGGCATCGACCTTTCGATGGCCCTGCGGCTGGGAGGCGGCAGCGATACCTTCGCGGACCATGGCGGATCAGTCACGCCGGACAACGAACATGTCATCCGCACCTGCAGCGCGGACATTGTCTGTGAGGCTACGTTCACCAACCCGGAAGACGGGGAACCAGCCGTCTCCCACGTACGTTGGGCGTTGGAATCGGGCAAGAGCGTCTGCACAACGAACAAGGGGCCGGTGGCACTGCGTGGCCCGGAACTTACCGCACTGGCCGAACGCAACGGCGTCCGTTTCGAATTCGAAGGCGCGGTGATGAGTGGCACGCCTGTCATCCGCCTGGCGCGGAAGATGTTCGCCGGCCTCAGGCTGGCCGGGTTCGAGGGCATCCTCAATGGAACCAGCAACTACGTGCTGGGTCGGATGGAAACCGGGATGGAGTTGGGCAAGGCCATTGCGGAGGCCCAGGAGTTGGGTTACGCGGAAGCGAACCCGGCGGCCGATATCGAAGGCTTCGATGTTCAGCTCAAGGTCCTGATCCTCGCGAATGAGCTCCTTGGCGCAGGCATCTCCCTCAGCGACGTCACGCGGCGGGGAATCTCGGAACTGTCCGCGAAGGAAGTCAAGAATGCGGCGCTTGCAGGCAGGCGCTGGAAATTGGTGGGCTCGGCCAAGCGGAACCCTGACGGCACCGTGAGCGCAGGTGTCGAACCCGTTGCCTTGCCGCTTGGCCACGGACTGGCTGGCGTCTCCGGCGCTACCAACGCCGTCTCGTTCACCACGGACCTGCTGGGCCCTGTGACGGTCTCCGGCCCCGGGGCCGGAAGGGTGGAAACCGCCTACGCCTTGCTTTCGGATATCATCGCCATCCACGCTGCCAAGGCAGGAGTGGCCGCACATGCTTGAAACACTGCAAGCCGCCTGCGAAGTCACCAGTCCCTTTGATGGCCGCCTGCTCGGCGTTGTTCCGGTTACTGCTCCCTCCGAAGTTGGCGGGATTCTTGCTGCAGCCCGGGAAGGCGCGGCCGAGGCCCGCAGGCTGTCCCGCCACGACCGTGGCCGGATTTTGGAATCCGCGGCCGCGGCACTTGAGGAGCGGCGTGAGGAATTCGCGCGGACCATCACAGCAGAGGCCGGAAAGACGATCCGCCAGGCCCGCAAGGAAGTGCTTCGAGCGGTCAACACCCTGCGGCTTTCCGCTGCCGAGGCCCGGAGGAATGCAGGTGAAGTCATCCCCTTTGACTCGTTTGAAGGCTCCGGGGACCGCCAGGGATGGTTCTCCCGCGAACCGCTGGGCATTATCGCGGCCATTACGCCCTTCAACGACCCCCTGAACCTGGTGGCACATAAGCTGGGCCCGGCCATTGCCGGCGGCAACGCCGTCATTCTCAAACCGTCCGCGCTGACACCTTTGTCCGCCCAGCTGCTGGCGGGCGCCCTTGAAGACGCCGGACTGCCGCGGGGCGTGCTCACGGTGGTGCATGGAGGCCGGGAGCTCGCAGAGGAAATCATCCGGAGCCGGGACGTCCGGATGGTGTCTTTCACCGGTGGATTCTCCACCGGTGAAAGCATCGCCCGCTCGGCCGGGCTCAAGCGACTGTCCATGGACCTGGGTGGCAATGCTCCGGTGCTGGTCCTGGACGATGCAAATCTTGAGGCCGCCGTGGACGCCTGCGTGTCCGGTGCTTTCTGGGCGGCGGGCCAGAACTGCGTTGGAGTCCAGCGCATCCTGGTGGCGCGGCCGCTCTATCCCGAATTCCGCCGTCGCTTCCTCCAGCGGACTTCGCTCCTGGTTGCCGGCGACCCCATGGAGGAAGGCACCGATATTGGCCCCATGATCACCTCGCGCGCCTTGGCGGAGGTCAAGGAAAAGCTGGATGAGGCGATCGCTGCCGGGGCCCATTGCCTGACGGGCAATTTCCGCCAAGGCAACGTGCTCCACCCCACCGTCCTGGAAAACGTACCTACCGGTTCCAGGCTGTGGCAGGAGGAGGTCTTTGGCCCGGTGGTGATGCTGCAGGCATTCGATGCGGTGGAGGAAGCCTTCGCGATGGCCAACGGGATTGGGTTCAGCCTCCATGCCGGGATCTTCACCGAATCCCTGAATGCAGCCCTCGATGCGGCGGACAAGCTCGACGCCGGCGGTGTGATGATCAATGATTCCTCCGACTACCGCTTTGACGGCATGCCGTTCGGCGGGTCGAAATACGGGAGCATGGGAAGGGAAGGCGTCCGGTTCGCCTACGAGGAGATGACCCAGCCCAAGGTCATCTGCATCAAGCGCGGTGAAGGGTGACCGCGCCGCGGCTTACATAGCTGGAGAGCGACATCGCTGTCACGGTGTCCTTGACGCCGGGAAGGGCCGCGATCCTTTCCCAGATCTCCTGGATCCGTTCCAGCGAGCGGGACTCCAAGCGGACAATCAGGTCAAAATCACCGCTGACGACGTCGCAAAGAACAACCTCCGGAATGGCTTGGAGTGCGGCGACTACATCAGAGCCGCGTACCCGGTCCTTACGGTAGATCATCAGATATGCGGTAACAGGCGCTTGTCCGGGCGAACCGGAAACCACGGTGTAGCCCTGGATCTGGCCGTGCCGCTCCATCCGGTCGATCCGTTGCCTCACGGCGTTGCGGGAGAGGAGGACTTTGGCGGCCAGTTCGGCGTGGCTGATTCGGGCGTTCCTGGTGAGCTCTTCCAGTATCCGCTGGTCAATCTGGTCAAGGCTTGCCCGGTCCATGTGTATCCTTCAGCGTTGAATCATTGCCGCCCGGCTATGGCGATGCGGGGAGCCCGGAATGAGAACCCAAAGTCCGATGATAGTTGTAGGCCGGGCAAGGCTGGCAAAGAAGCAGCCCGCCCCTCAACCCCACACGGGGCAAGAGGGGCGGGCCGCCGTCGTTCTTCCCGGATGCCGCGCCCCGCACTCTGCATAGTGCGGGGCGCGGCAGGTTCAGGCCGGGTGCCGGCAGGCTGACACGGAGTCAGTCGGCCAGCAACCGGCCCCACCTTGGGGCGAGCAAGGGGGCGCCGGCAAGCTTCAGGGAGTGCCACAGGGTCACGGCCACGGAGTCCAGCACGGGTACATCCGTGCGGGACTCCACCTCCGCCGTGATGTTGGCACCGTACAGGTTGGTGCAGAGGTAGATCAGGGCATCCGGCTTCAGTGCGGCCAGCTCCAGGGAACCCGGCAGCATCTCCTCGTCGGTGACCCGGGCGAAGGATTCGTTGTCGCTCAAGTCCAGGTGCCGGTGGTCCACGGTCTTGATACCGTGCTTGGCGTAGGACGCAACCACGGCCTCGTTCACGTCGGCCGTGTACGGGGTGAGCATACCGATCCGTTCGGTGCCGAACGCGGAGAACGCGGCCAGGTATGCCAGCGTGGAGGTGGTGGCGGGGATGCCGGTGGCGTCGGTGATTTCCTGGACGAGTTCCTCGTCGTGGGCGGCACCCAGCCAGGACCCCGAGGTGCCGTTCCAGGCGATGACGTCCACGTCCGCAGTGGCGAGCAGCTCCGCGGCCGCGCGCATCCCGGGGGCGTCGAACTGCTTGTCCGAGGAGTCGTCCAAGGCTATCCGGGTGACGTTGATCCGGGTGAAATGCAGGGTGACGTCCGTGCGCTCGCCGAGGATCCGGTAGCTTTGCGGCTCCAGGCAGGTGTTGGAGGACGGCACGATCATGCCGATGCGGACGGGGCGGTTTTCGGAAGGCAAGGGGAATCTCCTAGACAGTAGCGGGGGAAGCGGCCACGGCGTCGCGGTGCTCGGTGAAGCCGTTGCGGGCCACGAAGCGGCCCACGGGGCCGGGATCGTGGAAGCCCTCCTCGTCCAGCACCACGCGTCCGGCGGAGACGACGACGGCGGGCCAGCCGTTCAGCGCCTTCCCCTCGAACGGCGAGAAGTCGGTTCCCATGTGCAGCGCGCCGCCGTCGACCTTGCGTTCCTCGGCGGGATCGAAGATCACGAGGTCGGCGTCGAAGCCTTCGGCGATGCTGCCCTTGCGGGGCACGGCGTTGATCCGGGCGGGGCCCGCGGAGAAGACTTCAACGAAGTCCTCCACGGAACCGCCGGACTCGGTGACCAAGGCGGTGAAGGTCACTGGCATGCGGGTTTCGACACCGGGCAGGCCGTGCGGCATGAAGCGGATGTCGTCCGTGCGCTCGCGCTTCTGCGAGAGGTCGTAGCAGGAGTGGTCCGAGGAAACGGTGTGGATGGCGCCGGCGGCGAGGCGTTCCTTGAGGGCGGCCACGGTTTCCGGGGATCGCATGGGCGGGCAGCAGGCGTACCACTCGGGGAAAGTACTGCCGTACACGGTATCGTCCAGGGTCAGGTAGTGCGGGCAGGTTTCCGAGTAGGCTTCCTGGCCTTCGGCGCGGGCTTCGGTCACCAGGTCCACGGCTCCGGCGGTGGACTGGTGCACGAAGTACACGGGCGCGCCGGTGTACTTGGCCAGGGCCAGGGTTTCCTTGACGGAGACTTCCTCGGCCAGCTCCGGGCGGGTCCGGTGCAGGTGCTCGATCCCGATCAGCCCGTCCGCTGCGTGCTGCTCGGTGCAGTCGGCGATGATGGCGTCGTGTTCGGCGTGGATGTAGGTGAGTCCGTCCAGGCGGACCATCTCGCGCATGACTTTCACGATGGTGTCCCCGTCGGCCATGGTGGAGCCGCGGTTGGTGGTGTACATCTTCACGGAGCGCACGCCCTCGGCGGCGAGCTGTTCCAGCTGCCACGGCACTGTTTCGTCCCAGCTGATCACGGAGCCGTGGAGGGCCACGTCGCAGCGGGATTCGGCGGCCAGGCGCTTTTTGTTGAGCACGGCATCCAGCGGGGTTTCCTGGGCGTCCCGCGGGATGCCGAAGTCGATGATGGTGGTGGTGCCTCCCCAGAGGGCCGCGGTGGAGGTGACGGCGAAGTCGTCCAGGGTGCGGAAACGGCCGGTCACCTGGGCCACGTGGCAGTGGCCGTCGATGCCGCCGGGGATGACGAGCTTGCCCTGGGCGTCGATGGTGCGGGCAGCTGCCGGGACGGGCTGGGAGGCGTCGATCAGCTCTGCAATGCGGCCGTCCTGCACCACGATGTGCGCGGCCTGGCGTGCCGGTCCACCGGACAAGCGGGAGTTCACCACGGTGCCGTTGGCGATGACGAGTTCTGGGATGAGGGACATCGGTGTCCTCCTACTTCTGTGAAACGGGTGCGGCAGCGGCGGCATTGGACTGGGCGGCTACATTGGCTTGGGCGGTGGCGAGGGCGGCGTCGAGGTTTTCGGACAGGCCGGCCCGCTTCTTGACCGGCGGCGGCGCGAACGCGCCCTGCCGGTGGAAGCCGGACTGCAGTTCCACCACGGCCTCGGTCATCCGGATGCCGGCGGAAATGCCGTCCACCACGGGGACGGGGATCTGTCCCTCAAGGTCGCGGGCAAGTCCGGCGAGCGGCGCACCTGCCAGGATTACGACGTCGGCTCCGTCCTCTTCGACGGCCTGCCGGCTCAGTGCCAGGAGGGTGTCCTTGAAGTCGTGCTGCACGGAACCGATGCCGTGCAGGCTCTGCTTGATGGAGCGGATGGAGGCGAGGCGGCCGCCGAGTCCGAAGTGCTCCACGCAGTCCCGGTACCAGGCGGTGATGCGGTCCGAGATGGCGATGATCGAGAAACGCTGGCCCTGCAGCGCCGCGGCGCAGAGCGCGGCTTCGGTGATGCCGATGACCGGAACATCCACGAGCTCCTTCAGCGCCGGCATGCCCGGATCGCCGAAGGCCGCCACCACGACGCCGTCCACGCGGCTGCCGTCGGTGGCTGCACTGCCCCCGGCGTACTCTGCGATCAGTTCGGCGACGGCGCCGGCGGCGATGAGCGATTCAAAGCGGGTTTCGATGTACTCGACGCCGTGCGGGGCAGTGCGCACGATCAGCTCGGTGTCCTGGCCGGCGGAGCGCAGGGCTTCGGCCTGGATCAGTGCGGTGACGTCTTCGCTGATGTTGGGGTTGATGACCAGTAGTTTCATGTTCGTTTCCGTTGCAGGGTGAGTTCGCTTGCGGGGGAGTCTTCGGGGAACTGTTCGCGGTACTTGCCGATGTGCGACGCCGACTGGGCGGCCGCGCGCTCCGGGTCACCGCTGGCGATGGCGGCGTAGAGGTCACGGTGTTCCTGGATCAGTTCGGGCAGGTCGCTGACGTGGCGGAAGAGCCAGTGCATGCGGCCCTGGAGGGGCTCCAGCGCCGAGCGGAGGAAGTTGTTGTTGGCGATGGCGGTGATGGCGTCGTGGAATTCGCTGTTGGCCCGGTGCGCTTCGAGGATGGAGCCCTTTGCGAGGAAGCGTTCGGCATCGTCCAGAAGCCCGGCGAGGCGCTTGAGGTCATCTTCGGTGGCCCGGCTTGCTGCCAGCCGGCAGGCGAGCACTTCGAGGGATTCGCGGACGTCGAACAGGTCTTCCACGTCCTTGGCGCTCAGCCCTGCCACCTCGGAGCCACGGGAGGCACGGTCCCGGATGAGGCCCTCCTGGCGCAGCATGCGCAGGGCTTCCCGGATGGGCAGGCGCGACACGTTGAACTCGGCGGCCAGGTCACGTTCCACGAGGCGGGTGCCGGGGGCGTAGTGGCCTTCGAAGATCCGGGTGCGGAGGGTGTCCCGCACGGCCTCGCGGAGGGGGCGGTCGGAGGCGGGGGTTTCTTCTGCTGCCAGCATCATTGCTCCATTCGTGGGGTTTTTAGCGACTTTACGTCCTCAGTGGTGTGCATCGCGGTTCAGTCCCGCACTGTGCTGGTGGATGACCTGCTGGTGGATGACGGACCGCTGGTTGACGGACCGGCGAATGACGGAGGGCTGAAGCGGCCGAACGCCTTTTCGAGGGCGACGGCCACGGCGAGCACTTCACGGTCGCGGTAGGGCCGGCCCACCACCTGGATCCCCACGGGCAGGCCTTCTTCGGACAGTCCGCATGGCACCACGGCCACGGGGAAGCCCAGGATGCTGATGGCCCGGCAGCAGGAACCCAGCTCGGTCCACGGAATGTCCTTGCCTTCCACGGTGAAGCTCTGTTCCCGGGGATCCGACGCCGGAACGCTGGCCACGGGGAGCAGCAGGATGTTGTGCTCCTCCATGGAGGCCAGCACCTCGGCGCGGATGGCATCCCGCTCCGCCGCGGCCTTGCGGTATACCACCACGGAGGCGGGTTCTCCCAGCAGGCCATGGAGGTGGGCGCCGAGCTCGTCCTCGCGGCCGGCGGCAAGCTCCGCCACCTCGGGCATGCCCTCGGCGGTGCGCAGCGCCACGAAGGCGGCCGCGGCCCGCTCCAGTCCCGGCGGACGTCCGTGCGTCACCGGAACGCCAAGAGCCGCGAGGGCCTCCGCTGCCGAGCGCAGTACGGACACCAGGTCCGCCCGCACGGGGTGGGTGCCTTCGTCCTCGAACCAGGCCGCGGTGAAGCCGTCCAGGCTCTCGAGCGCCGCGCCGAGCGGGACCGGCACGGTGGAGGGGTCCACGCCGTCAGGCCCGGCAAGGATCCCGAGCAGCACGCCCAGGTCCTCGGCGCTGCGGGCCAGCCACGCCACGCTGCCCAGGCGGTGCAGCGCGGACATCGAGTTCGGAGCGGGCAGGCTGCCGTCCGCAGGCGGAACGTAGGGCAGCAGGCCCGTTTCCGGAATGAGGCCGACGGTGGGGCGCAGGCTGGTGATGCCCGTGCAGTGCGCTGGCCAGCGGATGGAACCGCCGAAGTCCGTGCCCAGGCCGAAGGCACTCATCCCGGAGGCGACGGCGGCGCTGTCGCCTCCGGTGGAACCGCCCGACGTCAGCGTGGTGTCCCAGGGGTTCCAGGTTTCGCCGAAGAGCGGGTTGCGGCTGTGGGTCTCCACCGCGAATTCCGAGCAGTTGGTCTTGCCGAGCAACACCGCACCTGCCTCCTGCAGGCGGCGGACCGCCGTCGCCGATTCCGCCGGGATGTAGTCGCGCAGAAGGGGACTTCCCGCCGTCGAGCGCAACCCCTTGACCGCCAGGGTGTCCTTCACGGTGAAGGGGACCCCGTGCAGGGGCCCGAGGAATCGGCCCTCCGCTGCGGCGGCGTCGGCGGCCTCGGCTTCCTCACGTGCCCGTGGATTGGGGGTGACGACGGCGTTCAGGCCGGGATTGGCCTCGGCGATCCGTGCCTGGTGCAGCTCCAGGCACTCCACGGCGGTCAGCCGGAGCTCCCGCAGCGCGGCGGCCCATTGGACCATCGAGAGGCCGGTCAGCAGGCTGCTGTCCACAGCAGGAACCGGGGCCTCCGCGGAAGGCAGGACGGTGTTGTTCATTGTGGGGACTTTCTAACGGCTGGCCGCAGGGGCTTTGGTGCCGGCATCGGCCATGGCGATCTTGGAGGTCTCCTTGGCAACGAAGACGCAGTAGACCATGAGCAGCAGGGTCGCGGACAGATAGCCGGCCACGGAGAAACCGGAGGTGGTGAGGGCGATCAGCTGGATGGCGATCAGCGGGGCGAAACCGCCGCCGAAGACGCCTGCCAGCTGGAAGCCCACGGCCGAGCCGGTGTAGCGGACCTTGGTGGGGAACAGCTCGGGAATGAAGGACGCCACGGGGGCGTACATCGCGGCCACGATCACCAGGCCGATGGCCGGTGCGATCAGCACCAGGAACGGTTCCTTGGAGTTGAGCATCGCGATGAACACGAAGCTGTAGATGATGCCGCCGATGGCGCCACCGATCATGACCGGGCGGCGGCCCACCTTGTCCGAGAGCGCACCGAACAGGGGGATGGCGATCATCTGCGCGACGGCGGAAATCGTGGAAGCGGCCAGCGCCAGGCTCTTGGGGAGGCCGAGGTGTTCGGTGCCGTAGACCAGGACGAACAGGGCGAAGATGTAGAACGCGATGTCGCTGCCGATGCGGGCGCCGACGGCCAGGGCCAGGGCCTTCAGATGGTGCTTGAAGACGTAGACGAGCGGGGCCTTGACCTCTTCCTGCTTCTTCGCTTCGGCCTTCTTTTCGGCTTCCTCGAAGACGGGGGATTCGGCGAGCTTCATGCGGATGTAGAGGCCGATTGCCACCAGGAGGAAGCTGATCAGGAACGGGATGCGCCAGCCCCACGCCATGAAGGCGTCCTTGGGAAGGGCCGTGGTCATCAGGGTGAAGATGCCGGTGGCGAGCAGCAGGCCGGTGGGGGCCGCGCTCTGGACGAGGCTGCCGAAGAGGCCGCGGCGGCCGCTCTTGTCCGACTCGGTGACCATGAGGGCGGCACCGCCCCATTCGCCGCCGATGCCCACGCCCTGCAGGAAGCGCAGGGAGACCAGCAGGATGGGAGCCCAGATGCCGACGTTCTGGTAGGTGGGCAGGAGGCCGACGGCGGCGCTCGCCAGGCCCATCAGGAGCAGGGTGGTGACAAGGACGTTCTTGCGGCCGATCCTGTCGCCGAAGTGGCCGAAGATCGCGGCGCCGAGCGGGCGGACCACGTAGCCCACGGCGTAGGTGGCCAGGGCCAGGAGGAGGCCGGTGGCCGGATCCGAGCCGGGGAAGAACAAGGCGGGGAAGACGATGGATGCTGCCGTGCTGTAGGCGAAGAAGTCGTAGTACTCGAGGGTGGTCCCTACGAAGCTTGCCGCGACGACCCTCTTCATTGAGTTCCCGCCGCCCTTCTTCGTGGAGTCCTTCTTCGTGGATCCGGGGACGGAACTGTGGGTCTGGGAATTGATCGACACTGGCCCTCCTGGGCGTTGCGACTGGCTCATCGGATGAGCGGTTACTTGCAATAGGCGGCGGGCGAGGCGGTGGCTCTCGGTGCCCTTACATGTGCTTCCGGGTGAACGGTCCGGAGGCGTTCGCGGTGAGGAGTTCGTCCTCGAGTGTGCCTGTTTGGGATCCCAAACATGACGGTAAGTTCTGGCGACTTCGCTGTCAATGGTTTTGGGATCCCAAACTGTGTTGCAGTGTGGATTTCCGGGGATTGCCCGGGTTTCGATACTGGCTGTCCTGTCTCCCGGCCTTAGACCGGGAGGCGCTTGCTGTAGTCGAGCGTCAGGACCGAGATGCCCATGATCACGGCAGAGGCCACGAAGTAGAGCAGGGCCCAGGTGTAGCCGCCGGTGGCGCCCACGATGAAGCCGACCGCGATCGGGGTGACCATGCCGGCGATGTTGCCGCTGAGGTTCATGGCTCCACCCAGGATGCCGGCGTTGCTGCGGCCGCCGAGCGTTGCCGGAACGGCCCAGAAGAGACCGACCCAGCGGAGGAAGAACAGCACCACGGACAGCAGGATGACGGCGGTGATCGGGTCCGGGACCACGGTGACGCCCACCAGGCCGCCCACCACAACCACGCTGGAGATGCCCAGCAGGGTGCGCATGACCTTGTTGGCGGAAGCGCCGGATTCGCGCCACTTGTCGGCGATGGTGCCGCCGAGGATTTCGCCGATGAAGCCGGCGCCGAAGATCACGAAGGTGGACCAGCCGATGGTCTTCAGGTCGAAGTGCTTGGCCTGCGACAGGTACAGCGGACCCCAGGTGAGCAGGCCGTAGAACACGCCGTTGAAGCCGAGCCAGCCGAAGCACATGGCCCAGAAGGAACGGAACTTCATGTAGGGGAGCAGGCCGCGGCGGGTGGTGGTCGCGCCCTGGGACTGGGCAGCCTCGTCCTCGGCGCGGTGCGAGGCCTCGATGTACTCGGCTTCGGCGTCGTTGACGGCCTTGTGGTCGCGGGGGTTGTCGCGGACGTACCACCAGATGGCCAGGCCCAGCACCACGGTCAGGATGCCTGCGATGATGAAGGCCATGCGCCAGCCGCCGGCGGCGGAGATCAGCCAGGTGATGAGGATGCCGCCCACGCCCGCGCCCAGCGGTGCGCCGGCGTCGAGGATGGTGGCGCCGCGGCCGCGCTCCTTGGAGTGCATCCAGAGGGCGTTAAGCTTGCCGCCGGCCGGCATGACACCGGCTTCGGTGACGCCGATGGCCATGCGGGCGATGAACATGCTCAGGAAGCCGCCGGCCATGCCGGAAGCCGCGGTGGCTGCGCCCCAGCCGACGCAGGAGGCCGTGACCACCTTGCGGGGACCGAAGCGGTCGATCAGCCAGCCGACGGGGACCTGCATGAGGGCGTAGGTCCAGAAGAAGGCTGAGAGCAGAAGACCGACCATCTCCGGGCCGAGGTTGAACTCCTTCTGGATGATGGGCAGTGCCACGGAGATGGAGCCGCGGTCGATGTAGTTGACGGCCACGAGGACCAGGAGCAGGAGGAAGAGTTTCCACCGGACGCTGGTGCGGCGCTTGCCGGCAACACTGCCCGCCTGCGGACGCTCGGCTTCCGTGGTGGTTTGGGAATTATGGAGAGACACGCTTCTCCTTAGTTTGGGGGGACTGAATGCGGAGGAGTTCTTGGGGGATTCGCGTTCGCGGTTCGGCGGGCGGTTCGATTGCCGGAGGTTCGGCGGCAAGCTGCTCGTTCTGCCGGTGGGATCCGTAACAAGATTTGGGATCCCGATTTGGGATCCCAAAACAAAACTAAGTGTGAGGTGTCCCACTGTCAAGGGTTTTCTGTGCCCTGCCTCACGCAACCAAATGTGACCGGGCGGCCGTCCGGTCACACTCTGCCGCGGGCGCTACGGAGAGTTACGCCACTCCGTTGTGCCCGTGGGCCAGGATCTCGGCGAGCTCCGCCAGGCGGTGCGCCCGGGCGGACTCGGCCGGTGTGAAAGGCTCGCCCGGGCGGGAAAACACCAGCGGACCGTGCCAGGCCGTCGGGATCTTCAACAGGGTGCCGCCATTCGGGGCCCCGGAATGCCCGACGCCGGAACCCGCCTCGCCTGCCTGCGTTCCCGTTCCGGCCGGGACCACCTGCGCGGACAGCAGTTCCGCGACGGCGAGGGCCAGTTCGTCCGGGTTGCCGGCCACCCGGGCGGCGATGCTCAACGCCTTGGTCTGGCCGTCCGCCATGGCCAGGGCTGTGGTGGGCCAGACATGGGAGTCCCGCCCGCCGCCGTCGGCCAGCGCCTTGAGCAGCTCCTGCTCGCCGAGGTGGCCGGGCGCGGAGAGGACAAACTCATCCAGCGCCGCCCCGTCCATCGGATGGACATGGATGCTGAGGATGTTGGTGTCCAGCCGGGCGAGGGCCTGGGTGAGTTTCTGCAGGGCGCCGGGCTGGTCGCGCACCAGCGTGCGGGCACGCCAGAGTGCCGGCGCCGAGTGCAACCGGCGGCGGTGCCGGAGGGCGGGTGCGTGCAACCAGCTGCGCAGCACCCGCGCGGCGGACGGCTCGGCCACCCAGATCACCAGTGCCGTGGCCGTGACTGTCAACAGCAGCACCTTGGCCAGGTAGGGGAGGTGGGTTTCCACCACGAGCGCGTGGACCAGCAGCTCGATGGGAAGCATCGCGGCGATCTGGGCAACGGTGAACCGTGCTTTGGGAGGTTCGGGCATTCGGCCGCAGACCTCACAGCTGAGCTCTGCGGTGGCCGGCGTCTGCTGCTTGGCTTTCATGCCCCCATGTTCCCCGGAAGGTGTTTCGCCCCCGTTGCCGCCCGGTCACGAATGTGGGGCATCAAGGAAAGGGGCCGGCAGCGTCCCTCGCGGAGCTGCCGGCCCCTTGTGTTCGCCAGCCTCGCTAGCGTGTGAGGTCCGAATCCCGGGATGCGCGGTTGCCCGCGGCAAGCTCGCCGAGGAAGTCGCGGATTTCCACCAGCAATTCGGTGTCCGTGGGCTCGGGAGCGGCTTCCTCTTCGCTGCCTCGGCGGTTCTTGACCAGCGCGTTGAGCTTGTTCATGGGCGCCACGAAGACGAAATACACGACGCCGGCGGTGATCATGAAGGTCACGAAGGCGGTGATGACTGCGCCGAAGTTCACGAACGTGGCGGGGTTGTCCGGCCAGATCCTGAAGCCCAGGCCGCCGGCGTTCACGCCGCCGGCAGCGGCGATGACCGGGTTGACGATGTTGGTGGTGAAGGCCGAGACGAGCGCGGTGAAGGCGGTGCCGACCACCACGGCGATGGCCAGTTCGATCACGTTGCCGCGAAGGATGAAGTCCTTGAATCCCTTGAGCATGAAGAGTCCTCCGGTGTTGTTGGTTCCGGCGCCCGGGCGTAATGGGCGCGGATTGCGGCACGCTGGTGGATGGCCTCCCGCACCGGATCAACAGGCGCGTCGGCGTGCGGCGGGTGCAGGAAAACCGCTTGGGCGGCTCAGCACAACGCGTACCAAACTATCATTTCCTGGCCTCGCGAGCGCGACGGCGGACTGCGCTGTGCGGCCCGGCCCGCCGTCGTCGGGCTGCCGGCGCTACTTCTTGAGGGCGGCGTCGATGGCCGGCCGCTCGGCGACCACGGGGAAGCCTCCGGTGTAACCGGACCGCTCCTTGGCGGCCGCATAGATGCCGTTCCGCGCGGCGAACCAGCCCGCCACGAGGAGCGGCACCAGCACCACCAGCGAGGCGAGCACCCAGCGTCCCGTTTCCGAAAAGCCCATCGAGACCATGACGAACAACAGGAACGCCAGGGTCAGGTAGGACGTGAAGGGTGCGCCGAACAAGCGGAAGGATGGCCGTTCGAGCTTTCCTTCCTCCGCCCATTTCTGCAGCTTAATCTGGCACAGGATGATGGTGGCCCAGCCTCCGATGATGCCGATGGCCGAGACCTCCAGGACGATCTCGAAGGCCTCCGAGGGGAACACGGCATTCAGTCCGACGCCGAGCAGCGTGATGACGGCCGTAAGCAGGATGCCCCCGTAGGGGACGCCGTTGCCGCTCATCTTGGCCGTAAAGCCCGGCGCGGAACCGTTGACGGCCATGGAGCGCAGGATGCGGCCCGTGGAGTAGAGGCCGGCGTTGAGGCTCGAGAGCGCGGCGGTGAGCACCACGAAGTTCATGATCGAGGCCGAGGTGGCACCGGCGTCGGGGGATCCGATGTGCGAGAAGAACGTCACGAACGGCGATTCGCCGGCTTTGTATTCGGTGAACGGCAGGAGCAGCGAAAGCAAGAGCACCGAGCCCACGTAGAAGATGCCGATGCGGAAGACCACCGTGTTCACGGCCTTGGGCATGACTTCCTTGGGCTTTTCGGTTTCGCCGGCAGCCGTGCCTACCAGTTCAATGGCGGCGTAAGCGAAGACGACTCCGCTCACCGCCAGCAAGGGGGCAACAGCACCCATCGGGAACAGACCTCCGTTGTCCGCCATGACGCTGAAGCCCGTAGCGCCGACGTCCGTCCGGCCGCCGAATACCAGGAAGCACACACCGATGATGAGGAAAAGGACGAGGGCGGTGACCTTGATCAAGGCAAACCAGAACTCCATTTCGCCGAAGAGTTTGACCGAGACCAGGTTGAGCGCGAGTACTACCACCAGCGCCATAAGCGCGATGGCCCACTGGGGAACGGATTGCAGCGGCTCCCAAAAAGGTGCCCAGAATTTCACATAGAGCGCGACCGCGGTGACATCCACCACCGAGGTCATGGCCCAGTTCAAGAAGTACAGCCAGCCGGCGGCGAAGGCCATTTTCTCCCCGTAGAACTCGCGCGCGTACGAGATGAAGGAGCCGGACGACGGGCGGTGCAGCACCAACTCGCCCAAGGCGCGCAGGATGAGGAACGCGAAGAAGCCGCAGACGGCGTAAACGAGGATCAGGGCGGGGCCGGAGCCATGGAGGCGGCCGCCGGCCCCCATGAACAGTCCGGTTCCGATCGCACCGCCGATGGCGATCATCTGGATCTGCCGGGGCTTGAGCGTCTTGTGGTAGCCGGAGTCCTCGCTCGAGAAATCCTGCGCTGCGAGCGTCACGTCGCCAAGGTACTCGCGTTCGTTCTCCAGGTCTCCGGCAGGATCGTGCACTGGTCTTTGTGGATCGGACATTGGTCCCCCTTTTTTGCCTGTCCGCCTGCGGAGCCCGGTTCGAGGCGCCGCGATATCAAACGCTGTCCACGCTAGGGAGCTGCAGTTTCCCGGTTATTTCATGGGTGTTAAGTTACGGAAATTCCGACTATGGATATTTCCGGGGCTATTCCCTTTTTGCGCGGCAAAGACTGTTTCAGGCCGGAAACAATTCCGCAATAACCATGGGATGTACTCATCCCACTCGTGAAAGGTGAGCGGAATGTCAGACCTGTTTGAAGACTATGAAAGAGGCATCAGGCGCAGCGGTGCGTTTGATGAGATGTTCGGCCCGGACATGCTGACGCGGGACTCGTACGCCGACGTCGCGGCGGCCCTGGACAGCCTCGCGCTGGAGGACGTCACGGCCCGGGCGGACTCCATGGCCCGGACTTTCCTGGACCGCGGCGTCACCTTCGACTATGCGGGGGAGGAGCGTCCCTTCCCGCTGGACATCGTGCCCCGGGTGATCCCGGCGGACGATTGGGGTGTCCTGGAACGCGGGGTCGCGCAGCGGGTGAAGGCGCTGGAAGCGTTCCTGAACGACGTTTACGGGCGCATGGCCGTGGTGTCCGACGGCGTGATCCCGCGGCAGCTGATTACCACCAGCGCGCATTTCCACCGGGCCGTGCACGGTTTCGAACCGGCAGGCGGGGTTCGGGTGCATATTTCGGGGATCGACGTCATCCGGGATGCTGCCGGTGATTTCCGGGTCCTGGAGGACAACGTGCGCGTACCTTCCGGGGTCAGCTATGTCCTGGAAAACCGCCGCGCCATGGCCAAGGGCCTGCCGGAGGCCTTCGGCCAGCAGCCCATCCGGGCAGTGGAGGAATACCCGCGCCGCCTGCTGTCCGCCTTGCGCAAGACCGCACCGTCCGGCGTCGACGATCCCACCGTCGTCGTCCTGACCCCAGGCGTCTTCAACAGCGCCTATTTCGAGCACACCCTGCTGGCCGGCCTCATGGGCGTGCAATTGGTGGAGGGCCGCGACCTCATCTGCCGCGGCAACCGGGTTTACATGCGCACCACGGATGGCGAACGGCGTGTGGATGTCATCTACAAACGCCTGGACGACGAGTTCCTGGATCCCCTGCAGTTCCGTTCCGATTCCATGCTCGGCTGCCCCGGGATCGTGAATGCGGCCCGCGCCGGCAACGTGACCATCGCCAACGCGGTGGGCAACGGCGTCGCCGACGACAAGCTGGTGTACTCCTACGTTCCGGACCTGATCCGCTATTACCTGGGGGAAGAACCGGTCATCGCCAACGTGGACACCTTCCGCCTGGAGGAGAAGGAAGCCCGCGAACACGTGCTGGACCGCCTGGACGAGCTCGTGGTGAAACCCGTGGACGGTTCCGGCGGCAAGGGCCTGGTGATCGGCCCGGATGCTTCCAAGGACGAACTCGACGCCCTGCGCCAACGGATCCTGACGGACCCGCGCGGCTGGATCGCCCAGCCCGTGCTGCAGCTCTCCACTGTGCCCACGCTCTCCGGGGACAAGTTCGGCCCGCGCCACGTGGACCTGCGGCCCTTCGCCGTGAACGACGGCGACGACGTCTGGGTGCTGCCCGGCGGCCTCACCCGGGTGGCACTGAAGGAGGGGTCCCTGATTGTGAATTCTTCCCAGGGCGGCGGTTCGAAGGACACCTGGGTGCTGGCGGAAGCGCCGCAGGATGTGCCTCCGCTTCCTTCCCGGCCGTCCATCCCGGTCAGGCAGCAGGTATCGGTGTGGCCCATTGAAAGCAACTGGCAGGACGGCGCGGACCAGTGACCAACCCTCCTACAACCCTCGACGTGCCTTGAAGGTGGAAGACGATGCTTAGCCGGATTGCTGAATCACTGTTCTGGATCGGACGCTACGTGGAACGTGCCGACGGCACCGCCCGGATCCTCGATGTCCACCTGGAGCGCCTCAACAACCTCCCCGAGTTCCAGCAGGAGCGGATTTCCCGCGACCTCCTGGCACTCGTCGGCACCCATGCCGGGCCGGAGCCGGTATCGCGCGAAGTCCTGCTCAGGACCCTCGCCTACGACGCCTTCAATCCGGCGTCGATTGCCGGCTCCCTCTCGGCAGCCCGCGAAAACGCGCGCCGGGCGCGGGAGACCGTTTCGTCGTCGTTGTGGGAAGGGCTCAACACCACCTACTACGGCATCAACCGGCACCGCCAGGACCTCGTTGGCGCCTTCGGGTTCTGCCACTGGGTCCTCGAACGCTCCGCCGTCATCACCGGGCTGGCGGACTCGACCGTCAGCCATGACGAAAGCTGGCTTTTCCTCATGCTGGGCCGGTCCCTGGAACGCGCCGACATGACAGCCCGGATGCTGTCCACACGGGATCTCCTCAGCGGCGGGATCTCCTGGGTGCACATGCTCCGCTGCGCGGGTGCCTACGAATCCTTCCTGCGCAATAGCGGCGGATCCTCGGGGGACCGGAACGCCGCCGAGTTCCTGCTCCTGGACCGGCTGTTCCCCCGCTCCATCGTGTACGCGCTGCGCGATGCCGAGGACTGCCTGGCCAAGCTGGATCCGTCCTCGCAGCGCGTCGGCTTCATCGACGACGCCCGGCGGATCGTGGGCCAGGCACGGACTTTCCTGGAGTTCCACCGCACGGACAACCTGCTGGAAGAACTCCCGGAACACATGGACCGCGTCCAGAAGGCCGTGGCACAGGCCTCCGAGGCAATCTCGCTCAAGTACTTCAACCAGGCCAAGGAACTCGAATGGATAGGGGAAGTCTCATGACCCGCCTGAAGATCGTCCACACCACGTCCTACCTGTACAACGGAGGCGTCGCCCGCTCCTACAACGAGGCCCGGCTGACCCCGCTCAGCCGGGACGGGCAGATGGTGCTGGAAAACAGCGTGAAGGTGGCACCGTCGTCGGCAGCGGTGGGAAGCTACAGCGACTATTGGGGCACCCGGGTGACCACCTTCGACCTGCAGCACTGGCACGAGAAGATGAACGTCACCGCGACCACCACCGTGGAAGTCGACCGCTCGCGGCCCGCGCCCAAGGCGGACGCCGTGGACTGGGAGACCCTGCGTTCCGGCGAGGTGACGGATGCCTGCGCTGAATGGCTCGCCCCCACCCGGCTGACGGAGATCGGTGATGAGGTCCGGGCCGCTGTTTCGCACGCAGCGGAAGGGCTGTGGCCCGCGGATGCCGCGCCTGCGGTGATGGCATGGATGCGGGGTGAGATGAAGTACGTCAAGGGCGTCACAGGTGTCACCACCAATGCCGAACAGGCATGGCGGCAGCGCACGGGTGTGTGCCAGGACCTGGCCCACCTTGGTGTCGGGGCCCTGCGGAGCCTCGGAATTCCCGCCCGATACGTCTCCGGATACATCCATCCCAATCCGGAAGCGCCCGTGGAGGAAACCGTGGCCGGGCAGTCGCACGCGTGGCTTGAATGGTGGGACGGGCAGTGGAACAGTTGGGACCCCACCAACCACAAACCGGCGGGCAATCTGCACGTGACGGTAGCCGCCGGGCGTGACTACCGCGATGTTTCTCCGCTGCGTGGCATCCTGTCCGGCGGGGGTGGCGCGGCTCCCCAGGTAACGGTGGCGATCACCAGGGTTGCATAGCGGAGGAGCCCGGGGGCCCGGCCGCCTCTCCGCGTGGAGCGCCCTTGGCGGCGATGAACTGCCGGATCCAGGTGACGGTTTCCGGGCGGTCCAGGTGCAGGCCGTGCCGGGCGCCGGGGACCTTCACCAGCGTGGAGCGGCGGATGCCCCGGTGCAAAAGCACGGCGTCGGCAAGGGGAGTGAGCGCGTCCTCGGTGCCGTGCAGGATGAGCGTTGGGGCCTGGATGGCGCCGAGTGAATCCCAGGCGTCGTGCGTGCGGCTGGCCTGGAAATGCCGTGCCTTCGCCCAGGCCGAGGCCGGGGTCCCGAAGAAGGCGCGCACGGCGTCGGGATGTTCCCGGGACCACGCCGGATCGAAGAACAGGGGCGCCATCAAATCCGGGTCGCCGCTCAGCAGCGCCTCGAAGGCCGTTCCGGAGGTGCGGGCGTCCACCCAGGCGCCCGCCCGCCGTCCGCCGCTGGTCGCGGCGAGGACCAGGGCCCGGACCCGGTCCGGGTGGTCGATCGCGAGCCATTGGGCGATCCGGCCACCCATCGAATGCCCGTACACATGGGCGGAGCCGACCCCGGCGGCATCAAGGACGGCGGCCGCGTCGGCTGCCAAGAGCCTGGTGGTGTAGCGCTCCGGGTTGCCCTTGGCACTGCCGCCTACGCCACGGTGGTCGTAGCGGATCACGCGGAAGTGACCGGCGAGCGCGTCCGCCGTCGGACCCCACCCGGCCATGCCGGTTGCCTGGCCGGCGAGCAGGAGGAGGGGGTCGCCGTCGCCCGCTTCGCTCCACAGCAGTTCGGCGCCGTCGGGGGCCGGGGCAATCTTCACCCGGCCACTCTAGCCGCAGCGGCACCGCGCGCGCCGTGGCGCAGCACACGCGCTGACTCGGGTGCCTTGATCCGGATGCCTTGATCCCGCCGGACGACGATCCTAGGGTCGGGGCATGCTGATCGTTGGTTCCATCGTCATCCGTGTGGACAACCTGGCGTCCCAGATCGGCTTCTGGACGCGCGCCTTGGACTACGTCCTGAGGGAGCCGCCGGAGGCCGACTTCGCGCTGCTGCAGCCGCGGACCGGGCAGGGACCGAACGTTTCCCTCGACGCCGTTCCCTCCCGCCGCGTGCTGCCGCCGCGCATCCACCTGGACCTGTACGCCGAGGACCAGGCCGCGGAGGTGCGGCGCCTGACGGAGCTGGGTGCGCGCGAAATCGAGTGGAGCCGCAGGCCGGCGGACGCCGACTACGTGATCATGGAGGACCCCGAGGGCAACCGCTTCTGCGTGGTGGATGCCGCGGGCTGGTCGGGCTGGGCAAGGGTCCAAGCCACTTGATCAAACTGGCTATGTTTTTCCAGTTCACTTTTACCGTGAAAGCTGAACCCGGTGATGCACAGGAGGAAACACCATGGTCAGCTACGAATTCTCACAGGTGGACGTTTTGCGCCTGGTCCCAAGGCGGGCAATCCGGTGGCAGCGGTCCAAGCCCGAGCACCCCGACGCCGACGGCCTCAGCAGCGAACAGATACAACGAAGACCCCGTGACCGGCAGTGCCAACGCCGGACCGGCGCAATGGCTCCTCGCCGAGGGCGTCACGGACGGAAACTACACGGCGCGACAAAGAACGGTGCTGGGCCGCGGCGGGATCATCGAGCTCAGCAACGAGTCCGGGTCCATCTGGGTGGGTGGAACCAGCCGCAGCGTGATCAAGGGCAGCGTCAGCTTCTAGCCGGGCCAGGTTTTCGCTGGGGAGGTGGCGACGCGTAGCATCGGCGTGCGTCCGTGACGAACGTGACTGATCTTGATCCGGCGTACTCCGGGTCCGCGGGGTATTTTTGGAACAGGAGTCCCCCACCATGAAGGAGAAGCACATGCCGGACATTGTTGTCGTCGGAGTGGATGGAAGCGAAACCGCCACAAAGGCAGCCGAGACCGCCAGGAACCTCGCCGCGGCCCTCGGCGCCAAGCTGCACGTGGTCACGGCTTTCGAGGGCGACAGGGTGTCGCTCCACGGTGCGGGCAGCGAACGGGCCATCGTCTTCGGCGACCCCGGGCGTGAGGCCAAGGAAACGGCCAGCAAGGTGGCGGCCGGCTTGCAGCAGGAGGGCGTGGAGATCGAGGCGTTTTCGGCCGTCGGCAACCCCGCCCAGGCCCTGATCGCCCACGCCGAGAACCACAATGCCAGCGTGATCGTCGTGGGCAACCGGCGGATGAAGGGCCTGGCCCGGGTGCTTGGCAGCGTGGCCAACACCGTCGCCCACAAGGCTCCCTGCGACGTCTACATCGCCGACACCGTCGAATAAGAACGGTCGAACACAGCGCGAACGTACAGTTGGGGCCCTGAAATCCGCGAAAACGGGGCCACAAATGTACGTTCGCGCTTCCTATGCCGTGAACCTACGCCGTGAACGCCAGCTCTTCGGCCTTCACGGGAAAGCGCAGCGCCTCGCCCCGCGCTGCCCGGTAGGCCTCGTCGATGGCGCTCGCGGCCAGCCGTTCCAGCTCGTTGCCCAGGGAACCCGCCAGGTGCGGGGTCAGCAGCACGTTCGGATTCGTGTAGAACCCCGAGTCCGGAGGCAGCACCCACGGCGTGGTGACGTCCAGCACCGCGAAAACATCGCCCCGCTCAAGCCGTCGCAGCAGTGCGTCCTGGTCCACCAGCTCTCCGCGCGAGGTGTTGATGAACGTGGCGCCGGGACGCAGCAGGGCGATCAGGCCGGCGTCGACCATGTGCCGGGTGGCCGGCAGCGACGGCGCATGGAGGGACACGACGTCGGAGGTCGCCATCAGTTCCTCCAGCCCCACCAGCTCCACCCCCAGGGCGGCGGCCTGCTCCGGCGTCACAAACGGATCGGCCAGGACCACCTGCAGTTCGTAGGCCGCGAGCAGCCGGATCACGTGCCGGCCGATCTTTGACGCGCCGATGATCCCCACGCGCTTGCCGTAGTTGCCCATGTCCGGAAACAGCCCTTCGGGGTCGACGGCGGCCCGCGCCCCGTGCAGTTCGCGCGCGATCTGTAGCACCCGTTTGTTCGCCAGCAGGATCATCGCCAGGGTGTACTCGGCCACAGGGATCGCGTTGGCGTCCGCGGCCGTGCTGACCTGGATGCCGCGTTCCCAGCATTCCGCTCCCACATGGTGCTTCAGGGAGCCCGCGGCGTGCAGCACGTACCGCAGCCGCGGCGCGGCGTCCAGCACGGCACCGTCGATCATCGGGCAGCCCCAGCCCGTGAGCAGCACATCGGCTTCGGCCAGCAGCCGTTTGGCCTCCGGGGAGGAAAAGTCAGTGATCGGTTCCGGGCTGAGCAGCCGCAGCGGGCCGGTCACCGTGGCGAGGCGTTGCAGCGGGAAGACTTTCCGCCCGACGTCGGAAGCCATGGCCAGCGCGACGTTCAGCGGACGGGTGGCCGGGTCAGTCGTGCTCATTTGACGCTCCCCGTGGTCAGGCCGGACTTCCAGAAGCGCTGCAGCATGATGAAGGCGATGAGCAGCGGGATCACGGAAAGCAGGGATGCGGTGATGACCATCGGGGAGAACTCCGGCTGCGGGACCGAGTAGCCCTGCCAGATGGAAATGCCCACGCTGACCGGCAGGAGTTGCTGGTCCTGCAACATCACCAGGGGCAGCATGAAGTTGTTCCACACTCCGACGAACTGGAACAGGGCGATGGTGATGAAGCCGGGCATCATCATGGGCAGGCCGAGGGAGAAGAAGGAACGCACGGGACCGGCGCCGTCAACACGGGCCGCTTCCAGCGTTTCATCCGGAACGTAGGACGAACTGTAGACCCGAGCAAGGTAGACGCCGAAGGGGTTGCACAGCACCGGGATGAGAATGGCCCAGACGGTGTTCGTGATGCTGAAGACCGAGGCCAGCAGGTACATCGGCAGCACCGTGGCGGTGTTGGGGATGAGCACGCCCAGCAGCACGAAACCGAACCAGGCCTTCTTGCCGCGGAATTGGAACTTGTCGAAGGCGTAGCCGGCCATGACCGAGACCAGGCCGCCGAGTACGGCCCCGAACCCGGCGTACAGCACGGAGTTGCCCATCCAGCGGAAGAAGATCCCGCCGTCCTGGCCGATCACCGCGGCGATGTTCTCGACGAAGGCGAAGCGGCCCAGCGAGTAGGCAGGTGTGCCGTAGAGGTCGGCGGTGTCCTTGGTGGCGGCGAAGAAGAGCCACAGCACGGGGAGCACCATGTAGGCGCAGCCCAGGACCAGCAGGGCGTTGACGGTGAAGGCACTGGCAAAGCCGCCCTCGCGGGACAGCCGGTTACCGCCGGGGCGCTTGCCGCCCCGCCGGCTTCCGTCGTCGTGCTTCCGGCGGGCGACGCCGGCAGACGGGCGGGACGGGGCACTGACAGTCTCGGTGATCATGCTTTGTTCATCCTGGAACTGAATCGGGTGACGGTCAGGGAAAGCCCGGCGGCCAGGAGGGCGATGATGATCGACGCGGCCGCGGCCTGGTTCAGGTTGTGCCGGTTGAAGGCTGCGTCGTAGGCCCAGAGGTTGGGTACCCAGGTGCTGGTGACCGATGCCGTGGCCTTGGAAATGATCGACGGCTCCGTGAAGAGCTGCAGGGTACCGATCACTGTGAAGAGGATGATGACGCTCAGGGCGGGGAGGATCAGCGGGAATTTGATGCTGAGGGCCGCCCGGATTTCGCCGGCGCCGTCCACACGGGCGGCCTCGAGGATTTCCCGGGGCACGGCCTGCAGGGCGGTGAAGAGGATGATCACGTTGTAGCCGGTCCATTCCCAGACGGCGATGTTCACGATCGAGGGCAGCACCAGGTGCGCGTCGAGGAAGTTGAGCTGGATGCCGCCGCTTTGGAGCGCCTGGACCAGGGGGCTGACGCCCGGGGTGTAGAGGTACGCCCAGATGAGCGCGGCGATGACGCCCGGCACGGCGTGCGGCAGGAAGACGAGCAGCTGGAACAGCTTGCGCGCCCGCGCCACCGTGGCGTCCAGCAGCAGGGCGAAGACGACGGCGCCGCCCACCATGCAGGGGATGTAGATCAGGCAGTAGAGGGCCAGCCGGCCCAGGCCACCGGTGAAGGTTTCCGACTGGAACACCTGGACGTAGTTTTCCAGGCCGACGAAGGACGTCTTGGCCCCGCCGAACCCGAGGCCCGACTTCTGCTGGGCATAGAAGCTCAGCACCAGCGAATAGACCACGGGGGCGATCATGGCCACGGCGAAGACCGCGAAGAACGGGAAGAGGAACAGGGCGGCGGTGCGGCCACCGGTGCCGGACATGGTGCTTGTCTTTCTGGCCATGGGTATCTCCTGAAGGGGTGGCGGCGCCTGCAGCCGATGGGGCTGCGGGCGCCGCCGGGATGCTGATTCCGGGCGCCTATTCCTTGACGGACAGGCCGTTCTGCTTGAAGCCGGACAGGGTAGCGTCGCTGGAGCTGTCCAGGGCGTCGCCGATCTTGCCGCCGGTGGTAAGCGCGCCGAAGGAGTCCTTCAGTGCCGTGTTGGTGACGTCCCAGTTAGGGCCCCACTGCCAGCCGGGAAGGATGGTGGCGTAGGCCTTGTCGAAGACGGCGTAGATGTCGTTGCCGAAGTAGCCGGCGTCGAAGGCCTTCTGGGCTTCCTTGGTGAGGCCGGGGTAGGCGAGGTAGGCGGAACCGGTGTTGCCGCGGGCGGCGACGGCTTCGGGGCTCGTGGCGAGGAACTCGATGAACTTCGCGGCGGCCGCGGGGTTCTTGCTGCTCTTGGTCACGTTGAAGCTGGAGCCGCCATAGAAGGCGCCGGCCGGGCTGCCCCAGTTGGGAGCCTCGGCTGCGATCCACTTGCCTTTCTGGCCGCTGGCTTCGGTGCGCTTCTGGATGCCGGTGGCGCTCCAGTTGGCGCCGAGCACGCCGGCCAGGGTCCCGTTGGCCAGGTCCGCGCTCCATTCATCGCTGAAGGCCTGTTCCACCTTGACGATCTTGTTGTCGATCATGCGCTGCCAGAAGGCCGAGACCTTCCTGGTGGCCTCGTCCCGGAGGCCCAGCTTCCAGCTGTCGCCTTCGGTGCTGAACCACTTGGCGCCGGCCTGCCAGGACAGCGCGGCCGTCAGTGTGGGCTCGTTCGGGTAGAAGCTGGCCAGGTAGGACTTGGGGGACACGGCCTTGAGCTTCTTGCCGGCGGCCTCGAATTCCTCCCAGGTCTTCGGAACCGTGGCGCCAGCCTTGTCCAGCAGGTCCTTGCGGTACCACATGACCATCGGGGCGGCGTCGTAGGGCAGGCCATAGCTCTTGCCGTCGAACTGCACCAGGCCACGGATCTGCTCGCTGACCTTGTCCACGGTGTTGGCTTTGTCGATGAAACCGTCCAGCGGCTGGACCTGCCCGTTGCTGACAAACTGCGGCAGCTGCGCGTATTCGATAGTGGAGACGTCCGGGCCGTTGCCCGCGGTGATGGCGGTGGAGAGCTTGGCGTAGCCGCCGTTGCCGCCGTTCGGGATGGTTTCGAACTTGACCTTGATCTTGTCCTGGCTGGCGTTGAACTTCTCGGCAACCTTGTCCATGCCGGCCAGGGAGGACCAGAAGGTGATGGTTCCGCTGGCTTCACCCGAGGGTGCGGACGGGGTGGTTGCGGGGCCGGTGCCGCAGCCGCTCAGCAGGGCCGCGCTGGTAAGCAGGCTGGCTGCGCTGAGGAGTAGGTGGCGACGCTTCATTGTGTTCTCCCTTGAATTCACGATGCGAAGGAATGCACACCATGAAATCCACAAAAGTGAACAGACTCAACGAAGTGAACAGAACTGAACAGCGGGCGCCGGGGCGGACTCACACCCGGCTGGAGTCCCGCACTACGAGCGTGGGCGAAAGGCTGACCCGCTGCAGCGCGCCGGTCCCGCCGCGGCGCCCGCCGATCCGGTTCAGGCACATCAGCAGAGCCTGGTACCCGACGTCGAACTTCGGCGGTGCCACGGCACTCAAGGCGACGGCCCCCAGGGCGGCGATCTCGTCGTCGTACGCGACGATTGCGAAGTCCTCCGGCACCCGGAGCCGGCGCTCCTGGCAGGCGCTGGTGAACTGCAGGGCGTCCTCGTCGGTATGGATGATCGCGGCGGTCACTCCCTCGGCGGTGTAGCGGTCCAGCAGCCCCTCCACCGCGGCGCGGTGCCCGGCCGGATCGCTGCGCGGCCGGGCCAGTGCCCGCACCAGGGATTCGTCGTGCGGCATGCCCGCACGGCGCAGCGCGAGGTGGTAGCCCTCCACCACCGGGGCCGCAGTGGGGCTACCCTCGCGGATGCAGAGCGCCACCTTCCGGTGCCCGAGGGACAACAGGTGGTTCACGGCGATCTCGGCCCCGCGCACGTGGTCGCTGCGCACGGACTCAAGCTCGCCGTCGTCGAGCGCGTCCTCGATGGACCGCTCGACCACCACCACCGGGACCCGGGCACCGGCCAGCAGCGCGAGCGTGTCCGTGCCGCCCAGCGCGGCTTCGCTGGGGGTGACGAGGATGCCGTCGACGCCGTTGTCCAGCAGGCGGCGCAGCTGCCGCTGCTCCTCCTGCACCGAGTAGTTCGAGACGCCGAGCACCAGCCGGACGCCCGCCTCCTGCGCGGCCGCTTCGGCACCGCGGATCACCCCGGGGAAGTAGTACGACGCCGACGGGACCACCATGCCGATCGTCGCCAAGGGCAGGCGGCGCGTTCGTGATGTCTTGGTGTTGCGCTGCGGCCCCGGGGCGCTTTCGGCTGCGGCGACGGCACCGCCGTGGACGCGGACCAGCAGGCCCTGCTCGGCGAGGGTGGCGAGATCCCGGCGGACGGTCATTCCGGAAATGCCGGCCTTGGCCGCGAACTCGGCGGCGTTCAGGGAACCGCGCATGGCCAGTTCGCGCAGGATGAGCCCTTTTCGGTCCTCTGGGAGCATTCGTCCGTCCTGAGAAATGTGTTCAGTAATGTTCAAGTTGGTCATTATGAACTAGAGCGGACATAGAGTGTCGAGTCAAGATGACTGCACACGAATCGCCCCAGCAAACAGCTGCCCCGTCCGGTGCCTTCGCCATGCCGGAAGCGGACTTCGAACTCAGCCCCATCACCGGGTGGACCCGGGCCCATTGGCTGGCCTTCGCCGACCAACAGCTCCTCGCGGCCAGGCGCCACTTCACCCCGGGCAAGGCGCTCATCCGGTTGCCGGGCCGGCCGTCCTGGTCGGGGGAACTGTCCGACGGCTTGGAGGGCTTCGCCCGGACCTTCATGCTGGCCGCCTTCCGGGTGGCCGGGGAACAAGGCGACGATCCGCACGGGCACCTCGCCTTCTACGCCGAGGGGCTCCTCGAGGGAACCCGTCCCGGCGGCAGCAAGGCATGGCCGGCCATCGTGGACCGCAGCCAGCCGATCGTGGAGGCAGCCTCCGTGGCGCTCGGCCTCCAGCTGACCAAGCCCTGGCTGTGGGACCGGTTCTCCGCGGAGGAGCAGCGGCAGGTGGCCGCGTGGCTCCAGGGCTCCTCCCGCAGTGAGGCCTGGGACAACAATTGGGTATTGTTCCAGGTGCTGATCGCCGAATTCCTGGCCGGCGCCGGTTGTGAATTCAATGGCGCGCAGATCGAGCACGGCCTGTCCCGGCTGGAGGACTGGTACGAAGGCGGGGGCTGGTACCGCGACGGCGACAACGACGGCACCGGCGACTTCTACGACTACTACTGCGGCTGGGCGCTCCACCTCTATCCGGTGCTGTGGGCGGGCTTTGCTTCGGGCCGGCATCCCTCGGCCCAAGCTTTGGGGGAACAGTACGCGGGGCGGCTGGCCGAATTCCTGCGGGACCACATGTTGTTCTTCGGCGGGCAGGGCGCCCCGGTGTTCCAGGGGCGGTCGCTCATCTACCGTTATGCCGCCGTCGCACCGTTGTTTCTGGGGTTCCTTGCACGTGAAGCCGGCCCGTTGACTCCCGGCCAGACCCGGCGGATCGCCAGCGGCGCGGCAAAGTACTTCCTGGAAGGCGGTGCCTATCCGGACGGACTGCCCACGCTCGGCTGGCTCGATGCTTTCGAGCCGATGGTGCAGTCCTACTCCGGGCCGGCCTCGCCGTTCTGGACCTCGAAGGCGTTCGTCGGCCTGCTCTTGCCGGCCACGCATCCCGTGTGGACCGCCGTCGAGGAGCCCGCGCCGGCGGAGACCGCCGACCACGTGCGGTACAGCCCCGCCCCCAACTACCTGTTGCACTCCACCGCTGCGGACGGGATAGCCCGTGTGCTCAACCATGGCAGCGACAAGTACTACGCCCCCGGTCCCGACGATCCGCACTACCGCCGGCTCGCCTACTCCAGCCATACGGCGCCGATGTTCACCGACGATCCCGTGGACAACCAGTTCGCCGTGCTGAGTTCCTTGGGTGTGCCGAGCCGGCGGTCCCGGATTCTCCGGCTGCCGGCCGGCTCCGGCCCAAGCGGCCGCCCCGCTGCGGCAAGCTGGCACCGCCCGGTGTGGTCCGACGTCGAGGACCAGGCCGGATCACCCTGGCGGGTGGCGAGCGGAACCACGGCGGCGGGCGGCTACGAACTGCGCGTGCACGTCGTGGACCGCGACGGCGGAATCCCCGCCGGCAGGGTCCGCGAAGGCGGCTACGCGCTGGCGTCCGCCGTTCCTCCTGTTGCTGAGGGGCAGGTCCTCGGCACCCCCGGGCTCCATTCCGCCATCTGGCCGCTGCACGGCTACTCCGGATCCGGCACCTTCCGGGCGGAAGGCGTCTCGCCACTGGGGCAGCACGCGGCCTGCGGGATCCTCGAAGGTGAGCTGGCCGGGAACCGCAGCGTGTTCGCTTCCCTTGTGTATCTGGGCGGTGCGGCGCCGGCGCTTCAGCCTGAAAGCTTCGAAATCCACGACGACGGCACCCGCGTTACGGCGTCACTCGCGTTGCAGGGTCCGGCCGGCGAGCCCGGCGCGGTGCTGGAACTCGCATTCGACTTCCAGCCCTGACGTTCCCTCCGGTCACAATCTGCAGGTAGCCACACGGATGTGAAGGCCGTGGGACGGGCCGTTTACGCTGCTCGGTGATACACCCCCATCGCACCTCCAGAGGCCATCAATGACGCTTGACTCTGCACTCTCCGGGATGGCCGGGCCTCCGAAGGACGGGCAGCCGGCACGCCGTGTTGAACGCGCCGCCGCCGGTACCGTTCTCGGGGCTGCCGGAGCGGTGACGGTTGCCGGCGCACTTGCCCTGGCCCTGGACTTCCTGGCCCGCTTTTCCCCGCGGCTCGGACCGGTCTCCGACGGGTGGGCGGCCGCTGTCCCGCACGAGGCACTGGCCGGCTTCCGCTGGTTCCTGGGCGACATGAGCGAGCCGCAGTTCTACAAGTCCGAGCTCGCCTCCCTGGGCCTGCTCGCCGGAGCTGGCCTGGCCTGGTGGGCCAGCTGCCGTCGGAAGAAATGGGCGGGCGCCGCGCTGGCGTCCGGGACCGGGCTGTGGCCGTGGCTTCTCGCCTCGGCCGTGTTGAGCCTGCTGGTCTCGAACCTCGCCTTCGGCTGGATGCTCGACGCCGGGTGGCAGCCGACGTTCGTGCCTTTCGTTTCCGTGGCCCCCGCCGTGGTCCTCGTCTACGGACCCGGCTGGAAGACGTGCCTGAGCGGAGCGGTGCTGGGAGCGCTGACGACGACACCGCTGGCCTTGCTGCTGATCGCCGCCATCTCCCGGCCCCTGGGTCTTCCCGCCGTGGTGGCCTGTGTCCTCGCCATGGCCGCCGGCTCGGCCTTGACGTTCGCAATCGCGCGGAAGCTGCCGTGGCTGGTCCTCCCGGCGGAACCCTTCCGGGAGGCGGGCACAGAAGTGGAGCCGCCGCCGTCGTCCGTTCCGGGTTTCAGGAGTGACGCAGTCTGGGCCGCCCGCCGGGTCCTCTGCGACTTCAGCGAGGCGCCCTTCTTCGCCAACGAACTCGCCAGCGCGGGCCTGCTGCTGGGCGTTGCGGTGGCGTTCGTGCTGAACCCGGGGCTGCCCGCCTACGGATCCGGCTTGCTGCCCCGGATCCTCTTCGCGCAGGTGCTGACATCGGCCATCGGCGTGGTGCTGTGGCGGGGCTGGTTCCGCGACGGCGGCTGGGCGGCAACGTACGCGTCCGTGGTGTCGGTGGCGCCCGCGGCCGTGCTCGCGACGGGTGGTTCCTGGACGGGGGTCATCGGCGGGGCCGTGCTGGGTGCGGTCCTCGCACCACCCGTGGCCCGGGCCGTGGCCGCCCGGTTGCCTAGGGATTTCCACCCGTCCATCGGCAACACGGTGGCGATGGCCGTGGCGACGGCGCTCAGCCTGCCGCTTCTGGGGCTGCTTCCCCGGTGACTGGATCCGCGGGACCCGCCTACCATTGAATGGAAACCGGCCGCCCTGGATGCGGCCGCTGCAAAGGAGCGCGGCATGGCCAACTCGGCATCCGGGGACTCGGTGGTGGACCGCGTGGTCCGGGTCATCGAGGCCTTCCCCGAGGGGGCGGACGCGCTCCAGCTGTCCGAGCTGGCCGAACGCTCGGGGCTTCCGCTCTCAACCGCCCACCGCCTGGTGCGCCAGCTCGCGGGGCACGGCCTGTTGGAACTCGGCGCGGCTGGACATGTCCGGCTGGGCCTGCGCTTCTGGGAACTGGTGAACCGCAATTCGCCCGCACTGGCCCTGAGGCAGGCGGCGATGCCCTTCATGGAGGACATCCAACAGGTGCTCAAGCAGAACGTGAACCTGGCCGTGCTGGAGGGTTGGGAGGTCCTGTTCGTCGAACGGCTGTCCCGCCGGGGGTCGGTGGCGAACCGGGCGCGGGTCGCGGGGCGCATGCCCGTGCACATTTCCTCCGCGGGCCTGGCCCTGATGTCCCACCAGCCCCGCGCGGTCCAGGCGGAGTACCTCACGCAGTTCCGCGATCCGGCAGGGAAGGTGACGGCCGACGTCGTACGCCAAATGCTTGCTGAAACCCACCGGCAGGGGTACGCCGAACTGGCCGGCGTGGTGGACCCGGACACCTGGGGCATCGCGGTCCCGGTGCTAGACGGCGGGAAGCGCGCGGTGGCGGCGCTCGGCGTCGTGGTTCCGTTGGCGGAGGTCCGGCTGCAGGCGCTGGTTCCGGCGCTCCAGACGGCGGCGCGCGGGATCGGGCGTCAGCTCGCCGACTCGAACAGTTTCCGTTCAACGGGATCCAGGTAACGCCGCTCACCTGCTTCGGTCCACACTGTTCCCAAGCCGGGCGGCACGCCGCCGCAGACCGCAACGAAGCGAGGAATACCGTGGCACGAACACGCATCAGCACCCAGGTCGCCATTATGGGCGCAGGGCCGGCCGGGCTCATGCTCTCCCACCTGCTGGCGCAGCAGGGCATCGAGTCCGTGGTGGTGGAAATCCGCAGCCGGCAGGCCATCCAGGAGACCGTGCGGGCCGGGATCCTGGAGCACGGCACGGTCAATCTGCTGGTGGACTCGGGCGTCTCGGACCGGGTGCTGCGCGAAGGCGACAGGCACGACGGCATCGAGCTGCGCTTCAACGGCGAAAGCCACCGCATCGACTTCAAGGAACTCGTGGGGGAGTCAGTCTGGCTGTACCCGCAGACGGACGTGTTCATGGACCTTGCCGCGCGCAGGGAGGCCGACGGCGGCGACGTCCGCTACAGCGTCACTGACACCAGCGTCCACGAGCTGGAGGGCAGGCCGAAGCTCTGGTTCACCGACGCCGATGGGCAGGAGTTCGAGCTCGAGGGCGATTTCCTGGTGGGCGCGGACGGTTCGCGCAGCCATTGCCGGCGCCAGGTCCCCGAGGCCGCGCGGACGCAGTCCTTCCACGAGTACCCCTTCGCCTGGTTCGGCATCCTCGCCCAGGCCCCGCGTAGCGCCGAGGAACTGATCTACGCCAACTCCGAGCACGGCTTCGCCCTCATCAGCCAGCGCACCGAGACCGTCCAGCGCATGTACTTCCAGTGCGACCCCACGGAGAACGCGGCGGACTGGGACGACGACAGGATCTGGGCCGAATTCCGCAAACGCGTCAACGGCAACGGCTTCGAGCTCAAAGAAGGGCCCGTGCTGGAGAAGATGGTGCTGCCGTTCCGCAGCTTCGTGCACGCGCCCATGCGCCACGGCAAGCTCTTCCTGGCCGGCGATGCCGCGCACACCGTCCCGCCCACCGGCGCCAAGGGACTGAACCTGGCCATCAACGACGTCCGGCTGTTGTTCCAGGGTTTCGAGTCCTTCTACGGTTCCGGGTCTACCACGCTGCTCGATTCCTACAGCGACCGAGCCCTGGACCGTGTCTGGAAGGCCCAGCATTTCTCCTACTGGATGACCTCCATGCTGCACACCGTCCCCGGCGCCGACGATTTCAGCCGGGCCCGGCAGTTGGGCGAACTGCGCTCCGTGGTGTCCTCCCGGCACGGACAGGCGTACCTGGCGGAGGCGTACACGGGGTGGCCGGGGCGGTAGGGTTGCTCCCTTCCAGTGCGATCCCCGCGAAGGCGTGGCCGACCACCGGGATGACGAACGTACCTGGGCCGAGTTCCGAAAACGGGTCAACTGAAACGGCTTCGAGGTCAAGGAAGGGGTGCTGCCCAACCGTCGTCGGGCGTTGCTTCGTTTGGCGGGCACGGCGCCTAGGAAAGACCCGCGGCATTTCACGTCCTAAGAGGGGCGTGATGGTGGTTTCGGCGGGGTGTTTGGCGGGGGTCCACGTGCGGTGGCGGGACGAACCACGGGACCCCGGCCCTAACGGTGATTTTCCACTGTTCTTTGTGGATCACGTGATGGTGGTGGCTGCAGAGCAAGGTGCCATTCTCCGTGCTGGTGGCGCCGCCGTGCGACCAGTAGTTGATGTGGTGGGCCTCGCACCAGGGCGCCGGCATGGTGCAGTCCGGGAAAGCGCAGCCTTGGTCCCTTGCGGTGATGGCTTTGCGGACGTGGGGCGGGAAAATCCGAGTGGTGCGGCCGATATCCAGGACGCGGGAACCGCTGCCGAAAAGGACGGGGATGATGTCAGCATCGCAGGCGATCTTGCGGATGATGTTGGGATGGATCGGGCCTTGGAACGTTGACGAACCACTGCTGATAGGTGGGTTCTCTTGGGAGCTCGCGGTGGTGCTCGCCGTGGTGGCCGCGTGCTTGAGCTGTTGAAGGAGGTCGCGGTAGCTGATGGTCACCATGACCTGGGGCCGGAGGCCGCCGTTTGCCGGCAGTTCGCCGGTGGTGAGGGCGACTCCGCAGGCGCCGACCAAGCCGTCCAGTAGTTTCTGTGCGCGGGAGCGGCGATCCGGTTCCGCATCCCCGGCCGCAGTGTCCTGCAGCCGGGGGTTGCAGGCAACGTTCATTACCGTGGTGAGCGTTTCGAACTGTTCGGCGGTGGCGAAGATTTCCAGGTGGCGCAGCCCGTACCGGGGCTTGCGGATGAAGGCGCCCTGGAGTTGGCGTAATGCTTCCTCGCTGGGTTCTGCGCCGTCCTGGTCGATCGCATCGGTCCAGCGTTTGGCCGTTTTCACCAGGAAGTCGGGGTCGGACTCAGCGGCCACGGCGGTCAGTTCCTGTTCCAGCTGAGCGACTGCGTCCTCTTTGATGAGGTGGCGCACGCTATCCAACGCGGCACTGACAACAGTCGCGGACCGGGACGGCACCTGCGCGGAACTTACAGCCGCTGCGAGTACCTCGCGCCGCGGTGGAATGTCCTGGCCGGCCAGGCCCGCACTGGACAATATGTCCGGGGCGAGGGCCAGCCTGCGCCGGGCTTCGCTGATGCTGATCCGAAGCCTGGCTCGTAGGAACTCCGCGGCGTTCCGGTACCCATCCTCCATGAACCCGACCGCGGAACGGCCCGCGGGTATCGAAGTATTGGAACCAGCTTCCGCTTCGGTCCACCCGGTACGCCAGCCGGGCGTCGACGACGGGTTCTCCTGCCGGGCCCCGTGCCGGGTCCGTTCCACGGCCTGGGCCGCGACGAGCTGCAAGTACTCCAACGTTCGCGAGAGTTCCTCGACCCTGCCTGCGAAATCCGCGGCTTCCGCGAATCCGAACAAGCGTGCTTCGGCGGCGGCGTCCACACGGAGCGAGGACAGCGTCCGGTGTGCCTGTTCGAGCGCATCTTCCGCACCCCGGGCCGCTCGGCCCGCCGGACGGGCGCCCAAAGGCAGCACGGCTACCGACGCCACCGTCCGCGGAGCCACGAAGTGCGCGATCCCTTCCATGCACCAACTCTGCCAGGAGCCACTGACATTAAAGGGGCACATCAAAGGGCATGCAGGCGGTCCAGACGACGGCAGGTGCCTTCGCGCACGACGGCGGGAGGCCGCCGTCGTGCGCCGCTTTCGTTAGGGCGGGCGGACCCCTAGCCCACCGGCGCCAGTGCGCCGACCAGACCGAACAGATCCTTGGGGTCCTCCGGGTTGGCCACGAGGTCAATCTCCTCGAAGAAGGCCGTGCCGCCGACGGCGTCCCGGACGTAGCGCAGCGCCGAGAAGTCCTCGATGGCGAAGCCCACAGAGTCGAACACCGTTATCTGCTCCGGCGAGGTGCGGCCGGGCTTCGTCCCGGCGAGGACTTCCCAGAACTCGGTCACGGGGAAGTCGGACGGCAGTTGCTGGATTTCGCCTTCGATCCGTGTCTGCGGGGTGAACTCGACAAACACCTCCCCGCGGCTCAGGATGGCCGGGTCCAGCTCGGTTTTGCCGGGGCAGTCGCCGCCGATCGCGTTCAGATGCACCCCTTCGCCGATCAGATCCGCGGTGAGGATGGTGGCCTGGGTCTTGTCGGCCGTGCAGGTGGTGATGATGTCGGCTCCTGCCACGGCGTCCGCGGCGGAAGTGGCGACGGTGACCTCGAAGCCCAGCGGCGCGACGTTCCTGAGGAACTTCGCGAGGGCTGCGGGATCGGTGTCCCAGACCCGCAGCTCGCGGATTCCCAGGGCGCCTCGGAACGCCAGGGCCTGGAATTCCGACTGGCTGCCGGCGCCGACCATGGCCATCACGCGGGAATCGGGACGTGCCAGGCGGCGGGCCACCATGGCGGAGGTCGCGGCGGTGCGGAGGGCGGTGAGGATCGTCATCTCGGCCAGGAAAGTGGGGTAGCCGTTGTGGACGTCGGCCAGCATGCCGAAGGCCGTGACCGTTTGGAAGCCGCGGGAAGGGTTGGAGGGGTGGCCGTTGACGTACTTGAAGCCGTAGCTTTCGTGGTCGCTGGTAGGCATCAGTTCGATGACCCCGAACGGGGTGTGGCTGGCCACGCGGGGGCATTTGTCGAACTGCTCCCAACGCCGGAAATCGTCCTCGATGTATTCGATCATTCCGGCGATGACTTGTGCCGGTCCGCGGTCGGCCACCCAGCGGACCATGTTCTGAACGTCGACAAAACGCGCCATGGCGTCCTCATTTCTGTAGGCATCTCATTTGCTTTGAGCCACAGTACGGAGGGACGGTTTGCATGCTCAATGACAGAATTGCCGACTTTTTGAACAGAATCTAGGCGAAATGCTGAGCTCAGACATACATTGTGTTCATGGTGGAGCTTGATGACCTGGACCGGCGGCTGATTTCGGCACTGCGCGAGGACGGCCGTGCGCCGGTGGCCGTGCTGGCCCGGAAGCTTGGCGTCGCCCGGGCCACCGTGAACAGCCGGCTTGAGCGGCTCGTGTCCTCGGGAGCCGTGGTGGGCTTCTCGGTGCGGGTACGCGACGAGCTCGATCCGCTGACCATCCGCGCCGTCTCGCTCATCGCGGTGGAGGGCCGCTCCACGGACAAGGTGATCCGGCAGCTCCGCGGCTTCCCCGAGATCAGCGCGCTGCACACCACCAACGGCGGGTGGGACCTCGTGGCCGAATTGCGTGTCGAAGACCTGCCCGCCTTCGACGCCGTCCTGGGCCGCATCCGCTCGATCGACGGCGTGGTGAACAGCGAAACGAGCCTGCTGCTCAGCTCGGTGCTGCGGTAAGGGCGGTAAAGCGGGCCCTGTCCGCCCGGGTCCCTATCCCCACAGCCCTACAGCCCTACAGCCCTACAGCCCCGGCCCCTATCGACATACTGCCGTCCGTGCTACGACTGGGATCAGGAACAACTCCCAGGAGAAGCCATGGCTGAAGAACAACCCGTCCTCGTCGTTGGAGCAACCGGATACCTCGGCGGCCAGGTGGTGGACCAACTCCTTAGCCGCGGCAAGCGGGTCCGGGCCTTGGTCCGTCCGAAATCGGACGCGGGAAAGCTTGAGTCCAAAGGCGTGGAGATCGCCCGCGGGGACATGCTCGACGCCGGTTCCCTCGTCACGGCGATGACCGGCGTTGCTGCTGTCATCTCGACGGCGGCCGGCTACACCCGGAACGACCGGAACGCCGAGGCGATCGACACCTTCGGCTACGCCAACCTCGCCGTTGCCGCCAACCTTGCCGGCGTTCCGCGCTTCGTGCTGATCAGTATCCTCACCTGCGACCAGACGCCCCAGGTTCCCCATTTCTGGAACAAGAAGCTCGCCGAAGACAAGCTCGAGGAACTCGGCGTCCCTTTCGTTGCCCTGCGGCCGGGGGCCTTCTTCGACATGGTCGCCCGGGTGGGCGGCGACCCCTTCAAGAAGGGCCGCATCATCTGGCTCGGCTCCAAGGACGCGCCGCTGAGCTTCGTCCTGACCAGCGACCTCGCCGGATACCTGGCCGATGCCGTGGACGCGGACATCGCCGTCGGAGAGCGCGTCGACATTGGCTGGAGCCGCCCGCTCAGCATGCTGGAGGCCGCAAAGCTCGCCTCGGCCCACACGGACAAAGACATCAAGGTCATGTCCATGCCCACCTCGGCGCTGCGCGTCGCGGGAAAGGTCACAGCCAAATTCGCCCCGATGATGGCGGACATGGCGGCCATGGGGGCCTGGTTCGACACCGGCAGATACGTCGCCGATACCAGCCGCCAAGCCGAACTCTTCGGGCCAGTCCCGACGCCGGAAGACGCCATTACGCGGCTGGCCTCCGGGATGGGGCACCAGGGCCCCGGGCACTGAGGGTTGCTAGGCTTCGACGCCGGCCAGCAGCGGCTCGCCGTTGAAGAACTCCAGTTCCCAGCCGTCCACCGGGTGGTGGTGCACCAGGTTCAGGGCGGCGTTCTCGACGCTGGGCAGGGACCGCCCGGTGGCCCGGTCCAAGGTCAGCCGGATCAGCGTGCCGTGCGACACCACCAGGACGCGCCGGCCGCGGAACTCCTCCGCCAGTTCTTCCAAGGCAGCCAGGCCCCGGGCCGCCGTCGACTCTTCGCTTTCGGCGCCTTCAAAGCCGCCGGGGATGCGCAGGGCGTCCAGTTCCGGGCCGGCCTGCAGGCCTTCGGCCTTGCCGTAGCCGCGCTCGATCAGGCCCGGCAGGCGGCGTTCCACGCTCAGCCCGAGCCCCGCAGCGATGAGGTCCGCGGTTTCCGCGGCACGGCCCAGCGGCGAGGACACCACGGCGTCCCACTCGTAAGGGGACAGGACGGCGACGGCGTCACGCGCCTGGCCGCGGCCGACGTCGTTCAGCGGAATATCGGTGGATCCCTGCAGCCGGCGCTGCGCGTTCCAGTCGGTTTGGCCGTGGCGGACGAGGGCGAACGTCGTGAGGGTCATGCCTTCCATTCTGCCTGAGCAAATTTTCCGGGCGTAAAATTCGAGGCGGACGCCAGCGCCGCCGTCGTAATTTTGACCCTTCGAGGAAAGGCGGACCGCCCGCGTGAAGGCCGTAGCGGAACTGTTCACCATGGCCCCCGGAAACAAGGACCACCACCCTGCCCTCCGCTGCGCCATAGGTGTCTTCGTCCCGCTCATCACGCTGACATTGATCGGACGCCTGGACCTGGCCGCCTTCGCTTCCTTCGGCGCATTTACGGGAATCTACGGGAGGAACGAACCGCACCACCTTCGTTTCCGCAGCCAGCTGCGCGCCGGCGGGCTCATGCTCCTGGTGATCCTGCTCGCGACCCTGACCGCACGGATCGCGCCGCAATGGGGGCTCGGGCCGGCCGGATATTCGTGGCTCCTGGTCGCCGCGACAACGATCGTGGCCGGCGCCTGCTCGGTGGTCATCGCGTTCTGGCGGCTCCGGCCCGCGGGCTCCCTGTTCCACATCTTCGGTTTCGCGGCCATCGCGTCCATTCCGGTGCAGCCGCCGCTGGGGGAGACGATGCTGGCCGCGGTGCTAACCACGGTCTTCTGCCTGCTTGTCGGGATGTCGTCCAGGGTGGTTCCGAGCCACCGGACCCCGTGGAAGCGCCCGCCGGCCATAAGGCGCACGGTGCCCGAACGCCGCGCGGCCTGGCTGGAAGGCGGCGGCTACCTGGTGGCGGCCGGGCTTGCCGGGGTCCTTGCAACGGTGGTGGGCGAGTGGCTCGGTTTCGGTCACAGCTACTGGGCCATGGTGGCCGCCGTGGTCCCGCTGGTGGGCCATTCAACGAGGCACCGGGTCCGCCGCGGCATCCAGAGAATCGCCGGAACGGTGATCGGGCTCGTCCTGATGGCGGGCATCCTGTGGCTGAACCCGGCGCCGTGGGGAATGGTCCTGGTGATCGCCCTGTGCCAGTTCGGCGCCGAGATGTTCATCGCCCGGCAGTATCTTCTGGCCCAGGTCTTCGTGACGCCGCTGGCCCTGATTTCCACCCTCCTGGCCGCTGCGGTCGACCCCGGCCTCCTGCTGCGGGACCGCATCGTGGAGACGGTGATCGGTGCTGCCGCCGGTGTCGTGGTGGTGGTGGCGCCCGCGGTGTGGAGGCGGCTGCGGCGGTGAGGGTTGCCGGCGATGCTCCTTCCCGCTGTCACAGGCAAGCGGGAAGGAACGTCGCGCAAGGCTCCTACGCGGGGAGACGCTTGGCAGACAGGAGCGGGGCGAAGAACGCGGCGAGCTCCGCCGTCGCGGTCAGGGGCAGCACGTTCGCCACGTACTGGTCCGGGCGGACCACCACCACAACGCCCCCGCGGTCCAGGCCGCGCAGTTCGAAGATGTCCGCCTGCGGGTCGGTGGCGTAGACCTTCTCGTAGTCGGTGAGCCGGAAGGGACCGACGCTGGGCTTGAACACGGCCGGCACCGCGCCGATGTCCACGCCGGTGTGCGGCTGCTGGTAGATCACCTTGAGGTCGAACCATGCGTCAGGGTCAGCGTCCGACGGCGTGGCGGCCAGCGGCGAGTCCGGCGCCGTCGCGATCCACTCGGCGAAGTCCGCGACGGGGCCCGGGGCCCCGGCCTCGGCGGCGTCGGCGAAGACGTAGATCCGCCAACGGCCGTCCGCCTTGGCGTGGTGGCCGAGGTGCATCGGGTTGGTGTCGCAGACGCGGGCCACGGGAGCCGACTTGAAGCGCTTGCCGATGGTGAAGCCGGTGGCGAGGTCCTGGTGCGTGGCTTCGCCGACAATCAGCGACGGCGAGTACTGGGTCATGAAGCCGGCCGGGAACTCGGCGGTGCGGACGTAGAACTCCTCGAGCTCGGACGGGTCCTCGAATTCTTCCGGTTTCTTGGCCATCATCGAGGACCATTCCTTGTCGAAGTCGATGAGGTTCTTCGCCACCACCTGGCGTTCGGCCGAGTAGGTGGACAGGAGGCTTTCCGGGCTGCGGCCTTCCAGGACGTGCCCCAGTTTCCAGCCGATGTTGAAGCCGTCCTGCATGGAGACGTTCATGCCCTGGCCGGCCTTGGCGCTGTGGGTGTGGCAGGCGTCGCCGGTGATGAAGACGCGGGGGGTGCGGGTGCCGAGGTCCTCCGGCAGGACGTCGTCGAAGCGGTCGGTCAGGCGGTGGCCCACCTCGTAGACGCTGTGCCAGGCGACGTTCCGCACGTCCAGCGTGTAGGGGTGCAGGATCTCGTTGGCCTTGGCGATGATCTGCTCGATGGTGGTCTGGCGGACGGCGTGGTCCTCGCCTGCTTCGCCCAGGTCCACATACATGCGGAACAGGTGGCCGCCCTCGCGGGGGATCAGCAGGATGCTGCCGCTCTCGGCCTGGATGGCGCACTTGGTGCGGATGTCCGGGAAATCCGTGACGGCAAGGGTGTCCATCACGCCCCAGGCGTGGTTGGCCTGGTCCCCGGCCATGGTGCAGCCGATCGATTCGCGGACCTTGCTGCGTGCGCCGTCGGCACCCACCACATACTTGGCACGGACGGTGCGTTCCTGGCCTTCCAGGGGACCGGAGGTGTGGAGGAGCGTCACGCTCACCGGGTACTCGCCGTCGTCGTCCACTTTCAGGCTGCGGAACTCGTAGCCGTAGTCGGGCTTCATCCTGCTGGGCGAGTTCGCCATGAACTCGGCGAAGTAGTCCAGCACGCGGGCCTGGTTCACGATCAGGTGCGGGAACTCGCTGATGCCGGTGGGATCGTCCACGGCGCGGGCGGCCCGGTGGATGCGTGAGGGGTCTGCGGGGTCCGGCTTCCAGAAGGCCATTTCGGTGATGTGGTACGCCTCGGCGCTGATCCGCTCGGCGAAGCCGAAGGCCTGGAAGGTCTCGACGCTGCGGGCCTGGATGCCGTCGGCCTGGCCGATCGCGAGCCGGCCGGGGCGGCGCTCGATGATCCGGGTGGTGACGTCCGGGAACTGGGAGAGCTGGGCCGCGGTAAGCATGCCCGCCGGGCCGGTGCCCACGATGAGTACGTCGACTTCGTCGGGGAGTTCTTCGGGGCGGTTCAGTCCGACGCCGGCGGCCGGCTGGATCCGCGGGTCGCCTGATACGTATCCGTGGTGGTGGAACTGCACGGGAGGTCCTCACTTCTTTGTGGTTGTTCTAATATAGAACACATAGTTCTTTATTTGAACTAGAATCTTGCTGAAGACTGTACCGCGGTGTGACGTGGCTGACAAGACGCGGCGGTTTCGGGGAGGTCTGCCGGAGCTGTGCGTACATTTTGCTGGATCACCTCGGGGTGCCCGCCCAACCGCCCGCGGATTTTCGGGGCCGGAGCCGGCTGCCGACGGAGGTGATCCAGCAAAATGTTGCCGTTGATCCGGGTCCTCTACTTGGCCCGCAGCGGCCAGGGCGCCCAGCCGCCGGGCAGCTGCGCAAGGCGTGCCCGGGCGTTCTCGAGGCGATCTTCGGGAACCGGGCCGGTGTTCCCGCCACCCATGGAACCGTCCTCGAAGGCCAACCGCATGCCTGCGTTCCCGCCCGGGTCCACCCATTCGCGGAACCCACCCAAGGTGACGCCCCGGACCACACGCTCCAACTCGTCTGCGCATCGTTCGGCGGTCTCATCGCAGGCATCGCAGCCACAGGCCGGGTAGATGAAATCTTGCTGGGCGCCGGCGTGGACGGCGAGGCCCGGAAAGTCGGTAAAGACAAAGGTCAGCGGCGCGGCATCGCGTCCGCGCGGCGTGATGCGGACGGCGCGCACGGGTGTGATGCCGTGCCGCAGAAGGTCCCCGGCGTACTCCTGCGCGGAGTCGACGTCGGCGTCGAACGTTTTGGCGAGGTAGTCGATCAACGCGTCGGCCACCAAGTGCAATCCCGTGAACCGTTCCGGACTGCTCACCCTGCTGCAAGCGTCCGACGGCGCGCCGTCCGCTCCCCAACGCTCGCTGTAATGGATGGGCCCGCCGTCGTCGTCATGGAAAACGGCGGCCGGCAGAGCCGGCCGGACGAAGCGTTCTACCGGTTCCCCCATGGGCCACAGCCTAGCCGTGCTGCGCTGACGCTGCCGGTACCCTGAGGGCATGGAACGTGGGGGAGTATCCAGGAATTGGCGGGCCGTTGTTGTCGGAATCGTAGGCGTGGTGATAGCTAGGCCGGCTACCGCTGCCCGCCTGACTTTTGAACTCCCTGTTCAGTCCCTAGATCGCGCCGCTGCCGTAGCGCCTAGGATTGGTGTGGCAAACGACAGTCGGAGCAGCCGGTCCCGGACCGGCCAAAGCGGGAGCATTAATGGCAGCGGGACCTAGTACTGCGCAGGACGAAACTGCATCTGAAAAAGCCGTCGGCGAAGAGGAACAGGCCTCCCCGGAACCCCTTGACCTGACCAACAAATCCGTGGTCAAGGCGACGGTCCTGCTCGGCGAACTCGGCCGGCACCGCCAAGGAATCACTGTCACCGAAATTGCCCAGGCGGTCGGGATGACGCGGCCCACGGCCTTCCGCCTGCTCCTGAGCCTTGAACAGCGCGGTTTCGTGGCGCGCGTGGACAACCGCTACATGCTCGGCTGGCAGATGGCCCGACTCGGCCGCCTCGCCGATCCATATGCGGGAGTCGTCTCAAAGATCCAGCCGCTCCTGAACGAGTGCGCTGCCAAGTTCAACGAGACCATCACCTTCGTCATGGTAACGGGGGAGGCCAGCTATGACGTGGTGGCCGAGGCCTCGGGGGCGCGCTTTCTGAACGCCAGCGCCATGTGGGTGGGCAGGACCTACCCGATGCACGCCAGTGCGGCCGGCAAGGTGGTCCTCGCCGAGCTGAGCGACGAGCAAGTTGTCGCCGCCCTGCCAAAGCGGCTTGAGTCCTTCACCCCCAAGACCATCACCAGGCGGGACGCCCTCCTCGAGGAACTGCGCCGCGTGCGGGAACAGGGATACGCGATCCTCGACGACGAACTCGAGGAAGGCCTCTTCGTCATCGCCTGCCCCGTCCGGGATTCCGCAGGGCAGCTGCTCGGCGCGCTGACCGTGAATGGGCCAACGCAGCGGGTTAAGTCCGACGATCTGTCCGCCCTCGCAGGGCAACTGCAACTGACCGCAGACAAGGTGGCCGAAGCGCTGGCTTAGCGTTTGGCTTTTTGCGCTTTGGTGGCGCCCAGGATGTGCGTTCGTCCATAATGCGGAGCAACGTCTCGTCGTCCGGGCAGGGCTGGTCGTCGACCGGGCATATGCCCAGGGCGGCGGGTCCGTTCTGGCCTCCGGTATTTGACCTCCCAGGCGGGAACCCGTGTAAGTTCCAGCGTTCCGCCATCCTCCACGAGCTGCGGGCGGCCGACTGGTGCGTCTGTCAATTCATGCCCCGCGCGCCAGCTTCCCAACGACGCCGGCCAGCAGCTTCGCGCGCGACTCGGGGGTGCGCGCCTTGAGCAGGGGGAGGACCAGGGCGTAGCGCGCGGTTCGGCCCATTGCTTCGAAGGCGACGACGGCGGCCGGATTGGCCGCGATGGCCTTCGTGACGTCCTCGGGGATTTCCGCGGAGCGCTGGGATTCGTAGGCCGCGTCCCAGCGCCCGTCGGCCTTGGCTGCCTCGATTTCGGCGAGCCCGCCCGGTTTCATGCGCCCCGAGGCAATCAGTGCCTCTGCCTTGCCGACGTTCACTCGCGACCAGGAGCTCCGTCGGCTGCGTTTCGAATAGCGCTGCAGGAAGGATTTCTCGTCGAAGCCCTTGCGCTGGCCGTCGATCCACCCGAAGCACAGGGCGCCGTCCAGGGCATCTTCAATGGCGAGCAGCGGGGCGCCGGAGTTCTTCTTCCCGATGAGCAGCCAGGCTTCGCTTTGCGCCGAGTGGTTTGCCGCCAGCCAGCCTTCCCACTCGGGACCGTCCTGGAACGCGAACGGTTCCGCTGTTGCGCCCATCTCAGGACTGCTGGGCCGCGAGGATGTCGAAGTCCTGGTACCAGGCCGCGGCGGCCTCGACGTCGTCGGCCCAAAAACTGATCGTGCTGAAACCCCTCAGGCTCAAAGCGATACCTTCCCCCGTTTGTTTGCCGGCCACGGTCAACGATGCCGGGGAACGCGCGGTGCGTCAACGGAACCGGGGCCGGCCCGGCAGAATGCCACTGCGCGTCCCCCGGCGTGACCAGGGGTTGACGCAGCTCACATCCCGAGGCATAGTTTTCGTATACGATTTCGTACCTGATAGACACTCGACGACGAGGAGACGCGCACTGATGGAAAACGTGCCGATGGAAGCCGGAACCCGGGAACTCAACCCGGAGCTGTTGGCCCGGACGCGCAAGGTGATCGCGGTCCACATCAACTACCCCAGCCGTGCCGCGCAGCGTGGCCGCACGCCGGAGCAGCCGTCGTACTTCCTGAAGCCGGCGTCCTCCCTGGCGCTCGGAAGCACAAGCAACCCCGGCACCGTCGAGCGCCCGGCAGGCTGCGAGCTCCTTGGCTACGAAGGCGAAATCGCCCTCATCATTGGAAGGAATGCCCGCCGAGTGAGCCCCGAGGACGCCTGGGGCCATGTCGAGTGGGTCACGGCCAGCAACGACCTCGGCGTCTACGACCTCCGCTACGCGGACAAGGGCTCCAACCTCCGCTCCAAGGGCGGGGACGGCTTCACCCCGGTGGGTCCGGCACTTATCCCGGCCGCCGCCGTCGACCCCGACGCGCTGCGCATCCGCACCTGGCACAACGGCGAACTCGTCCAGGACGACACCACCGGGGACCTCCTCTTCCCCTTCGCGCGCCTCGTCGCGGACCTCTCGCAGCTCCTCACCCTGGAGCCGGGCGACATCATCCTCACCGGCACCCCCGCCGGCGCATCGGTCGCGGTGCCGGGGGACGTCGTCGAGGTTGAGGTCACCGGCCGTGACTTCAGCAGCGGCCGCCTGGCCACCGCCGTCGTGGAAGGCGCGACGCCGTTCGCCGCCTATGGTGCGCAGCCCAAGTCCGATGACACCCAGCGGGAGGAGGCGTACGGTTCGCGCGAAGCCGCCGGACTGTCGCCGGCTGGTGCTGAAGGTGCCAAGCCCGGGCTCGATCCGGAGCTGAAGAAGAAACTCGAGTCCGTCGCCACGGCCACCCTCTCCAGCCAGCTGCGCAAGCGCGGGCTGAACAACGTCAGCATCGACGGCCTGCAGGCCACCCGCCCGGACCGCCGCGTCGTCGGCCTGGCCCGCACCCTGCGCTACGTGCCCAACCGCGAGGACCTCTTCAAGACCCACGGCGGCGGGTTCAACGCCCAGAAACGCGCCGTCGAATCCGTCAACGAAGGCGACATCCTGGTCATGGAGGCCCGCGGCGAAAAGGGCACCGGCACCGTGGGCGACATCCTTGCCCTGCGCGCCCAGGTGCGTGGCGCGGCAGCGATCATCACCGACGGCGGCGTGCGGGACTACTCGGCCGTGGCCGGACTGGAGATCCCCACCTACTTCGCCAGCCGCCATCCTGCGGTGCTCGGCCGCCGCCACGTCCCCTGGGACACGGACATCACCATCGCCTGCGGCGGCACCACGGTGCAGCCGGGCGACATCATCGTGGCCGACGCGGACGGCATCCTGGTGATTCCGCCGGCCATCGCCGCGGAACTCGTGGACGAATGCATCGCCCAGGAACGCGAGGAAGCGTTCATCTTCCAGATGGTCGAGCAGGGCCACAGCGTTGACGGGCTTTTCCCGATGAACGCCGAATGGCGCGCCAAGTACGAGGAATGGGTGCAGGACAATGACTGAGACCGTCACGGGCAGCCTCGCCTCGGGCGAGAAGACGGGCAGCAAGTCCCAGCAGGCGTACGAAGCGGTGAAGGCCCGCATTGTGGACGGCGCCTATTCGCCGGGCTACCGCCTGGTGCTGGCCAAGATCGCCGAGGACCTGGGCTTCAGCGTGGTCCCGGTCCGCGAAGCCATCCGCCGCCTCGAAGCCGAAGGCCTGGTGACCTTCGAACGGAACGTCGGCGCCACCGTCTCAGGGATCGACCCCACCGAATACCTCTACACGATGCAGACCCTGAGCATCATCGAAGGGGCGGCCACGGCGTTGTCCGCGCCGTTGATCGATGCGGCATCGATTGCGCGGGCGCGTGCGGTCAACGAGGAGATGCGCGACTGCCTGGAGCACTTCGACCCCGTCCGCTTCACCCGGCTGAACCAGGACTTCCACAGCGTCCTGTTTGAACGCTGCCCCAATCCGCACATCCTGGACCTCGTCCACCGCGGCTGGAACCGGCTCGCCTCGCTGCGGTCCTCCACCTTCCGCTTCGTCCCCGGCCGCGCCCGGGATTCGGTCGAGGAGCACGAGGCGCTGCTCCGGCTGATCGAAAACAACGCCGACGCCGACACCATCGAGAAAGCCGCCCGCCGGCACCGCGCCGCCACCCTGGACGCCTACCTCGCCCAAGCCAACCACTAGACAGGACTTCAACGATGACGACCTCCGTAGAAACCAGCACACACTACGTTCCCGAAGAACTGCCCACCCACATCCAGCACTACATCAACGGCAAGTTCGTTGACTCCGTGTCCGGCAAGACCTTCGACGTCCTGGACCCGGTCTCCAACAAGAACTACGCCACCGCCGCCGCGGGCCAGAAGGAAGACATCGACCTCGCCGTCGCCGCCGCCCGCGAAGCCTTCGTCAACGGCCCGTGGCCGAAGATGAAGCCGCGCGAACGCGCCCGTGTGCTGAACCGGATCGCCGACGCCGTCGAGGCCCAGGAAGCCCGGCTCGCCGAGCTCGAAACCTTCGACACCGGCCTGCCGATCACCCAGGCCAAGGGCCAGGCGCTGCGCGCGGCGGAGAACTTCCGCTTCTTCGCGGACCTGATCGTGGCCCAGTTCGACGACGCCATGAAGGTCCCCGGCTCGCAGATCAACTACGTGAACCGCAAGCCGATCGGCGTCGCCGGCCTGATCACTCCGTGGAACACCCCGTTCATGCTCGAGTCCTGGAAGCTCGCCCCCGCCCTGGCCACCGGCAACACCGTGGTCCTCAAGCCGGCCGAATTCACCCCGCTCTCGGCCTCCCTCTGGGCGCAGATCTTCAAGGACGCGGGCCTGCCCGACGGTGTGTTCAACCTGGTCAACGGCCTCGGCGAAGAAGCCGGCGACGCCCTGGTGAAGCACCCGGACGTGCCGCTGATTTCCTTCACCGGCGAAACCACAACCGGCCAGACGATCTTCCGCAACGCGGCGGCCAACCTCAAGGGCCTGTCCATGGAGCTCGGCGGGAAGTCCCCGTGCGTGGTGTTCGCCGACGCCGACCTGGACGCCGCGATCGACTCCGCACTGTTTGGCGTCTTCTCCCTCAACGGCGAACGCTGCACCGCCGGCTCCCGCATCCTGGTGGAACGCGCCATCTACGACGAGTTCTGCGAAAAGTACGCGGCCCGCGCCAAGAACATCGTGGTGGGCGACCCGCACGATCCCAAGACCCAGGTGGGCGCCCTGGTCCACCCCGAGCACTACGAAAAGGTGGCCTCCTACGTGGAGATCGGCAAGTCCGAAGGCCGGCTCCTGGCCGGCGGCGGCCGCCCCCGGCACCTCCCCGAAGGCAATTACATCGCACCCACGGTGTTTGCCGACGTCGCGCCTGACGCGCGGATCTTCCAGGAGGAAATCTTCGGTCCGGTCGTGGCGATCACCCCGTTCGAGAACGACGACGAAGCCCTCGCCCTGGCGAACAACACCAAGTACGGCCTGGCGGCCTACATCTGGACGCAGAACCTCACCCGGGCCCACAACTTCTCGCAGAACGTCGAGGCCGGCATGGTGTGGCTGAACAGCCACAACGTCCGCGACCTGCGCACCCCGTTTGGCGGCGTCAAGGCTTCGGGCCTGGGCCACGAAGGCGGCTACCGCTCCATCGACTTCTACACCGACCAGCAAGCCGTGCACATCACGCTCGGTTCGGTCCACACGCCGAAGTTCGGCGCCTGAGCCCGGCCGGCCCAACTAGCTCGCAATTGTGGTCGTTTTGAGGCTCCAAAACGACATCTACTGCGAGTCAGTTGGGCGGACGGCACCCAAACAGACCCCTTTCAACGAAGAGAGACCACCATGAGCAACGTCATCCCCAAGCCCTCCGTCCCGGCCCCGGACATCGTCCGCTGCGCGTACCTGGAACTCGTGGTCACGGACCTGGCCAAGTCCCGCGCGTTCTACGTGGACCTGCTGGGCCTGCACGTCACCGAAGAGGACGAGGACACCATCTACCTGCGCTCCTTCGAGGAGTTCATCCACCACAACCTCGTGCTCCGCAAGGGTCCGGTGGCCGCGGCCGCCGCCTTCGCCTACCGCGTGAAGTCCCCGGCCGAGGTGGACGCCGCCGAGGCGTACTACAAGGAACTGGGCTGCCGGGTGGAGCGCCGCAAGGAAGGCTTCACCAAGGGTGTGGGCGACTCCGTGCGCGTGGAGGACCCGCTGGGCTTCCCCTACGAGTTCTTCTACGAAGTGGAACACGTGGAGCGCCTCACCCAGCGCTATGACCTCTACTCTGCCGGTGAACTGGTGCGCCTGGACCACTTCAACCAGGTCACCCCGGACGTCCCGCGCGGCCGCAAGTACCTGGAGGACCTCGGCTTCCGCGTCTCGGAAGACATCAAGGACTCCGACGGCGTCACGTACGCCGCGTGGATGCACCGCAAGCAGACCGTGCACGACACCGCCCTGACCGGCGGCAACGGACCCCGCCTGCACCACATCGCCTTCTCCACGCACGAGAAGCACAACATCATCCAGATCTGCGACAAGATGGGCGCCCTGCGCATCAGCGACCGCATCGAGCGCGGCCCCGGCCGGCACGGCGTGTCCAACGCCTTCTACCTGTACATCCTGGACCCGGACGGGCACCGCGTGGAGATCTACACCCAGGACTACTACACCGGCGACCCGGACAACCCCACCGTCACCTGGGACGTCCACGACAACCAGCGCCGCGACTGGTGGGGCAACCCCGTGGTCCCGTCCTGGTACACCGAGGCCTCCCTGGTGCTGGACCTTGACGGCAACCCGCAGCCGGTCATCATCCGCGAGGACAAGAGCGAAATGGCCGTCACCGTGGGCGCCGACGGTTTCTCCTACACCCGCAAGGACGACGGCGGCACGCCGGGCACGGGCGTCGAAGGCTTCAAGCTGGGCGCGCAGGTCTAAGCTGCCTCGAACAGGCACGGAAGGGAAAGCGATGCTGGACGAGACAACGATCGAGGCCATCGCGGATGAGCTGGTGGCGGCAAGCCGGAACAGGACTCCGGTTCCGCGGCTGACCGCCCGCTACCCGGAGATGACGGTGGAGGATTCCTACGCCGTGCAGCAGCTCTGGCGGCGCCGGAACGAGGACACCGGGCGGACGCTGGTGGGCCGCAAGATCGGGCTCACGTCCAAGGCCATGCAGGCGGCCACGGGCATCACCGAACCGGACTACGGCGCCATTTTCGATGACATGGTGCTGGAAACCGGCTGCTCCGTGGAGTGGGAGCGGTACACGCACCCGCGGGTGGAGGTGGAGCTGGCGTTCGTGCTGAAGAACGACCTCACCGGGCCCGGCTGCTCCCTCTTCGATGTCCTGAACGCCACCGACTACGTGGTCCCGGCCCTCGAAATCCTGGATTCGAGGATCGAGATGGAGGGCCGGACCATCGTGGACACCATCGCGGACAACGCCGCCATGGGCGCCATGGTGCTGGGCGGCCGCCCGGTGCGGCCGGACGCCGTCGACCTCCGCTGGGTCTCGGCCATCCTCTACAAGAACCAGACCGTGGAGGAAACCGGCGTCGCGGCCGGCGTCCTGGACCACCCGGCCGCCGGCGTGCACTGGCTGGCCAACAAGATCGCCCCGCACGGAGACGGGCTGAAGGCCGGGGAGATCATCCTGGCCGGCTCCTTCACCCGCCCGCTCTGGGTCTACAAAGGGGACACCGTACACGCCGACTACGGACCGCTGGGAGTTGTGACATGCCGATTCGAGTAGAGCCAACGTTCACCGACGCCCTCGCTGCGGCGGGCCGGCCTTTGGCCGGGATGTGGGTCTGCTCAGGCAGCCCGCTGATCGCGGAGATCTGCGCCGGCTCGGGCCTGGACTGGCTGCTGATCGACGCCGAACACAGCCCCAACGGGCTCGAATCCATCCTTGCCCAGCTCCAGGCCGTCAGTGGCTACCCGGTCCAGGCCGTGGTCCGGCCGCCGGTGAACGACACCGTCCTGATCAAGCAATACCTGGACCTGGGTGTGCAGAACCTGCTCATTCCCATGGTCAATTCGGCCGCGGAGGCGGAGGCCGCCGTCGTCGCCGTCCGCTACCCGCCGCACGGGGTGCGCGGCGTCGGATCCGCTCTGGCGCGGGCCTCGCGCTGGAACCGGATCCCGGACTACCTCGCCCGGGCGTCGGAAACGGTCAGCGTGACGGTCCAGATCGAGTCGGAGGCCGCCGTTGCGGCGGTCGAGAACATTCTGGCGGTCGACGGCGTCGACGCGATCTTCATCGGCCCCTCAGACCTAGCTGCCTCCATGGGGCTGCTCGGCGAACAGGAGCATCCCGGGGTGCGGGCCGCCGTCGAACACTGCCTCGCCGCAGCGAAGGCCGCCGGCAAGCCCGCCGGCGTCAACGCCTTCAACGAGGCAACAGCACGGGCCTACCTCGACGCCGGAGCGTCCTTCGTGCTGGTCGGCGCCGACGTCGCGATGCTCGCCCGGGGGACCGAAGCGCTCGCCGCGAAGTTCATTCCGGCTTCTGGTCAGGGCGAAGGGCCCGACGGCGGAGCGTGCCCGAGTTACTGAGCCGGGCTCCCGCTTCGGCGACGTTCCTTCCCGTTTGCTTTCGAGGGCACCGAGGCAGAGCCGCGGAAGTCCGGGGTCCTGCCGGGGACACGGGTAAGCAAGCGAAGCGAAGCAAGCGGGCAGCCAAACCCTACCCGATGATCGGCCGCTCTTCCGGCAGCCTGAACAAGCGTGGGCGCGAGGACAGCGCCAAGGACGCGGCCACGGTGACGGAACCGAGGCGGCCGATGAACATGAGCGCCATCAGGACCCACTGGGCGCCGTCGGGCAGGTGGTAGGTGATACCGGTGCTGACCCCCACCGTGGCGAACGCCGAAATGGCTTCGAACAGCACCTTTTCCAAGCTGTAATCGGTCAGCATGAGCAGCAGCATGGTTCCGCCGATCACCGCCGCGACGCCGAGCAGGGCAACGGTCAGCGCCTGCCGCTGCACGGTCGGGCTGATCGAGCGGTGGGCGATGGTCACTTGTTCGCGGCCCCGGACTTCGTTCCAGATGGCGAAGGCGAGGACCAGGAAGGTGGTGATCTTGATGCCGCCCGCGGTTCCCGCGCTTCCGCCGCCGATGAACATCAGGATGTCGGTGGTCATGAGGGTGTCCGACGACGCCGCCCCGTAGTCGATGCTGTTGAAGCCGGCCGTGCGCGGGAAGACGCTGCCGGCGAACGCGCCCAGGACCTTGCCGCCGGTGCTCAGCGGGCCCAGCGTTTCCGGCCGGTTCCATTCGAAGGCCGCGAACGCCACGAAACCAAGCACCAGGAGCAACAAGGTGCCGAATACCGTCAGGCGGAGGTGCACCGTCCAGTCCTTGAGCCGGGTGCCCCTGAAGAGCTGGATGATCACGGGGAAACCGAGCCCGCCGGCAATCACGGCCAGGCAGAGGGGCACGATGATCCAGGGGTCTTCCGCGAAGCCCACGAGGTTGTCGCTGTACAGCGCGAACCCGGCGTTGTTGAACGCGGATACTGCGTGGAAGACGCCGTGCCAGACGGCGACGCCGGGGTTCTGGTCGTAGGCGAGCCAGAAGCGGACGGACAGGACGGCGGCGGTGGTTCCCTCGACCGCCAACATGATCCGCGCGACGCGGAACAGCACCGAGCGGACGTCGCCGAAGTTGAGGGTGTGGGTTTCCGACTGCGCCACCAGCTGGCCGCGCAGGCCGAGGCTCTTCCGCACGACCAGGGCCAGCAGGGTCGCGAGCGTCATGATCCCGAAGCCGCCCACCTGGATGAGTCCCAGGATCACCACGTGCCCGAACGGGGTCCAGAACGTGGCCGTATCCACGGTGACCAGCCCGGTGACGCAGACGGCGGACACGGCTGTGAAAAGGGGAGCGAGGCCGGGGTCGACGCCCAGGTCGGTCCGGGAGAACGGCAGCATCAGCAGGGCTGCGCCGATCAGGATCACCAGCAGGAACGCCAGGGGCAGGGAGCGCACGGGGTGCAGGAGCGCCCGGGCGATGGTGCTTTCCTTCTTCGCCCGGGGAACCTCGTCGCGCTGTTCCCGCGGCGCCTCATACCCGAGGCGCCCGGATGCCGGCTTCCGTGCTTTCGACATCGGTGATCCCCTCCGTTGGCCCTTCGGCGCAGGCGCATATCCGGCCGCATATTCGGCGCCCGGCGCTCACGGAGCCTAGCACCGCCCGGATTGGATGGAACGGGGTTTTTACGAAACCTTTACGCGTCTTTCCGCGGCATGTACCACTCGGTGAACTCCGTTGCCCGGCCGTCCGGGGCGAAGCGGATCACCCAGAGGTTGTCGTAGGTGGGCTGGCCGTTGAAGTAGGTGGTGAGGCCCTGGACGAAGGCCAGGTTGCCGTCCTGCCCCAGGAGGGTCCATTCGAAGGCCCAGGCATGCGGCATGTCGCCAGCGTCGATCCAACCGTCAACGATTTCGGTATGTCCGCGCCACGGCGAATCGGTGTCCGGCCGGGTGGCGTAGACCGCATCCTCGGTGAACAGGGCCTTGATGTCATCGGGGTCGTTCGAGGTCCAGGCGGCGATGTATTTGTCCATCCAGGCGTTGACGTCGTTCATTCTTACGTTCTACGCCCGGCCCCTCCGGCCATCAAGGGTTCAGCCGCCTCCGGGCCCGGAGTAGCGATCCAGCCAGCGGCGGGCCTGCCCGGCGATGCGCCGCTTCTGCGCCGCAAGTTTGTCCGCGGCCTCGGCGGTGCGGCTCGCCCGGCGGGCGTCCTGCTCGGCCGTCGCCAGCTCCTCCTCCAGGGACGCGAGGCGCTCCCGGGTCTCCTTCAACGCAGCCTGGAGCTCCCGACGCCGGAACCTGGCCTCCGCCAGCGACCGCTCCGCCTCCGCGAGCTCCGCTTCCGCTTGCCCTGCCGCGCGCTCGGCGTCCTCGGCTTTGGCCCGCAGGCTCTCGCGGGCACTCGTGTCGCCGTCGTCGGTCTTCACACGCGGGGCGGCCGGGGCGGCAGGAACCGCGCCGCCTTCAAGCGCCACCGCGCCGGACAGGTCGACAGCATCTACGCCGTCGCCCGACAAACCCCGCACCAGCAGGCCGCTCCGGACAGCCGCGGCGGCATCCGTGTCGCCGAGGGCAGCCCGCAGGGTCCCGGTGATGTCGCTTGCCGCGGCGTCGCTCAGCCGCACGCCGAGGCCGGCGGCGATTTCATCGGCCTTCCCGACGGCGGCAGCCAGCAGGTGGGGGCGTTGCTGTCCGAGTTCCCGCAGCCTGGCCGGGTCCAGTTCCGTTTGGGCGTCCCGCAGCGCGGCACCCAAGCCGAGGAGTTGTTCCAGTTCGGTGGCGCCGCTGCGTGCCAGCATGTTGATGGCCCAGGCGGCCGCCGAGGGCTTCGGCAACCGGCCGATCCGCGTCGCCAACGCGGCGTCGCCGGAAGCCTTCGCTTCCTTCGCACGCGCGCCGCGGGCGGCGATGAACTCGGCAGGCAGCAGCGCGTACAACTCCGCGGCCACTGTGCTCAGCTCCATGCGGGCATCTTAGCGGCACGGACTGGTAGCCGGAACGACGTCGGCGGGTTCAGTCCTGCTGCAGGGTCTGGGTCAGGTGGTGGGCCGGGATGCGGTCACGCTCGTAGGTGATCTCCGTGTAGCCGTGCGGCTCAGGGTTGCCATCCTCGCCCAGGTTTACAAAGACGATCTCCTCGATGGTGAGGATGCTCCGGCGGGTGATCATGTTCCGCACTTCGGCCCGCATCGTCAAGGAAGTCCGGCCGAAGCGGGTGGCGGTGATGCCCAGTTCGATCAGGTCGCCCTGCACGGCCGAGCTCACGAAATTGATCTCGGAGATGTACTTGGTGACGGCCCGGCCGTTGCCCAGTTGGAGAATCGCGTAGATCGCCGCTTCCTCGTCGATCCATTTCAGCAGGCTTCCGCCGAACAGGGTGCCGTTGGCGTTCAGGTCCTCCGGGCGCACCCATTTACGGGTCCGGAACGTGATGTCTGCTTTTTCCATAGGGCGAGATTATCCGAGCCGCCGCCGGGAGCAGCCGCCGCCCACCGCTTTGCGCGGAAAATTAAGCCCTCAGGCCATCGCGGTGTGCGCGGCGCTGTGGGAATCGATGGCTTTGGAGTAGCAGCGGGACTCACTGACGCCGATGTACGGCCCGAAGTTGGCGACCGGCTCGAAGCCGGAACTTTCGTAGAAGCTGCGGCCGTCGGTCTGCGCCGAGCCCGCCTCCGCTGTGATCACCTGGAAGCCCCGCGAATGCGCCAGCCCTTCGAGGCTGGCCAGAATAGAACTGGCCACCCGGGACCCGCGGGCGTAGGGGACAACGTACAGACGCTTGATCTCCACGGTGCGGTCGTCCACGATCCGCAGCCCGCCGCAGCCCAGGGGTTGTCCGGAACACTTCTCGTACGCCACCACGAAGACCGCTGTATCGGCCTCCGATGGCGCCGGGCCAGGTTCGTGATCGGACGTGCCGAAACGGGAATCCAGTTCAGACTGCTGCGCCGCGCGGAGGTCTGCGCCCACGGGGTTTGCCCAGCTGACCTGACGGATGTTGAGCCGCGGGTTGGTCTGCATCGCTACCTCTTTCGCCGGAGGGGGTTATGCAAAACAAGCCTAGGAAGGAGCGGTTACCGCCGTGTTTCCTATGCGTAAGGGTCCGGAGAACTGCCGATGGACCCGGATCCGGGCGGCTCATCCGACCTCCGGGCTCATCCGAGTTCCGGCCCGGCCGGAGACGGCTATAGGGCTTCGCCGGTGGGGTCCTCCGCCGTCGGATCGGCCAGGGCAAGGCCGCCCACAGGGATGCGGTCCCAATGCAGCACGCTCCAGCCCGAGTCCGGGTCGCCCTCGAGCACCACGATTCCGGTGTTGGGCAGCTGGTGGGTTTCGGCGAAGAGGGTATCGATGTCCACGGCCCGCCGTCCTGCCCAGCATCGGATGGCCGCACCGTGGCTGACGATCGCCGCAGTCGAGTGGCCCGCGGCAACCACCTTGCTCACGGAAGCGTCGAAGCGATCGAAGAAGTCATGGCCGGTGAACGCGCCCGGCATCCGGACATCCAGATTCCCGTCGCTCCAGGCAAAGACGGTGCCCATGTAGCGCATATGCGATTCGTGGTCCGTTTTCTTTTCCAGGGCCCCGGCTTCGATCTCATGGACGCCGTCCAGGATGACCGGTTCGAGGCCGATTGCCTGGGCCAGCGGTGTGGCGGTGAGCTGGGTCCGCAGGAGCGTTGAAGTGTAGAGGCCTTCGATGTCTTCATCCGCCAGGGCCCGGGGCAGCGCGGCGGCCTGGCGGACGCCGAGTTCGGTCAGCCCGGGGCCGGGAAACGCGGTGTCCAGCTGGCCCAGGACATTGCCGGGGGTCTGGCCGTGACGGATAAGCAATAGCCTCATGCTGGCACCTTACTAGCCGGGCCGGACATCCCGGCAGGAGGCGGTACTTCCGAAGACCGACGGCGGCGCAAGAAACGACGACGGCGGGCCGGGACGCCCCTGTTTGTGAGGCTGTGTCCCTGCCCGCCGCCGTCGTGATGCTGCCCGCGAACGGCCGCCGCTTGCGCGGCTTCCGGCTGCGTCCTACTTGAGGTGATCGACCAGTTCGTCCGCGATGCCGGTGTAGCCGCCCGGGGTGAGCGCCAGCAGGCGCGCTTCGGCGTCAGCCGAAAGGCCCAGACTGGAGACGAACTCCTGCATGCGCGCGGCATCCACGCGGTGTCCCCGGGTGAGGTCCTTCAGGCGCTCGTAGGGGTTCTCCATCCCCGGGACGCCGGCGATTGCCTCGGCACGCATCACCATCTGGATGGCTTCGCCCAGGACTTCCCAGTTGGTGTCGAGGTCGCCGGCGAGCACGTCCCCAGCGACGTCGAGGGCCTTCAGGCCCTTCGCGACGTTCGAAATGGCCAGCAGGGAGTGGCCGAATGCCACGCCGATGTTGCGCTGCGAAGAGGAATCCGTGAGGTCGCGCTGCCAGCGGGAGGTGACCAGCGTGGCGGCGAGGGTGTCCAGCAGGCCGTTGGAGATTTCCAGGTTCGCCTCGGCGTTTTCGAAGCGGATGGGGTTGACCTTGTGCGGCATGGTGGACGAGCCCGTGGCGCCGGCAACCGGAATCTGGCGGAAGTAGCCGATGGAGATGTAGCTCCAGATGTCCGTGCAGACGTTGTGCAGGATCCGGTTGAAGCGCGCGATGTCGGAGTACAGCTCGGCCTGCCAGTCGTGGCTTTCGATCTGGGTGGTGAGCGGGTTCCAGGTAAGCCCCAGGCCTTCGACGAAGGACTTGGATACGGCCTGCCAGTCGGCGCCCGGAACCGAGGCGACGTGCGCGGCGTACGTTCCGGTGGCGCCGTTGATCTTGCCCAGATATTCGGTCTTCGCGATCCGGTCGAGCTGGCGACCCAGACGGTGGGCGATCACGGCCAGTTCCTTGCCCAGCGTGGTGGGGGTAGCCGGCTGTCCGTGGGTGCGCGAAAGCATCGGCACGGAGCGGTTTTCCTCGGCCATGGCCTCGATCTGCTGTACCAGCGCGCGGGCCGACGGCAGCCAGACGTCCTCCACGGCGCCCTTGACGCCCAAGGCGTAGGAAAGGTTGTTGATGTCCTCGGAGGTGCAGCCGAAGTGCACCATCGCGGTCAGGTTCTCGATGCCGACGGCCGGGAGCCGGCGGCTGATGTAGTACTCAACGGCCTTGACGTCGTGGACCGTAACGGCTTCGATCTCGGCCAGTTCGGCCACAGCGGCGGCGTCGAATTCGGTGACGATGCTGCGCAGCTTTTCCTGCTGTTCGGCGGTCAGGGGGCCCGCGCCGGGCAGCACGCTGTTGCTGGTCAGGTGGATGAGCCATTCGACCTCAACGGCCACGCGGTCGCGGTTGAGGGCGGCCTCGGACAGGTAATCGACCAGCGGCGCGATAGCGGACTGGTAACGGCCGTCCAGGGGGCCGAGGGCGATCTGTTCCGGCGAAGCGGCGAGGGCCAGGCGTCCGGAGGGCGTACGGGTAACAGCGGCGGCGGTTTCAGGCATGGGCCAATTCTTTCATGAACTCCAGCCCGCGCCTTAAGCGGACCCTGCTATGTGAATACCGCCACGGACTGTCCTCCACAGCGGCCTTGCGGGCCTTTTTCCACATAGCGCCCGACGGCGGTTCCGCGCCCCGGGTGCGCGGCCGTAGTTTCGGTGCATCAGGGCAGGCAGCCCGGTGCCCGGGTGAGGAGACAGGAGCTGAACATGGGCAACACGTTGATTGCGGCGGAAGCCGCGTTTGATCCGGGGCGATGGGCCCCGCAGGAAGTCGACGCACGGCAACTCGCCACACGGGTGGCACGGTGTGCGGATGAAGCGGACGCCGCGTTGTCGCAGCTTGGACAGGTCCAGATGGGGCAATGGCAGTCGGCTGCGGGCAGGGCTTATCGAAACGTCCTTGCCATCCGCCTGGTCGAACTGCGGCGGGCACGCGATGCCTTGCGGGAGGCTTCCGTCATGGTGATGCACCAGGCGGCGAAGGTGGCCGTTCCGGCAGGGCCGGGCTATTGATGCCCGGCGTGCGCATGGAGGACGATGGCCCGCTCCGGCCCGTGGAACCGCCGGTGGACGGCTTCCTGAGGGTCCGCGGCGGTGTGGGTGGAATCGGCTTCCAGTTCGAGGAGCTTCTGGCCGGAGCCAATGCGCTGGATGGCGTCGTGCAGAAGCTCGATGCCGTTGTCATGGAAGCCGACGCAGTCCGCCGGGAGCTCTTCCTCTCGGAGCTGCAGGCTTACACGAGTGGCGACCCGGCAATCGTCGCCGTTGGTGCTGGGGTGCAGGAAGTGACCCGGGTCCGTGACGCGATCCGGAAGACCGGCGAGCAGGTCCGGGCGAGCCATCGCGAATACGAGTACACCGAGGCATGGAACGCAATTGCCCTGCGTGTGGGCCTGATCCATCCTCCCCAGGTGGAGGCGGGCATGCTGCTCGTCGGGGGCGCAGGCACGCATCTTGGGGACCGGGACCGCGCCGAGCACCTCGTGGCCCAGGCGCCGCTGATTGTGGGCTCCTTGCTCGGTAGCGCGATACCGGGGCCCCTGTGGGGGACGGTGACGGCGCTGCTGGCGGGCCAGACGGACGTCAGGGCCATTCTCCGCACCATCGTGGCCGTGCCCGAGCTGGCGCACCTGAAGCCGCGGCCTGTCACGGTCCAGAAAGTGGGAACAACCGAGGAAGCCGTCGACACCTCGTTGCCGGGCCTGCTGCGCCGGACCGAAGGGCTGCACAGCGAAGGGCCGGGAGAAATCGCCGTGATCAAAGTGCCGCAGGGCGGGAGTGATGAGAAGAGCACGTGGGTGGTGCTGGTTCCCGGAACGCAGGAGGGGGACCCGCCCGGCGGGAGCAATCCGATCGACGAAGGCGGGATCTTCGACGCCCTCGGCTACGATTCCGCCTACCTCGCGCCTGCCATCCGGGAGGCGCTGCGGGAGGCGGGTGCCACGGCCGGGGAACAGGTCGTGGCAGTTGGTCACAGTCAGGGTGGTGTCCACGCGATGAATCTGGCGGCCAACAAAGCTTTCCTGGCCGAATACGACCTCAAATACGTCCTCACGGCCGGGTCCCCCGTCGGCGGCATCAACCCCGAACCCGGAATCACCAGCCTGCATCTGGAACACAGCCAGGATTGGGTTCCGGGGTGTGACGGAGTGCCCAATGCCGACACCAGGGACCGCGTGACGGTGACCCTCGAGAACCAGGTCCAGACTGCGCCGGGAAAAGACGCGGGCCTCGGCCCGGGGCACAGCCTGGAGAACTACGCGGAGGCCGCGGAACGGGTCGCCGCGAGTCGCGACCCGTCCCTTATGGCATCCACCGCCGCGCTCGCGGGCGTACTCGGGACCGGCGGCGCGGCGGCCGCGACCGGGTCCAAACTGCCCAAGCCGACCGTGACCAGGTTCAAGCTCACCCGCGAGGCGATGCCCGCAGCGTCTCCACCGCCGCAACGGGAACGCCCCCGGGTTCCGGAGAACCGCTCGGAGGCGGGGTGGCGTTGAGAACCGTCGTTGAAGGCCGCCGCGGCTGCTCAGCTACCCACCATTGCCGGGGACTTACAGGCCGGCGGCTATGCCAGTCGTCCAGGACCAGGAACCGCGGCTCACAGTCTGCCTCCCGAGTGCCCGGTTCCCGTCTCCACAGGAAGGTCCGAGGCATGTCCGTACTGCGACCAGCCGCCGACGAACAAGCGCCCGCGATCCATGCCCAAGAGCTCCATGACGAGGAGATTGTGGCACGCGGTAACCCCGGAACCGCAGTAAGAGATGACGTTCCGGGCAGTTTCAACTCCTGCGGCCCGAAAGTTTTCAATCAGCTTTCCAGGCTGGGAAAGTCTTCCATCAGACTCCAGGTTCTCGCGACAGGGAACACTCACAGCCCCCGGAATATGGCCTGGCCGGGGATCTATAGGGTCTTGTTTGCCCTCGAACCTGTCACGGTTGCGGGCATCGATAACAAAGGCACCTTCGGCCGTCGTTTCCTCGATGTCAGCCAAGAACTCGGACGGCCACGGACGCGGGGTGAAATCATCCGGGTGACGGCCGGCGACTCCGGTCTCGAGCTCCCCCTGGTAGCCGTTGATTCCACCATCCAGGACGGCCGCCGAGTGCCCAAGGCTCCGCAGCATCCATACGAGGCGAGCGGCAATCACGCCGCCCGCGTCATCGTAGGCAACCACCATGTCATCATCACCGATGCCAGCCCTGCCCATGCCCTCGGCAAATACTCGAGGGTCGGGCAAGGGATTCCTGCCCCGCTCGGGCGAAGCCGGCCCTGATAGCCACTCATCCAGATCGACGAACACCGCTCCCGGCAAATGCCCGGACTCATACGCCGCAAATCCGGAAGCGCCGTCAAGATACCAGCGAGTGTCGACGATAACCACCCGCACCCAATGCTGTTCGAGCCACTGCTGGCTCACGAAAGGCTGCGAAAGAAGCGTAGAAATCATGGAACTATTCAACCGTCGTCTCGCTATCTGAGACATTTCATATCAAATAATGGACGCGGGTGGTTCGAATGCGGACCGTTGCCCCTAGCTGCTCCCGGTGGCAGAACAACTCTCAGCGTCATCCCGGCTCCGCCTGCCAGGGTGCGGTCAGCGCCGGCGGGCTCCGGGGATGCGATTGGCCACCACGGAAATCACGCTGATGATGATCGCTGCGAGGACCGCGGTCCAGAAGAAGGAATCGATGGTCAGGTGCACGGGCGTTTAGCTGCTGAGCCAGGCGGTGAGGTAGAGCATCGCGGCGTTGATGATGATCGTGAACAGGCCCAGCGTCAGGATGGTGATGGGAAGGGACAGCAGCTTCACGAGGGGGCGGACAAAGGCGTTGACGATTCCGAAAATCAGGCCGATGAACAAGTAGGCAAGGATGATGCCCACGGTCTCACCGCCCTGGGTGATGCCGGCATTGTTGACGGCGTTGCTGGCGGCAGCCGTGGAAATATCCAGGCCGGGAAGAATCCAGCTGGCCACCCAGAGGGCCAGGCCATTGATCAGGACACGGACGATGAATGCACCCATGGGCCCATGCTTTCACACAGGGCGGCAAGGAGTGTCCACCCGGGCCCCGAAAATGCCGACCAGTAGGCTTGGAATTATGACTTCTCCTGATATGGCACAGGAGGGCGTTCGGCCCCGCCCGGTGGTCGGCAGCCTTCCCAAGTACGCCGCCGGAAAACCGCCTGCGGCGATTGAGGGTTTGACCAGCTACAAGCTGTCCTCGAACGAGAACCCGCTGCCTCCCATTCCTGCGGTACTGGAGGCGATCGCCGATCAGAGCGACATCAACCGCTACCCGGATCCACTTGCCACCAAGCTGCGCACGGCGCTCGCGGATTTCCTGGGTGTCCCCGCTGACGATGTCGTCACCGGCGCCGGAAGCCTGGGTGCCCTGAACCAGATCCTCGCCGCCTTCGCCGGGCAGAACGCCGACGGCAAGGCAGACGAAGTGATTTACGCCTGGCGTTCCTTTGAGGCATACCCCATCTGCGTCGGACTGGCAGGAGCAGAGGGTGTCAGGATTCCGCTGCTGCCCGACGGACGGCACGATCTTGAAGCCATGGCGGCCGCCGTCACCGTGCGTACCAAGGTCATCCTGCTTTGCACGCCGAACAACCCCACCGGCCCGATCCTCAAGGCAGAGGAAACGGAGCGTTTCATCCGGTCCGTCCCGGCCGGCGTCGTCGTTGTCATTGACGAGGCCTATCAGGAGTTCGTCCGCGACCCGGACGCGGTGGAAGGCATCAAGCTGTACCGGAAGTACCCGAACGTCGTCGTACTCCGCACCTTCTCCAAGGCGCACGGCCTCGCCGGGCTCCGCGTGGGCTACAGCGTCGCCAGCCCGGACATCACGCAGCACCTCCGTGTCGCCGCCACTCCGTTCGCGGTATCCCAGATTGCCGAACGCGCCGCCGTCACGTCCCTGGCACACTTCGATGAGGTGGTGGACCGGGTGCAGGGCCTCGTTGACGAGCGCGACCGCGTTGTCGCCGGCCTGCGGGAACTCGGCTGGTTTGTTCCGGAAGCGCAGGGGAACTTCGTATGGCTCAACCTGGGGGAGCACAGCACAGGGTTCGCGGAACTGGCCGGGGAACGCGCATTGTCGGTCCGTGCCTTCGCCAACGAGGGGGTCCGTGTCAGCATCGGAGAAGTCGAGGCGAACACCCGGTTCCTGGAACTCTGTGGCGGGTACACAAATGCGCCGCGGCCTTTGTAGGGATTAACAAATGTCTTTGGGTCCCTTACTGAGGATAAAGTAAGGGACGGCAAGCCAAATATTCCATTTGGGGAATGTATTCCCCAAATGGAATATATCAGCGAAAAGAATGCTCAGCGTCGGCTGCGGCAGGCAAAGGAGACGGAATGGGCTCAACCCAATTGCCCACCCCCCGGATCAACGTGACCGGACAGCAGTTCCCGGAGGGGACAGAGTCCGGCGACCCCGCAACGGGGATGGTCCAATTGCTCGGGCCGGATGGCACGCTCGGCACGGATCCGGTGTTTTCGGACTACGCCAAGCGCCTGGAGCCGGAGCAGCTCCGCGGTTTCTACGCGGACATGGCCAAGATCCGCCGCTTCGACCAGGAAGCCACTGCCCTGCAGCGCCAAGGCGAGCTGGCGCTTTGGGTTCCCCTTACCGGCCAGGAAGCCGCGCAGATCGGCTCCGGCAGGGCCTCTCAGCCGCAGGATTACATCTTCCCCACTTACCGGGAGCACGGCGTCGCCCTGACCCGGAACGTTGACCTCTCAGAGCTGCTGAAGCTCTTCCGCGGCATCTCCAACGGAGGCTGGGACCCGAACGAGAACAACTTCCACCTGTACACCCTGGTCCTCGCTGCCCAGATGCCGCACTCGGTGGGCTACGCCATGGGCATCCAGCGCGACCAGAAGCTCGCCGAGGCAGCCGGATCCAACGATCCCAAGGCCGCAGTGCTGGCCTACTTCGGCGATGGCGCAAGCTCCGAAGGCGATGTCCACGAGTCCATGGTGTTCGCGGCCTCGTATGACGCCCCGGTGGTGTTCTTCTGCCAGAACAACCACTGGGCCATTTCGGTTCCCACCGCGGTCCAGACCAAGATTCCCCTCTTCAACCGGGCCAAGGGCTACGGCTTCCCGGGCATCCGGGTGGACGGGAACGACGTCATCGCCGTCCACGCGGTCACCGAATGGGCGCTCGAGCATGCACGCGAGGGCCGCGGTCCAGTGCTGATCGAGGCCCACACCTACCGCGTCGGGGCGCACACCACGGCCGACGACCCCACCAAGTACCGCCAGTCGGCCGAAGAGGCCGAGTGGCGCCGCAAGGACCCGCTGGACCGCCTGGAGAAGTACCTCCGCGCCGAAGGCCTGGCCGACGACGCCTTCTTCGAGCAGGTCAAAGAGGACGGCAACGAGCTGGCCGCCTACGTCCGCAGCACCGCACTGGCCCTGCAGGCCCCCGACATCCACGATGCCTTCGCCGGGGTCTATGCCGAGGCGCACCCCCTTGTCGCCGAGGAACAGGCATGGTTCAGGGAATACGAGGCAGGTTTCGAAAGCGAAAAGGAGGCCGGTCACTGATGGCCACCATGACCGTAGCCAAGGCCATCAACGAAGGCCTGCGAGCAACCCTCAGCAACAACGCCAAATCCCTGCTCATGGGCGAGGACATCGGCGCCCTGGGCGGCGTCTACCGTGTCACGGACGGGCTGCTCAAGGACTTCGGCCCGGACCGGGTGGTCGACAGCCCGCTCGCTGAGTCCGGCATTGTCGGTACGGCGATCGGCCTGGCCCTGCGGGGTTACCGCCCCATCTGCGAGATCCAGTTCGACGGTTTCGTCTTTCCTGCCTTCAACCAGATCACCACGCAGCTGGCCAAGATGCATTTCCGCAGCAGCGGCAAGCTCATGGTGCCGGTGGTCATCCGCATCCCCTACGGCGGCGGCATCGGCTCGATCGAGCACCACTCCGAATCCCCGGAAGCGCTCTTCGCGCACACCGCCGGGCTGCGGATCATCACCCCGTCCAACGCCCACGACGCCTACTGGATGATCCAGCAGGCCGTGGAGTGCACGGACCCGGTGATCTTCTTCGAACCCAAGCGCCGCTACTGGCTCAAGGGCGAGGTTGACACCGAGAACCCGGGCCCGGCGTCGGATCCCTTCAAGGCGCACGTCCTGCGCGAAGGCAGCGATGCCACGATCGTGGCGTACGGACCGCTGGTGCCTGTGGCCCTCGCGGCCGCCGCCGCGGCGGCCGAGGACGGGCACAGCATCGAGGTTATCGACCTGCGCTCGATTTCGCCGATCGACTTCGACACCGTCGAGGCCTCGGTGAAGAAGACCGGGCGCCTGATCGTGGCCCACGAGGCTCCCACGTTCGGCGGCATCGGTGGCGAAATCGCGGCCCGGATCAGCGAACGCGCGTTCCTGCATCTCGAGGCCCCCGTCATCCGTGTGGGCGGCTTCCACATGCCCTACCCCGTGGCCAAGGTCGAAGAGGACTACTTGCCGGACATCGACAAGATCCTCGAAGCCCTGGACCGTTCGCTGGCCTACTAGCCGCTCCTGCCTGCGCCGCGCCCCGCCGGCCGCCTGCTGAAACGTAAGGACCGAAGTGACTGTTAAGAAATTCAACCTCCCGGATGTCGGCGAGGGCCTGACCGAGGCCGAGATCGTCTCCTGGAAGGTCAAGCCGGGCGACGCCGTGGCCATCAACGACGTCATCTGCGAGATCGAGACGGCCAAGTCCCTGGTGGAGCTGCCCTCGCCCTACGCCGGCACCGTCTCCGAACTCCTTGTGGCCGAGGGCATCACTGTGGAGGTCGGGACGCCGATCATCGGCATTTCCGACGGCGCTGCCGAGGCCGCCGGCGGAGCTCCGGCTCCGGCGGCTCCCGCCGTCGTCGAGCCTTCAGCTCCGTCCGCGGCCGAGACGCCGATGTACGGCAAGCTGCCCAAGGACACGCCCGACGCCGGTACCTCCGATGCCGGCCCCGCCGGCGGTCCGCTGGTCGGCTCCGGTCCGAAGGCCGACGCCATCAAGCGGCGTCCGCGCCGGAACGCCCCGTCCGTTGCGGCCCCGTCTGCTGCGGCCCAGCCAGCCCCGGCGGCGGCGCCCGTGCAGGCACCCGCCGCGGCCCCTGCCCGGCCGGTCTCCGTCCAGCCGGCCCCCGCCCAGCCCGCCGCGCCGGCGGCAGCCACCGAGGACGCGCCCCAGGCTGCCACCGCGGGCCTCGGCGGAGCCCTTGGCGCAACGGTCAGCGGCATCGTCAGCCGCGTACTGGCCAAGCCGCCGGTGCGGAAGATCGCCCGGGACCTCGGCATCGACCTTGCCGACGTCGTCGCCACCGGTGCCCGCGGCGAGGTGACCCGCGAGGACCTCGTGAGCTACCAGGCCCAGCGCGACGCCGAACTGGACCAGGCCGATTCCTTCTGGGGTGCTTCCCGCAAGCCGCAGGACCAGCGCGTGGAGCGCATCCCGGTCAAGGGCGTCCGCAAGGCCACCGCCAAGGCGATGGTGGAGTCTGCGTTCACCGCTCCGCACGTGAGCATCTTCGTGGACGTGGATGCCAGCCGCACCATGGAATTCGTGAAGCGGCTGAAGGCCTCCCGCGACTTCGAGGGCATCAAGGTGTCGCCGCTGCTGATCCTGGCCAAGGCCGTCATCTGGGCCGCCGCCCGGAACCCGAGCGTCAATGCCAGCTGGGTGGAGGACGCGGACGGCAAGGGCGGCGCGGAAATCCAGGTCAAGCACTTCATGAACCTCGGCATTGCGGCCGCCACTCCGCGGGGCCTGATGGTGCCGAACATCAAGGACGCGCAGGACCTCTCCCTCAAGGAACTCGCCCTGGCGCTGAATGAGCTCGCTACCACCGCGCGTGCCGGCAAGACCCAGCCCGCGCAGATGCAGGGCGGCACGCTCACGATCACCAACATCGGCGCCCTGGGCATCGACACCGGAACGCCCATCATCAACCCGGGCGAGGTGGCGATCGTCGCCTTCGGCACCATCAAGCAGAAGCCCTGGGTTCTCGACGGCGAGGTCATCCCGCGTTGGATCACCACCCTCGGCGGTTCCTTCGACCACCGCGTGGTCGACGGCGACCTGTCCGCCCGCTTCATGGCCGACGTCGCCGCCATCCTTGAGGAGCCGGCGCTGCTGCTGGACTAAGTCCGGGAGCGGCGTGCGGGGCCCCGGGAAGGGGCCTTAAGCGACAAGAGCCCGACGGCGCCATCCGGCGCGGTCGGGCTCTTCCGCAATAGGGACAGTGGGCTCAGTACACCGAGCTGCTGTAGGCGAGCTGGGAGAGCTGCTCATCGCTCATGTTGCCGATCAGTCCGATGGACACCGCCGCGGCCAGGAGACCGATGGCCAGCATCATCGCGGAACCCATGATCAGGGCGCGCCAGTCCGAACGCAGCACGCTGCGGAGGGTTTCCGGCATCTCAAGCAGCGGCGAGATGAGGTTCGGGGCGCTGTCCGTGGTTCCGTCGTTCAGGATGGCAACGACGCGGTCGTTGCTCCGGTCGAAACGCATGGAGCTGATGTGGTTTCCGTGGCGGGCGAGGAGGATGTCATGCCCGACGCGCTGGCGCGGCTGCAGAGTAAGCAAAGTGGGGTCCTGGAGGTCGTTGTGGCGGGCGGCTCGCGCCTTCGGGGGCCTTCCTCAATTTTATCGGCGGGGTTCCATGGGGACCGGCCGGAAACGGGGTGAGAACGCCCACCAGGCCGCGTGATTCCCGTCAAGGGTTGCAGTGCGACGCGTCATACCCGGGCCCGCTCCCGGGGGCGCCCACACGACGAAAAAGCCGGCCGGCTCCCGGGCTTTCACCTGGGAGCCGGCCGGCTCGGGAACCTGCCTTAGGCGGGTTCGTCCGTCTTGGCGATGTAGACATCGCAAGGGGCGTTGTGCGCAACGGTGTTCGCCACGCTGCCCAGGATGCGGCCGAGGCCCTGCATACGGCGGTTTCCGACCACGATCAGCTGAGCCTCCACGCGCTCGGCTTCCTTGACGAGTGCTTCGCCGGCCTTGCCGCGGACGGCGCCGTAGCTGGTCTGCAGCCGCTCAGAGGCGAGTTCCCCGGCGATGGTGCGCGCAACCTTTTCAGCGGCGTCTGCGTCGGAAAGGACCCACTTGTCGGCGCCGCTCTCGACAATTTCGACGCGGTCGCTTTCAAATGCCGTGACGACGCGCAGCTCTGCTTCCAAAGCCGTTGCCAGCCGCTTGGCCGATTCGGCCGCCCGGCGTGCTGTTTCGCTTCCGTCGACGCCGACGAGGACTACACCGCTCATAGACCTGCTCCTTTGCTGGATCTGTTTTCAATTGCTTCCGTGAGTACTTTCGCGAGTCTCCGGACGCCTTCGGCAATAGTATCCGGAGGCACGGCGCTGAACGCCAATCGCAGCTTGTTGGACGGACCGTCCGACGGCGTGAAGGCCGCACCTGGAATGAACACGACGCCGGCCTCGATCGCTTTCTGGAGCAGCGGGTAGGTGTCCACGCCCTTGGGCAGCGTGACCCAAACGAAGAAGCCGCCGTCGGGTCGCGTCCAGCTCAGGCCTTCGGGCATGTACTCGTCTAGTGCGGAGAGCAGGGCTGCGCAGCGCTCCTCGTAGAGCGCACGATAAGTTTCGATCTGGCCGCGCCAGTCGAAATCGCGTAAGTATGCCGAGATGAGCATCTGGTTGAGCGTTGGCGGGCACAGGGTCACGGCTTCGGACGCCAGGTAGAAACGTCGCTGCAGATGCTCCGGAACCAGGGCCCAGCCGATGCGGAGTCCGGGGGCGAAGATCTTGGAGAAGGAGCCCATGTAGATGACGTCGTGGGCGTTTTCGGCCCGCATCGGCGCCAACGGCTTGCCGTCGAAGCGCAGCAGGCCGTAGGGGTTGTCCTCCAACACCAAGATATTCGCTTCACGGCATATATCGACGATCCGCTGGCGGCGCTCCGCTGCGAGCGTGATCCCGGACGGGTTGTTGAAGTTGGGGATCGTGTACAGGAACTTGATGTTCTTGCCCTCGGCCTGCAGCTCCGCGATCCGGGATTCGAGGATCTCGGGCACCAGGCCGTCGCCGTCCATGTCCACGGTTTCGACCTGGACCTGGTAGGCCTCGAAGGTGTTCAGGGCGCCAACGTAGGTGGGGTTTTCCACGAGGACCACGTCGCCCGGATTGCAGAAGACCTTGGTGGCGACGTCCTGTGCGGACTGGGAACCTGCCGTGATGACGACATTTTCCGGCCGGGCATCGGTGATGCCTTCGGCCGCCATGATCTCGCAGATCTGGGTGCGCAGTTCTTCCGTGCCCTGGCCGCCGCCGTACTGCAGGGCGGTCATGCCGTTTTCGGCGATGATCCGCGCTGCGGCCTGGCCAAGCTTTTCCAGGGGCAGGGACTGAAGATAGGGGTTTCCGCCGGCAAGGGACACGAGGCCCGGCCGCATGGAGATGTCGAAGACATCCCGCACGGCTGACTGCTTGATGTTGGCGGCGCGCTCCGAGAAGAGTTCCTCGTGGCGGTGGGCGGCCGTGGCGGCCCTTTCGATGGCGTCGATCGCTTCGGCGGGCAGCTCCGGCCCGGCGTCCAGTGTTTCGTGGGTCACAGTGAACAGGATACTCCCCGGAGTTGCCAAATGGGCAACAGGTGTTTCTTTAATAAGGGCGGATGGCCGACGTCGCTGTGAATGTCGGTGCCTCGGCGTAGCTTTGGCACCAGGCAGCTTTGAAGGCGGAACGTGAGGCGGACATGGCACAGGATGGTGGCTCGTGAAACGAAGCGTGCAGTTCTGGCGGATCGACCAGATGAACGGTGACGGGTTGTTCCGGCCGTTTCCCGCGCGCCGGGTGGCTGAGGTACTCCGTGGTGCAGAGCGCGACGGCGTTGACCGCCACTACCGCTGCGCCGACGGAACCGTCCTGCTCGCCCAGACGGCCGCCGTCGCACCCCTCCCGGTGGTCATGCTGGACCGTGTGCGTGGCGGGAACCTGCCAAGTGTGGGGGACAGCGCGGGGCGCCGGAAGCCGCTGCCGCTCGACGCCGGCGACCACCTCCTGGAGACCACCTACTTCGCCTTCCTGAAGCGGAACGTCCTGGCGGTGCTGAGCAGCGGAAACGGCCCCCGGGCCTCGCGGCTGGGAGAGTACCTTGGCGGCATGCTTGGCCTGGAACCCGGCCTTGTTCCCGTTGTGCGGGAAGACGTCGAAGACATCCTGGAGCGGCTGGACGTCAGCCGCTTCGAGTTCTCCTTGCCGGCGGGCCGCCTTTCCGGGAAGTTCATGGAAGGCGAGTGGGCGGACGTGCTGGACAGTGCCTCGCGCCTCATGAGCGAAGGTACGTTCCGGGTGTCCCTCAGTGTCGGCCGCAGCGGCAGCGCCCAGGACAAGCGGCGGATCAGGGAGCGCATCCAGCAGCTGATCGAGGTGTTCCGGCGTGCCGGATCCATGGAGCAGTTCGACCACGTGGTGGCCGAGGGCAGGAACTCCATCAGCGGGGACCGGGAAGTGGTGGACCTGCTCAAGGAGAGGTTCATTTCCTACGTGGACGTCGACGCCGGCGTCTTCAACGATCCCGCCCGCGCCTCGGCCGAGGCCGTGGAAATCCTGCGGAACCAGTCGCAGAACCACGAGGACTTCTTCGCCAGGACCCTGCCGGAAGTGACGGGAATGCCGGACAACTCCGTGGTGCCGGCCCTTGCCGCGGCCGCCGGTGCGGAACTGGTCACGGCCGCGGAACAATCGACGACGGCGGAGGGCTCAGCTTTGACGGAACCGTTGGACATGTCGGAACGGGTCCTGGCCCGAGGTTCCGCGCGATGAGCCTGTACGAGGTCGGGATCGGCCGACCGCGCCGCGGCGCCGCGTGGCGCTGGTTCCTGCTGCATCCCCGCGTGGACCTGCTGTGGGCGGCTTTGGCGGTCGGCGCCTGGCTGGCCCTGTCCGCTTTGCTGGTGCAGCCGCTCATGGTCGAGGGCGTCGCGGAAGACGCCCGCCGCACCTTGTTCCAGACCCTGGCCACCTTGTCCGGCGCGGTGGCTGGCCTGATTCTCAGCAGCGTCTCCATGCTGGTGAACGTGCTGGGAAAGAAGGCGCCGCCGGGGCAGGGGGCCCTGCCCTTGGAGCGGCTTGCCCCGGATCATCGGCGGCAGATCGGCGAGGCCTTCCTTTCCGTCATCCCGGTGCTGGCCGCCCTCCTCGTGGCCGCGCTGGCGGCGATCCTCGTGGAGGGCGACGGCGCCACCGGCGTCTGGCCCATTGAGGCGGTGGTGTTCGGGCTTGGCGTTGCCGCGGCTCTCGGACTGGTGCGGATGGCCTGGGCGCTGCGGCGACTGATTGCGATCGCCACATCATGAGCCGTACACGCCCATTTCCGCACGCCACGCCAGCGCAACCACCGCAGACGCAACCACGGCCAACGCATGTCGCGCAGACCCACGCCTCGCCGGCCCACCGGCAATGCATGTCGCGCAAACGCATACCTGGGCAAACGCGCGCCTGCGTCAGCGCAGATCCAGGAACTCTGCAAGGGGCCGTCCGTTGATACGGATTTCCGCGCGGGATGCGCCGCTGGCCGCGATGGCTGTCTGCGTGAGCTGGGCTTCGATCCGGGGACTGTCGCACACGCCGCCCTGCCGCAGTTCCCCGCTGAGGTCGACCACGGCCGTGGTTTCGTCCAGCCGGCCGGACACGTATTTCAGGGTCGAGCCGGCAAGGGCGTTGTACAGACCGGAAGCTGCCGGAACGCCGTCCGGGGCAAGCAGCCGCGTCATCGCTGTCTCCATCGGGTCCTGTGCGGTTGCAGCCGCCGGGCTCCCGGATGCCGGGCTTCCCGGGGGACCGGAGCGCACCGCGACCAGGCTGTCGTTGCAACCGAAACGGGCGCCGCGGCTGCCGCCGTCGTCGATCGCCACGAGGTAGATAGCCGGGCCGGAAAGCAGCGCCAGGTCTCCGGACGCGCCCGGCCCCGTACTTGACCCTGCGCCTGACCCCGCGCCGGGAACCGGAGCAGGAGCATCGCTTGCCTCCGACGGCGGCATGGGAGGCGCGGCGGGCGGAGACGTTGCGGGCGCCGGCGCTGAGGGGAGGACGTAGCCGTCCGCGCCGGGCGAGGTGGCACCCGGCGCGGCGGTCTCTGGCGTCGGCAGGCTGGCAGGGGAAGTCGCCGGAACGGGACCGGGGGCAAAGCCGGGGGATCCAGTGGGGGCCGGGCTGGCCGGGACGGCTGCCGGAAGAGCCGACTCTGGTTCCAGGCCTGCGGGATACCCGCAGCCGCCGAACCCGAAGGCCAGGCTGCACACGAGCAGGCTGCTGAAGGCCAGACCGCTTCGCGACGGTCCGCTTTTCGAAAGTCCGCCTCTCGACAGACTGCTTCTCGACAGACAGCTGTGCGGCGGGGCAGCGCGCAGGGCGCGCAGCGGGGCGACCGCCGTCGAGCGTCCGAATCCGCGCATGCCCACCATGACAGCCCCCGAGCTACCGGGCAGCTCCACGGGCACCGCCCATGTTTGCCGCCTCCTGCTTCAACCGTAAGTCCGGCAAATTCCGGGCGGAATGCCGGTGCGGTGACGGTTCTGCATCAGCTCCGTCACGGATTGGTAGCGTGCCTGCGGAGGCGCAAAAGGCCCCGTTCCGTCCGGAATCATCCGGACGGAACGGGGCCTCGGCTATGCCTTCAGCAGCGTCAGGCTGCTACTTCTTCTTCGACGGCGGTCAGCGGCTCGAAGATGCCCTTGATCTGCTCGACGACCTCGGCGTCGTCCTTCGGGTGCAGCTCGGCGAAGCGGATCATGGAGCCGGGAACGGCCAGCTTGACCTCCTCGAGCACCTTGGCTCCGGCGATGCCGGCGGCCTTGCGGGCCTCGTCCTGTGCCCAGACTCCGCCGTACTGGCCGAAGGCGGTTCCGACGACGGCGGTCGGCTTCCCGGCCAGGGCGCCGGCGCCGAAGGGGCGGGACAGCCAGTCGATGGCGTTCTTCAGCGCGGCGGGCATGGTGCCGTTGTGTTCCGGCGTGACCAGCAGCAAGGCGTCTGCCTCGGCGGCGGCGGCGCGCAGGGCGGCCGCTTCGGCCGGAACCTGGCCTTCGACGTCGATGTCTTCGTTGTAGAACGGAATGTTGCCGAGGGAGCCGTAGACCCGGACGTTCACGTCTTCCGGCGCATTCAGGGCGATGGCCTCGGCGAGCTTGCGGTTGTGGGAGTCGGCGCGAAGGCTGCCGACCAGGGCGAGGACGGTATTCGTGGTCATTTGTAACTCCTTGCTTCGGACCGCGGCCGGGGCCGCTGGGCTCTTGTTTCTGAGGCTGGATGCCTGCTTTCACCTAGCTAAACGGACTACGGTCCGCTTTGTATTCCCACGACTAGAATGATTTTTGTGAGCCTCATCCCGATCCGCCCGGAGGGTTCTTCGGGGCCGCAGTCCGAGCGCAGCGACGCCGCCCGTAACCGGGAGCGTCTCCTGCAGGCCGCCAGGGAGCTTGTTGCCGAACACGGTGCCGACGCCGTCACGATGGACATGCTTGCCTGCAGGGCGGAGGTGGGCAAAGGTACCGTCTTCCGGCGCTTCGGCAGCCGGGCCGGGCTGATGATGACCCTGCTGAGCGACGCCGAGGCCGAGTTCCAGCAGCAGTTCATCTTCGGCCCCCCGCCGCTGGGTCCCGGCGCGCCGCCGGTGGAACGCCTCATTGCCTTCGGCGAGGCACGGATCAGGTACATCGACAAGTACGGCGAACTCGCCAGGGCTGCGGATCATTCACCGCATAACCGCCATGCTGCCCCGCCCGCCCTGCTCTGGCACAGGCACGTTGAGATGCTGTTGGGCCAAGCGGGCATCGACGGCGATCCCTGGCTTATGGCTTCATTCCTGCTCGCCACCCTCGACCCCGAACGGGTGCTGTACGCGCTCCGCAGCCAAGGGGTCGAGGCGGCCCGCATCGAGGCCGGCTGGCGTGAATTTGCCGGCCGCCTTCTGGGCTGCCCGCCTGACGCGAAATGACCCTTTCCCTCTGCTGAAGAGCGCGATCTGCCGTGTCCGTTGATAACAATCCGGACACCCGCCGCCGCTTGACTTGGTGCAGTGGCAAATAGTGTGCCTTTCCATGTGATAGCTTCCTCTGGGATGTGATTCGAAGCACATCCTTCGAAGTTGATCCTTCACGTTTCTGCGACGGCGGAATCTGGGGGACGGCCCGCAACCATCGGCCGGCTTTTCCTCGCCGCGTGCACCACCCCGCACGCGGCGAGGAACTAAGGAAGGAACGCAAGTGCTCCGCTATCTGGGCAAACGTGCCCTCACCTACCTGGTGATGATCTTCCTGACCACCTCGGCCGGGTACTTCCTTGCCGTCAGCTCCCTCAAACCGGCGCTGTTGGAACAGGAAAAGATCCCGCGGCCCACCCCCGAACAGGTGGCCAACTCCTTCCGCCTGCTGGGCCTGGATCCGAACATGAATCCCTGCGAGCGCTACATCCAGTGGCTGGGCGGCATCCTCACCCGCTGGGACTGGGGGCGCAGTCCCAACGGCGCCTACGTGAATGCCGAATTCGCCGACCGGGTGATGATTTCCACCAGGCTCTTCATCGCCTCGATCATCCTCACGCTCATCATCGGCGTGGCCCTGGGCGTGTACTCGGCCGCCCGGCAGTACAAGTTCCAGGACCGTGCGATCACCTCGTACAGCTACCTGGTGCACATCCTGCCCGCGCCGATTGCCTACTTCCTTGTGCAGCTGGGCGCCATCGGCATCAACGACGCCGTGGGGGAGCGCATCTTCTTCGTCACCGGCATTTCGACGCCGGGAATCGAGCCCGGCTGGCCGGCGTTCGTTGACCTCGTGGCCCATTACGCCGTGCCCACCTTCGCGATGACGGTGTTCGGCTGGGCCGGCTACCAGATCGCCCAGAGGCAGTACCTGCTGGACAACGTCAACGCCGACTTCGTCCGCACCGCCCGGGCCAAGGGACTCACCCGCAACCAGGCCATTACCCGGCACGCCCTGCGCGTGTCCTTCATCCCGGTGGCGCAGAGCATCGCCTTCACCATCCCCGCCATCTTCACCGGCGGCTTCTTCGCCGAGGCCATCTTCGCGTGGCCAGGCGTGGGCCTCTGGAGCATCGACGCGATCGGCAAACAGGACGTCAACGTGGCCACCGCCATGCTGGCCTACGGCTCGGTGATCTTCGCCATCGGCGCCATCCTGGCCGACTTCGCAACTACCCTGGTCGATCCGCGAGTGAGGGTCCAGTAATGACGAACCTTATCGATCCCGTAGCCGAACTGGACGAAGCCAGGGCGGCCGACGTCGTCATCGGCAAGGGCCGCATCATCTTCCGCCGCTTCATGCGGAACAAAACGGCAGTGGCCGGCCTGGCCATCTTCGTTGCGCTCTTCGCCTTCTCCCTGATGGGCGGCTTCCTCACCAGCTGGGACAAGGACACCATCGATCCGCTCAACATCGGCATGGGCCCCTCGCCGGAACACCTCCTGGGCACCTCGCAGGCCGGCATCGACCTGCTGGCCCTGGTGGTCGAAGGCACCCGGGTATCCATCTTCATCGGCCTGATCGTGGGCGGGCTGTCCGTGCTGATCTCCGCCATCTACGGCTGCACCATGGCCTTCTTCGGCGGCAAGGTGGACTCGGTGATGCTCTTCATCCTCGAAGCGCTCATCATGATGCCCGCTATCCTGGTGGTGGCCGTGGCCACGAGCGGCGGCGGCCAGAGCCTCAAGGAACTGCCCAGCTGGCTGCTGCTGATCGCCGTCCTGCTGTTCTTCAGCTGGATGGGAACCGCCCGCCTGGTCCGCTCCCTGGCCATGTCCCTGATGCAGCGGGACTACGTGAAGGCTGCCAGGTACATGGGCGTTCCGTCCATGAGGATCGTGCGCCGCCACCTGGTCCCGAACATCGGCTCCCTCCTGGTGCTGGACTTCACCCGGGGCATCACCGGGGCCATCCTCGCCGAGGTGGCGTTCTCCTACATAGGCATCGGCATCAAGCTGCCCGACGTCAGCCTCGGCGTGCTGATCGGCGGCGCCACCGGACAGGTGTCCTCCTTCCCCTGGATGTTCTGGGTGCCGCTGACCGTCATGTTCCTGCTGACCGGCTCCCTGGCCATGATGAACGACGGCCTCCGGGACGCGTTCGACCCCAGCTCCACCTCGATCGGCCGCGCCAAACCCCCACAGAAGCTGAACGCAAAGAAGAAGAACAAATGAGCAGCGAGACCTCAACCCAGGCCGGAACCCAAACCGGACCGTCCGCCGTCGAGCGCCTGCGCGACGCCGGCCTCTACGCTCCCGGGGACGCTGTCCTCAGCGTCCGGGACCTGAACGTGCGCTTCAACTCCGAAAACGGCGTGGTCCACGCGGTCCGCGGCGTCGACTTCGAGCTGATGGCCGGCAAGACCCTGGGCATCGTGGGCGAGTCCGGATCCGGGAAGTCCGTCACCTCCATGGCGATCATGGGCCTGCTGCCGGAAACCGCGGAAATCAGCGGCTCCGTGCGCTTCAAAGGCCAGGAACTGCTGGGCCTGGGCGACAAAGCCATGTGCAAGCACCGCGGCAGCGACATCGCCATGGTGTTCCAGGACCCGCTTTCCTCCCTGACCCCCGTCTACACCGTGGGCCACCAGATCATCGAGGCCCTCACCGTCCACAACCCGGGCATGAGCAGCCGGGCGAAGGAATCCCGCGCCATCGAGCTCTTGGCCATGGTGGGCATCCCCAGTCCGCAGGCCCGGCTGAAGTCCTTCCCGCACGAGTTCTCCGGCGGCATGCGCCAGCGCGTGATGATCGCCATCGCGATCGCCAACGACCCCCGGGTGCTGATCGCAGACGAGCCGACGACGGCCCTGGACGTCACCATCCAGGCCCAGGTCCTGGAAGTGCTGCACGCGGCACAGGAGGAAACCGGGGCCGCCGTCGTGATGATCACCCACGACCTCGGCGTGGTGGCGGGTATGGCCGATGACATCATGGTCATGTACGCCGGCAAGCCCGTGGAAACGGGTTCGGTGCAGGACATCTACTACAACCCGCGGATGCCCTACACACTGGGCCTGCTGGGCGCGGTTCCGCGCGTCGACACCTCCCAGGAGAGCTCCCTGGTGCCGATCGAGGGCACTCCGCCCAACCTGATCAACCCGGTGGAGGGCTGCTCCTTCGCGGCCCGCTGCCCGCTGGCCACCGACGAGTGCCGAATCGCCGAGCCCGCGCTGCTCACGGTCGACGGCAGCGACGGCCATCACGCCGCGTGCATCAAGAGCGGAGAGCTCGACGGCGTGGACGCGCACCGCATCTTCCACGCGCCCCCGGTTCCGGTGTCAAAGTTCGACGGCGTCCCCCGGGACGAGCGGGCAAAGGTCCTCGAGCTCAAGGACGTGAAGAAGCACTTCCCGTTGCTCAAAGGTTCCCTTTTCAAGCGCCGCATCGGCACGGTCAAAGCCGTGGACGGGCTCAGCTTCGACATCCGCGAAGGCGAGTGCCTGTCCATCGTCGGGGAGTCGGGCTGCGGCAAGACCACCACGCTGCTGGAAATCATGGAGTTCCACACCGGGCCCCAGAGCCCAGGCCAGCAGGGCGAGGTGGTGATCGGCGGGCTCAGCAACAAGGTGGCTACCGACGGCAAGACCAAGCAGGCCATGCGCAAGGAAATGCAGATGGTCTTCCAGGATCCCACCGGCGCCCTGGACCCGCGCTTCACGGTGTATGAAGTGCTGGCCGAGCCGCTGGAAAACCTGGGGTTCCCGAAGACCGCCATCAGGAAGCGCATCATGGAGCTGATGACGCTGGTGGGGCTGCAGCCGGACCATGTGAACCGCTTCCCCAACCAGTTCTCCGGCGGCCAGCGCCAGCGCATCGGCATCGCCCGGGCGCTCGCGGTGAACCCCAAGCTGGTGGTCCTGGACGAACCGGTCTCCGCGCTGGACGTTTCCGTGCAGGCCGGTGTCATCAACCTCCTGGACCAGCTCCGTGCCGAACTTGGCTTGAGCTACCTCATGGTGGCGCACGATCTTTCCGTGGTGCGGCACATCTCCAACCGGGTGGCCGTAATGTACCTGGGCAAGATCGTGGAAATGGGGGACGTGGACCAGGTCTTCGACAACCCGCGCCACCCGTATACCCGCGCCCTGCTCTCCGCCATCCCGGTCCCGGACCCCGAACTGGAACGGACCCGCGAGCGGATCATGCTGCAGGGCGACCTGCCCAGCCCCCTGGACGCACCCAAGGGCTGCAACTTTGCCACCCGTTGCCCCGTTTTCGCCGCCCTGCCGCAGGCGAAAAAAGAAAAGTGCCTCACGCTGGAACCGCCCCTGGCAGGGGACGACGCGACGGCGGCCGGCGGCTCTGCGTCCGGAGCAGCGGATGGAACGGATCCGGAGGAAGCGCAGCAATTCGCCTGCTTCTTCCCGGACGGCGAGATCGACGCCGACATGCTCGTGGTGCATGCCTGACGGGAAACCACGGCTTTTCAAGAACCTCATCCGCAGCAAACCCAAGCCATCACTTCAACCAAACGCAGTACTGAAGGGGAGAACAATGAAGAAGTACCTGACCATCAGCGGCGTGGCGATCGCCTCGGCGCTGATGCTGACCGCATGCGGCGGCGGCACGCCGTCGGGCCCTGCATCCCAAAAGGCGCAGTCGGCAGGCGGCGATATCAGCAAGCTCATCAGCATCAATGAAAAGGACCCGAAGGACCTGGAACAGGGCGGCACGCTGACCCTGGCCTTGGACAGCATCGGCCCGGACTTCAACGGTTTCTCCAATGTGGGCAACAGCGCGGACAACACCGCGCTGCACCGTCCGATCGACGGCGCCGGCACCTGGGGCTGCTGGAACTTTGCCTTCGACGGCACCGCGACGCCGAACAAGGACTTCTGCGAGTCCGTCAAGAGCGAGGTCAAGGACGGCAAGCAGACCGTCACCATCAAGGTCAACGACAAAGCGACCTTCAACGACGGCACGCCGATCGACGTCAAGACGTTCGAGAACACCTGGAAGATGCTCCAGGGCAAGAACAAGGACATCGACATCGTGACCTCCGGCGCCTACGAATTCGTGGACTCGGTCAAGGCCGGCGCCAATGACAAGGAAGTCATTGTCACCACCACCCAGCCCGTGTACCCGCTGGATGCCCTGTTCACCGGCCTGATCCACCCCAAGGTGAACACCCCGGAAATCTTCAACAAGGGGTTTGCCGGCAACCTCCACCCCGAATGGATGGCCGGCCCCTTCAAGGTGGAGAACTACGATGCCGCCGCCAAGACCGTCGTAGTGGTCCCCAATGAGAAGTGGTGGGGTGCCAAACCGGTGCTCTCCAAAGTGGTCTTCCGCCAGATGGAAGACAGTGCGACGATTGCCGCCTTCAAGAACGGTGAAATCGACGCGACTGACGGCCGGACCCTTACCCGCTACAAGCAGCTGGAAGGCACCAAGGACACTGACATCCGCCGCGGCCAGCGCCTCTTCGCCGGTGGCCTGAACCTGAACGCCAAGCGCGCGTCCCTCACCGACGTCGCCGTCCGCAAGGCCGTCTTCACCGCCGTCGACCGCGAAGCCATCCGCAAGGTGCGCTTCAACGGCCTGAACTGGGAAGAGGAAAGCTCAGGATCGATGATGCTGATGCCGTTCTCCAAGAACTACCAGGACAACTACCCGGTGAAGGAGAGCGGCCCGGAAGCGGCCAAGAAGGTCCTCACGGACGCCGGTTACACACCGAACAGCAAGGGCATCATGGAGAAGGACGGCAAGCCCGTTGCCTTCAAGATCACCAACTTCGGCGACGATCCCACCTCGCTGGCAACCACCCAGACCCTGCAGAAGCAGCTCCAGGCTGCCGGCATGGACGTGGGAATCGACCAGAAGGGCAGCGGGGAATTCGGCAAGATCATCGGTTCCCGCGAGTTCGACATGACCATCTCCGGCTATACGGTGGGCTCTGACGCCACCGACGCCGTGAAGCAGTACTACGACTCCAAGGTCAACGAAAACGGCCTGGGTGACAAGGAGCTCGACGCCGAGATCGCCAAGCTCTCCAGCATCGAGGACGACGCCGAGCGAAACAAGGCCGCCATGGAGGTCGAGAAGAAGCACATGGCCAAGTACTTCTCCATGGGTGTTGTCATGAACGGCCCGCAGATCTACTTCGTCAAGAAGGGCCTGGCGAACTACGGTCCGTCACTGTTTGCCAACTCGACTGACACCCCGGTTCCGGACTGGACCACCATCGGCTGGGAAAAGAAGTAACCCCCGCTGCAGCAACACACGCTTCAGCAACACACGAGGGGCCGGTGCCCGCGGAAGATCCGCTGGCACCGGCCCCTCGCTGTCGGACGCCGGTGAGCCGGGCGTAGCCTTGGCAGCATGACCGCAGCTTCCCGCACTCCCATCCGTGCCGCCGTCGCCGGTTACGGCCTGTCCGGCAGCGTTTTCCACGCGCCGTTCCTCGCCGCCAACCAGGAGTTCTCACTGGACGTGATCGCCACCTCCGACGCCGGGCGGCGCCAGTCCGCAGCGGAGCGCTATCCGGGCGTGAAGCTCGTGGACCGGCCGGACGACATACTGGCCCTCGCCGGGGAACTGGACCTGATCGTGCTCGGGACGCCCCCGGCAAGCCACTACCCGCTGGCGAAAGCCGCGCTGGAAGCCGGGCTCGACGTCGTCGTAGACAAGCCGTTCGCCGTGCACAGCGCGCAGGCGCGGGAACTGATCGAGCTGGCGGGGCGGCTGGGCCGGGTGCTCACCGTGTACCAGAACCGCCGCTGGGACGGCGATGCTCTCACCGTAAGGAAACTGCTCGACGCCGGCGTGCTGGGTGAGGTGCTGCGTTTCGAAAGTTCCATGGAGCGCTGGGCGCCGCAGATCAGCAAGGCCTGGAAGGCCGGCGCGGGCGTGAACGACGGCGGCGGGGTCCTCTACGACCTCGGCACCCACGTGCTGGACCTGGCGCTGCAGTTGCTGGGCCCCGCGACGGTCAGCTACGCGGAAATCACCGCGCGCCGTGCACAGGAACGCGCTGACGACGACGTCTTCCTGGCGCTCCGGCACGAGTCCGGCGTCATCAGCCACCACGCACTGAACTTGAGCAGCCGCCTCCACGGCCCGCGCTTCCGGATCCTGGGCAGCGACGCCGGCTTCGTGAAGTACGGCATCGACCCGCAGGAACCGTTCATCCTGGCCGGCGGCCTGCCCGCGGACCCTGCGTACGGCCTCGACTCGCAGGAGAACTACGGGATCCTGGAGCGCGACGGCGTCCGCACGCCCGTGCCCACCGAGCGCGGCGCCTACCAGGAGTTCTATCGGATCCTCGCCGAAAAGATCGGCGACGGCGGAGCCTCCTCGGCGTTGCCCCTCCCGGTGGATCCGGCGGATTCGGCCGCGGTGCTGGAGCTGATAGAGCAGGCCCGGGAGCTCGCTGCCTGAAAACTTTTTCCGTGAAGGTGTAACTTTTCCGCGGCCCCTGGCGATGTAAGGGTCGTGCGGGCAACGCCCGCGCCACAGACCACCGGCAGCCGACCGTTGCTGCCGTGCCAATGCCAGACATTTTGTCGGAGGGTTCCATGTCCTTGTTCACTGTCCTTGCCACCAGCAAAGTCGCAGCCGGCCTCCTCGCCGCCGGAGCCGTCACGGTAGGCGGTTCCGGCGTAGCCGCGTTCGCCGGCGCGCTTCCTGCCGATCTTCAGCAGAAGGCCCATGAACTGATCGGCGCACCTGCTCCTGCTGCCCAGGAACTTGCCGGAGAAGCCGGCGCCGCGAAGGCGAAGGCCACCGACGCTGCTGGTGCCGCTGCTGCCGACGCACAGGAAAAGGCAGCTGATTCCGCCGACGGCGCGGAGGCGACTGCTGCCGACGCCGTCGAAGCCGCGAAGGCAAAGATCGCAGGCGCTATTGCGGCCGCGAAGGCGAAGGCCGCCGACGTCGTCCTGCCCGAATCGTTCGGACTGTGCAAGGCGCTGCTCAGCGGTGGGCTGAACGCGGACGCCAAGGTTCCGGGCTATGAGTCCCTGGTTGTCGCCGCAGGCGGCGAGGCCAACGTTGACGCGCACTGCGAAGAGGTTGTGGCAGGCGTCGACGCCCAGCTCGAAGCCCGCGGCACGGCTTCGGCCGAGGCCAACACCGGTGCGAACGCAAGCCTGCCGGCTGTGCCTGCTGTCCCGGCAATTCCCGCCGCGCCGGGCGCCCCGGCTGTTCCTGCCGTGCCTGCCGTTCCGGGGACCCCGGCCGAGCTTCCCGGCAAAGTTGGCGGACTGGCCGATTCCGTCCGTCCCTAAGGCCGCGACTAGGCTCTAACGATGAGGGGCTCCCTGTTTTCGGGCGGGGAGCCCCTGCGATGTAACAGACGACAGCGCCGTTTCCCGGGTCATCGGACGAGGCGGCAGCGCTGCGTGGGATGGAGGGCCGCGGGTGCTGGACCCTTTGGCTGACGAATACACGCCGACGGTCGGGGAGGACCCCGCACTGTTCTTCACGGCTGCCTACAACAGCTTCTCCGGCCAGGTGCGCGGATACCTTCAGGCCCGCGGCGTCCACGACCCCGAAGCGGTCACCCAGGATGTTTTCCTGGCCTTGTACCCGAAAATCCCATCCCTTCACGGCGGCCTCCAGGGAGCGAAGTCGCTGCTCTTCTCGATCGCACACGCACGCCTGGTGGACCACTACAGAAAACGGGAGCGCGAACCGGCGTTCAGTTCCTTTGAGCCGGAACTGGATGACCGCCGCGCACCGTCGGCCGAGGCACAGGCGTTCGGCCACGGCGAGGGGCTTGGCGTGACCGAGCTGCTGGCGGGGCTCAGGGACGATTACCGCGAAGTGCTGGCCTTGCGGGTCGTGGCGGACCTTTCACTGGAAGAAACGGCGGCCATCATGGGGAAGACGCAAGGGGCTGTGAAGCAGTTGCAGCGCAGGGCCCTGCACGCACTCCGGAAGTGCGCGCTACAAAGGAATGGCAGATCATGAGCGAAAAACCCGCTAACGGCGCTGCCGCGGGCATCGACCGCCTGCTGGCAGAGGCCGGCCTCCGTGACGCGGCGGACCTCCGCGGCGAACTGCTGGAACTCCGTGCCCTGGCCGAAGTCCGCCCGGAGCCTTCGGCGCAACTGCAGGCCCTGATGGTGCCGGGCGCCGTCCTCCGGCACGCGGAGGACCCCGCGACCGACAGCACTGCCGCCGCGCCCGTGGACGAATTGTCCGCGCGCCGCAGCAGGCGCCGCTTGGTGGTCACCGCCGTCGCCGTCGCGGCATCACTCGCGGCCGGTGCCACGGCTGCAGCAGCTTCCGACGGCGGCATCCCGGCTGCCTTGAGCCACCTGGGCGAGGCGGTGGGCACCGTTGTCGCCAAGGTGCTCCCGGCGCCGGCCGCGCCGCCCGCAGCTCCGGCGGCGCCATCCTTCAGCCCGCATCCCACTGAGGCGGCCCACGCCCCGGGCGCAGCCCCGGCTCCTTCCACCACCGCCACGCCGCCCGCCGGGAACCCGGCCCCCGTGACCCCGCATCATTCCGGAAGTTCCGTTGAACCGCGGAAGGACATTCCGGTCATTCCCTCGGAAGGACCGGTCAAAGTGCCTGTGCCCGCGCCCACAGCGCCGGTGCCGGTCCCCTCGCCATCCCTGCCGGAGGTTCCGGCGAAACCCTAGGCCTGTTAAAACAGCAATCGACCGTCCCCAGCGGCTCCCCAGGCTCGTTCTTCGCCCGGGGCCACTCGCCGCTGTGGGCCCCGCGTTGATGTCGTTCTGGAGGTCCAAAACGACGTCTACGCAGGGGACAGTCGATTGTCGTAAGGCTGAAGCTACGCGGAAATCACTGCGCGCCGTGCACGGGAACTCGCCGACGACGACGCCTTCCTGGCGCTCCGGCACGAGTCCGGACTGCGGGACTCTTGACGGGCAAAGGGGCTGAGCGTAGCTTGCACTTGCACCGAACGTAGGGGGCTGGCCTAACGGTGCTTCAGCCCCCTATTGAACGGAGATGCCCCAATGTTCAAGCCCCATCTCGCGGCGGTCCTTGCCTGTGCGGCCGCCTTATTCGTAGGAGTTCCGGGAGCCTCGGCGGCAACCGGGGCGCCCCAGTCCTCATCGTCAGCCGATCACAGCGTTGATCCCTCAACCCTCAACCCTCCGGTCCCGGCCGAGTTCAACCCCGTGTGCAAAACAGTCGGTGCGGGAACCATCTGTGATGTGGCGTTCACGGAGCCGTCGTTCTCGGGGGAACCGACAGGAATCCAGTGCGCCGGGCCTGCACCCTTTGAGGTCCTTATCAGCGGGACCAGGTCCGTGACCGGAAAACGCTACTACGACCTGAACGGGGACCTGACCGAGCGACACTTCCGGGACGAAATCCTCGGAACTCTGACGAATCCGCTGACCGGCGCCACCCTCTCCTGGTATGAGCGCAACCGGATCGACCATATCCTCGGAACCCCCGGCGACCCCGGCACAGGGACCGAGGCATTGACCAACCGCTTGCGGATCGCCGGGACGGACGGAACGGTCTTGATCGATGCCGGCCGAACAGTCCAGAACGCAGCGGACGATTCCGTACTTTTCGAAGCGGGACAGCATCCGTTCTTCGAGTACTTCGAGCACGGAGACTCCAGCGCGCTTCAGCCGATCTGCGAGGCGCTTTCCTAGGCCTGCTTAAACAGCAATCGACCGCCCCCAGCGGCTCCCCAGGCTCGTTCCTCGCCCGAGGCCACTCGCCGCTGTGGGCCCCGCGTTGATGTCGTTCTGGAGGTCCAAAACGACATCAACGCAGCAGTCGATGCGGGTGAAGCTAGGCCGAAACCAGCTCGTGCCAGTCGGCCACCAGGGGCAGGCCGTGGGCCTCGGACACCGAGTGGTGTGCCACGTGGCCGGCGGCGATGTTGAGGCCGGCGGCCAGGGCGGGGTCGCGGTCGAAGGCGGCCTTGACGCCCAGGTTGGCCAGGGCCACGGCGTAGCGCAGGGTGACGTTGGTCAGCGCGTAGGTGGAGGTGTTCGGCACGGCGCCGGGCATGTTGGCGACGCAGTAGAAGATCGAGTTGTGCACCTTGTAGGTGGGTTCCTGGTGCGTGGTGGGGTGGGTGTCGGCGAAGCAGCCGCCCTGGTCCACTGCGATGTCCACCAGCACGGAGCCCGGCTTCATGCGGGAGACGAGCTCGTTGGAGACCAGCTTCGGTGCCTTCGCACCCGGGATCAGGACGGAACCGATCACGAGGTCGGCGTCCACCACGGCCTTTTCGATCTCGTAGGCGTTGGAGGCGACGGTCTTCAGGCGGCCCTGGTACTGGGCATCCAGCTCGCGAAGGCGGTTGATGTTGATGTCCATGATGGTCACGTCGGCGCCGAGGCCCAGGGCCATAGCGGCGGCGTTGGTGCCGGCCACGCCCGCACCCAGCACCACGACCTTGGCCGGACGGACACCGGGGACGCCGCCCAGCAGCACGCCCTTGCCGCCGGCCGGGGCCATGAGGGAGTTGGCACCCACCTGCACGGAAAGGCGGCCGGCAACCTCGGACATCGGGGCCAGCAGCGGCAGTGCACGGCCGTCCTGCACGGTCTCGTAGGCGATGGCGGTGACGCCGGAGTTGATGAGCTCCTGGGTCAGCTCGGGCTCTGCCGCCAGGTGCAGGTAGGTGAAGAGGACCAGGCCCTTGCGGAAGCGGTGGTATTCGGCGGCAATGGGTTCCTTGACCTTCATGACCATGTCGGCGCGGGCCCACACGTCATCGGCTTCGGCAACGATCTCGGCGCCGGCGATCGAGTATTCCTCGTCGGTGATTCCGGAGCCCAGGCCTGCCCCGCGCTCCACCAGCACGGTGTGGCCGTGGGTGCGGAACTCGTGAACTCCGGCCGCAGTGATGGCTACACGGAATTCGTTGTTCTTGATCTCTTTGGGGACACCGATGATCATTTTTTGGGCTCCATTGTCGAAAGGCTTGCTGGGCCTCTGTGCGGTGGGGGACTGTGATTCCAGAATAGATCCGCTGTGAGCCACCAGACAGGAAAGCGCCCGACGGCGGGAAGTGACTTCCGCGTGATTCCGGGGTTTTTGCGATTCTTGCCTCGACATTTGTCGAACCGTGGGGCGGCAGGTGTCGCCTGATGTTGGGTGCCCTCCGAACGGCGCTGGCAGGTGTCCGAGGGGTGTCGCGCCCGCGCGCTCTCATGCCGCGCATCATCACCAAGCTGGCCAACGCAGGCTGCCCGCGCAGCACCTCCGGCCTGGTCATCCCACCGGCTACTCCTTCAACCTCGACGGCGCGGGGCGGACCGTCTGATGGATTCGATGCAGGTGGTGGTCAATCTCCTGGGCAACTGCGTGGCGACCTTCGTGGTGGCCAGGTGGGAGGGCAGCTTCGACCGCGAGGCCATGCTGCGTGCCTCCGGGGAGAGAAAGCGGAGCTTTCCCGGCAGTAGTCTTGCTGCATGCAGCAGGACGTGGAACAGCTTGTCGAGGAAGTGGCGCTCAAGCTCGGCCGCGGCCTGTCGCTGGAGGACCTCGACGGCGTGCTGCTCGCCTACAGCTCCAACCAGTCCCACGCCGACCGCGTCCGGGTGAACTTCCTGCTCAGCAAGAAGGTGCCCGCGGACGTGAGCGCCTGGCAGCTGTCGCACGGCATCGCCACGGCGGTGCGCCCGGTGGTGGTCCCGGCCAACGATGAACTGGGCATGCTGGGCCGGGTGTGCGTTCCCTTGCTGGTGCGCGGATTCCGGGTGGGGTACCTCTGGGTGCAGCAGGACCTCGAGGAGCAAAGCGCGACGGCGATCCTCGCCCAACTGCCCGGCGTGCGGAACGAACTGGACCTGCTGGCCGGGCTGCTGCTGGAATCCAACACCGCCGAGTCCGAGTTCCGGCGCCGCCGCGAACGCGAGTTCCTTTCCGCGTGCGAGGGCGAATCGAACGCGCTTGCCGCGGTGGCCGGCTGGAAGGAAATCCAGGGCAAAGCCCCGTGGCAGCTGGTGGTGGTGCTTGACGCCGGAGGAGGCGACGGCGTCGGCGATCCCCTCGCGGCGACCCTCATCCACCGCTCGGCCGCGCTGCAGTCCACCATCGGCGTCGACTCCGTGCTGTTCAGCGCCGGAGCAGAAACGCACGCCGTGATGCTGTTCCGGGAAACCGCCGGACGGGCCGTGCACGCGCAGGTGCTGGTGCACTACCAGCTGGAGCTGGCCAAGCGCTCCGGCCGCGGCGTGGAGCGGCTGATCCTGGGCATCAGCGAACCGTTGCCCGCGATCCGCGGACTCGGCCCCGCCTACCGGCAGGCAAAGCTTGCAGCCCAAGCCGCCGCCGTCGACCCCCGCCTCGGCGAGCTGGTGGACAGCCGTGCCACCGGCGTCTACCAGCTTTTCGACCGCCTGACGGCCCCGGGCGGCTGGGACGACCACGGCTCAGTGCACTTCGGCACGCTGGAGGCCGCGGACCGCAACGGGGAACTCCTGCCGGTGCTCGAGCTGCTGTATGACAGCGACGGCTCGGTGCAGGAAGTGGCGAAGGAACTGCACCTGCACCGCAGCAGCATCTACAACCGGCTGGCGCGGATCCGGCAGCTGATCGGCGTCGATCCCCTCAACGGGGGAGTCCGGCTGGAACTGCACGCGGCGCTCAAGGCCAGGAGATGGGCGGCGCGGCCGCGGATCTGATCCCGGCCGCGGGCCTGAGCTCGGCCGCGGACCTGAAGGCCGGGGCCTAGCTGTCGGCGGGGTCGCGGAGCGGGAGTTCGCCGGTTTCCGGCCTGGCCGTGCGGCGCCGGGCAAGCCTGTTGTCCACCCAGAAGGCGACCGCGACAAAAGCCACACAGGCGAACATGAAAGTGGCCACGAAATTCAGTCCCATGAGCGAACCCAAGGGGGCGGCAATGGCCATCGCGGCCAGGCCCGCCAAGATATGCCATCCCTTGAAATTTCGCACGGATTAAGGGTATCGCCGGGGGTGCGGCCCTTTGGCGTGTTCCGCGGGATTGTTGCTTGATCCTTATCACGCCGTCATGTGCGACGGGGCCGGTGTCATGCTTGGCCGGCAGGCTCTTCCGCTGCGGGGCCGGCCGGATCCGCGCCCTTTTTCTGGGCTTTCTGGGTTTCGAGCCAGGCCATGATGGCGCCGAGTCGGATGCGCCGGTGCGTGCCCCGGTACTCCACGGGGATCTCGCCCCGGTCGGTCATATTCCGCAGATAAGTGTGCGAGATTCCCGCAAGCTCCGCCGCCTGTGAGGTGGTGAGCATTTCCTCGATGCTGCTGACGCTCACCGCTTCGCCGCGGCCGAGCCTCTGGAGCATGTCGACGACGGCGTCCCGCGCCGTGGCGGGGAGACGGTGGACGGTGCCGTCCACGAACACCGTGATGTCGTTGCTGTCCTGGAGCGAACGGGCCAGGCCTTGGGCTTCCTCGGCGGGTAGCCCGGGAGTTACGCGGGGGGCTCTCAATGCCATGGCAGAAGCCTATCGGTCCGCTAGGCCCTGAACCGAGCCCGGCAAAGTTGGAAGCGAACAGGGCGGCAGCCCGCGAAGGCGGCCGGACTATTCAGGCCGTGGGGCGCCGCGGGGTCCCGTGAACCAGCCCGGGGGCGGTCCGTGAAACAGCCCGGACTCAGCCGCCCGCAATTTCCCGCAGGACCCGCAAATGCTCGGCCCATGCCTCGCGCCCGTCGGGTGTCAGACTAGCCGAGGTCCGCGGCATTTTGCCGGCGAAGCTCTTCTTGATTCTCACGTACCCGGCCTTTTCCAGGAGGGACAGTTGTTTGCTCAGCACCGAATCACTCACCTGGATGGCATCCCGGATGTCTTTGAAATCGAGCATTTCGGCATGTGCAAGCGCGGCCATGATGGAAAAGCGGACCGGTGAATGGACAAGCTCGTTGAGCCCATGGCGGGGATGGTCTACGGCGCTCATGCGCGCAGCTCGCGGAACGCCGCGGCCAGGCCGACGGCGGCCAGGAAGATGGCAGCAGGGACGTAGAACCACAGGTTTCCCGTGGGGAAGAATATGGCTCCCAGAATCAAGGCTGCGCAATAGAGCGTGAAGTAGGCAAAGAGGGAGGTCAGGAACCGCCGGGTGAATCCGGCCTTGGTGGATTTCTGGAACATCGGCCAGATGCTTGCCGTCGCGGCTCCCCAGATGCCTGCGGATACGGCCAGCAAGGGTGCGCCGTAACCGGTGTGGGTGACGATCTGCATGCCAATCATCAGGAAGGAACCAATGATGGCCAGGCTGGTGAAGACCATCGCCGCAGGCCAGGCGGCTGAACTGGTGGAAATGGACCCGATCGAGTCGGCCTTTGCTAGTAGCTCCCGCGCACTTTCCGGAGACAAGCTACCTGTCGTTTCGTCCATGACGTTCCCCCTGTTGTTTGTGTTCAGTGCGACGATTCTAGGAAAGTACTTTCCAATACGTCAAGTACTTTCCATTGTTCCCGGCCCCGTCTGGATGGATTGGACCGCATTGGGAAATCTCCAAGAAATTCGTCGTTGACACCTTCGACTAACGCGCGTAACCTGAATCACATCTTCCAGGTGACGCGCGTTACCTAGCGACCTGGAACAGTAAACCAGAGCAAGCAGAGGCTTTGTTCGACGAAGAGCAAGTGGAGCATTCAATGGCGAGAAGCACCGCCGACGGCAAGGCCGGCAAAGCCGCGAAAACCGCAGGCAAAGCCGCTAACGCGTCAAGCAAGCCCCGGCAGCGGGGGGTTACCATGACCGACGTCGCCCGGCACGCCGGGGTTTCCCGCACCACCGTCTCCTTCGTCCTGAGCAACCGCGCGAATGTGGGCATCTCCGAGGAAACCCGGAACCGCATTGCCGAGGCCGTCCAGGAACTCGGGTACCGGCCAAACGCCGGCGCCCGCGCCCTGGCCTCCCAGCGCAGCGACTGGTACGGCATTGTCACCGAGATCGTCACGGCGCCCTTCGCCGTGGACATCATCAAGGGCGCACAGGACCAGGCCTGGCTGGACCGCCGCTTCCTGCTCATCGCGCCCTCCGACCAGGCCGATGCGCAAGGCCCCAACCAGGGCCTGGAGGACGCCGCCATCGAGAAGCTCCTGGAACAGCGCGTCGAGGGACTCCTCTATGCGGCCACGTACCACCGCGGCGTTCACGTTCCGGAAAGCGCTGGCGAGGTGCCCACGGTGCTGATCAACTGCTTTGACGCCGACGGCAAACTGCCCTCCATCGTCCCGGACGAACGCGCCGGGGGCCGGGTCGCCGTCGAACGCTTGCTCCAGGCGGGCCACCGCCGGATCGGCGTCATCAACCTGGACCCGGACATCCCCGCCGCCGTCGGACGCTTGGAGGGCGCCCGCGAAGCACTCGCCGCCGCCGGGCTGGAACTGGACCCGGAACTCGTCGTCTCCGGACACGCGACGGCGGACGGCGGCTATACGGCCGCCTGCACGATTCTTGACCGGTATCCGGAAGAGGAGGGCCGGCCGACGGCCCTGTTCTGCCTCAACGACCGGATGGCGATGGGCGCCTATGACGCCATCAAGGAACGGGGACTGACCATCCCCGGAGACATCGCCGTGATCGGCTTCGACAACCAGGAATTGATTGCGGCCTACCTCAGGCCGAAACTCACCACGGTTGCGTTGCCCTTCGAGGAAATGGGCGCCCTGGGAGTCCGGACGCTCGCAAGCCTTACAGCTGGACAGCCGATCACTGCCCATCAGCAAATGGTCGACTGTCCGCTGCTAGAACGCTTTTCAGTCTGACGGCAAATCATTACCTGAAAAGCAACCCCAACAACACCTTCACCTTCAGTGATGAAGATAGGAATGAGATAACCATCATGACACATCAGCGATTCTTTAGGACTGCCCGCATCACTGCGGCCGGCCTGGCAATAGGCGCAATGCTGCTGACAGGCTGCGTGGCCACGGTCGACAAACCCGCCGGCACCGACGCCGGAAGGAACGCGAACGCCTTCCTCACGATCCCGCGTCCCGACATGGGCACGTTCGTGCAAAATTTCAACCCGTTCGCCCCCACCGTGAACCCGATGGTGCAGCAGTCCATCTACGAATCCCTGCTGATCTTCAACCCGGCCAAGGGAAATACGGTGCCGTGGCTCGCCACCGAGTGGAAGGCCGCGAATGACGGCAAGTCCATCACCTTCACCTTGCGTGACGGCGTGAAGTGGTCCGACGGCAAGCCATTCGTGGCTGACGACGTCGCCTACACCTTCCAGCTGCAGAAGAAGATCAAGGGCGGCTTCGAGTACCTGAAGGCCGTCACCCCCGAGGGGACAAACAAGGTCACCTTCACCTTCAACACGCCGTGGTCGCCGGCCCTGTACGACGTCGGACAGCTCACCATCCTGCCTAAGCACATCTGGTCGGCCCTGAAGGATCCGGAAAAGGACGCCAACGCCAAGCCCGTCGGCACCGGCCCCTACACCGAGGTGGCGAACTTCCAGGCCCAGTCCTTCGTGCTGAAGAAGAATCCCAACTACTGGCAGCCGGAGAAGCAGAAGATCGCCGGCATCAAGGTGCTCGCCTTCGCAGGCAACGACGGCGCCAACCTCGCCGCCGCTAACGGCGACGTGGACTGGGCCCCGCAGTTCATCCCCAACATTGAGAAGACCTTCATCGCCAAGGACAAGGCACACCGCCACTACTGGTTCCCGGCCACGGGCTCGATGATCAACTGGCAGCTCAACACCACCAAGGCGCCCTTCACCGATGTTGACGTCCGCAAGGCCCTCAGCATGGCCGTGGACCGCGACCAGGTCACCAAGATCGGCATGAGCGGCTACGCACAGCCCGCCGACTGCACCGGCCTCTCCGGCAACTACGAAACCTGGAAGAACCCCGCCCTCAAAGACAACTGCACCTGGACCAAGCTCAACGTGGACGAAGCCAACAAACTCCTGGACCAGGCCGGCTACCCTAAGGGCGCCGACGGCAAGCGCACCCTCAAGGACGGCAAGCCCTTCGAGTTCAAGATCTCCGTGGGCGCAACCTCCTCCGACTGGGTGTCCGTGGCCAACGTGATCTCCCAGAACCTGCAGGCCGTGGGCGTCACCGCCAAGGTTGACTCCCCGGACTGGGCCGCGGTGGTGGCTGGCTACGAGCAGGGCACCTTCGATTCCGGCATCGTCTGGAGCGCCAATGACCCCAGCCCGTACAAGTACTTCAACACCTCCATGGGCACAGGGACCGTGAAGCCGGTTGGCACCAAGGCGTTCGACAACTACCACCGCTTCGGAGATACCAAGGCTGATGCCCTGCTGGCCCAGTTCGCGGCCGAGTCCGACGAGTCCAAGCAGAAGGACATCGCCTACAAGCTCCAGGAAGAATACAACGACGCCGCACCGCTGGTGCCGCTGTTCTCCGGCCCGGAATGGGGCGCCTACAACGACACCCGCTTCACCGGCTGGCCCACACAGGACAACCCGTACGCCACCCTCTCGGCCAGTACACCCACCGCTGTCCTGCTACTGACCACAGTCGAGCCGCGCAAGTAAGCGAGCCGCGCAAGGGCCGCCTAGACCGGCATGTCCGGCGTTGAACCACCGCGCCGGGCATGCCGCCCCTCCCCATTACCGCAATATCTGAATGGAGGAAACCGTGCGCTTCATCCTTCGCCGCCTGGGTTTCTACCTGATCGCCTTCTGGGTATCCATCACCCTGAACTTCCTGCTCCCGCGCTTCATGCCCGGCGACCCCGTCTCCCGCATGTTCGCCCGTTCCGCCGGCCAGATGCAGCCCGAACAGATCGAGGCCCTGCGCAAGCTCCTCGGCGTGGACAGCCGCCCCATCTGGGAGCAGTACGCCGACTACCTGACCAACATCGTCACTGGCAACATGGGTGTTTCCATCACCCGGTTCCCCACCCCCGTCACCGAGGTCATCGCCTCCCAGATCGGCTGGACCCTCCTGCTGGGCGGGACCGCCCTGGTGATTGCCGCCGTCGTGGGCAACCTGCTGGGCATCCTCGCCGCCTGGCGGCGTGGCGGCGCGATCGACTCGGCACTGCCGCCGCTGCTGATCTTCATCGGCTCCTTCCCGTACTTCTGGCTGGCCATGGGTGCGCTGTACCTGTTCGGCGTGATCCTCGGCTGGTTCCCGCTGCGCCACGCGTTCACCGATGGCCTGGAACCGGCCTTCAGCTGGGAATTCATCGGCGACGCCGGCGCCCACCTGGTGCTGCCGGCTTTGACGATCGTGCTGGTCTCGATCGGCGGATGGATGCTGGGCATGCGCAACACGATGATCGCCACCAACGCCGAGGACTACATCACGATGGCCGAAGCCAAGGGCCTCAGGCCGGGGCGCATCATGTTCCGCTACGCGGCCCGCAACGCCATGCTGCCCTCCGTGACCAGCTTCGGCATGAGCCTGGGCTTCGTGGTGGGTGGTGCGCTGCTGACTGAGGTGGTGTTCGCCTACCCGGGCGTCGGCTACCAGCTGCTGAACGCGGTGCAGGGCCTGGACTACCCGCTCATGCAGGGTCTGTTCCTGACCATCACGGCCGCCGTGCTGCTGGCCAACTTCCTGGTGGACATCCTGTACGTCCGCCTCGACCCGCGCGTGCGCAGCAACTGAGGGACCGATCATGACAACCGCAATTCTGAAGCCGCCCACTCAGCCCACAGCTGCCCGCAAGCCCAACCGCAGTTTCGTCCACGGACTTATCACCAACAAGAAGGCCTTGGTGGGCATGATCGTGATGCTGGTGTTCATCGCGCTTGCGTTGCTGGCCCCTGTGCTGTTTCCCGGAGACCCGTCCCGGATCACGGACATGGCCAGCCTGGAACCGTCTCCCGAGCACTGGCTCGGCACCACGGCCAAGGGTCAGGACGTGCTTGCCCTGACTGTCCATGGCTCCCGCAGTTCTCTGTTGGTCGGGTTGACTGTGGGTTTCGCCTCCACCTTTATCGGCATTTTGGTGGGCCTGGCCTCCGCCTACTTCGGCAAGGTGATCGACGAGGCATTGTCCCTGGTCACCAACGTGTTCCTGCTCCTGCCGGGCCTGCCGCTGCTGGTCATCCTGGCCGCGTTCCTGCCGCCCGGCCTGGGCACTGTGATCCTTGTCCTGGTGGTCACCGGCTGGGCCGGCTCCGCCCGGGTGCTGCGCTCTCAGGCGCTGTCCATCCGTTCCAAGGACTTCGTGGCCGCGGCCGTGGTGTCCGGTGAACGGGCCGGGCGGATCATGTTCCGCGAGATCCTGCCCAACATGGCCTCGATCGTCATGGGAACCCTGCTGGGTTGCGTCATCTACGGCATCGGCGCGCAGGCGGGCCTGGAGTTCCTGGGCCTGGGCGATGTCAGCACCGTCTCCTGGGGCAACAACCTCTTCTGGGCCGGCAACGAAGGCGCCCTGCTGACCGGTAGCTGGTGGGTCTTCGTTCCCTCGGGTATCTGCATCGCACTTGTAGCCTTCGCCCTGGCCCTCATCAACTACGCCGTGGACGAGGTCACCAACCCCCGCCTGCGGAAGATTAAGGCAGCCAAGCCGGGCTCCGCCGTCGCACCAACCGTCGTCGAGCCCGCTACGGAAAGGAGCGCCGCGAAATGACCGTCTCCCAAGTCTCTTTCGGCTCCCACGAACCCGTCCTGGAGGTCAAGGACCTCACCGTGAAGTACGTGGGCGACACCCGCTCCACCACCGCCGTCGACCGTGTCTCCTTCAGCATCGGCACCGGGGAGGTCTTCGGCCTGGCCGGCGAATCCGGCTGCGGCAAGTCCACCATCGCCAACTCGATCATGCGCCTGCTCAAGGACCCGGCGAAGATCGCCGGCGGCAGCATCCGCTTCGGCGGCAAGGACGTACTGGCGATGAGCCCCGAGGAACTGCGCCGCTTCCGCTGGCAGGACGTGGCAATGGTGTTCCAGTCGGCCATGAACTCGCTCAATCCGGTGCTGACCATCGGCGAGCAGATCACCGACATCTACACCACGCACGCCGGCTACTCCCGCAGGGAATCCCTGCGCCGGGCCGCGGAGCTGCTGGAACTGGTCCGGATCGATCCCGTCCGGCTCAGGTCCTACCCGCACCAGCTCTCCGGCGGCATGCGCCAGCGGGCCGTGATCGCCATGGCCGTGGCCCTCAAGCCCTCGCTGCTGATCCTGGATGAACCCACCACGGCGCTGGATGTGGTGGTGCAGCAGGAAATCATGGCCCAGATCAAGGAATTGCAGCACGAACTGGGCTTCTCCGTACTGTTCATCACGCATGACATGTCCCTCATGGTGGAACTCTCGCACCGCATGGCTGTGATGTACGGGGGCCGGATCGTGGAAACCGCGAAGGCCGCGGAGATCCACAGCGCCCCGCAGCACCCCTACACCCAGGCCCTCATGGGCGCGTTCCCGCCCCTCACCGGGCCGCGGGTTCCGCTCACGGGACTGGCCGACGGCGTGAAGTTCCGCAACATCCCCGACCTCGCCGAGGTCTCGCCCGGCCACTTCGTGGCACCGTTCGCGGCCACGGCCGGCGGACCCGTCCCGTCCGCGCTCCTGGAAGGAGCCTCCCGATGAGTGCCACTACCTTGGGTGCCGCAACGCCCGCCGCAGGAACCGGGCAACCCGCCCTGGAAATCCGCGGCCTCAGCAAGACCTTCCCTATCGGCGGCCTCCTGTCCAAGAAGTCCGTCCGGGCCCTGCACCAGGTGGACCTGAGCCTGGGCCACGGCGAAATCGTGGCCCTCGTCGGTGAGTCCGGTTCCGGCAAAAGCACCCTGGCCCGCTGCGTGGCCCGCCTCGAAAAGCCGAGCTCGGGGGAGATCCTGCTGGACGGCGTCGACGTCCTCAAGCGCGACCGTTTCCAGGCCTCCCGGGCGTACCGTTCCCAGCTGCAGATGGTGTTCCAGGACCCCTTCGGCTCGCTCAACCCGGCGCACCGGATCGAGCACTGCCTGCGCCGCTCCCTCGCGATCCACGGCAAGGCCGGTTCCGCCGCCGGAACGCAGCAGCGCCTCGAGGAGCTCATGGCCACCGTAGGCCTGCAGGCGGACATGCTCAATTCCTACCCGCACGAACTTTCCGGCGGGCAGCGCCAGCGCGTGGCGATCGCCCGGGCCCTGGCCGTGGAACCGCAGGTGATCCTCGCGGACGAGCCCACCTCCATGCTGGATGTTTCCGTGCGGATCGGGATCCTGAACCTGATGCGCAAACTCCGCGACGAGCAGGGCATCTCCATGCTCTACATCACCCACGACCTCGCCTCCGCCCGCTACCTCGCGGACCGCACGGCGGTGATGTTCGCCGGGGAGCTCGTGGAGGAAGGCGAGTCCTTGGACCTCCTGGCCAACCCCGCCCACCCGTACACGCAGTTGCTGGTCTCCGCGGTGCCGGACCCGGCCCGCGCCGGCTCCTACGACCCCGTCCGCAGGGCGGAGCTGCGCGCCGCGGTGATGAGTCCGGCGTCGTGCGCGTTCGACGGCGACCCCGAACAGCCCTGCTCTGCCGAGCACCCCGTCCGCCACCGCGTGGGCAGCCCCGAAAACCGCCACTGGGTGCGCTGCCACCTCTACCGTCCCGCCGCTGGCTCGGGCGGCCACGCCCTCGTAGAATCCAAGGTCTCCTGAATGACTGAACTGACCCACCCGCTCGCCACCGTTCCCCGCGGGGAACTCGTGGCCCGTGCGGAAGCCGACCCGCACCGCCCCCGCTTCCACTTCGTGTCCCCCGGCGGCTGGCTCAACGACCCCAACGGCGTCTGCCAGTGGGACGGCACGTACCACCTCTTTTACCAGTACAACCCGGAGGGTGCCTTCCACCACCGCATCCTTTGGGGCCACGCGGTCTCCACTGACCTGGTTCATTGGGAGGACGTGCCCGTGGCGCTGGAGCCGGGTTCCGGCCCGGCTGATCCTGACCGGGACGGCTGCTGGTCCGGCGTCCTGGTGAACGACGGCGGCAGGCCCACCCTGGTGTACTCCGGCCGGCACGGTGAGCACGAACTGCCCTGCGTAGCGGTGGGCTCGCCCGATCTGCTGAGCTGGAGCAAGGCCCCGGAAAACCCCGTGATCGCGGCCCCGCCAGCCGGCGTCGACATCACTGCGTACCGCGACCACTGCGTGTGGCGGGAAGGCGAGAAGTGGCGGCAGCTGGTGGGCTCAGGCATCCGTGGCCGCGGCGGCACGGCGTTCCTGTACGAGTCCGCTGACCTCCGTTCCTGGGACTACGTGGGCCCGCTGTTCATCGGCGACGCCTCGGGCGACCCGGAGGCCACGGACTGGACCGGGACCATGTGGGAATGCGTGGACCTGTTCCGTGCCGGCACGGGCACCCTGGGCGGTCCCGGTGGCCAGGGGGAGGACGCGCTGGTCTTCTCCGCATGGAACGACGGCGACACCTGCCATCCGCTGTACTGGACAGGCCGCTACTCCGGCGACACCTTCGAGCCCGCCGCCCTGCACCGGCTCGACTACGGCGGCCGCTACTTCTACGCCCCGCAGTCCTTCCAGGACGAGTCCGGCCGGCGGATCATGTTCGGCTGGCTGCAGGAAGGCCGCCCCGAGGAAACCTCGGTGGAGGCCGGCTGGTCCGGCGTGATGAGCCTGCCCCGCGTGACCACCCTGGCCGCGGACGGCACGCTGTCCTTCGCGCCGGTGCCCGAACTCGAACAGCTGCGCAGCGGACATGTCTCTTTGCCGGGGCGGGTGCTGGTGGGTGCCGGGACGCCCGTTAAGACCGGTATTTCCGGTAACCAGCTGGATATGGAACTCGAGCTGCAGCTGTCCGCCGGTTCCGTGGTGCGGCTCGGGCTGCTGGGTTCGGAAGACGGGCGCGAGGAAACCGTCGTCGAACTGGCCCTTGACGCGGACGGTTCCTCCGGAATGCTTCGGCTGGACCGCAGCCGAAGCAGCCTGTCTGCCGAAGAGGAAGGCCTGGACACCGAACCGCGGGAGGGGCCGGTCACCATGCCCGAGGGCCGCGTCTCGCTGCGCGTCCTGGTGGACCGTTCCGCCGTCGAGATCTTCGCGAACGGCAAGCCGCTCACCGCACGCGCCTACCCGGTGCTCGACGGCGGCAACGTCAGCCTGGGCGCCGTTGCGGGTTCCGCGCGGCTCCTGTCCTTCGATACCTGGACCATGGGGGAGATCTTCGGAGGAGGCAGCCGCGTCCTCTTCCCCTAAACGTAGGGGCCGACCCTCAGTACCTTTTCCAAGCCCATACCTGATGCAGGATGAGGGCGTGCTGACCCCGGCACTCACACGATTGGGCCCGTGGTCCATGTGCCGGAGCGTGGCAAGTCCCCGCTGAATCAAGACCTACTCGTATGGCAGCACCCAGACTGCCCAGAACAAAGGGATCTCATGGAAGATACACCCGCTGACTCCCGTCATGCACTCCTTACCGAAACCGGTGCGGTCGCGCTCGGCGGATCGCTCGACACTGCATCAGGCGACTCACCCTCGAAGGGATCAGCCGGGATGCGCCCGATCTATCACTTCAGCGTGCCCGACAATTGGAAGAATGACCCGCAGCGCCCCATCTACCTTGACGGGGAGTACCACTACTACTACTTGTACAACGCTGACTACCTGGATGGCGGCGCGGGGACATCGTGGCGCCGCGCGACGACCAGCGATCATGTCGCGTTCCGCGACTGCGGCGTCGCGATCCCGAAGTTCAGCAACGGCAACGGTGACTGTATGTCAGGATGTCTTGTAGTCGATGAGCGAAACACCGCGGGATATGGCGAGGGCGCCGTGATCGCCCTCGTGAGCCAGCACCCAGAAGGTCGCCAGGCTCAGTACCTCTGGTACTCGACCGACCTCGGGCGCTCGTTCCAGCCCGGTGGCACGGCGCCGGTGCTGCCGAACCCTGGAGTGCCCGACTTCCGCGATCCTAAGGTGATCTGGGACGCCGAACGTGAGCGGTGGTTCATGATCACCGCCGAGGGGCAAAAGCTCGGCTTCTACGCCTCCACGGACCTGCGGTCCTGGCAGCGTGTCGGCGAGTTCGTACGCACCGACCTGGGGCTTCTCGAGTGCCCTGACATCTTCCGCATGGCCGCTGACGACGGTACATCACACTGGATCCTCGGCACGAGCGCGAACGGCAAAGGCCGCGGCCTCCCCGCGACTTACGCGTACTGGACCGGAGCTTTCGACGGCAGTTCGTTCACGCCCGACCATCCCGAGCCGGAATGGCTTGATTATGGCTTTGACTTCTACGGGGCAGTGACCTACCCCCATCACGACGCGTCCGGGGCGGAGGATGACACCCTCCGCCGGGCTATCGGCTGGGCGAACTTCTGGGACTACCCCCACAACACGCCGACCCTCGCGACCGACGCCTACAACGGCGACGACATGATCGTGCGCGACGTCCGCCTTAAGCAGGGAAAGGGTGGCTACTACCTCGCATCCGCTCCCACGTCCGCGCTTGTAAACCATGTGAAGCACACCCACCGCCTAGGGGACGTGGCGGTAGAAGGTACTCGCGACCTCGACGTCCGGGCACTCGCCTACGACCTGTCCTGCGAGCTGGTGTGGGACCCGGCCGCCGCGCCCGCCAACCTAGGTCTCGAGGTATGCCGCGCACCCGGCGGCGGCAGGCATGTCGCCGCCGGTGCATTCCTGCGAGGACGCTTCGCCTACCTCAACCGGCGTCCCACGATCAACCCAACGGCCGGCGAAACTCAAACTCCAATCGACCCCTCGACAGGGCGCCTTACGATCCGCATCCTCGTGGATCGTACGAGCGTCGAGATGTTCATCGGAGACGGGCGCGTCGTGCACTCGCACCGGGTGTTCCCACTTGAAGCTGACAGCTGCATCCGCCTCTACGCATATGAAGGAGACGCCACATTCCGGGACCTGACGATTCGCGAACTCAACCCAACGTAATAGCCCACCCCAACTCCTGCCAGCGCAATCACGATCTCGCGTCGCAGGGTGGACCCTACACGCGCGGGACGAGATTCCAGCACAACGCCCACTCGTCGCCGGACCGACCAAGGAGAACGGTGAAGACACAGACGACAGTAAGCCGTGCCGCGGCGACCACGCCGTCGAGCTGTGAACCTCCCGGTGCCTCCCAGCCTCGACCCCTGGCACTCGGGGTCGGACGATGGATAACAAGGAGGTCCGGGAGGTTCACCGTCGTTCATCCCAGCGGTTGACTCGAGAAGAGAACGTGATCCACGTTGAGGTGGCCCCAACCGGTCGTGTTCTGGTCGACAATTTCCAGCTGCGCGCTCTGTCCGATGTAGTCGGCTACATCCCACGACTCCCAGTGCAACCGCTCACTGTCGGTGCCCGTTGCCGTCCGGACAACGACGCCGCCGACCTTGAGGTTCACCGCGGTGGGCGCATTGGGTTCACCAACGATTGCAGTCGGCGTATTCCCCAACATGATTTAGTCGACCATGATGTGGCCCCATGAGGACGACGTTGAGTTGTCGACGATCTCGAGATGTGCTGTCTTGCCACGGAGCGAATGCACGTCCCATCCGACAGTTCTTAGCGTGGTTGTGTTGTCACCGGTCGCAGTGAAGTAGACATTGCCGTCGATGACCAGTTGCACGGATGTGTTTCCGCTCGCCGTCCACGGGTAGTTGCCACCGGCGATCCTGAAGGTGACGTAGTCCCGAGTGATCGTGAAATCCGGGGACACGATGGTGCCGGTCGCCGAATCTCCCCCGTTCACATAGGTGTCCGCGACTTTCGCTCCGACTTGATTAGTGAGGCTCGCGGTGCTCGGCCCTTGGCCGGAGTAACTCCCGGTGGCGGTCCAGCCCGTGCCCCAGGTGCTGCCCTCGAAACCGTTGAGCAGGTCCGAGGGTGTGGGATGATTCCCGCCGCCGACAAGGAAATTCACATAGGGGCTGGACACGGTGAACGAGGGTGATGTGAGCGTGCCAGTCGACGAGTCGCCGCCGAGATAGCTGTTCACGAGGTTCGTTCCCAGCCATCCGCTGACGGGCTGCTGTCCGGAGAGGGTTCCGGTCGCGGGTGCGGAGCCGAACGCGCTGCCCGTCGTCGTCCAGCTGCCGTATCCGCTTTCGAAGTCCTGGTAAGCCGATCCGGCGTCCGCCAGGCCGGACACGTTCGCGAACTCCGTGATCGTGACATCGCTGAACGTTGCTGCCCCGCCGTCTGTGAACAGTTGAAGTCCCGTGTCGGTGGGATCGAGGTTCGATTTCATCGTCAGCGCCTGTTCCCCTCCGTTGACGAACACCTCGACACTTGTGGTGTCCACGAGGATGGTGAGATGTACGGAGGTGGCCTGCGGGTCGTACGGGGCGTGATTCTCCCGGTACATCGTCGGGTCATTGGCGTCGACATAGACGAAGTCGTCGAACTTGCCGACAGTGAAGTCGCGCGTGCCGTCCGGAGAACGCCGGAGCTTGATGGCTGCGTTGTCCAGGTCCGACCACGAGATGGTCGTGTCGAGGCGATACGACGTCCCGTGATAGTCCAGGTCGGTTGCTCCGTTAACCTCAATGTCTCCGAGGTCCCATTTGCGTGTTGCGTAGTCGTCGAGGGCCCCGACGGGCTTGGAAGTGAGGCGGTAGGTGCCGTCGGTCTCCTTTAGGGTCAGTTCACGCGTGATCGCGTCGGTGCCGGTGAAGCCGTCGACCGTCCAGCTCTTGGCGATGTTCGGGTGTGTCCAGTAGTTCATCCAGCCCTTCAGGAAACGCTTGCTCTGATCGGTGGATGACTCGTCGGCGTAGGTGACAGCGGCGTAGAAGTCATCGCCATAGTCAAGCCACTTGGGCACCGTGGTGTCAGGGGTGAAGGTGGTCCCATCCCAGTTGCCCGGCCAGTAGGCGAAGGTGTGCATGCTTCCGCCGGTGCTGGCGCCGAGAACCCACTGGAGAGTGTTGTCATCGGCGCGCATCTGGAAGAAGTCGGGGCACTCCGTGAAAGTGATCCCGCTCGGGGCAGGAAAGAACGATTCGAGTGTCCAGTTCTTCAGGTCCGAGGAGGTGTAGAAGTCGATCCCACTCAAGGGCTCGGCGACAAGGGCGACCCATTGGGTGTTCGCGGCATCCCATTCAATCTTCGGGTCACGGAATTCGTGGAGCCCAGGACCAGGGTTCGTCATCGCCGGAGTGGTGGTCGAGTATGGCGTGAAGGTCGCTCCGCCGTCGGTGGAGTAGTACACCCACTGATCGGTCGCGTTGGTGGGGCCCTCATCGACGGAGACGAGCGCCACGAGCGCTCCTGCACCGAATCCCGCCGTGTTGTTCGTATCGATGACGATCGATCCTGCCATAGGCGAGCCGAAGCTTGTCCCCTCAGGGATGGCAATACCCCCGTCCTTGTATACGACGTTGTCGGTCGTAGTCGCATGACGCCAAGCCGTCTGGGTTGAAACGCCGTTGTAGTCGGCGTCGTACAAGTAGTAGTAGTTGTACTCCCCGTTGAGGTAGACAGGGCGGATCGGGTCGTTCTTCCAGTGATCAGGAACGGAGAAGTGGTACTGCGGGCGGTATTGCTCGGCATCCGGGTTGTCAGCGTGGGCCGCCAGGGGGCTAAGCCCCGTGGAACCTATCACGCCGGCGAGAGCGCCGACCCAGAGGGGTAGGACGCGAGATTTCCATTTCATGATTAAGCAACCCCCATTGATTAACGCGCGTTACTAACGCGCGTTAACATGCCCATCGTCGCATCTTTGGGAAGAGTGGTGGTGCGATTGGCAGACTCGCGCTCGACGAGCCGGCCCCGGCACGCCGAGCCCAAGAACGCCGTGAAACACTGCGCCCATCTCTCGGGAACGGGAGCGCGACAGTCGTGAGAGCCGACCTTAAGCGCAGCACGGCTGGTCTCCGTCAAGGTCCACCAGCTTTCGGACACGGCGCGGCTGGCGGGCTTACCGCAAAGCACGGCTCCGCCGTTGGCCCCGCTGCCCGCTGCCACCGGAAGCGCCCGGCACAACCTGGGTGCGTACACGGTGGTGCCCGGCGGACGCTGGGAAAGCACGGGCGCCGGGTTGGCCGGAACCTTCGACAAGGACTCGACGGCGATGAGTCCGGCGTCGTTCACGGATGTGCGGGTCCAGGCCGCGGTGCGCTTCAGCGGTGAACCCTTCGCCGGTGCCATGCGCAACCGCGGCCTCGCCCCGGAACACGGCTACGGCGGTGCGGGCTCGGTGCTGCTGCGCTCTTCCGCGGACGGCTCGAGCGCGTACTACGTGAATCTGGACCCGAACCTGCGCGAAGTCCGCGTGTTTTTGCTGGTCAACGGGGTGTTCAACCCTGCGACGGGCATCCTGGCGAAGGTCCCGCTGGCCCTCTCGCAGGGCGTGAGCTACCAGCTGGACACGGCGATCCAGGGGAACCGGATTACCGTCTCCGTGGATGGCGTGCAGCTGATCGACATCACGGACGCGCAGTTCAGCTCGGGGAAGGTGGGCGTGAACGTCTTCGACGGCCGCGCCGCCTACCAGGACCTCGTCGTCACGCCGCTCTGAGCCGGAGGTAGAAGTCCCGCCGGCCCGGGTTTCGCCCGCTGAAGCGTTGTTTGCCCGCCCAAATTTGAGCGGGCAAACAACGTTTCGGCGGGGCAAAACGCGCTAGCCGAAATGCCCGACGCCGGCACCCGGCTTGGGCGCCGCCGGCACCCGGCTTGGGTACCGCCGTCGCGACAGGGATCAGGGCTGAATGAGCTCCCGGGCGAACGCGATCCACTCCGCCTGCTGCGCCGTGCCCAGGTGCCCTGCGGTCAGCCGGCGGAACTTCTCCTCCACCTCGGCCGGGCTGAGTGGATGCCGGCTCCCGCCACGGGCGTGGTCCACCCGCGAGGCGAAAGTCCCGCTGTCCGTGAAGACCTCCACCAACGGCTCCCGACCGCTTTCCGGGTCCCGCACAACCTCGATGCGCGCCAGTTGCTCCAGGACTCCGGGACCCTCGAAGTGCCTGAAGTCCTCCGGCATCAGCTCCTTGCCCTCCATCAGGAGGGCAAGGGACACCGGCAGGCTCATCCGCGCCTGGGCCGCGTCCGACGGTGCGGGCGGGCAGATCATGGGCTGCAGGAAGTCGCTGACGTGCACCCGCACGGCCCGGACATCCGCGGGATCCAGGGCCTCCGCGGCGAGGATGCCCAGGAAGGCGTCGATGGCTGTGTGGGCGCTGCGGCAGCTGGCGTAGGGCTTGATGGCGGAGTTCCCGAAGTGCCAAATGGAGCCCAGCCCTTCCACCAGGAGCCTGGGCTCCACCTCGTCGGAGCCGACGCCATCCGGACCGCCCGGTAAGCCGGCGTGGGTGGCGAAGAACCCGCCCCACACCGGTTCGAACACCTGCCACGGACCGTTCGCACCCGCCCGCGCCAGCAGCGCCGCTTCGAGGCCCGCCCGCGCGGCCTGTCCGGGGTGGAACTGCTTGGTCATGCTGCCGTCGGCGGAAAATGCCCAGCCGCCGGCACTGGAGCTCGCCGCGATGCCCAAGGCCGACGCCGACTGCCCGCCGTCCAGGCCCAGCATCACCGAGGCGGCGGCCGCTGCCGCGAACACCCCGCAGGTCGCCGTCGAATGCCAGCCCCGCGCATTGTGCCGGTCGTAGCCGCCGAGGGCGAGCTGCACCCGGCGTCCCACCTCATAGCCGGCCACCAGCGCGGGGAGGAGGCGCCCGCCGGGGCCGGCGCCGTCGTCGGGCACTTCCCCCACGGGCGTTTCCATGGCGGGAAGAAGCGAAAGCAGCACCGGGACCACGACGGCGCCGGAGTGGTCGCAGCCTTCCGTGTCGTCGATCTCGAGGCAGTGGGCCGCCACTGCGTTAACGAAGGCGGCGTCCAGCGGATCCAATGTGGCATGGTTGTGCCACAAACCCGCGACGCCGGCCAGCGGCACCGGACCAGGCCGGCGGAACACCGCCCGCGCGGCCCTGGCCGGGGGTTCGTCCTGGCCCGCCACCATGGCGCCGAGCGTGTCCAGGAGATGGTCGGAGGCCTTCCGCGCCAGCCCGGGGGAGAGGGGCCGGGACGCCATCCCGGATACCCACTCCCCCAAGCGAACGGCCAACGGCGGGAGCGCGAGGGTGGGGCCCGCCGCCGTCATGATTCCGCTGTCGTCATGATTCCCGTGCCGCCAGTTCCAGGAACCGGCGGTAAGGGTGGTCGGCTTCCACCGGCTGCCCGGCCCAGTGCGCCGCAAGTTCGCCGCACGTCGCGATCCAGGCCTCCCCGGAGGCGATTGTGGAGGACAGGAAGTCTTCCAGCATCCGCGCCCGTCCCGGGGTGCCCATGATTTCCGCGTTGAGCCGGAGCGTGAGCACTGTCCCGAAGCGCCGTGCGGCGGCGAACTCGACATCCCAGTTGTCCCGGACGGCCTCCAGGCTCTGGATGCGGGACTGTCCCGGCGGGAACGGCGGGTCCAGGTTGAAGCCCAGGTACTGCAGGTCTTCCAGTTCGTAGCGGAACGGAAGTTCCATGACGCCGGTATCGCCGAGCGGGAAGGGGCGGTCGTCGCCCGGCAGGGACGAGGACCACTGGAAACCCGCGGCGGCCATGGCCTCCGGGAAACCGGACTTCCACTCGCCGGAGGGCGTGCGGAAGCCGCGGACCTCGACGCCGGAGACCTCCTGCAGTGCGCGGGCGCCTTCGAGCATCTCGGCCAGCTGGGCTTCGAGGCCAAGGCCGTCGAAGTCGAGGTGGTGCATGCCGTGGCCCGCCAGCTCGTGCCCGCTCTGCAGCACGGAGCGGAGCAGCTCCGGGTACTGCCGCGCGATGGCCCCGGGGACGAACCAGCTGGCCGCAAGGCCCAGCCGTTCCAGCACGCGCAGCAGCCGGGCGGCGCCATGGTCCGGGCCGTACTGCCCCACCGAGCGGGACTTCAGGCGGTCCCGGTGTCCCGGGTCGAGGGCTAGGAAGGGCAGGTCGCCGTCGACGTCGATGGTGACGACGACGGCGCAGCGCGCCCCGTGCGGCCAGCCCGGCTCTTGCGGCACATACGGGACGTCCGCGGCAGCGGTGCCCGCCGCCGTCGGGATTTCCGGGAATGCGGGGCGGTCCCGAGGTGCCGGGCTTTCCGGTGAGGGGTTCATCGCGGGAGCCTTTCGTTCCAGTCCTCGGCCACGGCACAGGACGTGGTCACATGGACCTGTCCCGAGTCGACGAGCGAGCCGAGGAATTCGTCCAGCAGGAGGGCGCGGCCGGGTGTGCCGATCACCTTGGGGTGCCAAATGGTACTGACCATCAGGCCTTCGTCCGCCGCGGCGAGGATCTCGTCCCGCCAGCCGTTGAAGACCGGCCGGTAGGGTGCAACGCGGTCCAGCCCGGACGGGAAATTCGGGGCGCGGTGGTAAGCGAAGGCTGTGTAGTCGTCGAAGAGGGACTTGGCCGGCAACTCGATCAGCCCGTTGTCCGCGTGCCGGAAGGGCAGGTCGCCGTTCCGGAGCGAGCTGGAGTACAGCAGGCCTTCCTCGGCGAGGAGCTGCGCGGTCCGCGGATGCCAGTCGCCGGAGGGCGCCCGGAATCCCGCCCCCGGTGCGCCGAGGAGCTGCCGGAAGATGTCCCGGCTGTGGCGGATGATGGCCCGCTGTTCCTCCTCGGGCTTGCCGAAGAATACCTCGTGGCGGTGCCCGTGGTGGGCCATTTCGTGGCCTTCGTCCAGGACCCTCCGGCAGAGCTCCGGCCACTGTTCCACCACCCAGGATGGGGTGAAGAAGGTGGCGGAGAGTCCATGCCCGGCGAGGATGTCCAGGATCCGGGGCATGGCCCGGTGCGGACCGTAGGCGCCCAGGGTGAAGTATCCCGGCTTGCGCCAGAGGGCGCCGCTGAGCATTGCATCGCCGGTGGGCCCGTCGAGGTCGAAGGCCAGGGCCAGTGTGGCGCTGCCCGGTGTGGCGCTGCTGTCCACACCGGCCCCGGCGTTATCAGGCTTCACCGCTTACTTGACCCCGTTCAGGACCGGGTCCGTGAGGCCATAGCCCACGTTGTGGGAGTCCAGGATCTTCTTAAGGGTGCCGTCCGCCTTCATGTCCTGGAAGGCCTTGACCACCTTGTCCTGGAGCGCCGTGTTGCCCTTCTTGGTGGCGGCGCCGAACGGAAGTTCGGTGACATTGCCCAGGACCATGGCGTACTTGCCCGGGTTCTTCTTCTCGAAGTAGACCAGGTTCTCGGCGCCCTGGATCGCAGCTTGGGCACGGCCCTGATCCAGCTGCAGGCGTGCTGCCGCGCCGGAGTCGGTCGGCACGATGTTCACTGCAGGCTTGCCGGCGCCCTCGCACTTGTCCTTGCTGAAGCGCTGCAGGGCCGGGTAGTAGTCGGTCTTGGAGCTCACGGCCACGCTCTGGCCGCAGATGTCGGTGTCCTGCGTGTACTTGGCCTTGTTGGCGCCCAGCACGTAGAAGCGGCCCACCGACTTGAAGTAGTCGATGAAGTCCACGGTCTTCTGGCGTTCCACGGTGTCGGACATGCCGGAGAAGACGATGTCCACGCGGTCGGTGCGGACGGAGTTGATGAGCTGGTCGAACTTCTGCTGGGTGTACTCGACCTTCAGGCCCGTGCGCTTGCCGATTTCGGTGACGATGTCCACGTCCACGCCCACCAACTGGTTGCTGCTTTCGTCCAGGTATTCCATGGGCGGGAAATCGGGGGACAGGCCGACGCTCAGTACGCCGTCCTTGATGGTGCTCAGCTTGGCGTCGGCGCTTTTGGCGGGCGCACCGCAGGCAGTGAGTGCGAGAGCCAGGCCGAGGACGGCGGTGCCGCCCTTGAGGATGTTCTTCTTCATGGTCTTCCTTCGGGGGGAGTGGGTATTTTCTGGGGAGAGAGCGCGTTGGCTGACTTAAGGACCCGGCTACTTGAGGACCCGGGACAGGAAGGCCCGGGTCCGGGGGTTTTGCGGGTCGTCGATCACTTCGGCGGGGCTGCCTTGCTCCACGATCACGCCGCCGTCCATGAACACCACGCGGTCCGCCACCTCGCGGGCGAAGCCGATTTCATGGGTGACAACGATCATGGTCAGGCCAGCGGCTGCGAGTTCCTGCATGACCTTGAGGACCTCGCCCACCAGTTCCGGGTCCAGTGCGGAGGTGGGCTCATCGAAGAGCATGAGCCGGGGCTCCATGGCCAGGGCGCGGGCGATGGCCACGCGCTGCTGCTGCCCGCCGGAAAGCTGGCGCGGATAGGCCGTGGCGCGGTCCGCGAGGCCCACCTTTTCCAGCAGGGCCATGGCGGTCTCGTTGGCCGCGGACACGCTGTGCCCGCGGACCAGGCGCGGGGCGTGGGTGATGTTTTCCAGCACGGTCATGTGCGGGAACAGGTTGAAGCGCTGGAAGACCATTCCGATCTCGCTGCGCTGCCGGGCGATGGCGTTCTCGTGGACCTGCTGGAGGACCTCCGGGTCCTCCGTGCGGCGGTGCCCGATGACTTCGTCGCCCACGAAGACCAGCCCGGCGGTGGGTTGTTCGATGAAGTTGATGCAGCGCAGGAGGGTGGACTTCCCTGAGCCGGAGGGGCCCAGGATGCAGACCACTTCGCCGCTGCTCACCTCCAGGTCCACGCCCTTGAGGACTTCGTTGGGGCCGAAGTTCTTGATGATGTTTTCAAGCCGGACTAGTGGCTGGATGCTCATGCGACGCTCCTACGGCTGGTGAAGAACCAGACCACCTTCTGCCAGGGGGTCAGGGGCAGTGCCTTGCTGGAACTGCCCTTGGCGAAGCGGCGTTCCACGTAGTACTGGATGACGGACAGGACGGAAACGGCCAGCAGGTACCAGATGCCGGAGACGATCAGCAGCTCCATGATCATGTTGTTGACCAGGTAGACGTGTTGGGCCTCGTTCAGGACTTCCGAGGCGCCGATCGCGGACGCCAGCGAGGTGGTCTTCAACATGCCGATGGTTTCGTTTCCGATAGGCGGCAGGATGACCCGCATGGCCTGGGGCAGGACCACTGTCCGCATGGTCGCGGTGCCCGGCAGGCCGAGGGCCTTGGCCGCCTCGCCCTGGCCTTCGTCCACGGACAGGATGCCGGCGCGGACCACCTCGGAGGTGTAGGCGCCCTGGTTCAGGCCCAGGCCCAGGATCGCCGCCACGAAGGGCGAAACGATGTCCACGGTGCGGCCTTCGATGAGCCCGGGGATGCCCATGCTGGGGAAGACCAAGGCGATGTTGAACCAGAGCAGCAGCTGCAGGTATACCGGGGTGCCGCGGAAGAACCAGACGTAGATCCAGGCGATGCCGCTCACCACCGGGTTGGAGGAGAGCCGCATGACGGCGACCAGCACGCCCAGCGCGATGCCGATGAGCATGGAGACGACCGTCAGGACCACTGTGATGCCCATGCCGGACACGATGGCCGGGAAGGTGAAGTATTCGCCCACGGTGGGCCAGTCGATCTGGGCGCCCGCGAAGGAGGCGACAATCCAGGTCAGCACGGCCGCCGTCGCGATCGCGGCAATCCAGCGGGCCCAATGTTTGACCGGAACGATCCGGTAGGTGATGCGTGCCGTTGCCTGGGTGGGCGTCATGGCGAAACCTCCTGGGAGTCGGGGATGGCGAAGCCTGCCAGGCTGCTGGCCAGCGCGCCGCGCAGGGCGCTCGCCTGCGGATCGATGTTCGACGGCGAGGTACCGCCGGGTCCGGAGCGCCGGGCCAGTGCGGACTCGATGCTCAGGCGCTCGAGTGCCGCTTCGGTGATGCGGGAGTCGATGGACTGCGCCTGGGCCAGGCTCAGTTCCTCCAGCCCGATCCCTTCCGCCTCGCAGAAGTGCACCACTTCGCCCGCGACGTCGTGTGCCTGGCTGAAGGGAATGCCCTGCTCGGCAAGCCAGTCGGCCAGCTCGGTGGCGAGCGTGAAGCCCTGCACCGCCTGGCGCCGCATCGTCTCGGCGCGGACGGTGAACGTCCGCACCATGCCGGTGATGGCGGGCAGGACCAGTTCGAGGGTGTCCGTGCTGTCGAAGGAAAAGTGCTTGTCCTCCGCAAGGTCACGGTTGTAGGCGAAGGGCAGTCCCTTGAGCACGCCGAGCATGCCGCTGAGGTTGGCGTTCAGGCGGGCCGCCTTGCCGCGCGAGAGCTCGGCGATGTCCGGGTTCTTCTTCTGCGGCATGATCGACGAGCCGGTGGACCAGGAGTCGTGCAGCCCGATCCAGCCGAACTGGGTGGTGGACCAGTAGCACAGCTCTTCGCTCAGCCGGGAGATATCCGTGGCCAGCATGGCGGTGGCGTAGAGGAAGTCGGCAACGTGGTCGCGGCTGGAAACGCCGTCGATCGAGTTGACTACCAGGCCGGAGAAACCCTGCTCGCGGGCCGCAGTGAGGGGCTCATGGCTGAGCGGGTTTCCCGCCAGTGCCGCTGCACCCAAGGGCGAGAGCGACGACGATTCCCACGCGTTGCGGAGGCGCTGGACATTGCGCGAGATCGCAGAGGCGTGCGCCAGCAGCTGGTGCCCGAAGGTGATGGGCTGGGCGGGCTGCAGGTGCGTGAAACCCGGCGCCGCGACGTCGCGGTTTTCCTCCGCCCGCTGGATCAGCGCCTCGACAAGTTCCGCCGCCCCCGCGGCAAGGCGGGCCGCCGCCGCCCGGAGGTAGAGCCGCAATTCGTTGGCGGTCTGGTCGTTGCGGCTGCGGCCGGCCCGGAGCTTTCCGCCCACCGTGCCCAGCCGCTCCACGAGCACCCGCTCCAGGTAGCCGTGGACGTCTTCGTCCTCGGCGGTGGGGCGGAGCTGCCCGGATTCGTGCTCGGCCACGATGTCATCGAGCGTGCTGCTGATCGTGGCGCGCTCGCTTTCGCTCAGCAGGCCGGCCCGGAGCAGTTCACCGGCGTGGGCCTTCGAGCCGATCACGTCGAAGCGGACCATCCGGTAGTACTCCGGAGGGCAGCGGGAGATGTCCTCAAGGGCCTTGGCCGAGGGGGCGGAGAAGCGTCCGCCCCAGAGTTTGCCGGCCTCGTGATGCCCGGCGTCTTGTGCCTGAGCAACGCTCATGCTGTGATCCTTCCCACAAGTTTCTCCATGAATGTATGACAATATTTGCCACAGATGCCACCCAAGTCAAGAAATTGTCTGGCAAAATTGCTTTCATGACGTCGAATGGTGCGCTGTGGGGAGATCTGGGAACATGAGCGGCATGAGTGATACCAAGGGGGAAGCGGCAGGGGCATCGACGCCCGCGGCCGAGAATATTGCGGAGGAAATCCGCCGCGCCATCGTCAGCGGCGAGCTTGCCGCCGGGGCTCCCGTCACCGAGAAATGGGTCGCAGGGCAGTACTCCGTTTCACGCACCACCATCCGCGAAGTGCTGAACTACCTCATCGGCGAGGGGTATCTGGTCCGCCGTCCCTACCACAGCGCTCAGGTGCGCTCGTTCACGGAGAAGGAAGTCCGGGACATCATGGAAGCCCGCGAACTGGTGGAAGTCCATGCGGGCATCCGGTCCATCGCCGCGGGCAAGGCCAGCAAGGAACGCCTCCGCGAGGCCCTCGCCAGCTACCTTGAAGCGATGGATTCCGGCGACATCGCGGAGAGCTCCCGCAGGCACCGCGAACTGCATGTGGCGCTGGTGGGAATGTCCGGGAACGAGCGGCTCATGAAGCAGGAAGAGCAGCTCATGATCGACTCCTCGCTCTTCGTGGCGGTCATCGATTCCCGGCGCGACGACATCGAGAAGATGAAGCGCGTCCACACCCAGCTTGTGGAGGCCTTCCTGGAAGGCGACCAGGAACTTTCGGTGCAGCTGGTGCGCCAGCACCTGGGCATGGTGGAGAAGGCCGCGATCGAGGAACTGGAACCCTCGCCGCGCTGACTTTTGGCACGCACGCCCGACGGCGGCACCCGAGTTGGGTGGCGCCGTCGTCGTCCATATCGGGTTGTTAAGCCCGCCTTAGGCCCGGGCCGTCACCGGCGGGATGGCCGACCACGGGAAGGTGATCCACTTGTCCGTGCGGCGCCACTCGTAATCGGGCTCCAGGATGGTGCGGGGCTTGGTGTAGAGGCACACGGTCCTGACCTCGGCGCCCCAGTCGGCGATGAGTTCAACCACCTTGGCCAGGGTGCGACCGGAGTCCGAGACGTCGTCCACCAGGAGCACCTTCTTGCCGTGCAGGGCGCCTTCGTCCAGCATGGGCGGCAGGACCACGGGCTCGGGCAGCACGGTGCCGATGCCTGTGTAGAACTCGACGTTCAGGGCGCCGCAGGCCTTTACGCCCAGCGCGTACGAGATGGAACCGGCCAGCAGCAGCCCGCCGCGGGCGATCGCGACGACGACGTCGGGCTGGAAGCCGCTGTCCACCACGGTCTGGGCGAGCTCGCGGGAGGCGTCCCCGAAGGTGTCCCACGTGAGGACTTCGCGCTCGGGTTCGGGGAGGACGGCAGCGCCGGAATCGTGGAGGGTGGTCATCTCAGTACTCGCCCTTGATGACGAAGAACGAGCCCCGGATCTCGCCTGCCAGCTTGGACTTCTGGCGGGCGAACTTGAACTTCTCCGCCAGCTCTTCCGGGACCTCCATGCCCTGGGAGAGCTTGAACCCCACGGCGCGCTTCTTCCCTTCCTCCAGGCCGTACATCACGTTGATGGACAGTCCGGATTCGTAGAAGACGTAGTCCATGCGCAGCCCGTCGACCTCGAAGGAGGACACTTCCAGCGGGGTGGAAGCGATGACGATTTCCCGCTCCTCGGCCAGGATGCGGTGGATCCGCTCAAGGATCTCCGGAGCCTCCGCCGCAGCCGTGACCGTGAAGACGTGGCCGTACTTGTTCCTGTAATAGCGGGCCTCGTTGGCGCGCAGCCCGGCGAGGGCCTCCGCCACCGGGGACGACTCCAAACCAGTGGTGGAGACCTTCTCAAAGTCAACGACGTACGACATGCACCCTCCCGAAATCCGTCCTGTCACGACAACCATAGCGAGCGGGGCCTTTCCGTGTTGTCCGCGCCGGGCCGCGCCGGGCCGCTCAGCCGAGCGGAAGCGCCGGATCGAGGCCCGGCGAGTGCGAGGTCATGCTGATCAGCCGGCCGTTCGCGCCGAAGGTGAAGTGCACCGGTTCGGTCCCGGCCTCGTCCCAGCCGAAGAGGTAGCCGTGCGAGCGGATGGCCGTGACGTCCCGGTGGTCGGCGATGGTCACGGAGCCGCAGGGGATGACCTTTTCGCGCCAGGTGAAGACGTAGATGCCCGGGCGGATCTGGAAGGTGGTGTTGGTGTCCGTGTCGGCCAGGCCGCGCTCGGGTCCGGCCAGGCACTGCCACGTGTACCACTGCGGGCTGAGGTAGACGTGCTCGTAGGCGTGGATGTCGCTGTACACCCACTCCACGCGGCGGCCGATCAGCGCCGTGGTCTCCGCAACGGGCTCCCCCGTGGGCTCGGATCCGACGATCACGCCGGGCAGGAACTCATGGCGGACGGCGGTCTCGCCCGGTTCAGCGTGGCCCAGGACGGCGCCGACGAACAGGGCGCGGCCGAAGTCCAGATCCAGGAACAGGGACACCGAGAAGTTGCGGTCGGCGGTCGAGTGCCATTGGGCGTAGTACAGGCCTTCGGCCACGGCAAAGGCCTCGTAATGGTCGTCCCCGGACCGTCCCCCGGCGCTCCAGGCAACGGTGCTTCCGCCGAACTCGAAAACGAAGCTGCCGCCGTCGGCCTTATCGGAGCCGCCCGGCACGGGATCGATCTGGACGGTCACCTTGCTGCCTGCCAGGTCCCGGACCGGGGTGGCCTTGTTGGCGTCGAAGCCGGGAGCCAGGCCGTCCAGGGGCAGCCAGGTGGAGGTGTCGAGGAGGTTGTTGCTCATGGTGTGTCCTTATGTACAAGTGACGGCCTCAAGGACCGGCCGTCTGCAATGGCGGCATCAGGCCCGCTGTGTGCCGGGTCACGTTGCGCGGCGGGCTTGGCTCCCAGCGTAGGGAGGGATGCGCGCGGCTTCCTTGTCTGCGAGCGAAGGCCGCTTGTCGAAACTGGCAAGCCCGGATTCCCGCCCGCAGGCACATGCACCGAGCGACAAGTCGCGTTCGCGGTCTGTCAAACCGCGATGCAGCTTCCGCTGGCAGCATGGGGGAAAAGTTTTCGGACAGGAGCATGCGGTGGACCTTGGACTGGCGGGAAAGACGGTGCTGCTTTCGGGTGCGGCCTCGGGCATCGGCCGGGCCTGTGCGCTCGCCTTCGCCCGCGAGGGCGCCCGGCTTGCGCTGCTTGATGTCGACGCCGACGCCGGGGCCGTCCTCCAGCGCGAACTCGCCAAGGTGCCGGGTGCGGGAGCTTCCCGCTTCTACCGCACGGACGTCAGCGATGAGGCGGACGTCCGCCGGGCCGTGGAGTCCACGGCTGCGGCCTTCGGCGGGATCGACGCTGTGGTGGGCTGCGCCGGGATCTCCGGCCCGATCGGGACCGGTCTGGAGGACGTGGCCGTGGCCGAGTTCCGGCGCGTGATGGATGTGAACGTCACCGGGCAGTTCCTGCTGGCCAGGCATTCCGCGCCGTTCCTCCGGGCCTCCGAAGCCGGGGCCATGGTGCTGCTGGCCTCCGATTCCAGCTTCGTGGCCGCGCCGGGAATGGTGCCGTACAACGCCTCCAAGGGCGCGGTGCTGCAGCTGACCCGGGCGTTGTCCGTGGAACTGGCCGGTGACGGGATCCGCGTCAACTGCGTCTGCCCGTCCGTGGTGGACACCCCTATGGCCCGGGCCGACCTTGGCGAAAGCTCGGAGTCGCTCCGGTCCCGCGATTTCCCGGTCCAGGGCCCGGAGCAGGTAGCCAACCACGTGCTGTACCTGGCTTCCCCTGCGTCCGCACCCGTCAACGGCACCAGCCTGGTGTCCGATTTTGGCTACCTCGCCCGTTCGTCCTTCCCCGCTTGAGCAGTTCCACGACCCCCAACCCAAGGAGCACCAATGACCAGTACCAAAGCACTCGCCGGACAGGTGGCTCTCGTGACCGGAGGCGGCACGGGCATCGGCGAGGCCATCGCCGCCCGGCTGCTGCAGGAAGGCGCCGCGGTCGCCGTCGTCGGCCGCCGCAAGGAGCCGCTGGACGCCGTCGCGCAGAAGCACGGCGCCTTCCCGGTGGTGGCGGACGTGGCCGATGCCGCCCAGGCGCGGGCCGCCGTCGACGCCGTGGTGGAAAAGTTCGGCCGCCTGGACATGGTGGTGGCCAACGCCGGCGGGCACGGCTTTGCGTCCGTGGAGGAGACCGACGACGCCGCGTGGCAGGCCAGCCTGAACGCCAACCTGACAACGGCCTTCACCACCCTGCGCGAGGCTCTGCCGCAGTTGAAGCAGAACGGCGGGCGCGCGGTGGTGGTGTCCTCCCTGGCCGGCTTGTTCGCGGGTCCTAACGTGGCCGGATACACGGTGGGCAAGCATGCGCTCATCGGGCTTACCAGGTCGCTGGCCCGCGACTACGGCCGGCACGGCGTCCGGGTGAACGCACTGTGCCCGGGCTGGGTCCGCACACCGATGGCCGACGCTGAGATGGACCAGTACGCCGAAGGCGCCGGACTGTCCGGGCGCGAGGAAGCCTACGGCGCCGTGACCGCGAATGTGCCGCTGGGCCGGGCGGCGGAGCCGGCCGAGATGGCGGGCGTGGTGAACTTCCTGCTGTCCGGGGACTCCTCGTACATCACCGGCGCGACGATCGTGGCCGACGGCGGCGCGCACGTAGTGGACCTGCCCACCATTGCGTTCGACGGCGTCGTATAGCCGGTTCATCAAACGGAGCAGTCCTCCTCCACAAGTTGTTTGTGGAGGAGGACTGCTTTCGTGTTTCGGAGACGAGGGCTGCGGAAGGCTAGCGCTTCGCGGCGACAGCGGCGGTCTCGCCGTCGGACATCGCTTTCCACTCGGCCACTCGGGCCTGGTGCAGGGGCGACTTGCGGACCACGGCGTAGGCCACGCCCAGGACGGCGAACCAGATCGGGGTGACCAGCAGCGCGGTCAGAGTGTCCGGCTGGGTGGTCAAGGCCCACACCAGGAAGCCGAAGAAGGCGAAGACCACCCATACCATCGCGATGCCGCCGGGCATCTTGTACGGGGATGCGGCGTGCTGTTCGGGCCGGCGCTTGCGGTACACGAGGTAGCTCGCCAGGATGATCGACCACACGAACATGAAGCAGACGGCCGAGACGGTGGTGACCATGTCGAACGCCGCGCCGACGTCCTTGCCCGCGTAGAGCAGCACGACGCCGGCCAGGAGCAGCACGCAGGACAGGAACAGGGCGTTCTGCGGAACCTTGCGGCTGGAAAGCTTGCCGAACACCTTGGGGGCGTCGCCGTCGTTCGCCAGGCCGAAGACCATGCGCGAGGTGGAGTAGATGCCGGAGTTGGCCGAGGACATCGCGGAGGTCAGCACCACCAGGTTCACCACGGTGGCGGCGATGCCCAGCCCCGCCAGGGAGAACATGGCGATGAACGGGCTGTGACCGGCCTTGAATTCGGTCCACGGGGTGACGGACATCAGGATGATGAGGGCGCCGACGTAGAAGAGCATCACGCGCACCGGGATGGCGTTGATGGCGCGGGGCAGGTTGTGCTCCGGGTTCTTGGTTTCCGCCGCGGCGGTGCCCACCAATTCGATGCCCACGAAGGCGAAGACGGCGATCTGGAAGCCGGCCACGAAGCCCATGAACTCCTTGGGGAAGAACCCGCCGTGCTGCCACAGGTTCGCGAAGCCGGCCGCCCCGGCGTCGGACTTGAAGCCGGTGAAGATCATCACCAGGCCCACCACGATCAGCGCCACGATGGCCACGATCTTGATCAGCGCGAACCAGAATTCGGTTTCGCCGAAGGCCTTCACCGTGGGCAGGTTCAGCAGGAGCAGGATCACGATGGTGGCCAGGCCCGGGATCCAGAGCGGGATGCCCGGCCAGAGCTCGTTCGCGTAGCCCGCGATCGCGATGACGTCGGCAACACCTGTCACAACCCAGCAGAACCAGTAGGTCCAGCCGGTGAAGAAGCCTGCCCAGGGGCCGAGGAGGTCGCCCGCGAAATCGCTGAAGGACTTGTAGTTCAGGTTGGACAGCAGCAGCTGGCCCATGGCGCGCATGACGAAGAACAGCATGAAGCCGATGATCATGTACACGAAAATCACGGAAGGGCCGGCCACGGAAATGGTCTTGCCGGAGCCCATGAAGAGGCCCGTTCCGATGGCCCCGCCGATTGCCAGGAGCTGGATGTGGCGGTTGCTCAGCGAGCGGGAGAGGTGGGGCTCGCTGTCCTTGCTGGAGGCAGTGCGCTGCCCCGTGGTTGTCTGCTCAGACATATATGGGTCCTTTGAGTGATTCGCCGCACGAGTGATGTGGCTAACAAAACGACGTACCAAAGGTATCGCCTGTCGCTCTGAATCGCATGATTGAACGTTTCACTCAGAATTTCACACTCAAGGCGGCTTGCGTTCCTGGGGTGTCTGTCCGCTCACATTCCATTTACTTTAGGCTTCCTAACTATTAGGCTTCCTAAATATGAACACAGAGCACCCCGCCGACGCCCTGATCGAGCTGGCCCAGGAATTCCGCAACGCCCTGCGCCAGAGTGTGTTCGTCCTGCGGCGCCTGGACGCCCATGCCGAATTGAGTTCCGCGCAGCTCAGCGTCCTGAAGATGGCGCTCGACGGCGGTGCCCGGGTGGGCGAGATCGCCCGCGACCTGGGGCTGAAGGTGCCCAGCGCCACCGAGCAGATCATCAGGCTCGAACGCGCCGGGCTGCTGCGCCGGGAAGCCGACCCCGATGACTCCCGCGCCGTCCGGGTGCTTGCCACCGCGGAAGGCCGTGCCGCCGTCGACCTCGCGGACCGCCGCCGCAACGAACACATCGCGGCGATCCTCGCCACCCTCGGCCAGGACGAGCGCGAGGCGATCCGCGCGGCGCTGCCCGTGTTCCACAAAATCAACAGCTCGGTCCGGAACTGAGCCCTCCGTCCGGAACTGAACTGTCAATAACCCACGCACGACAACAGGAGCGTTACGCCAATGAACGGCCAGCTCGCAGAGCACCTGCAGCCAGCAGAAGAAACCCTCGAGGCAGAGAAGGCCTCATTCCTCAAACAACCCAAGGCTGTGTGGGCCACCGCCATCGCGGCGGTCTTCGCCTTCATGGGCATCGGCCTGGTGGATCCCATCCTTCCGGCCATCGCCAAGAACCTGGACGCCACCCCCAGCCAGGTCTCCCTGTTGTTCACCAGCTACTTCCTGGTAACAGCCGTGGCGATGCTCGTCACCGGCTTCGTCTCGTCCCGGATCGGCGGCAAGAAGACCCTCATGACCGGCCTGGCACTGATCGTGGTGTTTGCCTCGCTCTCCGGCTTCTCGGGCTCGGTCTCTGAACTGGTCGGCTTCCGGGCGGGCTGGGGACTGGGCAACGCACTGTTCGTGGCCACCGCGCTCGCGGTGATTGTCGGCGTCGCGAGCGGGGGAGCCGGGACCGCGATCATCCTCTACGAAGCCGCCCTGGGCCTGGGCATCTCGCTCGGCCCGTTGCTTGGCGCGCTCCTGGGCGGCTGGCAATGGCGCGCACCGTTCTTCGGCACCGCCGTCCTCATGGCCGTTGGGTTCATTGCCTTGATGGTGCTGCTGCCCAAGACCCCGGCTCCCGCGAAGAAGGCGCGGCTGCGTGATCCGCTGCTGGCCCTGGGCCACAAGGGACTGCGGACCACCGCGGCCAGCGCCCTCTTCTACAACTACGGCTTCTTCACGATCCTGGCCTTCACCCCGTTCATCCTGGGCATGGACGCCTACGGAATCGGTGCGGTGTTCTTCGGCTGGGGCGTGGCCGTGGCGGTGTTCTCGGTCTTCGTGGCGCCGATGTTACAGCGCCGCTTCGGCACCAACAACGTCCTGGTGGGCACCCTGGCGGCCCTGATGCTCGACCTGATCGGGCTGGGACTGGCCGCGGGGCACTCGGTGCCGGCCGTCGTCGTGCTGGTGATCGTGGCCGGCACGCTGCTGGGCATCAACAACACCCTCTACACCGAGCTGGCCATGGAGGTCTCGGACTCGCCTCGGCCGGTGGCCTCGGCCGGCTACAACTTCGTGCGTTGGATGGGCGGTGCCCTGGCCCCGTTCGCTGCCGCGCAGCTTGGCGAGCACTTCGGCCCGCAGCTGCCGTTCTTCGCCGGGGCCGTGGCCCTGCTGCTGGCGATCGCCGTGGCCCTGGGTGGCCGGAAGTTCCTCGCGGCCCACGAGCCGCACCTCGTCTAGCAGCTGCCCGCCCACCCAACTGACTCGCAGTTGTTGTCGTTCTGACGCTTCAAAACGACAACAACTGCGAGTCAGTTGGGGCTTCCGAAGGAGGGAAGGGCTACTTAGTGCTGATCGCGGGCACCTTGGCGCCCTTGGGGACGAACAGGGTCTCGGCTTGTTCCAGGGACATCCCGTTGGTCTCCGGCACCTTGAACATGACGAAGAAGAACGACGCCGCCGCGAAGAGGGCATACATGCCGTAGGTCAGCGGCAGGGAACCTGCGGCCATGACGGGGAAGCTCAACGTAATGGCGAAGTTGGCCACCCACTGTGCGGCGGCGGCAAGACCCAGGGCGCGGCCGCGGATGCGGGACGGGAAGATCTCACCCAGCAGGACCCACACCAGCGGACCCCACGAAACGCCGAAGCTGACCACGAAGAGATTGGCCGCCACGAGCGCCACCGGACCCCAGACTCCCGGCAGTGCGATGTCCGGGCCGTTGCCGGAGGCCGAGGAGAACGCCAGGGCCATGGCACCCAGGGAAACGGCCATGCCGATGGAGCCGGCCAGCAGGATGGGGCGGCGGCCGATCCGGTCCACCAGGGCGATGGCCACCAGGGTCACCAGGATGTTGGTGATGGAGGTGGCGACAGAGATGGCGAGGGAGTCCTTCTCCTGGAAACCGACCGCCTTCCACAGCGTGGTGGAGTAGTAGAAGATCACGTTGATGCCCACGAACTGCTGCAGCACGGAGAGGATGATGCCGATCCACACCACGGGCTGCAGGCCGAAGGCGCTGCCGCGCAGCGAGCCCTTCTTGGCGGAAAGCTGGTCCAGCTGGATGGATTCGCGGATTTCGCGGATGTGGCGCTCGGTGTCGTCGCCGGGCATCAGGGCGTCGAAGGTCTTGCGGGCGGCGTCTTCCTTGCCGTTGAGGACCAGGAAATGCGGGGATTCCGGCAGGGTGTAGGCGATCACGCCGTAGACGGCGGCGGGGACGGCACAGGCGATGAACATCCAGCGCCACGCCTCCAGGCCGAACCAGAAGTCCTGGTGGGCGCCGCCGGCGGAAGTGGCCAGCAGCGCATCGGAAAGCAGGGCCGCGAAGATGCCGCTGGTGATGGCGAGCTGCTGCAGGGAGGCGAGCCGGCCGCGGATCTGCCGCGGTGAGATCTCGGAAATGTATGCCGGCGCGATCACCGAGGCGAGGCCGATGCCCAGGCCGCCCACCAGGCGCCAGAAGATCAGGTCCCAGACGCCGAACGCCAGGCCCGTGCCGATCGAACTGACCAGGAACAGGGCTGCTCCGAGCTTCATCGCGGGCACGCGGCCGTGGCGGTCGGCCACTTTCCCGGCGAGGTAGGCGCCGGCGGCGCAGCCGAGGAGGGCGACCGCCACGGCGAATCCCGTGACGGCCTCGCTCAGCGCGAATTCGGCCTTCATTGCGTCCACGGCGCCGTTGACCACCGAGGAATCGAAGCCGAAGAGGAAGCCGCCGACTGCTCCGGCGGTGGCCAGGCCAATGACCTTTCGATGGACGCCGGCATGGCTGTCGGAACTGGAAATGGACATGGCTCTCCCTTGAGGACTGGTGGCTTTGGGTGGCGCGGCAATCGTCGGCTGCTGACTCCAAATGGAGGCGCCGGTGCACTCGCGCTAAACAGTGTGGCACGCCACATCCGCGAAGTTCCAGTCAAGGTGATGCACATGACATGCGTTCACATTATTAACACAAGATCACGCCGCGTCGCGGAGGGGAGGCCTTCGGGGTTTCCCGGAAGGCCTCGCCGCCGCGACGGGAGCGGAATCGCTGCCCATTTGGGCGAATCTATTGAACGCAAAAGTGCGACGACGGCGGGCGGCCCCGCGCTGGCACTTACCTTCCGGCGTCGTACCTCGCGCGGAGCACGCCACGCCCCGGGTGAGCGGTCAGGAGAACTCCTCCAGCGCCTCCGTCAGCAGGCGACCCGGCACGCCGAGGCGGTGGTGCACGCCGCGGGAGGCGAGCAACTCGCCGGCGACGACGACCTCGGTGACGTCGCTCGCGGTTGCGCTGAAGGCCAGCTGCAGCGGACGCGATCCGGCGGTGCGGGTCGAGGCTGGATCGACGACCATGAAGTCGCAGACTGCTCCGACGTGGAGTGCCGACGGAGCAACCGGGGTCGCCATGGACCGTGCGGCCCCGTCCGTTGCCGCCCGCAGCAGTTCCTGCGGGGAAAACCTGCCGCGCTGGCCGGTGCCGAGGCGTTCCCCGTGCTCCAGCGTGCGCATTTCAATCCACGGGTCGATCACCGCGTGCTGGTCCGTGCCGAGCGCAATGGCCGCCCCGGCATCGGAAAGTTCCCGTGCGGGGCCGATCCCGTCTGCGAGGTCGGCTTCGGTGCTCGGGCACATCACCACGGTTGCGCCGGCCCTTCCAAGCAGGGCGATGTCTTCCGGTGTCAGGTGCGTCGCATGGACGGCGGAGAGCTGCCCGGACAGCAGGCCGTGGCGCTCCAAGAGTCCGGCCGGGGTGGTGCCGTAGGCCTCCAGGCAGGCTTCGTTCTCCGCGGGTTGCTCGCTCAGGTGGATGTGGAGGGGGATGTCGGCGGGCAACTGCTTTGCCACCGTCTTGAGGTCCTCTTCGGGCACGGCCCGCACGGAGTGCAGTGCCGCGCCCACGCTGACCAGCTCCGGCGGGAAGTTCTTTGCGATCTCGGTCCGAAGCGAGGAGAGGCGGTCCAGCCAGGCCTGCACTCCGGCATCCCCGAACCTTGCCTGTTCGGGACTGAGCGGCGTGCCGATGCCCCCGGCCAGATACAGCGTGTCCAGGAGGGTGAGGCGGATGCCGGCTGACATTGCCGCCCGGGCCAGGGCCAACTCCATGGCATGGGGCTGGTCATAGGGCGCCCCGTCCGGCTGGTGATGGACATAGTGGAACTCGGCCACGCTGCTGAAGCCGGAGACCACCATTTCGGCGAAGACGGCGGCGGCCAGCTTCTCGTATTTCTCGGGAGTCAGCTCGGAGGCGCTCCGGTACATCTGCTCCCGCCACACCCAGAAGTCCCCGCGCCCGTCATGGGTGCGTCCGCGCAGGATCCGGTGGAAAGCGTGGGAGTGCGCGTTGGCCGCCGCGGGGAAGGCGATGCCATGCAGTTCCGTGTCGCCCGCTTGGGGGCGGGTGCCGGTCGTGATCGCGGAGATGCGGCCGTCCTGTGTTTCCAGGCGTACCCCGCTGGCGACCTCCGGAACTCCCGTGCCGCCGTCGGCGTCGATGAGCGCCGCCTCGCACCAGTACCAGCTCACAGGAGTCCCTCCAGGACATCCGCGAGGGCAACCGCGCCGGTGGCTGCGTCCTCGTCGGCCACATACTCCTCGGGCGAATGCGAGATTCCGCTGGGATTTCGCACGAAGAGCATCGCCGAAGGAACGAATCCAGCGAGCACGCCCGCGTCGTGGCCCGCGCCGGTCGCCAGCACGGGAGCGTCCGGCAGGAGCGCGCCGATGCGCCGGCTCAGGCCGGGGTCGAAGTGGACCGTGTCGCTGTACGACTCCTCGGTGAGGGTCACCGTGCATCCTTCGCCCGCTGCGGCTTCCTTGGCCGAGCGGTAGATCTCTTCGATGAGTTGCGCGGTCACGGCGTCGTCGGGATGGCGGGCGTCAAGCCAGAGGTCCACGCGGGAGGCAATGACGTTGGTGCCGCCCGGAACCGGCGTCAAGCGGCCGACGGTCGCCCTGGCGTCCGGCTGTTTGGCCGCGGTATCGCGGACTGCAAGGACGATCTGCGCGGCCGCGACCATGGGGTCGGAACGGTCGGCCATGAGTGTGGTGCCGGCGTGGTTGCCCTGGCCGCTGACGCTCAACTTCCAGCGGCCGTGGCCCAGGATGGAGCTTCCGACGGCGATGGCAGGCCCGCCATTGCCCAGCCCCTTGCCCTGTTCCACATGCAGTTCAACGAAGTCGCCGATCCGCGCCAGGGCCTCCGGGTCCGGGCCGACGTGCCGGGGATCGAGCCCGTTGGCGCGTGCGACGTCGGCGAAGGTGTCGCCGGCGGCGTCGCGCAGGTTCAAAGCCTTCTCGACGCCGATTGCGCCGGTCAGGAGCCGCGATCCCAGGCAGGCCACGCCAAAGCGGGACCCTTCTTCTTCGGGGAACACTGTGATGGCCAGGGAGCGGCCCTGCTGAACTCCGCGCGACTTGAGGATGTCGACGGCGGCCAGCGCCGACGCGACACCCAGCGGTCCGTCAAAAGCGCCTCCGCCCGGGACTGAATCGAGGTGGCTGCCGGTGACGAGCGCACCGTCCTGGGGCTTTCCCCACCACGCCCAGATGATGCCGTTGCGGTCGGTCTCGACGTCGAGGCCGCGCTGCTGGGCTTGTTCGATGAACCACTGCCTGAGGTCGAGTTCCGGCGTCGAATAGACGGCCCTGGAATATCCTCCGCGTACCGCATCGCGGCCCACGCCCTTGATCGAGTCAAGGAGTTGATTGACGGTTTCCACGTTGTTCCTCCGATGGTGAAGACTGCCACCAAGTAAAAACCACTTGCCACCACATGACAAGGGCCTAAGGGGAAAACCGCCGCAATTAACAGCCCTGAAACACTGCCGATACCGCGCGGTGTCGTGCGACGTCTCAGATCCCGGAATCTCACGAAATAAAGCGAAAGCTCTTGCCATGCTGTGAAAAGTGGTTTTTACTGAATGGCAAGACATGGTGATCCAGACCACTCGAAAGCAGGTCAGGCAGTTGGCAGCAGATTCCTCCACCCGGACAGTCGAAAGGGCGCTGGCCCTCCTCAGCGCGGTCTGCACGGATGGGTCCATCAGCCTGAGTGACGCCGCACGCGTCGTTGATTTGTCGGCCAGCACCGCGCTCCGCCTCCTCCGCACCTTGGAAGGCAGCGGCTTCGTGACCCGGGACCCGGGAGGCAACTTCCGTCCCGGGGCCAGCATCATCCAGCTGGGCGCCCTGGCGTTGGGGCAGGAATCCCTCGTATCAATCTGCACGCCGCACATGAAGCTGCTTGTGGCCGAAACCGGCGAGTCCTGCTACCTGAGCATTCCCGGTCCTGGGGAGACCGGCATCTACATCGCCATCGTCGAAGGTACCCGCTCCGTGCGGCACGCCAGTTGGGTCGGCAGGAGCATTCCGCTGGAAGGCTCCGCCGCCGGCAAGATCCTGACCGGCGGGCAGAACGGCCGTGGCTACGCCATCGTGCGCAGCGGTGTGGAAGACGACGTCACGGCGGTTGCCGCCCCGATCGTTATCGGTGGCCGGACCGTTGCGGCCCTCAGCATCGTCGTACCCAGCTACCGACTGGACGAAGCGAAGGCCCAGGCCTTTGGCGAGGAGCTGGTGAAGGTGGCAGGCCACATTCTCGAAGAACCCGCAGAAAACCATGAAGCGCCCCACGAAAGCATGGAAAAGAAATGATCAAGTTTGAAAATGTCACCAAGGCGTACCCGGACGGGACGGTCGCCGTCGACGGCCTGAACCTCGAGGCACCTACTGGCAAGCTGACCATCCTGGTCGGTCCCTCCGGCTGCGGAAAGACCACCTCCTTGAGGATGATCAACCGCCTCATCGAGCCCACCAGCGGGACCATCTATCTCGATGACCAGCCCACCTCCGGCATGGATGCAGCGTTGCTCCGGCGCAGGATCGGATACGTCATCCAGCACGCCGGCCTTTTCCCGCACCGCACGATCGTGGACAACGTGGCCACCATGCCCGTACTGCTGGGCGAGAGCCGGCAGAAGGCCCGCAGCAAGGCCCTCGAGCTGATTGAGCGCGTCGGCCTGCCGGCCAGCTTCGCCAAGCGCTACCCATGGCAGCTTTCCGGCGGCCAGCAGCAGCGCGTCGGTGTTGCCCGTGCGCTGGCGTCGGACCCGGCATTCATGCTGATGGATGAGCCCTTCAGCGCCGTAGACCCCGTGGTCCGCGGACAACTGCAGGACGAGTTCCTTCGCCTGCAGCGCGAGATCGGCAAGACCATCATCATGGTCACGCACGACATCGACGAAGCCCTCAAGCTCGGCGACCAGGTTGCGGTGATGCGGGTCGGCGGCAAGCTGGCCCAGATGGCCTCCCCGTCGGAACTGCTTACCTCGCCCGCTGATGAGTTCGTGGCGGACTTCGTGGGCCGGGACCGCGGCTACCGTTCCCTCGGTTTCACGAAGACAGCCGGCGCCGTGGCCATCGGAGAAGAAGCCGTGGTCCAGCTCGGCGCCTCCGCGGAGGAAGCCCGAGCCAAGGCCACGGGTGCCTGGGTGCTGGTGGTCGACGGCGGCCGCAAGCCCCTCGGCTGGGCCCAGCCGGAGCAGATCGCCGGCGGTGAGCTGAAGCGCGAGCACCTGAACCTCAGTGGCATCGCCGCAGCGGCGTCCGGAACCATGCGCCAGCTGCTCGACGCCGCCCTCTCCTCGCCCAGCCGCCGCGGTGTGGTGGTCAACGAGGAGGGAAGGCTGATCGGCACCGTCACCGCGACCGACGTCGTCAAGGCCATCGAAGCCGAACCCCACCTGGAGACGGCGCGATGAACATTGAATGGCTCGGCCGCCAGTTCGACAACATCGTCTTCCTGCTCGGCTGGCACGTCCTGCTGGCCGTCATCCCGCTGGTCCTCGGGCTGCTGATTGCGCTTCCCCTTGGCTGGTGGGCGCACCGGAGCCGCCGGATCTACCCCTTGCTGGTGGGCATCGCGGGCCTTCTCTACACGGTCCCGTCCCTCGCCCTGTTCGTCCTGCTGCCGCTGGTCCTTGGCACCAAGATCCTTGACCCGCTGAACATCGTCGCGGCCCTGACCATCTACACCGTCGCGCTGCTGGTGCGCGTGGTGGCTGATGCCCTCGAGTCCGTGCCCGAGGACACCGTCCAGGCCGCCAAGGCCATGGGCTACCGCAGCTACCAGAGCCTCCTGAAAGTGGAGCTGCCCGTGGGCGTTCCCGTCATCAGCGCAGGGCTCCGCGTTGCCGCCGTGTCCAACGTCAGCCTGGTATCCGTGGCCGCGTTGCTTGGTATTCCCCAACTCGGTTCGCTCTTCACCCAGGGCTTCCAGCTGCGGTTCTTCACGCCGATCATCGCCGGCATCCTGCTCTGCGTCATCCTGGCCATGATCCTGGACGGGCTGATCATCCTTCTCAACCGGTGGCTGACACCGTGGACCCCCAAGGTGGTGGCATCGTGAACTACCTGTTCGACCCCCGGCACTGGACTGGCGCCGACAGCATCCCGACCCTGATCGGGGAGCACCTGCTGTACTCCCTGATCGCCCTGGCCATCGCGGCAGTCATCGCGGTACCGCTTGGCATCTACATCGGCGTCACGGGCAAAGGCGTGTTCCTGATCGCCGGCCTGGCCAATGCGCTCCGCGCCCTGCCCAGCGTCGGCCTCCTGATCCTCCTGGTCCTGCTGATCTCGCCGGCCTTCCCGTCGAAGATGGGCTACATCCTTCCGAGCCTCATCGTCCTGGTGCTGCTAGCTGTGCCGCCCATCCTGACCAACACCTACGCCGGGGTCCGCGCAGTGGACGCCGCCGCCGTCGACGCCGCCAGGGGCATGGGGTTCCGCACCATGAAGATCCTCACCGACGTCCAGCTCCCGTGCTCGCTTCCGCTCGTCCTGTCCGGTGTCCGCAGCGCGCTGCTGCAGATCATCTCGACGGCGACCATCGCCGCGTACATTTCGCTCGGCGGCCTGGGCCGTCTGCTGATCGACGGCAAGGCCCAGAACGACTACAGCCAAATGGTTGCCGGCGCCGTGCTGGTCGCCTTGCTGGCACTGTTCTTCGACCAGCTCCTCGCTTTCATCACCCGCCGTGTCGTTTCACCAGGACTGACGCGGCGCACCATCAAATCGGCCTCCGCCGCCGAAGCCGTGAAGACCCCCGTCACGGTCTGAACAACACCCGGCGCCGTCCTTCCGGCGCGCAAGTTTCACCTCCCACCCACCCCCCACTTGGCCGCTGCATGCCCTCGCAGTGCCGTTCCAGGAGAGTTGACATGAAGAAGTACCTGACAGGCTTCACCCTCGCGGCAGTCGCCGCCATCACCCTGAGCGCCTGCGGCGGCGGGGACCCCATGAGCTCGTCAAGCACGCCGGCAGGAGGTTCGGGCGACAGCATCATCGTCGGCTCGGCTGACTTCCCGGAAAGCCAGTTGATCGCCAAGATCTACGCCGAGGCACTGAAGGCCAAGGGCATCCAGGTCACGGAGAAGCCGAGCATCGGCAGCCGCGAAGTCACCATTCCCGCCCTCAAGGACGGTTCCATCGACCTCATGCCCGAGTACGGTGGCGCGCTCCTGCAGTACCTCGACTCCGCCACCAAGGCGGTCACTTCGGAGGAGGTCACCAAGGACCTCGCCACGAAGATCCCCTCGGGACTGACCCTCCTTACCGCATCCGACGCGGAGGACAAGGACGTCCTGGCGGTCAAGAAGGAAACTGCCGACAAGTACAAGCTGAAGACCATCGAAGACATCAAGCCCGTGGCCAAGGAACTCGTTCTGGGCGGCCCGCCGGAGTGGAAGACCCGCCTGAACGGCGTCGCGGGGCTGAAGTCCGTCTACGGACTTGAGTTCAAGGAATTTTCAGCGCTCGACGCCGGTGGGCCGCTGACGCTGAATGCCCTGCTTTCCGGCCAGGTCCAGGTTGCCGACCTGTTCAGCACCGACCCGGCGCTGAAGGACAACAACCTGGTTGCCCTCGAAGACAACAAGAACCTTTTCCTGTCCGAGAACATCGTGCCGGTCATCAACGCAAAGAAGTCCACGGACACCGTCAAGGAAACCCTGAACAAGGTGTCCGCAGCGCTGACCACCGAAGACCTCATCACGATGAACGGCCGGGTGGCCAAGTTCGAAGACATCGGTGAAATCGCCAAGGAATGGCTCAAGTCCAAGAACCTGGGCTGATCCCACTCGCTTGCTGTAGAGGAAGAAAAGAAATGACTGCCGATTTCACCACCGGGACGCGCCCGGTCAAGGCGCCCCGCGGTACTGAGCTGTCCGCGAAGAGCTGGCAGACCGAAGCGCCGTTGCGCATGCTGATGAACAACCTGGACCCGGAGGTTGCCGAGCACCCCGAGGATCTCGTGGTTTACGGTGGCACGGGCCGTGCCGCCCGGTCCTGGAAGGCGTTCGATGCGATCTCGGAGACCTTGAAGGACATGGAAGAGGACGAGACCTTGCTGGTCCAGTCGGGCAAGCCGGTGGGTGTGTTCCGTACCAACAAGTGGGCTCCGCGGGTGCTGATCGCCAACTCCAACCTGGTGGGCGATTGGGCGACGTGGCCGGAGTTCCGGCGCCTGGAGGCCGAGGGCCTGATGATGTACGGGCAGATGACGGCCGGTTCCTGGATCTATATCGGCACCCAGGGCATCCTGCAGGGCACTTACGAAACCTTCGCCGCGGTCGGGAACAAGCTCGCCGCCGAAGGCCGCCACCCGGCACCGGCCGCGGAAGGCTCCACCGAAGGACCGCTGGCCGGGACCCTGACCCTGACCGGCGGGTGCGGGGGCATGGGCGGGGCCCAGCCGCTGGCCGTGACCCTGAACGACGGGGCCTGCCTGATCGTGGACGTGGATGAGTCCCGGCTGCGCCGCCGTGTCGGCAAGCGTTACCTGGACGAGGTCGAGACCGACCTGGATGCCGCGATCGCCAAGGTGAGCAAGGCCAAGGCTGAGCGGCGCGGCTGGTCCGTGGGCTACGTCGGCAACGCTGCGGAGGTCTTCCCCGAGCTGCTGCGCCGCCACCAGGCAGGGGAGCTGACCATTGACGTCGTGACCGACCAGACCAGTGCGCATGATCCGCTGTCGTACCTGCCCGAGGGCATCACCGTGGAGGAATGGCACAGCGAGGCCGCCGCGGATCCGGAAGGGTTCACGAAGAAGGCCCAGGCGTCCATGGCCCGGCACGTGCAGGCCATGGTGGAGTTCCAGGACGCCGGGGCCGAGGTGTTCGATTACGGCAACTCCATCCGGGATGAGGCGCGCAAGGGCGGTTACGGGCGTGCGTTCGAGTTCCCCGGCTTCGTTCCGGCCTACATCCGGCCGCTGTTCTGCGAGGGCCTGGGCCCGTTCCGCTGGGTGGCCCTGTCCGGGGACCCGGAGGACATCCGCGTCACCGACGAAGCGATCAAGGAGCTGTTCCCGGAGAACAAGCACCTGCACAAGTGGATCGACGCCGCCCAGGAACGGGTCGAGTTCGAGGGCCTGCCGGCACGTATCTGCTGGCTGGGCTACGGCGAACGCCACAAGGCCGGGCTGCTGTTCAACAAGCTCGTTGCCGAGGGCAAGGTCAAGGCCCCGATCGTGATCGGCCGTGACCACCTGGACTCCGGTTCCGTGGCCTCCCCGTACCGGGAGACCGAGGCCATGAAGGACGGCTCGGACGCGATCGCGGACTGGCCTTTGCTGAACGCCCTGACCGCCGCGTCCTCGGGTGCGACCTGGGTGTCCATCCACCACGGCGGCGGCGTGGGCATCGGCCGCTCGATCCATACCGGCCAGGTCTCCGTGGCCGACGGCACCGAGCTCGCGGCCGAGAAGCTCGAGCGGCTGCTGACCAATGACCCCGGCATGGGCGTCATCCGCCACGTCGACGCCGGCTACGAGCGCGCCGTCGAGGTCGCCGCCGAACGCGGCGTCCGCATCCCCATGAACGAAGCTGCAGCGAACACCAGCAAGTAAGCCCGCAAGCAGTAGCCTCTACACAAGTGAGCCCCGGTGGCCGGACTTACCGGCCGCCGGGGTTTCCCGCACCGAAAGGGACCCTTCCATGATCGCGATCGACGGCCGGCAGTTGGACTTGGCGGACATCGTTTCGGTGGCCGAAGGCGAACAAGTCAGCCTGGCTCCGGAAGCGCTGGTGCGGATGACCGAATCCCGGGAGTCAGCGGTGGCCACGGCGCTGCGCCGCCCGGTCTACGGACGTTCCACCGGTGTGGGCGCCAACCGGACCGTTTCGCTGACGGAAGCCGGGGGTGGGGATACCCACGGACTCAAGCTGCTGCGCAGCCATGCCGTGGATGCCGGCAGGCCGCTGGACCGCAGGACCGTCCGCGCCATGCTGGTCGTCAGGCTGTCCCAGCTGGCGGCCGGCGGGTCGGGGATCAACCCTGCCATCGCCGAGGCCCTCGTTGCGCTCCTCAACTCCGGTGCCGTCCCCGAGGTCCGCGAGTTCGGCGGGATCGGCACCGCAGACCTTCCTGCCCTCGCCGGCACGGCGCTGACGATGCTCGGCGAACGGGAGCCCCTCGGGGGAGGAAAAGCACCCGTCCTCCTGGATGGCTGGGCGACCGCCGACGCCCTCCCGTTCATCAGTTCCAGCGCCCTGACCATCGCCCAGGCGGTCCTCGCGCATCAGGAACTGACCACCCTCCTTGGCAACGCCGCGTCCGTGGCAGCCCTGTCCTTCGCTGCGATGTCCGGCAACCCGGAAGCCTTCAGCCCGGCGGTAGCTGCTGCCGCGGACACTCCCGCGGTTGCGGACGCGGCCCGCATGTTCCATGGGCTCGTCCAAGGCAGCGGTGAACCGGCCCGCATCCAGGATCCGTACTGCCTTCGGACCCTGCCGCAGATCTTCGGATCCCAATCTGAAGAGTTGGCGGCGTTGGGAGCCTTGCTGCGACGCCTTGTCACGGCCGGAAACGAGAACCCGCTGGTCCACGGCTCGCCCTCGGAAGGGACCAACGACGTCTCCCACCACGGCCTCTTCCAGATGACCAACCTCGCCCGCCGTGTGGATGCCCTGCAGCTGGCCATCGGCGCGGCCTGCGCCACGCACCTGCGCAGGATCGACCTTCTCTGCGAGCCCAACTACACCGGCCAGCATCCCTTCCTCGCAGAGGACGGAAGCGGCCAGTCCGGCGTCATGATGCTGGAATATGTCGCCGCCGGCGCAGTGGGCCGGATCCGGAGCAATGCCCAGCCCGTGAGCCTGCAAACCGTGGTGTTGTCCCTGGGTGCCGAGGAAGACGCAAGCTTTGCGAGTGTGGCTGCCGCACAGCTGCAGTCAACGGCGGACGCCCTGGCGACCGTCGCCGCCGTCGAACTCGTCTGTGCCACCCGCGCCCTGCGGCTGCAGGGCCGGCAGCCCGAAGAGTTTGCCAGCCCGCGGCTCCAAACCGTCATGCGCGCAGCATTCGCGCTGCCCTCCGACGTCCGGGACCGGGACCTGCGCTGGGACCTTGAGCAAGCCCACCGGCTGGTCACAGCCCGGTACTGAGGTCCCAGCATTGAGGCTCCAGCACTGAGCCTCCAGCACTGAGGTCCCGGTACTGATCCCGGCCCGACGCCGGCGCTGCTAGTGCGCCGGCGCAGCTTCCTTGGCCGCGGCCTTCGGGTCCGTCAGCTTCTTGTTGGGCAGCGCGAAGCTGACCAGGAACGCCAGCAGCGTCAGCCCGGCGGCAGTGAGCATCACGACGTCGATCGCCTGGGCAAAGCCTTCGGTGATCGGCCGGGTCAGCACCGGGTTGGCCGAATGCAGCCAGCTGGTGTCGTTGAGGGAGTCGTTGGACGCCCCGTTCTTGAAGAAGTCGTACAGCTTGGCGTTGGCTGGATCCGCGGCCACTGCCGGGTCCTTGAGCACCTTAAGATAGTTGGCGCTGCCTGCGGCGGTCTTCATGCCGTCGGCGATGCGGTCCGCGGCCTGGCTGAACAGCATCGAGATGAACACGGCCGTGCCCACCGCGCCGCCCATGGAACGGAAGAACGCCGCCGTCGAGGTTCCCACGCCCATGTCCTTCGCCGGCACCGAAACCTGCATGGCCAGGGTGAGCGGCTGCATGCAGAAGCCCAGCCCCATGCCGAAGAACACCGCGATCAGGCCGGGAACCCAGAGGCCCGTGTCCACGCCCAGCGACAATCCCATGACGACGGCGGCCGCCGTCAGCGTCGCCGTGCCGAGGATCGGGAAGATCCGGTACGTGCCCGACGACGAGATGGTGCGCCCGGCGGTGATGGAACCGCCGAGGATGCCCACCGTGAAGGTGATCATCATGAGCCCGGCCTCGGTGGGGGTGAGGCCCTTTACCAGCTGCAGGTACATCGGCAGCATCGCGATGGCGCCGAACATGCCGATGCCGATGATGAAGTTCAGCAGCGAGGACAGGCCGAAAGTGGCGTTGCGGAACAGGCGCAGCGGGATCAGCGCATAGTCGCCGGCGCGCCGCTCGGCGAGCAGGAAGAGGACGATGCCCACCACTCCCAGGCCGTAGCAAAGCCAGGAAGCGGGGGAGTTCCAGCCCCAGCTGCGGCCCTGTTCGGCGACGAGCAGCAGCGGCACGATCGCCAGCGTGATGGCCGCTGCGCCCCAGTAGTCGATCTTTTGCTTCACGTGCCGCGGCGGCAGGTGCAGGTACAGGAAGACCACGGCCAGGGCGGCCAGGCCGATGGGCAGGTTGATGAAGAACACCCAGCGCCAGCCGTCGAAGCCCAGGATGTTGGACGTACCGGCAAAGGCGCCGCCGATCACCGGGCCCAGCACGGAGGAAACACCGAAGACGGACATGAAGTAGCCCTGGTACTTGGCACGGTCCTTGAGCGCCACGATGTCGCCGATGATGGTCAGGGCCAGCGCCAGCAGGCCGCCGGCGCCCATGCCCTGGATGCCGCGGGCCACGGCCAGTTCGGCCATGGAATGCACGGATCCGGCGTAGAGCGAGCCCGCCAGGAAGATGAGGATCGCGGCCAGGTACAGCGGGCGGCGGCCGAAGATGTCGCTGAGCTTGCCGTACAGCGGGGTGCTCACCGTCGAGGTGATGAGGTAGGCCGTGGTGGCCCAGGCCTGCAGGGAGAGGCCGTCGAGGTCGTTCGCGATGGTGTAGATCGACGTCGACACGATGGTCTGGTCCAGCGAGGACAGGAACATGCCGAGCATGAGGCCCACCATGACGGTCAAGGTCTGGCGGTGGGTCAGGACTTCGCCGGGGGCCCGGACAGGGGTGGATTTGGACATCGGTCCTCCAGGAAAAGGCGGGCGGGGGAGCGCAACGGATAGTTGCTTTCAGTAACTATCCTAAATGACGTTGTATTCCCCGCCTAGCCGGGAGTTCCGGTTAAGGCTCCACGAGGATCCCGTCGGGGTCGCAGTAGATCATGTTCCCGGGCTCGATATGCACTCCGTCGATCACCACGGGGACGTCCACTTCGCCGCGGCCCGTTTTGGTGCTCTTCTTCGGGTTGCTGCCCAGGGCCTTGATGCCGAAAGGCAGCTTCGCCAGGGCCAGCCGGTCCCGGATGGCGCCGTTGATGACGACGCCGGCCCAGCCGTTCGCCAGGGCGCTTTCGGCGATCATGTCCCCCATGAGTGCCGTGCGCAGCGAACCGTTGCCGTCCACCACCAGCACGGCGCCGTCGCCGGGGGTGCCGAGCACGGTCTTCACCAGTGCGTTGTCCTCGAAGCATTTCACCGTGCGGACGGGGCCGCTGAAACTGCTGCGGCCGCCCAGGTCCTGGAACTGCAGCGGGATGGAGGCGAGTTCATCACCGCGCTCGTCGTAGAGATCGGCGGTGCTCAGGATTTCGTTCATGCAGCAACACTAACCCCGTTGCCCGTCCCGGGAGAGGCGGCAGGGATAGGCTGAATCAACACCGTTACAAGCCAGGGGGAACCGCCATGAGTCCGAGCGATCTGACCGGATTACCCGGTTCCCTGCCCGAGCGCCCGGTGCCGGATCCTGCCACTTCGGCAGGTGGCACGACGACGGCGCTCGCCGAGCCGGTGGACCGCGTCCGGGCGCTGTGGATCACCGGAGTCGTGCTGGTCAACCTGGGCATCAACGCCGCCTTCTTCGGACCGATCCAGGTGCTGCTCGGCCAGCAGGCCATCCATTTCGACGAGGGCCAGAAGGAAGCGATCCTCGCCCTCGTCACCGGTTGCGGCGCCGCGGTTTCCCTTGTGGCGAACCCGCTGTTCGGTGCCTTCAGCGACCGCACGGCCTCCCGTTTCGGCCGCCGCGTGCCCTGGGTCCTGGTCGGTGCCGTTCTGGGCGCCGTGGCGCTGGTGGGCCTGGCGGGTGCGCCGAACGTGGCGGTCATGACGATCCTCTGGTGCCTGGTCCAGGCCGGGTGCAACGGAGCTTACGCCGCCGTCACCGCGGCCATTCCGGACCGCGTTCCGGTGCCGCAGCGCGGCACGGTGGGCGGCCTCGCCGCGATGGGCCAGACGGTGGGCATCCTGCTCGGCGCGGTGATCGCCTCGGTGGTCGCGGGGAACTTTGCCGCCGGATACCTGGTGTGCGCAGCGGCGCTGCTCGCCGGCGTCGTGCTTTATCTGTTCAAGAGCGACGACGCCCCGCTGGCTCCCGCCGCCCGCCCGCCCTTCAGCCTGGCGGCGTTTGCGAAGGGCTTCTGGGTGTCGCCGGTGAAGTACCCGGACTTCGCGTGGGCGTGGCTGACCCGGCTGCTGGTCAATATCGGCAACCACATGGTCACCCTGTACCTGCTGTTCTTCCTCAAGGACGCCGTGCACCTGGAACAGACGCAGGGCATCGCGCCGGAGTTCGGCGTGCTGATCCTCACCGGCCTGTACGCGGTGATGGTGATCATCACCAGCGTGGTGGGCGGCGCCCTGAGCGACCGCATGGGCAAGCGGAAGCCTCTCGTGATCGTGTCCTCCGTGGTGATCGCCGTGGCGAGCCTCATCCTTGGTTTCGCCCCCACTTGGGCCGGCGCCATCACCGGTGCGGTGGTGCTCGGCGTCGGTTTCGGCGCATACCTGGCCGTGGACTTCGCGCTCATCACCCAAGTCCTGCCCACTGCGCTGGACCGCGGCCGGGACCTCGGCGTGATCAACGTGGCCAACTCCCTGCCGCAGGTGATCGCACCGCTGATCGCCTTCCCGTTCGTCACCTACCTGGGCGGCTACGTGTCTCTCTACGTGGCGGCCGCGGTGATCGGACTGCTGGGTGCTGTGTTCGTGGTGAAGATCAAGAGCGTGGCGTAGCTCTTTTGTAGGAGCCGCGGTCAGAAGACTGCGGTGAACTGGTTCCAGCCGCCGCCGACGAAGGCGCGGCCCTTAAAGTCGGCCACATTGGTGGGGTCACCGCTGCCGAAGTACATCCACATGTCTCCGGTGCGGTTAATGCCGTACACGTCCACCTTGCCGTCGCCGTTGAAGTCTCCGGAGGCACAGATCCGGGAAAAGACTTCCCAGCCCACAAAGGTGGCAGTGTAGAAATTCGGCGTTCCGGCCCCGAAGTGTCCCGTGCCGGTGCTTGTCAGGAGCATGAGATTTCCCCAGCGGTCCCTGACCATGACATTGTTCTCGTTGCCTCCCCTGAACTTCCCCGGGGCCACGATGAGGTCGAAGTCCCACCAACCCCTGCTGATGACTTTGCGTTTCAACCAGCCGCCCCGTCCGTTGCCGGGGTAGAGCCAAACGGTGTTGGAGGTGTCCCTCGCAATGATGTCGTTGAAGCCGTCGCCGTCGAAGTCCCCCGGGGCAATGATGTTGCGGTGGATGTTCCACCCTGTGCCGATCTGGACTTTGGTGGGAATCCCACCCTTCCCGTTGCCCGGGTAGAGGAACAGGCGGCCCTGCCGATCCCGGGCAATGACGTCGTTCTTGCCGTCGCCGTTGAAATCGCCGGCTGACACGAGCGCGTTGTAGATGTTCCAGCCCCCGCCGATGCGTTGCCGTGGCAGCCACGAGCCACGGCCATTCGTGGGATAGAGGTAGAGCGTTCCCGCCTTGTCACGGGCAAAGACATCCATGGTGTTGTCCCCGTTGAGGCCTTTGGTCTTTTCTCTATTGGCGATCCGTGGCTTCAGCGCGACTGGAACAACCTTCGTCCACCCGCCGACCATGACAAGGATGTCCACCGTCACCTTCCGGCCCTTGTCAGCCGCCGCGATGACGTAGCTACGCTGCGTAGCTCCCCGGATCGGTGTGCCGTCCCTCTTCCAGACGTACTTGAAGGACGGCACCCCACCCTCTGGATAGGAGCTGACCTGGCCGACCTTGGCGGAGATGATGCCGCCGACGGATGCGTCGCCGGTGATCTCTTCATTGAAGACAGTGATGTCCCGTGGCATTGGTCCCACCGGAGCCGACGTCGCCCTCGCGGCGAGCCTGCCAGGGCTGAGGGCAGTGACCTGAACGGAAATCCTGCTCCCGGCATCGAGATAGTACTGCGACGAATAGGCCTGTTCGATTGCGCCGAAAATAGGAACACCGTTGCGGAACCATTGGTATCGGTACCCGCTGGGCTCAACCTGCCAGGTTCCGGCATTGGCCGAAAGATCTGAGGTCGGAAAGACGACCCGACCGGAAATGGATGGTGGTGCAATGTTGGCCTGCGACTGCAGCGGTATCGCCGGGTTGTTGACCGAGAAAGTGCCCCGGCTGAAGTCGAGCGGGGGAACCGGTGACGGCGCTGGCGTGGCGGTCCGTTCGACCGGCTTGTCGCGAAAGTAAATGACCGTTGCGCGGGTGCCCAAGTACCTGATGCGGATGCTTTGCAGGGTGTACTTTCCGTTGGTTTCGGAAACCGTAGCCAAGGCGCTGGCTGTGCCACTGAATGGTCCTTTGGGCACGGAACCACTCCAGCTAAGCTCCAGGCCCTTCACCAAGGATTGATCCAGGTAGGTGAACCGGATATCACTGGCCGCCTGTGACAGTGTGAAATTCACCGCGGCGGTCTGCCCGGGGATGACTGTTTCCGCCGCCGGAGCCAACGAGATTACGGCCGGTTCTTCAAAAGCGACGAGAGGGTTGTTGACTGCAAATCCCAGGCGATTGAATTCTTCAGTTGACGGGTGGGCAAAACCCCGGAAATAGTTGGCACTTCCGCCGTCTCCCCTGATCTCCACGGAGTACGCCTTGACGTCGCCGCTGGGCCAACTCTCGGCATCGATTGCCATGCTGACTGTGCCTTCTGTCGCCGGCGTACCGCCGGTCCAGCGGGCATACCGGGCCCCGGTCATGTCGGCCAATGTGATTTCCACGCTCGTCACCGGCGCCGAAGTCTTGAACGCGAAGGTCGCGTTGTTTCCCGGAGTGATCACCGCGGGCGAGGTCCGCCCAATGGAAAGCAGTTGGGGCCTGGCCTCCACCGCCGCGGCGGGGCCCGCCGGCACCAGGATCACAGCCGCGAGCACCGCAGAAACGCAGATGCCCAAACAACGAAAAAGCCGACGAAAAAGAGCAGCGCCGAACGCCATAATTCCCCCAATAAGCATGGGCCGGACGCGGCCCGATCACCTGAGGATACTGCCGGGTCCTGCCCCTGCCAACATCCGTCCCGGCGCCGGTTCCGCAGGAGGTCTCCCAAACCGCTCCCAGACAACTCCCACCTTGCTGCCGTAACATCTACTAGTCACGTAGGATGCCGCACGGCGCCGCCACACAGATCACCGGATATGCCCGAAGAAAACTACCTGGAACCGTATTCGCTGGACCTTGCAGCGGGGTTGCCGCGGATGGCCGCCGCCCCCACCACCCCAAGGCAGCAGCTCCGCTATGCCCGGATCCTGAAGGCCGCCGCTGGATTCACGCAGCGGCAATTCGATACCGTCAGCCTCTCCGACGTCGCCCTGCAGGCACATGTCCCGCTGGGCACCCTCTACCGCTACTTCCCGTCGCCCGCACACCTGATGCTTGCCGTCTATCGGCAGCAGCTGCGCGAACTTGGCAGCGGGCAAGCGAAGGCGGCGCGGCTCGGACGCGAAAAGCGCCGCGACCAGTTGGCACGCGACAGCCAGCCCCCACTCGGCCTGCGGAACGCATTGACCGGCCTCCTCATGGAGATCTTCCACCTGCGGGTGATGCAGCCCGCCGTCGAGCACTGCCTGACCCGCAGTTCGGACAGCTGGGACGGCGACATCCCGGAACTGCTGCGCGAGGTCGACGCGCTGGCCGAGGCTTTGGTCGTGTCAGTGAACAACGACGCCGGCCGGGCCCGGATCCTGCTGCATACGGTCAGTGGTCTGGTCCAGTTGGTCCGCTGCCGCCGGCTCTCGCTGTTCGACGCGGAAAAAGACCTCAAGAACGCCTGCTCCCTGCTCGCCGAAACCCCGAAATCCCTGTAACCGGTCTAGACCACCGAGGCTAAAAAGCCGTCATTTGGCGTGATGTGAGTCACAACCTCTGCCGGGTAAACGTTTTATCAGGGCGCGCTGCCCTGGCAGCGGTCATCAGCACCCCCGCGGCTTGCCTACCATTGCAGAACCGACGCGGCCAGCGGCCCAACCTGCAGGAGATGTGCAGCCCGGTCCAGCCACCCTTGGCCCGAACCAACGCTCCTCGAACGCCCATATTTGTGCCGGACCGCCCAGCGGGTCCACGGCTAGCCTGAGGAGACAACGACGTGTCTATCGAAACCATCGACGCCGGCAAAGAAGCGGCGCTCGTCCTGAGCGAAGAAGAGATTTTCACTGCGCACGAGGGCGGCAAACTCTCCGTGTCCAGCACCGTTCCGCTGAACGACAAGCGCGATCTTTCCATCGCCTACACCCCGGGTGTCGCCCAGGTCAGCCGGGCAATCCATGCCAAGCCGGAACTTGCCCGCACCCACACCTGGGCCGAGCGCCTCGTGGTGGTCGTCAGCGACGGCACCGCCGTCCTGGGCCTCGGCAACATCGGCCCCAGCGCTTCCCTGCCCGTCATGGAGGGCAAGTCCGCCCTGTTCAAGTCCTTCGGCGACCTCGACTCCATCCCGCTGGTCCTCAACACCACGGACGTTGACGAGATCATCGAAACCCTCGTTCGTCTCCGCCCCAGCTTCGGTGCCGTGAACCTCGAAGACATCTCGGCCCCGCGCTGCTTCGAGCTCGAAGAGCGCCTCATCGAGGCACTCGACTGCCCGGTGATGCACGACGACCAGCACGGCACCGCCGTCGTGGTCCTTGCCGCCCTGACAAACGCCGCCAAGGTGACCAAGCGCGAACTCAGGGACCTGAAGGTGGTTGTTTCCGGAGCCGGTGCCGCCGGCATCGCCGTCGCTGAAATCCTGCTGACCGCCGGCGTCGAGGACGTCATCCTGCTCGACTCGAAGGGCGCCATCAACACCGTCCGCGCCGACATCGCCGCGGATCCCGTCAGCAAGAAGGCCCAGATGGCGCAGCGGACCAACCCGCGCGGCGTCAGCGGCGGACCGGGCGAGGCCCTGCAGGGTGCCGACGTGTTCGTCGGGGTCTCCTCCTCCAAGCTGGACGAAGAGCACCTCAAGCTCATGGCCGAAGACTCCATCGTTTTCGCACTGTCCAACCCGGACCCGGAGGTCCTGCCCGAGGTCGCGTCCAAGTATGCCGCCGTCGTGGCCACGGGCCGCAGCGACTTCCCGAACCAGATCAACAACGTCCTGGCGTTCCCGGGCATCTTCCGCGGAGCTTTGGATGCCGGCGCCCGCCGCATCACGCCCGCCATGAAGTTGGCCGCGGCCCGCGCCATCGCCGAACTCGCTGAGGAAGAACTCTCCGCCGACTACATCGTGCCGAGCCCGCTGGATGCCCGTGTGGCCCTGGCTGTCACCGCGGCCGTGGCCGCCGCCGCGGAATAGTTCCTGCGGCAAAAAGCCAACGACGGCGGCGCTCCCGTGCTGGGGAGCGCCGCCGTCGTTTTGCTTCCGAAGCACCGCGGCGGAAGAGCGCCCGGCGCTCCGCGTAGGCTCGAGGTATGACCGCTGAAACCATCGTGACGATTCTGTGCGGCCTGGCCATCGCCGTCGGCGTGGCCGGAACAATCATCCCGGTGCTGCCCGGAAGTATCCTGGTTGCTGCGAGCCTGCTCGCCTGGGCGCTCTGGGGTGGCGCCGGGGCTACGGGCTGGGTGGTGTTCGGCATCGGGCTGACGCTCGTGGCCGTGGGCATGGCCTCCAGCGCTATCCTCACGGGACGGAAACTCAAGCAGCACGGCATCCCCAACCGCTCCGTGCTTATCGGGATCGTCCTAGCCATTGCGGGGATGTTCGTGATCCCGGTGGTGGGCCTTTTCGTGGGCTTCGGCGTCGGGCTCCTGCTGAGCGAGCTGTTGCGCACCCGCGAGTTCAAGACCGCGGTGAGCTCGAGCCTCGCCGCACTGAAGGCCACCGGACTGGGCATTCTGGCCGAATTCGGCCTGGCCTGCCTCGCGGCCAGCACCTGGGCGATCGGCGTCTGGGTGGCCGCGCTCAACTGACAGCGCCTGAATGCACTTCGGGTATGCGGACTGCAGCTGTCCGCATACCCATGGCTGCCGCTGCATCCGGTGGGGCATAGTCGGGCGCATGATTGGAAAATTCCATGCACTGGTAATCGACTGTGAAGACATCGAGCCGATGGCCCTCTTCTATCAGGAACTGCTCGGAATGCAGCGGGTGGAGGGCGACGCCGATTGGATCACCATCGGCGACGCCGCCGACCGTCCGGCGGTTGCCTTCCAACGGGTCGACAAGCTGACTCCGCCGCAATGGCCGTCCGCCGAGCACCCCCAGCAGATGCACGTGGACGTACTGGTCGGCAACCTGGACGAGGCGGAGGAGAAGGCCCTCGCCCTCGGCGCGCGGAAACAGGGCTACGGGACGGAGACTTTCAGGGTCTACCTCGATCCCGCCGGCCATCCGTTCTGTCTGGTTTCCTCCTAGGCAGGCCCCGCGCACGACGGCGGCCCGGCGCAGAGCAGCGGCGCAGAGCAGCGGCGCCGGGCAGCAAAGCGGCGGCCGCCCCGTGAAGGGAACGGCCGCCGTCGTCGTTTTCGATCTAGTGGTTATTTCCGAAGTGGAAGGGGCGCTACATGGCGCGGCCCTTCATCTCCTCTCTGGCATCACGGCCGAGCCACAGGCCCACAGCAACCATTACGACACCGAGCACCAGGTGCAGCCAGTTGTCGGCGGTGTTGAGCGGCACAAAGTTGGCCATTGAGTCCGCACCGATCACGAGACCGTAGATCCACAGGACCAGGTAGACGATGCCGCCGCCGACCAGGAACCCGCGTGCCATCCTGGAGGTCCTGGCCATGTACAGGCCGACCGCACCGAACAGCATATGGACGATGTTGTGCAGAATTGACACTTGGAAGATTCCAAGAAGCATGGCGCCCGACTCATGCCCAGCAAAGGTCATGGCGCCGTAGTTGCTCGTGATGCCCGGGATGAATCCAAGGACACCAACGACCAGGAATACCCAGCCCAAACCCAGCGCCGTGTTGTGCAGCGAGAGTCCCATCACATGGTGGTGTTGTGCCGGGTGTGAAGCGGTGGTCATAACTCCTCCCAACCACATTTTGTACCGGCCGGCCAAGTGGCCGGCCGTTTCGCGGCAAGGAGCTGTCGGAACCCTGCCGACGTCCATAGTTTACTCCCGATAACCCGGGAAATAGAGGGTAAGCCCCGGCCGGCGGCCCTGCGGCAGCGGACCCGGGCGTGGGCCATGCCGAGGCCGGCAGGGGCAGGACGGGAGTCCGCACCGCAGATAGCATGGACAGATGACTGCCGGGTACCCCGTTCCCCCGGACCACGGCGTGTACCGCGACACCCGGGACCTCACCCCGTTCCGCCGCGCCCGCGTCCGTACCCCGGCCCGCGGCCTTGCCGACAGCGTCGGCGGTGCCGTTTCGGGAGTGCTGCACAGGCGGAGCGCCGACCGGCTGTCCGTGGCAGGGGAGGTGCCTCCGCTCAAGCGCTTCTCCAGCCGCACCGCGAAGGCCATGCATGCCGCGGTCTTCACCGGCACCGAGCCCGAACGCCTCCTACTCCTGGCCAGGGCCAACCCCGGATGGGCCGGCCTCTGCCAGGTCCTGGCCGGCCTTCTCGCCTACAAGCACGGCAGCTACCTGCGTGCGGCAGAGCTCCTGCGGCTGGGCATCTCAACCAGGATCGACGACGCCGCCAGCCAGTTCTCCGCCGCGTACCTTGGCCGGGTGGTCAGCACGGTCGAGGTTGCCGAGCGGGTCGAAGTGCAGGTGCTCTTCAGCGAGGAGTCGGTGTTCCTGGCCCTTTCGCACTGCATGCGGGAAGCCGGCCGGATGGACGCCGCCCTGGACGCACTGGCCAGCCTGCCGCCGTCTCTCCCGGCTGCCTTGGCCCGCTGCATGGCGGCGTCGGCACTCGGCCGGCACCGCGACGTCGTCGGCTGGACCGAAGGCCTGGAAAACGCGGACGACCTTTCCGCCGCCCTGCTGCTCCTCCGGGCAGGGTCCCTCCGCGCGCTGGGCGAATCCGGCGCCGCGCAGTCTGCGCTGTCCGAAGTGCTGCGGCGGCGGAAGACCAGCCTCTCCCTGCGCAACGACGCCCTCACCGACCGCGCGCTGTTGGCGTTCGACGCCGGCCGGCGGGCTCTGCTACCCGGCTCGAGGCGGAACGGGGGCGCCCTGCCCCACGGCGGTACCAGCAGGAGCGGCGCGCTGGAGGGCGGCATGATCCGCAAGGACGCCGAGATGCGCCGGCTCTGGGAGCAGGACTGGAAGGACCTCGGCGGGGATTGACGGCCCTGGTACCGACATCTTGGGAACGGACCCTTGTGCACCGGACGGGGCGGGTCTATTCTTTAGTCAACTAGTTGGTTGATCAACTAGTTGGTTGAGTAAGAGGTAGGAAGTGCCACACCAGGACCCGCTCGACACGGCTCTACTAGATAGGGCCTTCATGGCGCTCGCGGATCCGGTCCGGCGGAACATCGTGGCCAGGCTGTCGCGGGGCGACGCCACGGTCAACGAACTCGCCGAACCGTTCGCGATCACCAAACAGGCCGTGTCCAAGCACATCCAGGTCCTGGAGCAGGCCGGCCTGGTCACTCGTTCACGCGACGCCCAGCGGCGCCCGGTCCATTTGGACGCGGCGGCCCTGGAGCGGCTCACGGCGTGGATCGACCAGTACCGGCTCCAAGCGGAAGGGCGTTACCGGAGGCTGGACGCCCTGCTGGAAAGCCAGGCCTCCGAGCGGATTCCAAGGTCCGCGCAGACTCCAAGGAGTGGAGAACAATGAGCAATCCAACCAACATCACTGCCGAGCCCGGCGTTCCGTTCGTTGATACGGTCCGGGAATTCGACGCCCCGGTTGACGCCGTCTACCGTGCCCACGTCGAGCCCGAGCTGATGGTCCAGTGGCTGGGCCCGCGGGAGGACAAGGTGGAGAACATCCGCTACGACACCAGGGTGGGCGGCCGCTGGAGCTTCGACGGCGCCAGCAGCGAGGGCTACGAGTTCAGCTTCAGCGGTGTCTTCCACGCGGTGGAGCCAGCCAAGCTGCTCATCATGACCTTCGAATTCTCCGGGGCCCCCGGCGAGGTGGGCATCGGCACCACGAGGTTCGAGGACCTGGGCGGCGGCCGCAGCCGGATCTCCATCCACGACGTCTACCCCACGGTCGAAGCCCGCGACATGGCTGTGGCCAGCGGCATGAACTACGGCGTGATCGAAGGCTACGAACGGCTCGACGGGCTCCTGGCCAGCCAGCGGGTGTAGCCCGCTCGGCATGGAAAGCCGGGGGCGGCTCAGGCGGTCCGGGTCACGAGCGGGATGAGCTGCTCGGCCAGCAGCACGACGCCGAGCCCCACCATCACGATGCCGCTCGCCAGCGTCACCACCCGGGCCGCCGCGGGCCGCGAATGCAGCAGCCTGCGGGACGCCAGCGCCACGCCCGTGTAGACGAGGCCCGCCAGTATCACGAAGGTCAGGCCCAGCAGCCCGGACTGCACGGGAACCGGCAGCGGCGCGTCCGGGCTGACGAACTGCGGCACCAGTGCCAGGAAGAACAGCAGGCCCTTCGGGTTGATGCCGCTGGTGCCCATGCCCAGCAGGAAGCTGCGGAGCTGGTTCCGGGACTGCCCGACGGCGTCATCCGCGCTGAAGCGCGCGCCGCGCCAGGAGCGGAGGGTGCTGATGCCCAGCCACAGCAGGTAGGCCGCGCCGGCCACTGTCAGCCAGCCGAGGAGTCCGGGGATGCCGGCCAGCAGTGCCGCCAGGCCGAGCGCCATCAATGCCGTGTGCACCACGTAGCCGCTGCATAGTCCGGCCACCGCGGGGATGAAACTGCGCTGCCGCAGCCCGGCCGAAATCGAGTATGCCCAGTCCACGCCGGGGGTGCAGGCCAGGGTGACCGCAACGATCGTGAAGGCAAGGAAGAGCTGGGGGTTCATGGTGGCTCCTGGGTTGTTCCGCCGCTTGGATCCGGCAAGGAAAACCCTAGGGAAAAACGGCCCATAAGTGTTCGCGTTTTTATCCCACCAGGGCGCCAGATTGGTAAGATATTTGCGTGATTGACGGAATCGACAGAACTATTTTGCGCCACCTCAAAGAGGACGGCCGGATGACTGCCACGGCGCTGGCATCCAAGGTGGGTTTGACGGTGGCGCCGTGCCACCGCAGGCTGCGGGAACTGGAGACCTCCGGCGTCATCCGTGGCTACCGGGCGGACATCGATCCGGCTGCGATCGGCCTAGGCTTCGAGGCGATCGTGTTCGTCACTTTGGCCAAGGTGGAGCGCAGCATTATGTCCGATTTCGAGGAACGCGTGGCGGCCCTGCCCAACATCGTCGAAGCCCAGCGGCTGTTCGGCTCGCCGGATTACCTGCTCCGCGTGATCGCCGCGGACCTCCCGGCGTACCAGCGCTTCTACGACGAACAGCTCACGGTGCTTCCCGCCGTCGAACGCCTCACCTCGACCCTGGTGATGAAGAACCTGAAGAGCAACGCCGGGCCGCCGGTTTAGCCGGGCGGGTCCGGCTACTCCACATGGCCGGCTACTCCATAGCGCCAGCTACTCGGTAGGCCTGACGTGGACGATGATGACCTGGACGTCCTTGCTGCCGTCGTAGCGCAGGTCGTAGTTGACGTCCAGGCCCGTGCTGGTGCCGCTGGTGATGGAAAAGTCGCTCTTCATCTGCGGATCGGCGCTCGCCGAGCTGATCCAGCCCTCGGCGGAGGCGCCGTCGATCCCGTACTTCTCGACGCCGTCGCGGATCAGCGCGAAGAACTCCTCCGGGGAGTCCGCGGTGAGGAAGTAGGTGATCTCGCTGAAGTCGGGCTGGATGTTGGTGGTGTTGAAACGGATCCGGTCCGTTTCGCCGCCGATCTCGCCGGCGGGCGCCACGATCGTGAGCTTGATCTTGCCTGCGTCCTGCGTGTTGATTTCGGGCCCGTAGCTGGTGTCCGAGACACCGACGGCGGACTTCATCAGCTTGCCGCTGCTCAGGTCCAGCCTGGCGCGGAGTTCGGTGCGGATCTTGTCGACGCCGGCGGTGTCCAGCGTGGAGAAATCGGAGGTGTTCACGGTGCTCCCTTGCGAAGTGTGCGGCGTCTGGGCGGGTGTGGCGGATCCGGGGGGTTGGCAGGCGGTGAGCGCGAGGCACGCAGCGGCGGCCAGCGCCACGGCGGAGGTGCGTGCTGCCTTCCGCAGCGGCGGCCTCACTGGTGGACCTCCACGTCGAAGCCCGACAGGAAGCGTCCGGTGATGTCCGGAATGTTGTTGAGGGGGCGGTGCTCCTCGACGCGGCCGTTGAAGTCGGAGGCGATGATGTCCCGGGCGCGGTCGGGGTCGGTGGCGAGTAGGTCCTGGTACGCCGGCAGGGTGTCCTGGCTGATGAGCGCCCAGCGGGCGTCGGCGTCGGCGATGTTCCCGTCCGGGAAGCCCGTGGTGAAGTCGGTGCGGAACTGGAGCGGGTTGTCCCAGCCGGTGACCGGCACCTTCTCCGGGCCGGGGCTCTCCACGCTGTAGGTGTAGGGGAACACCTCGGGGAAACTCTTCGCACCAGGGATGGAGGGCTCGCCCGCGAGGGTGACCATGTAGGTGACCGCCTCGCCGCCCGGGTGGTTCTTCATGTTCACGTAGTCGTCGGCGATGATCTCGTTCTGCTCGCGGTACAGGAGCGCGGTGTTGCCCTTCTGGATCTCGGCGGGGTCGCCGGAATCGATCTGAGCCCAGGCCCGGGCCGTGCCCGCGTCGATGGCGCCCGAATCCCGCAGCCGGTTGATCTCCCCGATGCCGCCGTTCATGTAGGCCTCGTGCTGGCGTGCCTGGTCAAGGAAGATCTCCTTGTTCATGTCCAACATCGAGGTTTCGTAGAACTTGATCTCCTGGTCCGTCATCCCGGCCAGCTGTTCGAGCTGGTCCAGGACGGGCAGCGGAATGTCGGACACCGGATTGTCGGTGATCTGCTGCGCGAGATCCCGCATCAATGCCATGTCCTTGAACCCGCCGGCAAAGGATGGCCCGATCATGTTGGCCATCCCGGCCCATTGCAGGTCCGGATTCTCCAGGTAGGCCTTGCCGTAGTAGTCGTAGACCTTCTTGATGGTTTCCCAGTTGTACTCGGTGCCCTTGGAGGTATCCCAGTCGGCCGGGTCGATGCCCATCTCGCGCATCGCCTGCTGGTTCCAGTAGTCACTCAGGAAACCGGCGTACTCCGGGGAGTTCTTGCTGATCAGGCCGGAGTCGGCGGCTGCGTCCATGGCAGCCTTGGCCGCCTCCGGGTGCTCAAGCGCCCACTGCTTGAACTCGTCGCTGGCCAGGTAGGCCTTCCGCTCGGCCGGAGTCATGCCTTCGAGCTTGTCCGTGAGCACATCGCCTTGGGCGTCTTGCCCGCCGGGTCCGCCGGTCCCGCCGCCAGCAGGACCGCCGGAAGTGCTTGCCTTGTCCTGCTCGTCGGCGTTCTTCAGCAACGCTTTGCTCGCCGCTTCCATCTGTCCCGCGGCCTTCTTGAGGGCGGGCAGGTGGGCGGAGCTCCATTCGCTGCGGAAATGCTCGCCGTCGGCCCCGCGCCAGCCGGTGCCAGACAGCGTGCTGCTCAGCTGTTGGCCCAGCGCGGAAAGCTTGTGCGCCCCGCCCGCCATGGCCTTGGCGAGCTGGCGCAACTGTGCAACGTCTGCACCGTAGAAAGTTCCGGACATGGTTCCCCCGAGCGAATGTCTGTGCTGCAAATTGTGCCAGCCGTTCCGGCATTGCCGATCCTACGTGCCCGCCGTGCCCCCGGCGATGGGGAGAGCTGCCCGCCGTGGGGAGCGGTCCGTCGGAAAGGGCCGACGCCGGCAGCCCGGTTCCGCGGTCGGCTCAGCTTCGCAGCAGCCCCGTGGTGCGGTAGGGGATCACTTCGCGCAGGAACATGCTGGTGGAGGTGCGCACGATTCCCGGGCAAAGCCGGATTTCCTCGGACACCCGGTACAGGTCGTCCGGGCTCGTGGCGACCACGCGGATGATGAGGTCGGTGTCGCCGGCGGGGGCGTGGCATTCCAGCACTTCGGGGATGTCCCGCAGGGCGGCGATGGCCTCGTTCAGCCGGTGCTGGTCCAGTTCGGCGCTCACTGCAGCCGCCACTCCACGGCCCAGGGCCGCGGGCAGGACCCGGCTGCTGTTGGGCCGCAGCGCACCGGACTCCGACATCCGTTCCAGGCGTGATTGCACGGTTCCGCGGGCCAGGCCGAGGCGCTGGGCGAGCACCATGACGGGAAGCCGCGGATCGTCGTCGAGGGCGGCAAGGATCCTCTTGTCTGTGGCGTCCAGTTCCTGCAAAGTGACCATCACCTGTCTATTGCTTGATGTCTGATTGGTCAGATTGACCAGTTCGAAATCGATCCGTTGCACCAACTGTAGTGTCTCTGTTCGAATAGTGGCAGCAAAGGGAAACGGCCACCGCCCCATCCCGCGCGGCAACGGAATCCCCGGCACACCTCCCGGAATCCGCACAACCGTCCCGCAAGGACGCCGCCGCTGATTGACTCTTGTTCACACCAACGTCAGTCCCCACACAGCCGGCCATGCCGGCGCCACCATAAGAGCCCCTGAGCCACCGACCCTGACGGTAGCTGAGGGGCTCTTGTGCTGTGCGGCTTTGCTGTGCGGCGCTGGCGGTGCCGTCACGCGTTTCCGTCGGTGCCGCCGATTACGCTGGGACCATGACAGCAGCCGGCCGCTTCGCTCCCAGCCCCTCAGGGGAACTACACGTGGGCAACCTCCGCACGGCCCTCCTCGCGTGGCTGTTCGCCCGCTCCACGGGCCGCCGCTTCCTGCTCCGCGTGGAGGACCTGGACCGGGCCCGGGCCGGTGCCGAAGAAGTCCAGCTCCGGGATCTGTCGGCGGTCGGCGTGGACTGGGACGGCCCCCTGGTGCGCCAGACGGACCGCGGCCCGCTCTACACCGAGGCCATCCGGCGCCTCGAGGAAGCCGGCCTCACCTACGAATGTTTCTGCACCCGCCGCGAAATCCAGGAGGCGCCGTCCGCCCCGCATGCCCCGCAGGGCGCCTATCCGGGGACCTGCAGGCGGCTGACAGCGGAGGAGCGGGACATCCGGCGGGCCGGCCGCCCGGCCGCGATCCGGCTCCGCTCGGAGGTACGGGAGTGGACAGTGGAGGACGAACTCCACGGCCGCTACCTTGGCACCGTGGACGACTTCGTGCTCCGCCGCAACGACGGCGTCACCGCCTACAACCTGGCAGTGGTGGTGGATGACGCCGAACAGGGCATCGACCAGGTGGTCCGCGGTGACGACCTCCTGTCCTCCGCGCCACGGCAGGCGTACCTCGCCTCGCTGCTCGGGCTTCCCGTACCGCAGTACGCGCACGTCCCCCTGGTGGTGAACCACGACGGCGCCCGGCTGGCCAAGCGCGACGGTGCCGTGACGCTCGCGGACCTCGCCGCCGTCGGGCTTTCCGCCGAAAAGGTGCGGGAGCTGATCCTGGCATCCCTCGGGCTGCCCGGTGACCTCAAAGAGGCGCTCGCCGTGTTCGACCCGGCGGCGCTGCCTCGGGATCCGTGGGTGTGGGACGCGGCGATGGCCGGCAGCAACGGCTAGCGGCTAGCTTGGGAGGCATCGCGGACTAGTCTTACTTCTCATGGATGCACCGACCTCTGGCCTTGTTGCCCCCGGATTCGAAGCCGTAGCCGAACTCTTCGGCCGTTACCTCGCCGAGGACCCGGAATATTCGGCCCAGCTGGCCGCCTACCACCGCGGCGTCAAGGTCCTGGACCTCAGCGGCGGCCCGCACATCAGCCCCGATTCCGTCACCGGTGTGTTCTCCTGCTCCAAAGGCATGGCAGGCCTGGTCATCGCGCTTCTGGTTCAGGACGGGCTCCTGGACCTCGACGCCGAGGTGGTCAAGTACTGGCCCGAGTTCGGAGCCCAGGGGAAATCCGGCATCACCGTCGTGCAGCTGCTTTCGCACCAGGCCGGGCTGCTGGGGGTCGAGGGAGGGCTGTCCCTCGAAGAATGCAACCACTCCGAACTGGCTGCGGCCAAGCTCGCTGCCCTGCCACCGCTCTGGAAGCCGGGAGCGGCCTTCGGCTACCACGCCCTGACCATCGGGGTCTTCATGGAGGAACTCTGCCGCAGGATCACCGGGAGCACGCTGCAGGAAATCTTTGAAGCGCGGATCCGCGCGGTGACGGGCGCGGACTTCTTCCTCGGACTGCCCGAGTCCGAAGAGCCGCGCTACGCGACCTTGCGCTGGGTGTCCGACCCCGAGCGGCCGTGGACGGATCCCGCCGGTCACTTCGGCCTGGCCGCGAACGCGGTGACTGCCGAGATCCTGGACCTGCCAAACATCCGTGAGGTCCGCGCCGCCGGGCTCAGCTCGGTGGCCGGCGTCGCCAATGCGGAAGGCATGGCCCGGGTCTATGCTGCCGCGCTGACAGGGCTCAAAGGAGACGCCGGGCTCGCCGGATCCGGTGCCGCGGGTGCGGAAGGTGCAGGCGGTTCAGGCCGTCCCGCCGTCGCGCCCTTGTTGAGCGAGGAGACCATCCGGGCCGTCTCGGCCGAGCAGGTGTTCGGGATCGACCGCGTCTTCGGCGATACCAGCTGCTTCGCCACTGTCTTCATGAAATCCCACGCCCGGATGCCGTTCGGCAGCTACCGGGCATTCGGCCACGACGGTGCCGGCGGGGCCCTGGGCTACGCGGATCCGGTGTACGGGCTGGGCTTCGGCTACGTGCCGCAGCAGGCCGAGCCGGGCGGCATCGGATGCCGGAATTTCGAGTTGAGTGCCGCGGTGCGGAAGGCGGTTTCGGAAACAGGGCGGGTAATGGAAGCGGGCGCGTAATACTGTCGGAGCCGAGGCCTAGTATCAAGGCATGAGCGCATCCGGATTTACCGTTGAAACTGCCCGGGTCCTTGCCGAGGTGGCGCACAACCGCCAGAAGGACAAGCTGAAGCGGCCGTACGTGGAGCACGTGTTCGCGGTGGGGGATGCGCTGGCCGACTTCGACGACGACATCCGGATTGCCGGGTACCTGCACGACATTGCCGAGGACACCCCGATCACCCGGCAAGCGCTCGAAGACATGGGTGTTTCGGAGCGCGCCATCGGCATCATCGAGCGGGTCACGCGCCGGCTCCATGACAACCCTGACGATTACGCCGCCGGCATCCGTTTCGTTGCCGAGGACCATGACGCCACCCTGGTCAAGATCGCGGACAACGCCCACAATTCGTTGCCGGAGCGGGTGCAGGCCCTGGCCGAGAAATGGCCGGACAAAGCTCCGAATCCGCGCTACGCGGAGGCACGTCCGGTGCTCTACCGTGCCGTGCCGAAGGAGGAAATCCGCCTCATCCTGGAACGCGTGAACCCGCATCTGCTGCCGGAATTGGATGAGCTGGCGGACTAGCCTTCCATCAGCCGGCGGCGGTGCCGGAGTTCCTTGATCCAGTCCTTCGTCTGCATCGCGCCGAACGGCGAGGCGCCGCCGTCGAGGTCCTCGGCAAGGGGCCCGGCTGCCTTCAGCGCAATGTCCAGCACCCGGACTGCCGCGCGTTCAGGCAGGCCCAGGTGTTGCGCCCAGGCGAGGAAATGCTTGCGTGAGATGCCGCTCTTCTTGCCGCCGATGCCCAGGGCCAGGGTCTTGTCGCCGTAGACCACTGTGGAGGGGATGTCGTAGACGGGAGCGATGGTGAACTCTTTCTGCGCTGTCTGCACCATGGAGACGTTCTTGGCGTGCAGGTCGCCGTTGCCCGTGAGCCAGGCGAAGGCCAGCTGGAGTGCGAGGTTCCGCAGCGCTGGCAGCGGGGCGGCGCAGTGGGCGGCCAGCGCCGCGCACACTTCGCCGTACGGCACGCTGTACTTGTCCGCCGGATACAGGCCCAGCGCCTGGGCGCCGTCCTCGACGGCGAGCCGCAGCGTGCCGCCGTCGGCTGAGGTGAGCCGGTCGAAACGCTCCACGAGCAGCCCGGCCCGACCGGCGACGTCGTGCACTAGCTGCACGCCCGCCACAGGGACCCGCAGCCGGCGCGCATAGCGGAACATCAGGAACTCGTTCTCCACAACAAAGGGGAATTCCGGGGCATTGAGCTTGAGGATGTAGCGCTTGCCGGACTGCGCCACCGGGAGCGAGATCATGCCCGCGGACAACTTGTCCTGCACGCCCGCCAGCGCCACGGGGTCGATGAGCCCGGAATCGCCCAGCAGCGCGTCGAAGTCCAGCGGCAGCTTCGGATCCATCACGACGGCGGAGCCCCCTTCCGTGGGAAGCTCGCCGTGCGGGAGGGTCTGGACGTCTCCCACGGCGTCGCCGCCGGCGGCCATGAGGAGGGCGAGCTCATCGTCGGCGCTGGCCTTGACCGCGCGCCGGAGCGAGTTCAGGCGGCGGCCCTCTGGCAGCAGGCCGGTGAAGTACGGCGGCACCGCGCCGCTTGGTGTGAAAACCGGCCCGCTGCCCAGGGGGAGGGTGGTCGCGACGGGCGGGCCGCCGGCGTCGAGATACTTCGGCAGGTAGCTGAACAGGGTTCCGCCGGCATGACGTTCGATGCGCCCCGCCAGGACCCCTTGCTTGTAGACGTCGGCGATCCGGTGGAAGGTCATTGCGCAGGTCCGGCGGTGGAAATGGGGCCGGCGGTGGAAATGGGGCCGGCGGTGGAAACGTTCGCGGCCGTGGACACGTCCAATTCCAGGCCCAGGGTGCCGAGCACCGCCAGCAGCTGTTCGAGCTGCACGGTGGTCTTGCCCTGCTCGACGAAGCGGACGAAGCGTTCGGAGACTCCGGCGAGGTCGGCGACGTCGGCCTGGCTCAAGGACAGCGCGGCACGCCGGGAGCGGACCGCGCTGCCCAAAACCGCGCTGAAACCCGCGGGATCCATGAAAACCCCCTTCTTGGCGACCGGCACGAACGTGCCGGTATGGCCATTTTCCCTCCAGTGCCGGTTCGGAACAAGGGGGATCACGCGCAAATCGGCACGTACGTGCCGGAGGTGGACCTCAGTCCGCAGCGGGAGCCGAGGCTTCTGCTTGAGGCTTCTGCTTCGAGGGCAACTTCACGAGCCCGCCCCCGGCCCAGCGCCTCAGCTCCGCGACTTCCGACTCGTCGAACTCAAGGAGGGCCAGCCGGCAAAGCTCCTCAACGTTGCGGGTCCATGCGGTCGCAAGGCTCACCGCCGTGGCCTCGTCCGTCAAGGCGTTCGCGTAGTTCAGGCCCTGGATAATGAAGTTCACGGCGGCCCGGGAGACAGCGTGGCCGGCGGCAACGCAGTGGTCCCGGACCGACCTGGTGAGCTCATTCCTGTTGGGAGGGTGCTGGCGCAGGACCGCCTCCATGGAGACGAATACCTGCCGGAATTGCGCCCTCGAAAGGGCCGGCACGTCGGTCACCCTTGCCACGTGCTCCTCCACGGCGGAGCGTGCCTCTGCTTCCTGGGGAAGGTCCGCCTCGGAGAAGCGCTTGGCGTCCCACACCCAGCCGGGTGGCGGCGTCGGCGAGTACTCGATCCCGTTCCCGAGTTGCGCGATCCATGCGCCGAACTTGCCGTGGCCGCCCCAGTCCGTCTTCAGGGAGGGCTCCGCGGTCAGGGCCCGGTGCGCGGCGACGGCGCCGGTGACGGGCCCCGGCGACGAGCGGACAAGGCTGCTGACTTCCTTGGCCGCGGCACCCTTCCTCGAGGCCGGTGCGGGCACGCGACCCTCCCCAGGAGGCAGGACGCCGGCGCCGCCGTCGGCCGATGAACCCGTAAGGATGGCCGCGAAGTCGTTGGCTTCCACCACATGGTCCGCCATCTCGCGGTAGGCAAACGCAACAGGTCCGGCAGCGATCACGGTGGTGATGCGGTCGGCGGCACGGAACCGCGCTATCAACGAGGTGAAGTCGGCGTCGGCGGACGCGATCACGAACTCATCGATGCCCACCGGTCCGGCAAGGACGTCCATTGCATCCAGGACGAGGTTGATGTCGGTGCTGCTCTTGCCCCGTTGCGTGAGGGACGGGCAGTCGATGACCCGGAATCCCGCCCTCGTCCAATACACCCGGTACTTCGAGTAAATGACGGGGTTCAGGTAGCAGTTGCGGATCAGAAACCGCCGCTCCGCTTCCCGGCCGCCTCCGCCTGCCAGGGCCGACGTCCATTGCTTGGGGTCCTCGGCGAAGACCCTGGCAGCCGCGGGATCCACCGCCTGCAGGCCGGAATAGACGTTGTCGAAGTCGACGAACATGGCTGCCCGGATGCCTGGGCGGCGGACCTGGCTCGGAGGCACGATCATCCGCCCAGTTTTGCATTCCGCGGGCCGCCGGACCAGATGTGCGCACAGATGCTTTCCGGGGAGCGGGGCACGTTGTGAGGCCCGCTCTGCGTTCTTTCACGCGCGCAAAGTACGTAGAGGAGGCCTCACAGCGAGGAGGCGTCAGCGGCCGGGGAGTACGACACCATCCTGTGGGCCACTGGCTTCCACGCCAGTGCCCCGCGCGGTCCGCAGATTCCCGTGTACGGTGTGCAGGCCAAGCTGGCAATCCGCATGATCGCGCTGCACGAAGCCGCGGGCGGTGCCGGGGCAGGTATCGAGGCTTAGCTGTCCGCGCTGCAGGAAGTCGACGACCGCATCGACATCGTGCGGGCCATCTGGGAGGACCAGATGGCAGACACCGGACGGCTGCTTGACGCCTTCACCCGGCATCCGGCGTCGCGGGTTCCCGAACACAGCGCCGCCTAGGAGATTGGGTCACGGCGGGGTCGCCGGAGCGCTGCCGTGTCGCTGGAACTTTCCGGCTACCCGGCTGCGCACCGGCGATTTCGTCGAGCCGGCGGGCATCAGACCGCTGCCTCGATGTCGAGCCGCGCAAGGGCATCGGCCCGACGCCGGTGGCCCGCCAGCTCGTCCTCCAGGATCGCAACGGCCGGGGCCAGGAGGATCACCATTAGGCAGACGGTCACCGGAACCCCGGCCGCGGCAAGGGCAACAGCGGCGGCCGCGGCAACGACCACCAGGCACGTGAGCAAGACGTTGATGCGGTTCAGTCCGAGCAGGCTGCCGTAGATCCAGGTAAGCGTGACCTTGAAGACCGCCACGGGAATGGCCACGCAGGCCACGGCCGCGGCGGCGCTGATGTGGGCTTCGTGGTCGATATAGTACGCCAGCACGTGGAGGCCGGCTCCGGTAGCGGCGATGGCGGCGAAGATGATCATGTGCCCGTAGCCGAAGATGAAGGAGCGGTGGCGGCGCACGTGCAGGGCACGGCCGGCGGGCAGGATGAAGTACACCCACCAGAGCGTGAAGGCGAGGCCGGTGCCGCCGAGGCCCACAAGGGCGGCGTCGAGGGTCCAGCCGTGGACCGCGACAATCGAACGCAGCGTTTCGATGGCGCCGATCAGGCACTCGCCGAGCGCGATGATGGCCAGCAGCCCATAGCGTTCGGCGATGTGGTGCGCATGCCACGGGGTCTTCACCTTCCGCTCCGCTATGACCGGCACCACCATTTCCGCCACGATCAACGGAGCGTAGACCATCAGGGTGGTGGGGAGGTCTGTCTTCGCGAAGATGGCGGCCACCCAGCCCAACTGCACCACAGCCAGCAATCCCGCATACGTCAGGCACGTCTTGCGCCGCTGCGGGTCCTGCCGTGCCGCGCGCAGCCACTGGACGATCAAGGCCACGCGCATCACCACGTAGCCGAGCACCAGGACTTCGTTGTTGACGCGTGTGCCTTCGAGAACCGAATTGAACATCGGCTCGATGCCCATGGCCAGGATGAGCACACCCACCATCTGCACCATGGTGACGATCCGGAAGATCCAGTCGTCCGTGTCGTAGGCACTCGCGAACCAGGAGAAGTTGATCCAGGCCCAAAGCACACCGAACATGGCGATGGCGAAGCCGATCAGGCCCACCCCGGCGTGGTCCTCCGCTGCTGCGTGCGCGAACTGGCCGCCGGCCACGCTGAAAGCGATGACGAACGTCAGGTCGAAGAACAGTTCCAGGGGAGTGGCGGCGCGGTGCTGTTCGTGGGGATCGCGGCCGCCCATGCGGGAGAGGGCATGGCGGAGTGGGTTGGACATGCTCACACAGTACCGCCAGGAAAACGCGGGGGCAGATAGGGCCCGTTCCGGGGCGGTACATGGGCTGTATCTGACCCCGCGTTGCGGATCAGGTGTTGCGGCTCAGGGGCCTTGATCAGACCCGGCCCAGGACGTCGATGTCCTCGAGGAACTCCTCGTGGACTTCCTCGCTCACGGTGGTCTTGGTGTCCGCGATCGCGTCCAGGTAGTCCTGCGTGGTCGGCCCCTTGCGCCCGTTCGAGGCCGGCCCGTTCGACGCCGGCCCGTTCGACGCCGGTGCCGGGCTCGCGCCGGAAGCGGCGCCGCCGCCAGTACCGCCGTCGTCGTACACTGCCTTTTCCAGCGCCCGCTGGGAGGCGCTGCGGGCAGCGAACTCGATGTCTGCGGGGGAGAAACCCTCGGTGCGCTCCACGAGCAGGGCCACGTCCACGGTGTCCACGACGGTGGCCGGGATGAAACGCTGCCACATGGCTTCGCGGGCGTGAATGTCCGGCAGGCCGATCGGGATGACGTAGTCGAAGCGGCCGTGGCGCAGGAACGCACTGTCCAGGGCACGGATGAAGTTGGTGGCACACACCAGCAGGCGGCCGGGCTGTTCGCGGAAGGCCGGGATGATCTTGAGGAGCTCGTTGGTGACGCCCTGCAGCGGCGAGGGCGGATCCCCGGCACGCTGGGCCGCGATCTCCTCCACCTCGTCGATGAACACCACCGCGTGCTCCAGTTCGGCGATTTCCAGGAACGTTTCCCGCAGCGCGCCGGCCAGGCCCTTCGGGTCGGCGGCCAGCCGCGAGGGGAAGACCTCCACGAACGGCCACTCAAGGCGGGACGCGATCGCCTTGGCGAAGGTGGTCTTGCCGGTGCCGGGCGGGCCGAACAGCACCACCGCGCGCGGGGGCACCACGCCGTATTCATCGGCGAGGTCGGCCTCGGCCAGCGGCAGCACCAGGCGCCGCTCCAGCAGCTCCTTCTCGCGTTTCATGCCGGCGACGTTTTCCCACAGGTCGCGGGCCAGCACCCGGCCGCCCAGCAGGCTCAGCGGTTCCAGTTCCGCACGCTGCACCGGGATGGTCCGCTCGAAGTAGCGCAGGTTCTTCTTCACCACGAAGCCACGGCCCAGGAACGCCTCCACCCGGGTTTCGCTCTCGGGCATGAGCGCGGAGAGTTTGTTCAGGCCGTGCGGGGCCATGCGGTTCTCGACGGCGGCCAGCAGCGAGGTGCCGATCCCGCGGCCGCGGAACTCGGGCAGGGTGGACAGGAAGACGATCCAGCCCTGGTCGTGCGCGGCGCGTCCGACGGCGGCACCCACCAGTTGCTCGCCTTGCACCGCCACCACGGCGTGGTCCTTTTCGCAGGAGGCGAGGACCTCGGAGAGGGCGTAGACGGGTTCGACGCCGTCGGCCTTGAGGGATTCCCAGAGGTGCAGGATGCCGTCGAGGTCGGACGAGTGGAAGTCCCTGATGCGCCAGGTGGTCATGTGCTGCTCCTTGCCGGATCTCCGTTGATGCCTTGGAGTCGAGCATAGGGGAAGCGCGGCGGGCGGGCCGGGGGTGTTACGCCGCTCTTCACCCCACCGGGCGGAGCCGCAGGCCCTGCATGCCGCCGTCGATCGCCAGGGAGGTGCCCGACGTCGAACCGGACAGCGGGCTGGCGAGGTACGCGACGGCGCCGGCGACCTCCGCGGGGTCCACCATCCGGCCGTGCGGCTGGCGGGCGTTGAGGGCCGCACGTTCGGCAGCCGGGTCCGCGGCCGAATCCAGCAACCGGCCCACCCACGGGGTGTCCACGGTGCCGGGGTTCACGCAGTTGACCCGGATGCCTTCGCGGATGTGGTCGGCGGCCATGGCGAGCGTCAGGGACAGCACCGCGCCCTTCGACGCCGAATACAGCGCCCGCTGTGGCAGCCCCGCCGTCGCGGCGATGGAGCAGGTGTTCACGATCGCCGCGGACGGCGACTTCCGCAGATGCGGAAGGGCGGCCCGGCTGACGCGCGCGATGCCCACCACGTTGATGTCCAGGACGCGCAGCCACTCCTCGTCGGAGTTCGCGCTGATATCGCCCTGGGCGCCGATCCCGGCGTTGTTGACCACGACGTCCAGCCGGCCGAACTCGCGGACCACGGCGTCGACGGCGGCGCGCACCGAGGCGTCGTCCGCGACATTGCATTCGACGGCGAAGTGCGGCGAACCGGCGGGGTTCAGGTCCAGCACGGCCACCTTCGCCCCGCCCGCGGCGAGGCGGTCCGCGATGGCCGCGCCGATGCCGGAGGCGCCGCCGGTCACGAGGGCGGCCAGGCCTTCGAATTCGCTGCTCACCGGACCGCTCATCGGGCTCACCGCACTGCCGCGGGGTCCCCCGCGGAGGCTGCGGCCAGGGATTCGCTGCCGCCGGCGTTGTGGGTGCCGGCCCGGTAGAACTCCTGGCGCTGGCGGCCGAGGCCCTCGACTTCGAGTTCCACCACGTCGCCGGGCTGCAGGAACGGGAAGCGGCCGGAGAGGGCCACGCCTTCGGGGGTGCCGGTGAGGATCACATCGCCTGCTTCGAGCACCATGTACTGGCTGAGGTGGTGCACCACGGTGGCGGGATCGAAGATCATGTCCGAGGTGTTCGAATCCTGGCGGATCTCGCCGTTGACCCAGGTACGCAGCCGGAGCTTGCCGGCATCCACCTGGTCGGCGGGAACGAACCAAGGCCCCAGCGGGCTCGACGCCGGCAGCGACTTGCCCTTGGTCCACTGGCCGGCGGCGCCGGGCAACTGATAGTCGCGCTCGGAGAGGTCGTTGGCCACCACGTAGCCGGCGATGTGCCCGGCGGCTTCCTCCACGGATGAAAGGTAGGACGCTTCCTTGCCGATCACCACGCCGAGTTCCACTTCCCAGTCGTATTTCGCCGACGACGGCGGGATGGGGGCGGCGTCGAACGGCCCGGCGACGGTGTTGGACGGCTTAAGGAAAACCACTGGGACCTCGGGCGGGGTGGCGCCGGATTCGGCAGCGTGCGCGGTGTAGTTCAGGCCGATGCACACCACCGAGCGCGGGCGGGCGATGGGAGAACCGATCCGCAGCCCCTCAGCGGAAATCTCGGGAAGTTCCCCGGATTCAAGGGCCTTCCTGGCGCGGGCAATGCCGTCCGCGGCGAGGAAGCCGCCGTCGATGTCACGGGTCAGGCCGGTGAGGCTGAAGTACTTCGCGGCGCCGTTGCCGTCTTCGACGAGGACAACCGGCTGCTCGTTTCCGGCCGCTCCCAGCCGGGCGAATTTCACGTTCATGTCTTCCTCCATGCTCAGCGTCATTGCTCCGAGCTTCAAGTGTGGTGTCTTCCTTATTCTTGCGGAAATGTGACCCATTGACAATGGAAACATCCGATGTTTAGTCTCAACGTGGATGGACCGCCCCAACCGGCCCTACGAGCCGTACGCGCCGCCTAAGCTAGGAGCACGATGAGCGTCATTACCGCCATGGACACCCTCGATATCCGGTTCCCCACGTCCCGGGAGCTGGACGGTTCGGACGCCATGAACCCGGACCCGGACTATTCGGCCGCGTACCTGATCCTGCGCACCGACGCCGCGGACGGGCACGAGGGCCACGGCTTCGTGTTCACAATCGGCCGCGGCAACGAGGTGGAAACCGCCGCCATCGCTGCCCTGCGCGAACACCTCCTGGGCCGCAACGCCGAGGACCTGCTGGCGGACATGGGTGCCACCTGGAAGCTGCTCGCCCACGATTCCCAGCTGCGCTGGCTCGGACCGGAGAAGGGCGTCATGCACATGGCGATCGGCGCCGTCGTGAACGCCCTCTGGGACCTGAAGGCCAAGCGCGCCGGATTGCCGCTCTGGGAGCTCCTGTCCCGGATGAGCCCGGAGGAACTCGTCGCGCTGGTGGACTTCCGCTACCTCAGCGACGCCCTCACCCCCGAGGAAGCGCTCGGCATCCTGCGCGCCGCAGTACCGGGCCGGGAGGCGCGACGCGCACAACTGCTCGCCGAAGGCTACCCCGGATACACCACGACCCCGGGCTGGCTGGGATACAGCGACGAGAAGCTTACGCGCCTGGCCAAGGAAGCCGTGGCCGAGGGATTCACCCAGATCAAACTCAAGGTCGGGGCTTCCCTGGAGGACGACATCCGCCGCCTCCGCATCGCCCGTGAGGCCGTAGGCCCGGACATCCGGATCGCCGTGGATGCCAACCAACGCTGGGACGTCCAGGAAGCCATCGAGTGGATGCGCCACCTCGCGCCCTACGACATCGCCTGGATCGAAGAACCCACCAGCCCGGATGACATCCTGGGCCACGCGGCCATCGCCCGCGGCGTGGCGCCCATCCCGGTGGCCACGGGCGAACATGTCCAGAACCGCGTGGTGTTCAAGCAGATGCTGCAGGCCGGCTCCCTGCAAGTGCTTCAGCTCGACGCTGCCCGCGTGGCCGGCGTCAACGAGAACATCGCCATCCTGCTGCTGGCCGCGAAGTTCGGGGTCCGGGTCTGTCCGCACGCCGGCGGGGTGGGCCTGTGCGAAGCGGTCCAGCACCTGTCCATGTTCGACTTCGTGGCGGTCTCCGGAACCAAGGAGGACCGCATGATCGAATTCGTGGACCACCTGCACCAACACTTCGTCACGCCGGTCGATGTCCACGGGGGCGCCTACTGGCCGCCGTCGGCTCCCGGCGCCGGAAATGAAATGCTCCCCGCCAGCCTGGCGGACTACCGTTACCCCGACGGACCGGTGTGGGCTGCCGAGGCGAGCACCACAGTAGCGAGCACCATAGTAGCGAGCACCGCCGCCGTCGAGAACTGAAGGAGAAGCCGTGATCCAGCACGCCCCGTGGTTCGAGGAGTCCCGCCTTGGCATGTTCGTGCACTGGGGGCTGTACTCCCTGGCGGCCCGGCACGAGTGGGTGATGAACCGCGAGGAGATCACCGTGGAGGAGTACTCGAAGTACTTCCGCCGCTTCGATCCGGACCTCTACGATCCCCGCGAATGGGCCCGTGCCGCCAGGAGCGCCGGCATGAAGTACGTGGTCCTCACCACCAAGCATCACGAGGGTTTCTGCCTCTGGGACTCCGCCCTCACGGACTACAAGGCCACCAACACCCCTGCCGGCCGTGACCTCATCGCCCCCTACGTGGAGGCGCTCCGCGCCGAAGGCCTGAAAGTCGGCTTCTATTACTCCCTGATCGACTGGCACCACCCCGACTTCACCGTGGACTCCGTGCACCCGTTGCGGAACGCCGGCTTCGGGAAACTGAACGAGGGCCGGGACATGGCCCGCTACCGGGAGTACCTGCACGGCCAGGTCCGTGAACTGCTCAGCAACTACGGCACCATCGACTACCTCTTCTTCGACTTCTCCTACCCGGGCGGCATGGACGGCCACCCGGCCGGGGGCAAGGGCCGGGACGACTGGGGTTCCGAGGAGCTGCTTGCCATGGTGCGGGAACTGCAGCCCGGGATCGTGGTCAACGACCGCCTCGACCTGCCGGGAGACTTTGTCACGCCGGAGCAGTACCAGCCGGCCGGTCCCATGATGTCCGACGGCGTTCGGCTCGCCTGGGAGGCGTGCCAGACACTCAACGGCAGCTGGGGTTACGACCGCGACAATCTCGACTACAAGAGCCCGGACCTCCTGGTGCGGATGCTGGTGGACGGGGTGTCCAAAGGCGGCAACCTCCTCCTGAACGTCGGCCCCACCGCCCGCGGCAGCCTCGACCCGCGCGCCGCCGAATCCCTGGCGGGCATAGGCGAGTGGATGCGGCTGCACGGCCGTTCCATCTATGGTGCCGGACCGTCGTCGTACCTTCCTCCCGCCGACGCCCGCTATACCCGGCGCGCCAAGCGGCTGTACGTCCATCTGTTCGCCTGGCCGTTCGGCTTCGTGCATCTGCCGGGCCTCGCCGGGAAAGTCGAGTACGCGCAACTGCTCAACGACGCCTCCGAACTCCGCCTCCAGGAACCGGACCCGGAGCAGGAGGCCTATGCCACCACCCCCGGCGCCCAGCCGGCGGGGACGTTGATCATCAAACTGCCCATCCAGCGGCCGCCGGTGGCAGTGCCCGTACTGGAACTGTTCCTCAAGGACGGCGCAGATGCCTGAGATAACGGCACCGCAGGCACCAGCCCCGCAAACAGTTGCCCTGCACACCCGGCTCAAGCCCGGTGCGGAGCAGGAATATTACGACGCCCATGCGGGGATTCCGGGCGAACTCGTTGCGGCGCTGAAGGATGCAGGCGTGCGGAACTGGCGCATCTGGCGCAGCGGCCTGGAGCTGTTCCATCTGGTGGAGGTGGACGACTACCAGGCCATGCGCCATGCTCTCGCCGACCACCCCGCCAACGTGCCCTGGCAGGCCCGGATGGCTGAGCTGCTCGAGGTGGAGGACGATTACTCCGGCAACGACTCCGGCATCCCGAAGGTCTGGGAACTGCCGTGAACGGCGCCGTGGGGAACGCTGGCACCGGACGTCTGGAGCTTGTCGGAAAGCTCGGCAGGATCGGCTTCGGCGCCGCGGGAATCGGCAACCTCTACACCGCCATCCCTGACGGAGAAGCCCTGGCGACGGTCCTGGCCGCCTGGGACTCCGGCGTCCGCTACTTCGACACCGCCCCGCACTACGGACTGGGCCTGTCCGAACAGAGGCTGGGCGCCGTGCTCCGGGACAAGCCGCGCGCCGAGTTTGTCATCTCCACCAAGGTGGGCAGGCTGCTTGAACCCCACGACGCCGCCGGCCGCCGGGACGACGAGGGCTTCGACGTTCCGGCGGACGCCGTACGCCGCTGGGACTTCAGCGAAAAGGGCATCCGCCAGAGCCTGGAGGATTCCCTGGGCCGGCTGGGCCTGGAGTACGTGGACATCCTCTACCTGCACGACCCCGATGTGTACGACCTCGACGCCGGAATCACCCGGGCACTGCCCGCGCTGGAGAAGCTCCGCGGCGAAGGCCTGGTCAAAGCCATCGGCGTCGGCACCAATTCGGCTGAAGCCGCGCTCGCCTGCGTCGAAAAGGCGGACCTGGACCTCGTGATGCTTGCGGGCCGTTACACGCTGCTGGAGCAGCCCGGCGTTCCGTTGCTGGACCGCTGCGTGGAGCGCGGCACCGGCGTCGTGGCCGTCGGTGCCTTCAACTCTGGTCTCCTGGCCCGGCCCGAGGTGCCGGACGATGCACATTACAACTACGGGCAGGCGCCGCGCGCCCTGCTGGAACGCGCCCGGGCGCTGGCGGCACTGTGCCGGGACTTCGGCGTCGAACTCCCGACGGCGGCCCTGCACTTCCCGCTGCGGAACCGGGCCGTGGTGAACGTGACGGTGGGCGCACGCAGCCCCGAGCAAGCGGCGCTCAATTCGGCTCGGATGAACACCGCCGTGCCCGAGGAACTGTGGGCCGCGGTGGAAGCATTGGAACCTGGGGGAGCCGCGTGATCGACGCGCACCTGCACCTGTGGAACCTCGACGGCGGCGGGTACGGTTGGCTGGGACCGCAGCACGGGGCGCTGTTCCGCAGCTTCACGGCGGAGGAGGCCGGCCGGGAGCTGGCCGCCTCCGCCGTGCAGCAGGCCATCCTGGTGCAGGCGGACGACACCCTCGAGGATACGGAGGCGATGTTCGCGGCCGCGGACAGCCATCCCTGGGTAGTCGGCGTCGTCGGCTGGATCCCGCTGGAGCGCCCCGCCGAAGCCGAGGCCGAACTTGCCCGTTTTGCCGCCCATCCGAAGTTCCGCGGTATGCGGCACCTGGTCCACGACGATCCGCGGGACAACTTCCTCGATCTCGCCCCGGTGCGTGACTCGCTGCGCCTGCTGGCCTCGAGGGGCGTCGCGTTCGATGTTCCCGACGCCTTCCCGCGCCACCTCGGAGCCACGGTGCGGCTGGCCCGGGAGCTCCCGGAACTGGCCGTCGTCCTGGACCACCTGGGCAAACCGCCGCTGGGCGCCGGCGCGGATTCGGAGCCGATGGCGCAGTGGCGCGCGGACTTCCGGGCGCTGGCTGCGCTGCCCAACACGGTCGCGAAACTGTCCGGACTGCACCTGCCCGAGGTTCCTTATACGGCCGCGGCCCTGCGGCCCCTGTGGGAGGAGGCCTTGGATGCCTTCGGCCCGGGGCGGCTGATGGTCGGCAGCGACTGGCCGGTCAGCACGCTCGGCGCACCCTACGCGCAGACCATCGCTGTGCTGCTGGAACTCATCGCTGAATTGTCCGACGCCGAACGGCGGCAGATCCTGGAAGGAACCGCGGCGCGGACGTACGGACTGGAGCTGTAGTTAAAGCGCCTGGCGCAGCCAGTTCTCTACACCGCTGATGTGCACGGTGACCAAGGCCCGCACCAGTTCGGCGTCGCCGCGCTCCAGCGCATCCGCGATTGCCTTGTGCTCGGCCAGGGTGTGCGCCACGGCCTTCTCCTGGGTGATGCCGCGCCAGATGCGAGCCCGGACGGTGTCCCCGGACAGGGCCTCGAGCAGCCCGCTGAGGTAGTCGTTCCCGGCCGCCGAGGCGATGATGCTGTGGAATTCGAGGTCGTGGGCCACGAGCTCTTCGACGTCGGTGCCCTCGTCGATGCCTTCCACCGTGGCGCGCAGGGCCGTCACTTCCTCCGGCGTGATGCGGCCGGCCGCCATGTGGGCAGTGGCCGGTTCCAGGATCCGGCGGACTTCGAAGAGTTCCAGGATGGAGCGGTTCTGGTGCAGCTCCACCACGAAGGCCACGGCCTCGTTGAGCAGCTTCGCGTCCAGGCTGGTGACGTAGGTGCCGTCACCGCGCCGCACATCCAACACCCGGATGAGCTCCAGGGCCTTCACGGCCTCGCGCAATGAGCTGCGGGACAAGCCAAGGCTTTCGCTGAGCTCCTTCTCGGGCGGCAGGCGGTCCCCGGCCTTAAGCTCGCCGCGGATCAACATGTCCTTGATCTTGCCGATCGCCTCGTCAGTCACAGCCATGGCTCAATCGTAGCGGCGAGTGGTCCGATGTCTGAGGAGCGGCGACGCTATGCGGCGAATTTGAAACTGTACCGTCTGGACGGTATAGTTTTTGCTTGTCAGACTTCCACCCTTTTCGAGAAAGCGGTCACCATGACCACGTCCGTCACCAAGCGCGAACGCTTCGCCGAGAGCGAGGCGGTTCTCCGTCCCGATCCCGTCCGTGGCAAGCAGCAGGGTGCCGGACGGCGCTGGCTCGCCCTCGGCGCGCTGATGTTCCCCGTGCTGCTGATCGCCGTCGACAACACCGTGCTCAGCTTCGCGGTCCCGTCCCTGTCCCTTGCCTTGCGGCCCAACGGCACCGAACTGCTGTGGATCATTGACGTCTACGCCCTGGTGCTGGCCGGCCTGCTGGTCCCGATGGGCAGCATCGGCGACCGGATCGGCCGCCGGAAGCTCCTGCTGATCGGCGCCACCGGCTTCGCGCTCGTCTCCGTGCTGGCGTCCTTCGCCACCAACGCCGGCCAGCTGATCGGCGCCCGCGCTCTGTTGGGAGTCTTCGGTGCCATGCTCATGCCGGCAACGCTCTCCCTGATCCGGAACATCTTCACCGACCCCACCGAACGCCGCACCGCGATCGCCGTCTGGGCCGCGGGCTTCTCCGGCGGCGCGGCCCTCGGCCCGCTGGCCGGTGGCCTGCTCCTGGAGCACTTCGAATGGGGTGCCGTGTTCCTGCTGGCCGTGCCGATGCTGCTCCCGCTGCTCATCCTGGCGCCGCTCGTGCTGCCGGAGTCCAAGGACCCGAACCCTGCGCCGGTGGACCCGGCCAGCATCCTGCTGGTCATGGCCGCGATGGTTCCGTTCGTGTACGGCATCAAGGAATTCGCGCACGACGGCGGCCTGGCCGCTCTGCTGCCACTCGCCGTCGGGCTCGTGGCAGGGGCGCTGTTCGTCCGCAGGCAGCTACGGCGCCAGCGTTCGGGCAAGGCGCCGATGCTGGACATGACAGTGTTCCGGAACAAGGCGTTCAGCGTCTCCCTGGCCGCGAACCTGCTGAGCATCTTCTCGCTGGTGGGCTTCATCTACTTCATGTCCCAGCACCTGCAGCTCGTGGCCGGCCGTACCCCGCTCGAGGCCGGGATGCTCATGCTCCCGGGCCTGGCGCTGACTATTGTCGCGGGCCTGGTAACCGTGCCCGTGGTGCGCAGGATCCGGCCGGCCCACGTGGTCACCGCGGGGCTGCTGATGAACATGAGCGGCTACGTCGTGGTGCTCCTGTTCGGCCAGGGCGGGGAGCTGTGGGCGCTGCTGCTCGGCTTCGCGATCGTTGGTTCCGGCGTGGGTGCCGCAGAGACCATCTCCAACGACCTCATCCTGGCCAGCGTCCCGGCGCCGCAGGCAGGTGCGGCCTCGGCGATCTCCGAGACCGCCTACGAGGTGGGGTCAGTAATGGGCACCGCGGTGCTGGGCAGCATCCTGGCCGCCGCCTACCGTGCCCACGTCGAGGTCCCGGAAACGCTCGCCGGCGACGCCGCCCGGCAGGCCTCCGAGACCCTCGGCGGGGCGATCGACGCCGCAAAGCTGCTGCCGGCGGAGCAGGCCCAGGCGCTGCTGGAGTCCGCCCGGCACGCTTTCGACTCCGGCGTCGGGATGACCTCGGCGATCGGCATGGTCCTGATGGCAGCCGCGGCGGTCATGGTCGCCGTCGTGTTGCGCGATCCGAAGCTGCGCTAAGCGAAGGCGGCTTAAAAGGGGAAAGGCAGCGAGCATGCTCGCTGCCTTTCCTGTTAACACTCGCCTAGATGGAGTCTTCCGAACCCGGGGCGGGGCGGTTGGCCACCACCGGGGACATGCCGGTGTAGCCGTCGCGGGCTTCGGCGATCTCGTGGATCCGCTTGCGGCACGCGTACCAGCCTCCCACCATCAGCGCACAGGCGATGAGGGTGACCAGCAAGGTGAGCGGCGAATCGATGAACACCATCACCAGGACCACGACGAGGAATACGAGCGTCAGGTAGCCGGTGTACGGCGCGCCCGGCATCCGGAAGGCCGGCCGCTTGAGCCAGCCCTTGTCAGCCCAGCGCTTGAGTTGGATCTGGCAGAGCACGATCGTGGCCCAAGTGGAGATGATGCCCACGGACGCGACGTTCAGCACGATTTCGAAGGCCTCGGACGGAACCAGGTAGTTCAGCGGTACACCCAGCAGGGAGACGCCCGCGGTGATCGCGATGCCGCCGTAGGGCACGCCGGCCTTGTTCATGCGCTGTGCGAATTTCGGGGCGGAGCCGGCCACGGACATGGAGCGCAGGATGCGGCCGGTGGAGTACAGGCCGGCATTCAGCGAGGACAGCGAGGCCGTGAGGACCACCAGGTTCATGATGGTGTCCACGCCCTCGACGCCGATGGAACCGAAGAACGTCACGAAGGGGCTGACGCCCTTCTGGTACGAGGTGAACGGCAGCAGCAGGGAGAGCAGGATGACCGAGCCCACGTAGAACACCGCGATACGGAAGACCACGGAGTTGATGGCCTTGGGCATGATCTTTTCCGGGTTCTCGGTTTCGCCCGCGGCAGTGCCGACCAGCTCGACCGAGGCGTAGGCGAACACGACGCCCTGCATAAGCAGGATCATCGGCATGATGCCGTTCGGGAAGATGCCGCCGTTGTCCGTGATGAGGGAGAAACCGGTGGGAGCGCCCGTGGGCGTGCCGAAGGCGACGAACCAGATGCCCAGGATGAGGAAGGCCACCAGGGCGGCAACCTTGATCAGGGCGAACCAGAATTCCATCTCGCCGAAGACCTTCACCGAGACCAGGTTCAGCGACAGCACCACGACCAGGGCGATGAGCGCCCAAGCCCACTGCGGCACGGCGCCGATCCAGGGCACGTACTTGCCGAAGAAGTTCATGTAGATGGCTGCGGCCGTGATGTCCACGATTGTGGTCATGGCCCAGTTGATCCAGTAGAACCAGCCCGAGGCGAAGGCCGCCTTTTCACCGAAGAACTCACGGGCGTAGGAGACGAAGGAACCCGAGGACGGGCGGTGCAGGACGAGTTCGCCCAGGGCCCGCAGGATCAGGAACACGAATGCGCCGCAGATCGCGTAGGAGAGCACCAGCGAAGGGCCCGCGACGTTCAGGCGGCCGCCGGCGCCCAGGAACAGGCCGGTGCCGATCGCGCCGCCGATCGCGATCATCTGGATCTGACGCGGCTTGAGGTTCTTGTGGTAGCCCTTGTCCTCGGCGTGCAGCAGTTTCTCAGTCGCGTGCGCCTGCTGCGGGACCGTGTGGTCGGTGATGGGTTGATTGCTCATGGGGATCCTTAGGGGTTTCCTGCGGGGGAGGTTCCGGTTAGGGGACGACGGCGGAAAGCCGGCCGCCGTCGTCATGCTCGCTGCCGCTCGTGTCGCAGGGGCGTGCCCCTGCTGGGGAGGGCGGCAGCGGAGTGTCAGCTGCCCAGGTTGGCGAGCCGTTCGGGACGCAGCAGCTCGTTCAGCTGCTCTGCGGTCAGCATTCCGTGCTCCAGCACCAGCTCGGCGACGCCGCGCCCGCTGGCCAGTGCCTCTTGGGCAATGGCCGTGGCGGAGGCGTATCCGATGTGCGGGTTCAGGGCCGTGACCAGGCCGATCGACTGCTCCACGGTGAGGCGCAGGCGTTCGGCATTGGCGGTGATGCCACGCACGCACCGTTCGGTGAGCGTGTGGCAGGCAGCTTCCAGGTGGGAAATGCTCTTGTGGATGCTGTGGACGATGATTGGCTCGAAGGCGTTCAGCTGCAGCTGGCCCGCCTCGGCCGCCATGGTGACAGTGACGTCGTTGCCGATGACCTCGTAGGCCACTTGGCTGACCACTTCCGGGATCACCGGATTGATCTTGCCTGGCATGATGGACGATCCCGACTGGACCGCCGGGAGGTTGATTTCGCCCAGTCCCGCGCGCGGTCCGGAGGACAGCAGGCGGAGATCGTTACAAATCTTGGAGAGCTTCACGGCCACGCGCTTGAGCACGCCGGACAGGTGCACGAAGGCTCCGACGTCCTGGGTGGCCTCGATGAGGTCGACGGCGGTGACCAGCGGCAGTCCGGTGATCGCGGCCAAGTGCCGGCAGGCTGCCTCGGCGTAGCCCTTCGGGGCGTTCAGCCCGGTGCCGATCGCGGTGGCGCCCAGGTTGATTTCGTGGACCAGCAGCTGGGATTCGGCCAGGCGGGCGCGGTCCTCGCCGATCGTCACGGCGTAGCCGCCGAACTCCTGGCCCAGGGTCATGGGCACGGCATCCTGCAGCTGGGTGCGGCCCATCTTGACGACGGTGCGGAACTCCCGGCCCTTCTCCGCGAAGGCTTCTTCGAGGATTGCGAGGGCCTTGAGGAGGCCCTGGACCGAGAAGATCGTGGCCAGGTTGACGGCCGTGGGGTAGACGTCGTTGGTGGACTGGCTCAGGTTGACGTGGTCGTTCGGGTGCAGGCGGGCGTAGTCGCCCTTGGGGTGGCCTAGGATTTCCAGGGCACGGTTGGCGATCACCTCGTTGGCGTTCATGTTGGAACTGGTGCCGGCGCCGCCCTGGATCACGTCCACCATGAACTGCTCGTGGAGCTTGCCGTCCAGGATGTCCTGGCAGGCCTGCTCGATGGCCCCGGCGCGCTCCGCGTCCAGGAGGCCGAGTTCCCGGTTGGTGCGGGCGGCTGCCAGCTTCACCGCGGCCAGGCCGCGGACAAGGTCCGGGTTGCTGGAGAGGCGCTGGCCCGTGATGGGGAAGTTTTCGATCGCGCGGAGGGTGTGCACACCCCAGTACGCGTCGGCCGGGACATCGCGGTCGCCCAGGAGGTCGTGTTCCGAGCGGAAGCGTTGATCGTCGTTGCTCATGGCGTTCCTTTGGTCTGTTTTTGTGTGCAAGTTGGCAGTTAGCGGCAACGTTTCTCGGAAACACTGCCCCGACGTGTCAGCTCGCGGGTGTGGTCTGGAAGTCGGCCGCGGGGAGGAAAGCCGCGGCGCGGAGGACGCCCACGGGCTTGCCGCCGCCCAGCACCGGCGGGATCTGCAGCGCCGCCAGGGAATCGGCGTCGACCCCCAGTTCGGCGAGGACCCGGACGGTGACGGGCAGGCGGGCCCGGTCGCCGCCGTCGGAAATCTTGATCGCGACGCCGGTCCCGTCCGCGAGGCCGATCAGCTGAAGGCCCTCGAAGCCGTCCTTCGCCAGCAGGCCCGGCACCGCGCGCATCATGGCGGTGACGTCGCGGCCTTCGCCGGCCACCATCTCCGGGAAGGCGCGCATGGCGTGGGCCACCTGGCCCTCGTGGCTTTCCGGGCTGGCGGAGGCGAGCCGGCCGTACGCGCGGGCCATGCCGCGCAGGCTGTGGGCGAAGAGCGGCGTGCCGCAGCCGTCGGTGCTGACCGCGGCGGCGTCTTCGCCCGTGAGCTCGGTGATGGTGTCGCGGACGAGGACCTGGAGCGGGTGCTCCGGGTTCAGGTAGCCCTCAACCGGCCAGCCGTTGATGGTGCAGACCGCGGCCATCGAGGCGTGCTTGCCCGAGCAGTTCTGGGCCAGCTGGGTGGGGCCGTTGCCGGCGCGGAGCCATTCCTCGCGTTCCGCGACACCGTAGGGGAGATCCGTGCTGTTCGCCAGCGCTTCCTCGTTCAAGCCGTGCATTTCGAGGATCCGGCGGGCGCCGTCCTGGTGCATGGCTGCGCCCGAGTGGCTCGCCGCGGTGAGGGCGAGGAGATCCTGCTCCAGTTTGAGGCCGGCGCGCAGCAGCGCCACGGCCTGCAGCGGCTTCAGGGAGGAACGCGGGTAGATGGGCGCGTCGGGATCGCCTGCGGTCACCTTGGTGTCAGTGCCGGTGCCTGTGCCGGGGCCTGTGCTGGTGCCTTTGGCGTTGCCGGGGCCGGTGCCCTCGGCGTTCCCGGGGCCGGTGCCCTCGGGGCCGAGCGCGATGAGCGAGCCGTAGTGGACGCTCTCGACAAGGCCGTCGCGGGTCTGCTCGGCCAGCGGGACGTGGTGCGGGGTTGGCATGGCGTCCTTAGGTAGTTGTTTCGTGATGGTCTGTAGGGTTTTGGGCGCGATGGCCTGTGCAGGGCCGGCTAGCCCTGCGTGGAGTTGAGGATGCTGTCCAGGGCGATGCTGACAGCCTCGAGGTGGGCGGCCATGGCGGCTTCCGCTGCCTTGGCGTCGCCGGCGTCGATGGCCTCAATGATCCGGAGGTGCTCGTCGTCCGAGGCGTGGCGGCGGTCAGCCACCATGTTGAGGGTTTCGGACTGGTGTGCCAGGGCCTCACGGATGTCGGCAACGACGCTTTCGAAGACCTTGTTGCCGCTGGCCCGGGCGATGATGGAGTGGAAGGCGGCGTCCAGGCTGACCCAGGACTCGGGATCGTTTTCGCCGAGCATCTCCTCCATGAGCCCGCGGAGCTGCTTGAGGTCGTCCTCGCTGCGGCGCTGTGCCGCCAGCCCGGCGGCGGGAACCTCGATGTGCGGGCGCGCTTCGTTGAGGTCACGGGCGGAGTACTGGCCCAGCGTGAGGTCGTTGGCCACTTTGTTGGCGACCACGAAGGTGCCCTTGCCGGTCTTGGTGACTGTCAGGCCGAGGGCGTTGCAGGAGCGGAGGGCCTCGCGGATCACCGAGCGGCTCACGCCGTACTGGCCCGCCAGAGTGGCTTCGGAGCTGAGTTTCGCGCCGACTTCCACCGCGCCGGATTCGATGTCCTGCCGGATGGTGCTGAAGACCGCCTCGGCCGCGCTGAGGCGGGCAAGGGGAGTGGCGGGACGCGGTGCCGGTGCTGCTGGCGCCGGCGTTCCTTTCGCAGGGAGGCGGCCGTCGGCCTGTCCTGCTGTCCGGCTGTCTGACAGGTTCACGGTTAAGAATATGGCACGGGTCACAAGGGCCTGTCAATTGGAGTTTTTCTTGGTTCTCCTCGGGCATTCCTGTGTGCTGTTCCCGGGTTCCCCTGCCCGGCCAGCGCACATTCTGCTGGATCACCCCGGCTGCCCGGGGCCCGGGGCCCGGAACGGCGGGGTTTCGGAAACCCGGCGGGTCGGTGATCCAGCAGAATGTTGCCGGCCCGTTTCCCGGCGCATAATCGAGGTGGAGCGGCCGGTGAATGGTGCCGGTGAACAGGGAGGTTGCGGATGCAGGCACCGCCACGCATGACCGTCGAGGTTCCACTGCTCAGCCTCGGCGAGGGGCCCGCCGACTATGAGGCGCTGGGCAGCTACGTCGATGCGCTGCGCAGGCCGCGCGGGCTGCATATGACCCTGCTCCACGTGGGAATCCTCGAAGACTTCGCAGGAGATGTGGCCGCCTGGACCAAGGGGTTCACCAGTGCTGAGAAGGCGCTGGAACGCACCGCATCCTGGCTGCGTGGCCTGCCTGTCCTGGACGGATTCACGGCCAGCTCACAACGCTTACTTTCCCTTGGCGGGGGGAGGGTGTCCGGCCTGGAAGTCGACGTTCCGGAGGCGGTGCGGGACTTCCAGCTTTCCTTGGTGGTGGCCCTTCACGGCTTGCTCGATGAACTTGCAGTGGACAACATCGACGACTTCATCCTCAGCTCGCCGGCCCTGGGCTACAGGTCCCCGCACTGGACACCCCACGTTGCAGTGGGCCGGCCAAAGACCAGGCGAAGCGGGCCCATCGACATCGAACCGCTGGCGCTGGAGTTCGGGGCATCGCAGATCAGGAATGCGTGGGTGCTGGATGGAGTTGGGGGAACCGCACCGCCATCGGAGATGTAGCCTTCGGGATCGTCCCTCGTTGCTGGTCCCGATTTCGCTCAATTCAAAGGAGCCAGCCCCGGGTGGTCGATGAGGGCTTTTTCACCATGTGTGTTGAGGATCGCGAGGACAGCGATTTGTGCAACGTAGATACCGTGGAGCATCAGCGGTTCCGCGGATTCAAATTCCACAACTAGCGTGTTGCTCGCGAGGTCCGCATATAGGCCGCTTGTGGCGTTGAAGTAGAAGCTGAGATTCCGGCCTCCGGCACTGCACACAATCCGTTGATTCGACACAAAGACCCTGGAGACCTGCCACTCGCGCCACTGTTCCCGTGCCAGCGCCTCGGCATTGCGGCGAGCTGCCGAATTGCTTACTGAGTCTGCCACCAGGCCCAAGGCAACAAACGAAGGGCGGCCGATGTAAACGCCTCCGCGTTGCCAGTAAGTTACGTCTTGACCGTAGAAGCGTGCATACTCCGCGGGAGCATCCAGGAAAAACGCTTCCCCGTGGTTCGGAACAATTCCCCAAACCGTGATTACCGGGGGTACCTGGCGGGCCAAAAGGGTAGATCTCAGGCCGCGGGCGTTTTCCCATGCGTTTGACGCCTGTGTGGCCAGTTCAAGGGTCCTTACTTCCTTCTTGGTGTATTTTCCCTTCGCGCGGCGCCACGCACGGAAGCACCGGTAACCATTCCGGATTGCGAAGACCGCGAAGACAACCGGTGCAGCGAGAGCCAGCAGAACCAAGAGGAGGGTCGTGAGGGCGCCTTCAATGGATTCGCTCCAACCCTTGACCGTCTGTTGGAGCAAGGACAACCCAACCAGTGGGAGGAAATAGCCTGCGATGCCGAGGGTGATTGGCAAGATCCATGGGCGGTGTCGTCGCCAAGCGGTCGTCTGTTTCATCAATGGCTCCAGCTCCAATCACTCGTTGCCGCGTTCGCCAGTTCAGATACTGCGGCCCTGGCATGTCGTTGGGAGTGTAGGCCGAGGCGGACCGGGCTGGCTTGTCACGCTTGGGGCTCCTGTGGATAACTCCGCCGCCGCACATTCTGCTGGATCACCCCGGCGGCTCAGGCTTCCGTTCCGCGGAACGGCAGGCCACGAGGACGCTGACGAAGCGAGTGATCCAGCAGAATGTCACGGGCTTCACGGCTACGCCTGGCCCGCCTACCCTGAACCTTGATGCACACCGAAACCAACGCCCACGGGGCAAGCGGAACAAGCGAGGCAGCCTTCGCCCACCCCGAGATAACCGCAGCGCTCAGGGACCTCGAACACCGGATCTCAAAAAGCAAGAGGGTCATCCTCGGCGTCACCGGCCCGCCCGGCGTCGGGAAATCCACCTTCGCGGAATGCCTCGCCGCACACTTCGGACCGGAAACCAGCGTCGTGGTGCCGATGGACGGCTTCCACCTGGGCGAGGCGGTCATCGCCGGCACCGAATTGAAACAGCGCAAGGGCGCCATCGACACCTTCGACGTCGGCGGCTATCTCTCGCTGCTGCAGAGGCTCAAACGCCGCGACGAGGACGTCGTCTACGCGCCGCTGTATACGCGGGACATCGAAGAACCCATCGCCGCGTCGATCGCGGTCCCGGCCGGAATCCCGCTGGTCATCACCGAAGGGAACTACCTCCTGAGCCCGGAGCCCGCCTGGCGAAGGTCCGCGGACAGCTCGACGCCGTCTGGTACCTCGAGCTCCCGGCGGACCTCCGGCTCGAACGCTTGATCCACCGGCACGTCGAGTTCGGAAAGGAGCCGTCCGCGGCCGAAGCCTGGGCCAAGGGAAGCGACGAAGCCAACGCCCGCCTGATCCAGGCCGACAGCCACCGGGCGGACCGCATCCTGCCGTGGAACTAGGGCTCAGAAGCAGCAGGTACCGTGGAGGGGACTCCCGACGCCGACCCGAGGACCTCCATGTCTCCGCGCACCCTGTTCCGAGCCGTTGCCTTCGCCGAGGCCGTCACCTGGACGCTGCTGCTGATCGGGCTGGTCCTGAAATACGTCACGGGAACCACGGAGCTGGGCGTACGGATCGGCGGCGGCATCCACGGCTTCGTTTTCCTCTGTTACGCCGCCGTGGCCGCCTTCACCTGGATCAACCAGAAATGGAGCGCCGGGACGGGCCTGATGGCGATCGCCTCCGCCGTCGTCCCTTACGCGACGGTTCCCGTGGAAAAGAGCCTGGACCGCCGCGGACTGCTCGACGGCGGCTGGCGGCTGGCCTCGGGCGGCGAGTCACCTGAGGGTGTCGCCGAAGTGGTGCAGGCCTGGGTGCTGCGCAAACCGTGGCTGGCGCTCGGCATCGCGCTCGCCGGCGTGGCCGCGGTGTTCAGCTTCCTGCTCTTCATGGGCCCGCCGGACACCTGGTTCGCCTGAGCCGCGCGGCCTGAGCGCCGCGGCCAGACTAAAGGTGCTGGATCCCCGCCCGCTGCATCGCGTCGCGATAGGTCTCGATGGTCTTCTCCAGCAGTTCCTGCTGCTTCGCCTCGGACAGGGCAAACGCCCGCCCGCCCAGCGCGCTCGCCTTGTAGACCTTGATGCCGTGCTCCCTGAGGGCCGAGTGGTAGGTCTTCTCGAACAGGGTGAGAAAGGCCGCGGCCTCCGCTCCATGCGCGACGACGGCGGAGACCCTGCGGTTGATCTTCAGGAACTGCCGGAACGGCTTGAGTCCGTCCAGCTTTTCCTGTGCGCTCAGCGAGGGGGGCAGGCCGGCGTCGCGGACCCAGGGATAGCTGTGCCACGGCATGACGTAACGCGGATCCAATTCGGCCCCGGTGTAGATTTCCTGCGTACGGCGGGCGGAGTCGTCGTCGTTAAAGAAGGACACGAACCCGGATGTTGTCCCGCGGCCCGGGCTCACCTGGAGACTGACGATCCGGCACTCGTCCTCGTCGTGGATGGGGTCGATGTACGGGACCATGGAACCGGGTTTCCGGGCCATTAGCTCCTCGCAGAGCTCCGTCACGGCAGCAATATTCGGTTCGCGGAGCAGGGCTCGTTTGCCGTCCCAGTCAATGTCCACGTTTTCTCCTTCGGCAAGCCCAGCCCCCAGAAATCCTCCGTCTCCTGACACTTTACGCGCCGCACCCGCGTGTCGTCGCCGCTAATTTTTTGCCGGTCTGGGGCGGACCCCGCGTTGCCCTTTCGACTTCAACGGCACCGTCGTAGGCTGGGCAGGAAGGACAGGAACCACCCAAAGCCGCGTGACCCATGGGAAGAACCCCTCCCAGACTGGCTCTTTGCGCAACAATCGCCGCCGCCTTGCTTGCGGCCTTCGGCGCGGCGTCCCCGGCCCCGGTCGCGGTATTGGCAAGCACGTCGGCGGCAAGCACAGTGGCGGCCCCGTCCCCTTTGGCCCAGCTGCGGCGCATGACCATGGGACAGCGGGTCGGGCAGTTGTTCATGGTCGCTGCCACTGCCACGGGCGCTTCCTCCACCACGCTGTCCGACATTTCCACCTACCATGTGGGCAATGCCTACCTCTCCGGCCGTAGCGCGGCAGGCACCACGGCTACGGCCGCCGTCGTCCGGAGCATGACGCAAAGCGTCTCTGCCGCTACGACGGGTAACGTCAAGCTGCTGGTGGGAACCGACCAGGAAGGCGGCTACGTCCAGGTCCTCAGCGGCCCCGGCTTCTCCACGATCCCGACGGCCCTGTACCAGGGCACACTGGATCCCGCGACGCTGCAGGGCTACGCACGGACCTGGGGCGGACAACTTGCCGCTGCCGGGTTGAACCTGAATCTGGCACCCGTGCTGGACACTGTGCCCAGTGCAGCCTTTGCCCCATTGAATGCCCCCATCGGCTACTACGAACGCGAGTACGGCTACACGCCCGCGACCGTCTCCAGCCACGGCTTGGCCTTTGCCGCAGGGATGAGGCAGGCAGGGCTGGTCACCGCGGTCAAGCACTTCCCGGGGCTGGGCCGGGTCACGGCCAACCCGGACAGCAGCACCAACGTCCATGACGCAATCACCACGATCACGGACCCATACCTGCAACCCTTCCAGGACGCCGTAAACGCAGGCACCGGCATCGTCATGGTCTCCAGCGCCTACTACGACAAGATAGACAGCGCCCACATCGGACCGTTTTCCGCCGTCATTATGAAGACCATGCTGCGCGGGAACCTTGGCTTCAATGGCGTCATCCTCTCCGACGATCTGTGCAACGCCGCGCAGCTGGCACCGTGGTCCCTGGCCGACCGCGCCATTAACTTCTTCAATGCCGGCGGCACCATGCTGTTGTGCGCCAACCCGGCCAGTATTCCCGCCATGTACCGCGCCGTGCTCAGCCGCGCCCAGTCGAGCGTTGCCTTCGACGCGGTGGTCAATACAGCAGCACTGAGGGTGCTCCAGCTCAAGGCGGGCACCCTCCCGAACGCCTTCGGTCATGGAGCCACGAGCTACATGACCGACTTCAACGGCGACGGCACGGGCGATGTGTTGGCCCGGGACGCTGCCGGGGCGCTGTGGCTGTACCCGGGCAAAGGCAACGGCACTTGGTGGCCCCGAGTCCAGGTGGGCGGTGGTTGGCAGAACATGACGGCGTTGCTGAGCCCGGGTGATTTCAACGGTGACGGCACGGGCGATGTGTTGGCCCGGGATGCTGCCGGGGCGCTGTGGCTGTACGGGGGCATGGGCAAGGGCACCTGGTTTCCCCGTGTCCAGGTGGGTGGCGGTTGGCAGAACATGACGGCGTTGTTGAGTCCGGGTGATTTCAACGGTGACGGTGCGGCGGATGTGTTGGCCCGAGATGGTGCCGGGGCGCTGTGGCTGTACCCGGGCAACGGGCGGGGGCTATGGTTCCCCCGTGTCCAGGTGGGCGGTGGTTGGCAGAACATGACGGCGTTGCTGAGTCCGGGTGATTTCAATGGTGACGGCGCGGCGGATGTGTTGGCGCGGGATGCTGCCGGGGCGCTGTGGCTGTACCCGGGCAACGGGCGGGGGCTGTGGTTCCCCCGGGTCCAGGTGGGTGGCGGCTGGCAGAACATGACGGCGTTATTGAGCCCGGGTGATTTCAATGGTGACGGCGCGGCGGATGTGTTAGCGCGGGATGCTGCCGGGGCGCTGTGGCTGTACCCGGGCAGGGGCAACGGCCTTTGGTTTCCCCGGGTCCAGGTGGGTGGCGGTTGGCAGAACATGACGGCAATTTTCTAGGACAACCGGCATCGGTCACGCCCTCTGGCGGCTGCCGCCGGTGCTCCCTAAACTGGCTGTTACCATCGTGCAGAGTCCCGCGGCGGGGGCGGGTTCCCACGGAATAACCCAGGGAGCATCCCCATGCGTCAAAACACCCGGCGTGGAAACACCCGCAAAACTGCAAGAGCATTCCGTCGTGCCGCCGTCGCCCTGCTGGCCGTAGCAGGCCTCCTCCTTCTTCCCGGTCCCGTTGCCTCGGCGAAAGCCCCTGCCCCGCACAAGACCCAGGCCGCCAAATCCATCGTCCTGCCGGGTGCCGGCGGGGCAGAAGGCATCGCCGCGGGCAAGGGCACCGTGTTCTACGCGGGCGACCTTGCCACCGGGGATATCTTCCGCGGCGACATCCGCAAAGGCACGGCCGCCCTCTTCATCGACGCCCCGGCGGGCCGTGTGGCTGTCGGCATGAAGTTCGACCGGCGCCATGAGTTGCTTTTCGTCGCCGGCGGCCCCGCCGGTACGGCCTACGTCTACGACACCAAGGCTGCCACCACCAAGGCCACAATCCAGCTGACCGGCAAGCAGCCGTCCTTCATCAATGACGTCGCCCTCACCCGGGAAGGCGCCTGGTTCACCAACTCGAACGTTGCCGAGCTCTACTTTGTCCCGGTGGGCGCTGACGGCAGCCTCGGCGCCGTCCGGACGCTCCCGCTCAGCGGCCCTGCGTCGAACACTGCCGCCCAGTTCAACCTCAACGGAATCGCGGCGGCGGACGGCGGGCGGACGTTGATCGTGGCGCACTCGGGCAACGCGGCCCTCTACACGGTCGACTCGCAGACCGGCGCCAGCGCGGCTGTATCCGGCGTGGCAGTCCCCAATGTGGACGGCATCCTGGTCCGCGGCCGGACGCTCTGGGCTGTGCAGAACTTCAGCAACCAGATCAGCCGTATCAAGCTGTCCGGGGACCTTTCGTCCGGCGTCGTGAAGGACGTCATTACCAGCCCGCTGTTCCAGATCCCGACGACGGCCGCCAACTTTGGCGGGAAACTGGCCGTGGTGAATGCGAAGTTCGGTGTCCCGGCACCGGAGAACTTCGACGTCGTGGTGCTGCGGGGGAGGTCGCGCTAGCGGCCGCTGCGCAGCTTCTCCATGTCGCGGCGGTCCTTCTTGGTGGGCCGTCCCGCGCCCCGGTCGCGCTGGGGCAGGCCGAGCGCCGCTGGCGCCGGCCGCTCCGGCGTGTGGTCGGTGAAGCAGTGCGAGGCCGCCTCGGCGCCCACCCGCTTCGCGATCAGCTGGCGTACCTCCAGGATCCGCTCGAAGCCGGGCTGCCGGACGCGCACGGTATCCCCGATGATCACGGTCTGTGAGGCCTTCACCGGGTTCCCGTTGATCCGCACGTGCCCGGCGCGGCAGGCGGCGGTGGCCGCCGAGCGGGTCTTGTAGGCGCGGATCGCCCACAGCCACGCATCGATGCGGGTGGTGGAGGAAGTCGGCAGGCTGTTCATGGCTGCGAACGAGTCTAGCCGTTTGCCCCGCAACGCACCTCTGTCTGTAATGCCCAGGACCTACCGCCGGCGCAGCTCGGCGAAATCCAGGTGCGGAACGACGGTGCCGGCGTCGCGCTCCAGGAAGTTGTTGCCGGGCGCCACGATGTCGTCGATCGCGTCCAGCAAGGCGTCGCTGAGCACGGTGTCCGCTGCCTTGAGGTAGTCCGTCAGGTGCTCCTCGGTGCGCGGGCCGATGATCACGCTGCTCACGGAGGGGTGGTTCAGGGCAAAGCCGACCGCCAGCTGGATGAGGCTGAGGCCGTGCTGCTCGGCCAGGCGGGCCAGGGCGTCCGCCGCGTGGAGCTTGGCCTGGTTGAAGGGCGCCGTGACGTCGAAACGGCCCGGCAGTGCGTTGGCTCTGGAGCTGGCCGGCTGGCGGGCGCCGAGCCGGTAGCGGCCGGACAACCAGCCGCCGTCGAGGGGGCCGTAGCTGAGCACCCCGAGGTTGTACTGCTGGGTGATGGCGAAGACATCGCGTTCGTTGGCGCGCACCAGCAGCGAATAGGGCACCTGGTCCACAACGGGCGGGATGAGGTGGTTGGTGTTGGCGATCCACTGCGCCTCCACCAGCTGGGCCGGCGTGAATACGGAGGTGCCGTAGTAGAGGATTTTGCCCTGCCGGATGAGGTCGTTCAGGGCGGTGATGGTTTCCAGGACGTCCGTGTTGTAGTCCGGCCGGTGCGCCTGGTAGAGGTCGATCCGGTCCGTCTGCAGGCGGTTCAGGCTGCCCTCCACGGCCTTCATGATCCAGCGCCGCGAATTTCCGGAGTGTGCCGGGTTCGAGCCCATTTGGCCGTGGAATTTCGTGGACAGGAATACGTCGTCCCGGCGGCCCTGCAGCGCGCGGCCCACGATGGCCTCCGCTTCGCCTTGGGAGTAGATGTCCGCGGTGTCCACGCTGGTGATTCCGGCGTCGAGGGCCGAGCGGATGATCCGGATGCTGTCCTCCGGGCCGGTGGGCGCGGAGCCGGTGCCGAAGTTGAGGGTGCCCAGGGTCAGGGGGCTGATCGGGACGCCGGTGCGCCCCAGGGTTCGAAGCTCGCTGAGGCTCATCTACGGCTCCCTTCGTGGAGAAAATCGCTGCAAAGCAGGAGTGGACAATCGCTTGACACGAGGCTACTCATTTGCGCGAAACATCGCCCGTAAAACGTAGGAGTTCTTAGCTTTTCGTATTCCGGGGTAACGCAAAGGGCATCGTGACGAAGCGTGAATGGGCGCACGGACACGCAATTACACAAATATTGCCCTCTGCCGGATCCAGTGAATTAGTTGGAAAGGAAGGCGCAGAAACACCGAGAGAGGACGAACGGCATGACCCAGGCGACAGTGGACGGAACAGCTTCGATCAAGCAGGCATTTGCGCAATTCCCTTCCGGGGTGGCCGCGTTCAGTGCCATGGTCGGTTTCGTTCCCGAGGTTCTGGTGGCGTCGAGCTTCACCGTTGGCGTTTCCCTGGAGCCGCCGCTGGTGATGTTCGCCGTGCAGAACTCCTCCACCACCTGGCCGAAGCTCCGCCGGGCGCCGCGCCTTGGCGTCTCGGTGCTCGCCGAAGGCCAGGAAGCCGTGTGCCTGCAGCTGTCCTCCCGCAAGGGCGAGCGTTTCGCCGGTGTTGCCACTTCAACCAGCGACGCCGGCGCCGTCACCATTGACGGCGCGGTGCTGTCCCTGGAGTGCGAGATCGTGTCCGAGACGCCGGCCGGCGACCACGCGATCGTGGTGCTGGAGGTCAAGTCCACGGAGATCAACGACGACGCCCGGCCCCTGATCTACCACGGCGCGTCCTTCCGGCGGCTGACCGAAGCAGCCTGAGCGGGGGCTGCTCACCGAGGCCTTCCAACGCGAGCCGTAACTGACCCCGCGTTGTAATGGCTCACCGCGAGCCGGCGGACGACTTTTCGCGGGCCTGGCCCTTGTGCTGCGCTTCCAGCCGGGCCTCTTCCCGGGCATCGGCTTCGGCGACGGCGGCAGCCCACTCGGCATTGAGGACCGGCGGTTCGGGCGTCGCGGCGAGCAGCAGGGGGTGATGCTTCGCCTGGCTCTCGACGGCGGCCGTGGTTCTTTCCGTGATCTTCGTTCGGAGCTGGCCGGGGGTGGGCCATTCCTTCGGCGAGAACAGCTTCTTCCACGGGATGCTGCGCAGGGCGGTTCCTGCGGCGGCGGCGAACTGTCCGGCCGATTCGAAGAAGCCGGGCCGTGGAGCGGCAGGCACGTCAACAGCGGCGTCCGGACCATCACTGCCGGCAGGCGTCTCGTCCGCGTCCGCCGTCGCCGGTTCCGCCGAGCCAGTGTGGCTGCTCGGAAGGTGGACCACGGGGTCGGCGTCGTCCTTCGGGAAGATCCCCACCATCGCGAGAACAACGATTGATAGCAGCCGCGCGAGTCCCGCGAGTACCAGGGTGACCACCATGCACAGGGCCAGGCCCAGGAACATCAGGAAAGCCAGGCCAAGGGTGCCGAAAAAGGTCATGTTGAGGGCGATTGTTGTCGGATCTTCCACGTAACCTCCCCGCGCCGCAGTGTGAGCCGCAGTGTGAATCCTGCCGGGTGCCGGGCAGCTGGATGCCGGGCACGCTACCTAGCCTACGATTGAATCCGGCCGGAATCACCCGGCCGGCCGCGCGCTTCCCCGGGTTGTAGCGAAGCTGTTATCTCGTCCGGGAGGATCCATGCCGCTCGACCTTTCCAGGCTCCGCAACGGCGCCTGCCCCTGCCTGTCCGGCGAGCAGTACGCCCAATGCTGCGGCGTGTTCCACAGCGGCGAGGCCGAGGCGCCGACCGCGGAGCAGCTCATGCGCTCCCGGTACAGCGCCTTCGTGGTGCTGGACCCCGGCTACCTGCTGCGCACCTGGCACCCGGACACCCGGCCGGCCGCCCTGGACCTCGACCCGGACACGCAGTGGCGCCGCCTGGACATCATGGGAACCTCGCGCGGCGGCCCGCTGGACTCGGAGGGGACGGTCGAGTTCGCGGCCCATTACTCGCACGACGGCGAACGCGGAGTCCAGCGCGAAAAGAGCCGCTTCCTACGGGTGGACCGCCGCTGGTACTACCTCGACGGAACGGTCTAACCGTCGTCCCGAGGGGCCCGACGCGAGCTTGCGAGTATTGGGAAGGGACCTACGCGCTAAACCCGCCTGCGCGCTAAACCCGCCTGCGCGCTACGCGCGGTACTTCCGGTGCAGGTTCTCCTTGGCCGACGGGCCGGGCGTGGCGTCGGCGATCCACGGACCGGTGCCCTCCGAGGAATCCAGGATCCCGGCCTCAAGCCAGGCGTAATCCCCGGCGAGGACCTTCCTGGACACCGCATGGTCGGCACCGTCCGAGTTCTTCCACAGCTGCTCGAAGGACGCGTCGACCCGCAGCCGGGCCTGTTCGCAGTAGGCGTCGGCGAGCTCAAACGCCGCGGCGCCGTGCTCCGGGGTGCTGCGCAGCAGCGCCTCGGCCCGCGAGCAGCTGGCGGCCATGGCGAACAGCTCCGCGCCGATGTCCACGATCCTGCCCAGGAAGGCCTGTTTGTGCTCCAGGCCTGCCTGCCAGCGGCCCATGCCATAGAACGTCTGCCGGGCCAGCCTCCGGGAGGCCCGCTCAACATAGCGCAGGTGCCGGGCGAGCCGGCCGAACTCACCGTAGGAGCGCGGATCCATGCCCGCGCCGGCCACCAGCCTGGGCAGCCAGCGTGCGTAGAAGCCGGTGGCGCCGACGGCGGCCCGCGCCTTGTCCTGCAGGCTCGCGTCAGCGGAGGCGAGGTCGCCTGCTGCCGCCAGGTGCGCGTCCACCGCTTCCCGGGCGATCAGCAGGCGCATGATCTCCGAGGACCCTTCGAAGATCCGGTTGATGCGCAGGTCCCGGAAGAGCTGTTCGGCCGCGACGGCGCGTTCCCCGCGGGCCTCCAGGGAGTCGGCGGTTTCGAAGCCGCGGCCGCCACGGATCTGCACCAGTTCGTCGGCGATCTGGCAGCTCAGTTCCGTGGACCAGAGCTTGGCCAGGGCGGCTTCGATCCGGATGTCCTTCTGCCCGGCGTCGGCCATTTCAGCGCATAGCTCGAAGACGGCCTCCAGGGCGAAAGTGGTGGCCGCGATGAACGCGATCTTCTTGCCCACGGCCTCGTGCTTGCCGACGGGGCGGCCCCACTGGGTGCGGGCGTTCGACCATTCGCGCGCGATCTTGAGCGACCACTTGCCGGCGGCCACGCACAGCCCCGGGATGGAGAGGCGGCCGGTGTTGAGCGTGGTCAGGGCGATCTTCAGGCCCTGGCCTTCCCTGCCCAGCCGGTTCTCCTCCGGGACCCGGACCTGGTGGAAGCGGGTGACGCCGTTTTCGATGCCGTGCAGGCCCATGAAGGCGTTGCGGTTCTCCACCGTGATCCCGGGGGAGTCCATTTCCACCACGAAGGCCGTGATTCCGCCCTTGTGTTCGCTGCCGTCCGGGGCCGTGTAGGGCGGGACCTTGGCCATGACCACCACGAGTTCGGCGATCACCCCGTTGGTGGTCCAAAGTTTCACGCCGTCCAAAAGGTAGGAGCCGCCGTCGTCCGTTGGTACCGCGGTGCAGCCCATCCGGGCGGGGTCGCTGCCGACGTCGGGCTCGGTCAGGAGGAACGCAGTGATGGCTCCCGCGGCGCAGCGCGGCAGGTACTGCTGCTTCTGTTCATCGGTGCCGAACTCTTTGACCGGTTCCGGGACGCCGATGGACTGGTGCGCCGAGATCAGGGCGCCCAGGCTGGGGTGGACCGAGCCCAGCAGCGCCAGCGCCCGCCCGTAGTAGACGAGGGACAGGCCCAAGCCGCTGTACTCCCGCGGGATCTTCATCCCGAAGACGCCGAGCTCCGCCAGCCCGGCAAGGTACCGGTCGGGGATGCGGGAGTCACGTTCTATGGCCCGCCCGTCCATGGACTCGCAGTACTCGCGCAGGGACGCCATGAACGCTTCGCCGCGCTCGACGTCGTCCGCCCGGGCCTGCGGCCAGGGATGGATCAGCCCGAGGTCGAAGTCACCGAGGTAGAGGCCCTTGGCGAAGCTGGGGCGGGACCATTCCTGCTCCCTGGCTGCTTCGGCGACGGCGCGCGCTTCGGCTGCCGTGACGGTGGAACTGCTGTGTCCAACCGGGCTGTTCTCGGTGGTCGACGTCATGGCAGGACTCCTCCGGCCGCGTCCGCGGCATAGGGCCCAGGGTTCGCCTCGGGCGGAGAACCCTTCAGCTGTCCCTCAATGCTACCCGCGGGTAGCTAGCTCTGCTAGAGAGTAGAGGTCTTGCTCGGCAATATTCAGCGATATATCGTTAAGTATCGCCAGACCGTTGGCGTCCAACGATTCGAGGAAGGTGATGGCGTCATGAAAGGCATTCAAGAGAACAAGTTCGGCGACTGCGGGCCCGGCAATGGTCGTTTCGAGCGTGGCAGGAGCCGCCGCGGACCCCATGGCCACGGCGGGTTCGGACGCGGCGGGTTTGGGCCTGGGTTTGGACCGGGCTTCGGCCCTGGCGGTTTTCGGCGGGCCAATAGGGGTGATGTCCGCTGGGCGATTCTTTCCCTCCTGGCCGGATCTCCGTCCAACGGGTACGGGCTGATCCAGACAATCGCGGAAAAGACGTCCGGAGCCTGGCGGCCCAGCCCCGGGTCCATTTACCCGACGCTCCAGCAGCTTGTGGATGAAGAACTGATCGAACCCCTGGGGGAGGGCCGCCGCACCGAATTCACGCTCACGGATGCAGGCAAGGCCTACGTGGCCGAGCACGCCGAAGACCTCAGCAACGCCTGGGATGCGGACCCCGAGGGAGCGCTGCCCGCGTTTCACCAGAGCGTGGTAAAGCTGATGCGGGTCATCCATCAGTTCCGCATGGCGGCAAGCGATCAACAGCGCCAGGCCGCGGTGGAGAAAATCGATGAAGCCCGGCGGGCGCTTTACCACATCCTCGCGGACTAGTTACCCGTCCCGGGTGGGCCGTGATGCGGCTGCGTCCGGGGCGGTCAACGGACCGTGTTGGCCTGACGCAGCAGGGAGCCCGTCACTGCCTGCAATTCTGCCGGCATCTCTACGTTCTCGGTTTGGTGGACCAGCCGCTCCCAGGCAAAGTTGATTCCATTGACCAGCGCTCCCAGGGTGTTCCGCACCAGGAACCAGAGCAGTTGCCCGCTCCCCGCCAGCGCGAGGGTTGCCAGCGCCGCCACGGCCATGAAGGCGGCCAGGCACAGGGCGATCAGCAGCGTGCCGACGAAGACGTAGATGGACGTGTCCAGAGCCGTGAAATCAAGGTTCATTTGTCCCCCTTTGGACTATGTGCCTGAGAACTGGTGCTTGAGTTGAACGTGTGCCAGGGCCGGGGTGCCGGAGCTGTTTGGCCCGAAAGTGTGGTGCAGGTGAGCCGGGTGTGGTGCAGTCCGGGAAGGCCGGTGTTCCGAGAGTAGGAGCGGCCCGGGGTTTCCGGCCAGCAGGCCGCGGGCGCGACACGGAGTTGTTGCATGATCGAAACCGAGGCGGGGACCAAGGTCACGGAGCGGTTGCGAAGGGTGCCGAACCGTCGGCGGACAGCGGCCCAGCTACCCTGCGTTAACCTTGTACGGGGCAGTTTCCGGAAATCCCGCTGCCACGACGTACCGCGGCAGCTGAAGGAGAGTCTGTGTCCCGCTCGGCGATGTCCTCGGCAGATGCCATCAGTGCCCGGCTCCGGGACCTCGAACTCCTCACCAAGGGGCCGGCCTGGGCCCTGACGCGCTCGGCTCCCTGGGTGATCGCGGTGCTGCAGGCATCCTTCACCCGCACCCGGCCGCAACTTCCGCTCGAAGAGTTCCACGCCGACGTCGACGCCTTCCTTGAGCAGCTCCGCCGGCAGGAGCCGGGGCTGGGCGGTTCCGCGAACGGCAAGGCGTTCGGCGATGAATGGACGCGCAAGCAGTTCCTGACCCGCCGGAACCAATCCGGACAGATCGTTTACGAAGTCACCGAGGCCGCGGCCCGTGTGCTGGCCTTCCTGGACAGCCTCTCCAGCGAACGTTCCACCCTCAACGGTTCCCGCCTCGGCACGTTGCTGGGCGACGTCGAGAAGCTCGCCAACGAAACCAACCCGGACCAGAGCGCCCGCCTGGAAGCCCTGGAAGACGAAATCCAGGAACGCCAGCAACTGATCGAGGACATCAGTTCCGGCGATTTCGACGGCCTGCTGGACGACGAGGAAGCCGTCGAGGCCGCCGGTAACATCCTCGACCTGGCCGCGAGCCTGCCCGCCGATTACAAGAAAATGCGCGACCGCATCGAGGAACTGGTGGGCGAGCTGCGTAACCAGATCATCGAGGAATCGCTCAGCAAGGGCGCCACCATGGCCCAGGTCCTGGAGGCGGACAAGCGCCTGCGGCAGAGCCCCGAAGGCAGGACCTTCCGCTCCTTTACGGCGTTCCTCGAAGACCCCCAGCAGCAGCTGCGCTTCCGCTCGGCGATCGGCGAGGTGCTGGGCCGGCAATTCGCCGATGAACTCAGCCACGAGGACCGCGAAACCCTCAAGAACCTGGTGGCCGAACTCCGCACCCAGCACAGCCAGATCCAGCGGATCTACGGCAAGCTGTCCGAGAGCCTGAACGCCTACATCCAGAGCGACGACATCCGCCAGTCCGTGCGGCTCCGCAACGTCCTCCGCGAGGCTGAACAGGCCATCCGTTCCATGCCCTACGAACGCGACCGGCCCGGCCTGGTCCGTGCTCCCGTGCTGTACAACGCGGCGTTCGAATCGCTCGCCATGGTCAAGCTCTTCGACCCGGACGAGTTCGCGGCGCCGCCCAAACTCGCAGAGCCGATCGCCTTCAGCGATGCGGACCGCGTGCGGTCCCTGCGGTCCGCGAAGGCGAGGCCCGACGTCGTCCGCGCGGCTGCCGCGGGAGCCGCAACCTTGGCGGAGGCCTGGGAGAACCTGCCCGACGACGAGCGGCACATCAACACCGTCCGCGCCCTGCTCTCCCACGCCCTGCACAGCGGCGCGGCGTTCGAGCGGGAGGCCTGGGAAAACATTGACTTCGAACAGATCGACGGCAGCTCCCGCACTGCGTTCCTGCCGCTCGTGACACTCACCGCCCGCAATGAGGATTCCGATGACTGACGCCCCTGACGGACATGTCCACTCTTCCGAGGAAGGAATGGACATAACGCGCCACGTCCATGCGGAGGCATCCCAGGACGGACATGTCCACCCGGACCCGTTCCGTGTGACGCCGCGCGATACATTCGTGGACGGCGCCGCGCTGTTCCCGGGGGACACCGGTGTGCTGCCCATGAAGCTGCGCCAGGCTTTGGTCCGGCTGCTCAAGGGGCCGTATGTCGACGGCGGCCGCGACGAGAAGCTCTGGACCACGCTGCTGGACAACCAGCAGATCCTGCGCAGCCGCCTCTCCGAAATGTTCCTGAGCCTGCAGCTGGACCACGAACGCAAGATCGCGGTGCTCCGCCCCGTGGATCCCGAGGTGATCGGCGGCGGCGCCCGCTCGAGCATCCTCCGCCAGCAGCGCGCCCTGAGCCGCGTGGAAACCATCGTGCTGCTGCGCCTGCGCCTGCTCCTGGACCGGCACGCCACCGCGCAGACCGAACCCACCATCACCCGCGAGGAAATCTCCGAACTCGTGGCCCACTACCAGCCGTCCGGCCAGCAGGACGCCCTGCGCGACGCCGACGTGGTCAACCGCACCATCACCAAGCTCCTTGCCCGCCAACTCCTCCTGGCCACCGGCATCGACGACACCTTCTCCATCTCCCAGGCCCTCCCGCTGGCCCTCCCCTTCGAAAACATCGGCGACATCCCCGCCCAAATCGAAGCCCTGATGGCAGCAGGAGCAGACGAAACCGGCACCGAGCCGCTGCTCGAACTGGCAGAAGCAGACGACGACGGCGACGGTGCCGAAGCGCAAGGTGAGGATCGTCCCGCCGCGGAGGCTAACCCAACCACAATCGACGAGCCCGCAGAGGAGGCAGCCAAGTGACCGTTGCGAGCATGCTTCCGATCGGCGACCAGGTGAACCCTGGGCAGATGCGCCTTGCCCTGGTCCAGGTGGTCAACTGGGGCACCTTCCATGGGGCGCACACGATGCACGTGGACCGCAACGGCACCCTGCTGACGGGCAATTCGGGCGTGGGCAAGTCCACGCTGTTTGACGCCATGCTGCGGGTGTTCGATGCCCGGCCGCGCTCGAACGAGGCGGCGGCGCAGCGGGCCGGCGGGTCCGTGGAGGACAAGCGCACCACGTTCACGTACATGCGCGGCAAGGTGGGCGACAAGGCCGTGGGCGAAGGCTCGGCCAGTGCCTTCCAGCGGCCGGGCGCTACCTGGTCCGCCGTCGCGCTGACGTTCGATAACGCCGCGGGCACCCGGGTGACGGTGTCGGCGCTTTTCGACCTGCCGAAGAACGGTACGGAGTCCAGCGTCGGACGCTTCTACCTGATCGATAACAGGCCGCTGGACCTGGCCGCGATCGAGGGTATCGCGGAGAAGCGCTTCACCAAGGGGGCCTTGGAGGGCATCTTCCCGGAGGCGCAGGTCTTCGATGTGCACAAGGCCTTCGCGGAGCGTTTCCGCCGCCTGCTCGGGATCAGTTCGGACCAGGCTCTCCCGCTGCTGCGGGTGATCCAGGCCGGCAAGGGCCTGGGCGGCAGCGTCAACACCTTCTTCCGGGACCAGGTGCTGGACCCGCCGGCCACGCTCGCGGCGGCGGACGACGTCGTGGAGGAATTCAGCAACCTGATGTCCATCCGGCAGCGGCTGGAGGACGTGCGGCAGCAGCGCGACCAGCTGGCGCCGGTGCCCGGGTTGAACAAGGAATACGCACAGGCGCTGCTGGAGGCGAACCGGCTGCGGGAGCTCAGCGGTGAGGAATTCGATTCCTACAGGCAGCAGCTCGCCGTCGAGGTCCACAGCAAAACCCTGGCGCGCTTCAAGGACCTCGCCCAGCAGAAGGCCAAGGAACTCGGCGCCGAACGCTCCGTCCGCGACGCCCTGGCCAAGGAGCTGCGGCAGCTCGAATCGGACTACAACAACCAGGGCGGCAACGCGATCTCGGCGATCGAGCAGTCGCTGGAGAACGCCCGGCTCGGCCTGAAGCTGCGCCAGGACGTGGAGGCCGCAGCCCGGAAGGCGCTGGCCGATGCAGGCCTGGACCTTGAGTGGAGCGCCGAGGGTTGGAACCAGGCCCACGAACAGGCGGCGGCGCGTTCGGCCGAGCTCCAGGACGATTCCGAGGCGCTGCGCGAGCTGCGCTTCGAGGCCTTCGACGGGCACGCGACCAAGAAGCGCGAGCTTGCCACAGCGCAGCAGGAGCTCGCTTCGCTGCGGAGCAGCAAGTCCCTGCTGCCGCCGTCGAGCATTGAGAACCGTGCGGCCATCGCGGCGGCCACCGGCGTCCCGGAGGAACGCATGCCCTTCGCGGGCGAGCTGATCGACCTGGCGGAGGGGGAGGACCAGTGGCGGCCCGCCGCCGAGCGGGCCTTGCGCAACCTGGCCACCACGCTGCTGGTCCCGGGCGAGCACTTTGCCGCTGTCACGCGCTTCCTGAACGACAACACGATCCGCGGCGCATTGCGTGCGGTGGACGTGTCCAAGCCGCTCGCCGGCGGCGCCCTCGCTGTGGAGGACGTGTCCGACGGCGATCTGCTGAGCAAGCTGGACATCCTCACCTCGGGCGCGAACGCCGACGCCGGGGCGTGGGTCCGCGAGCGGATCGCCTTGGACTTCGCGTACCCCTGTGTGGAGGACCCGGACGAGCTGGCCGGCCTGGACAAGGGCCTGAGCCTGGGCGGTGTGGTCAAGCGGAACCGGCACACGGTGGAAAAGGACGACCGCTTCACCGGCCGCCAGGATTACGTGCTGGGCTTCGACAACGCGGCCAAGCAGGAACTGCTCGCCGCGAAGGTCGAGGAGCTGGAGAACGAGCTGGCCAAGGCGGCCGAGCTGGCCCAGAGCCGCGAAGACTCGCACCAGGGCATGGCCCGCCAGCTTGAAGCCCTCCGCCGCGTGGCCGAGGACGAGCGCGGCTGGGAGCAGGTGTCCGCGGCGGTCGCCGCGGACGAACTGGCCCGGATCGAGCAGCGGCTCAAGGACGCCCTGGCCGCGCAGGCGGACCTCGAACCGCTGCGCGCCAGCATCGAGGCCGTGCGCGAAAAGCACCAGTCCTCCACAGGCGGCGCCGCCGTGCTGCAGAGCGAATACAAGGCCCTGGACCAGCAGATGACCACGGCTGACTCGCTGCTGGACGCCGCGCGCACCCGCCTGGCCGAGGCGCCGCCGTCGGACACCACGGTGGCCGCGCTGGAACCGCGGTTCACCGGCTTCGGGGATATCACCGAGCTGCACGAACTGGACAACCTGGCCAACCGGGTCCGCACTTCCCTGCTTGCCGAACTGCACGCAGCGGAATCCAAGGGCCAGGCCCTGGCGGAACGGCTCAGCCGCATCTTCGAAGGTTTCGTGCGCGAATGGGGCACCGCGATTTCCGCGGACCACGGCACGTCTATCGGCGCCGCCGGCGAGTTCGAGTCCCGGTACCACCAGATCGTCAGCGAGGGCCTGCCTGCACAGGAAGCCGAGTTCCGGCAGTTCTTCAACCAGCGCACGCACGAATCCTTCAGCACGCTGCTGCACCTGCTGGATGAGGAACGCCGCGCCATCACCAGCCGCATCCTGCCGCTGAACGGCATCCTGTCCGAGGTGAACTTCCACGAGGGCAGCTACCTCGAGCTGGACATCAAACAGACCATGCCCGCCACCGCCAAGCAGTTCAAGGACGCCATCCAGAACGCGCTCAAGGCACGCCACGGCCGCCGCACCGCCGGCAGTGCGGCGGAGGACGACGTCGAACTCGGCAACCGCTACAAGTCCCTCGAAACGCTGGTCAAGCGGCTTGGTTCGCAGGCGCCGGAGGACCGCCGCTGGCGGGCCGAGGTGCTGGATGTGCGCGGCCATCTGTTCATCCAGTGCAAGGAGCACCGACAGGTGCAAGGCCCGCGGGGAGGCGTGAAGACCGAGGTCTTCATGCACACGGACACCGGATCGATGTCCGGCGGGGAGCGGCAGCGCTTCACCGCGTTCATCATGGCCGCGGCGCTGAGCTACCAGCTGGGCATCGCCGAGCAGGGCTTCACCACGTACGGCACGGTGATGATGGACGAGGCCTTCGTGCTTGCCTCCGAGGAGTTCGCGGGCGCGGGCATCAAGGCGCTGCACGAGTTCGGCTTCCAGCTGCTGCTCGCCGCCCCGGAAAACGTCATCGACCTCTCCCGGCACCTGGGCTCGGTCACCGAGATCCTGCGCGACAAGCGGACCAACCGCTCGGGCGTGCTTACGGCACCGGTGATTAGCGGCCCCGGAACGCCGGGGGAGTGGCGTTCCGAGGCCAACCCCGTGGACATCGTCTTCCGCTAACCCTTTATCTTCGGCTTAGGTCCCGCGGACACGGGCCAGGAAACGGGACGTCCGTTCCTGTAGTCCCGCGATCTGGCGGAGTACGACGGCGGCCGGGTCCGGGTTGATTTCGCTCACCGGGGGTTCCTTGCGCACGTTGGTGCAGCACAGGAAGTCCGCACAGATCAGCGTTCCGAGGGTGTTCCCGTCGCGGCCGGACTGGCCGGCGCGCTTGGCAACCCAGAGATAGACCTCCTCCTTGGAGAAGACGTCCCGGCACAGTTCGCACAGGACGGCCCGGTTCTTGCCGGCGCCGCCTTCGGGCGCACGGAGCATGATGCCGGTGAGCTTCGCGTTGCCGGGCATCACCAGGTAGCCGCGAAGGGGCATTTTCGGGTCGCGCCAGCCCAGGAACTCGAGGTTTTCCCAGTCGAGGGTCTCGAAGTCCCGGGGAAGGGTGAGCTTGGCGGCCTCGGAACGGCTCGCGTTGATGAAGGACGCGCGGATCTGCTGGGCAGTGATTTTCTGCATGATGATGTACTTTCGCATCGGATGGGAACCCCGCGAGGGGTGAATGGCGCGGGCGTCCGCCAGCCCGGCTGCGGCCCCGCGACGACCGGGATTTACCCGCGGGCCGAAACGAAACAGGAATCGTCGGGAAAGGACGATGCCGGGATCAGAGTCCCGGGTGCTCCTGTGGGGTGGCAGACGTGAAGGGAAGCGCACAGCAGGCCAGAACGGCCACCCCGCTCACCACGGCAGCGCTCGCTGATGCAGCGCGCATGCTCATTCCCTCGTTCCTGTCATCTCTTCCGATGCGTTTCCGGCGAATGGCCGGTCTTGCCATCCTGCCAAAAGCCGCGGGTTTCTGTCCACGCGGCCGTGCAGGAAACCGGCCCCGTCGGCCTTGCGGGAATTAGGTGACGCAAGTGTTTCGTAATGGACGGAAGGATAGGCTAGCCTTACTTGGGTTTGCACCGCTTACCTAAGGATTTACATGGCTTCCCTCCTCCCGCGCCGTGCGCTGCTCAAGACCGCAGGAAGCGCAACGGCCGCGCTGGCCGCCGTCGCGCTTTCCCTCACTGCCTGCTCCACCGGCCCGGCCAGCAGCGGCAACCAGAACGCGTCGGCCGCGGCCGACAGCGCACAGTTCCCGGTGACCATCAAGAACGTCTTCGGCGAGACCACCATCAAGGAACAACCCAGGCGCGTCGTCACCATCTCCTGGGTCAACGACGACATCGCCCTGGCACTCGGCGTCGTTCCGGTTGGCGTCCCGAAGAATGAATGGGGCAACAACAGCAAGGGCTCCACCCCGTGGAAGGACGCCGCCCTCGATAAGCTCGGTGCCTCCTTCGGCAGCGACAAGGCCCCGGTCCAGTTCTCCGAGGCCGACGGCGTCAATTTCACCGAAATCGCCAAGCTGAACCCGGATGTCATCCTGGCCGCCTACTCCGGCCTCGAAGCGGCGGACTACAAGAAACTTTCCGAGATCGCCCCGGTGGTGGCCCAGCCCGAACTGGCCTACGGCACCCCGTGGCAGGAAGCCACCACCATCATCGGCAAGGCCCTTGGCAAGACCGCCGAGGCCGGGAAGCTCGTGGCCGACACCGAGTCCGCCATCAAGGCTGAGGCCGCCAAGTACCCGCAGATCGCCGGCAAGACCTTCATCTACGGCAACCTGGAGCCGGCCAAGGGCGACGGCGTGAACGTGTACCTCGCCTCCGACAACCGCCCGCGCTTCCTTAGCGAGATCGGCATGAAGGCGGCCCCGGTTGTGGAGGAGAAGTCCAAGGGCTCCAAGGAGTTCTTCACCGCCTGGTCCGCCGAGAAGGCCAACGAGCTGGCCTCGGATGTTTTCGTGACCTGGGTGCCGGACGCCAAAACCAAGGAGCAGATCGTCAAGGACCCGCTGCTGGGCCAGATCCCGGCCGTGAAGAAGGGCGCCCTGGTTGCCGATTCGGACAACACCCTCACCCTGGCCATCTCCGCGTCCTCGCCCCTGAGCCTGCCGTGGGCCCTGGAAAAGTTCCTGCCGCAGCTCGCCGCCGGCGCTGACGCCGCCGCGAAGTAGGCACCACCATGACGGCAAGCACGACAACGGCCTCCTCCGTGGAGCGCGAACGTACAGTTGAGGCCCCAATAAGCGCCAAAACAGGGCCCCAACTGTACGTTCGCGCAAAAACCGGCGCGGAGGTTCGCGCCCGGAAAGGCAAGCAGCCCGCCTGGCTGCTGGCCGCCGTCGTCGTGCTTGCCTTGACCTGCGGCGCCTCCCTCGCGGTGGGCGCCCGCGCCATCCCGCTCGAAACCGTCTGGGACGCACTGGTCCATTTCAACCCCGGCGACGGCAACCACGCCGTGGTGCACGCCCGTATTCCGCGCACCGTGCTCGGCCTGCTGGCCGGCGGCGCCCTGGGCCTGGCCGGCGCCGCGATGCAGGGCGTGGCCCGCAACCCCTTGGCCGACCCCGGCATCATGGGCGTCAACGCGGGAGCTGCGCTCGCCGTCGTCGGCGGCATCTACCTCTTCGGGATCACCGGGCTCAGCGGCTACATCTGGTTCGCGTTCCTCGGCGCCGCGGCGGCTGCCGCCGTCGTCTACCTGCTCGCCTCGATGGGCCGGGATGGCGCGACGCCGGTCAAGCTCGCCCTGGCGGGCGCGGCCCTGAGCGCCGGGCTCTATTCGCTGATGAACGTGGTACTCGTCTCCAGCCAGGACACCCTGGACCGTTTCCGCTTCTGGCAGGTGGGCGGCGTGGCCGGGCGCGACTGGTCCGTGATCCTGCCCGGCCTGCCGTTCCTGGCCGCCGGCGCACTCATTGTGCTGGCCAGCGGCCGGATCCTCAACGGCCTGGCCCTCGGCGACGACATTGCGCGCGGGCTCGGCCAGCGGGTGGGCTTGTCCCGTGGCATTGTGGCGCTCGGCGTGGTGCTGCTGTGCGGATCGGCCACGGCCCTCGAGGGCCCCATTGCCTTCCTGGGCCTGGTCATCCCGCATGCCGTGCGCTTCTTCACGGGTCCGGACTACCGCTGGATCCTGCCCTTCTCCCTGGTTCTGGCCCCGGCCCTGCTCCTCGCCTCCGACGTCGTGGGCCGCGTGGTGCTCCTGCCCGGCGAGGTCCCGGCCGGCATCATGACGGCGATCCTCGGAGCCCCGGTGTTCGTGTGGCTCGTCCGTCGCGGCAAGGGAGCCTCGCTGTGAGCCCTGTTGTCGAGCGCGACACCCTTGGGCGCGAACGTACAGTTGGCGCCCTTAATGCCGCGAAAAAGGGGGCTCAACTGTACGTTCGCGCAGAAAAGAAGCCGAAGCACCCCTTCAACCGGAGCTGGTTCCTGGGCGTAGCCGTCGTGCTCCTGCTCGTGGCAAGCATCCTGCTGGGCAGCTACACGGTCACGGTCCCCGACTTCTTCACCATCGTCTCGGCCCAGCTCACGGGCGGCGAGAAGATCCCCGGAGCCAGCTTCATCGTCATGGAGAACAAGCTGCCGCGGGCCATCATGGGCCTGCTGATCGGCGTCGCCTTTGGGCTGTCCGGCGCGCTGTTCCAGACCATGCTCCGCAACCCCCTCGCCAGCCCGGACGTCATCGGCATCAGCAACGGCGCCAGCGCCGCGGCCGTCCTGGCGATCGTCGTCTTCGGAGCCACCGGAGCCACGGTGTCGGCCGCGGCGCTGCTGGGCGCCCTCGCCGTCGCCCTCCTCATCTACCTGATCTCGCGCGGCGGAAGCGCGCGCGGCGCCGCAGGGCGCACCGGGAACGCCGCCGGCAACCGGCTGGTCCTCGCCGGCGTCGGCATCGCCGCCGCGCTCGGCGCCCTGGTGAACTTCCTCATGACCCGCGCCGACATCCGCACCGCCGCCGAAGCCCTCATCTGGCTGAACGGCTCCCTCAACCCGGCCACCTGGGAACGGATCGGCGTGCTGCTGCTGGCGCTGTGCCTCCTGCTGCCGCTGACGGCCGGCCTCGCCAAGCCTCTGCGCATGCTCGAACTCGGCGACGACACCGCCGCCGGCCTCGGCATCAGGGTCGGTGCCGTGCGGCTCGGCCTGGTGCTCACGGCCGTCGCGCTCGTGGCGGTCGCGACGGCGGCAGCTGGCCCGGTCTCCTTCGTCGCTTTCCTTGCCGGGCCTATCGCCCGCCGCTTCACCGGGAAACCCAGCCTCCCGGCGTCGGCCCTCACCGGTGCGGTGATCGTCCTGGCAGCCGACTACTTCGCCTACAACCTGGCGCCCCTGTTGCTGGACGGCACGGTGCTGCCCGTCGGCGTCGTCACCGGCGCCCTCGGCGCCCCCTTCCTGCTCTGGCTCCTGGCCACCGCCAATCGAAAGGACTCCTGATATGGCCCGTCTCAGTGCCCGGGACCTGACGCTGCAGTACGAGCAGCGCCGGGTCATCGACGGGCTCCACACGGAGATCCCCGAAGGCAAGGTGACCATGATCGTGGGCGCCAACGGCTGCGGCAAATCCACCCTGCTCAGGGGCCTCTCCCGCTCGCTGAAGCCCGCCGCAGGCACGGTGACCCTGGACGGGAAGGACATCCACAGCCGCCCGGCGAAGGAACTGGCCAGGACGCTCGGCCTCCTGCCGCAGCACCCCACGGCCCCGGACGGCATCACCGTGCGCGATCTCGTGGGCCGCGGCCGGTACCCGCACCAGGGCTTCTTCCGCAACTGGAGCCACGGCGATTCCTCGCCGCACGACCTCGCCGTTCGCCACGCCCTTGAAGCCACCGCCACCACGGAGCTGGCGGACCGCAACGTGGACGAACTCTCCGGCGGGCAACGCCAGAGGGTCTGGATCGCCATGGCCCTGGCCCAGGAAACCGAGGTCCTGCTGCTGGACGAGCCCACCACCTACCTCGACCTCGCCCACCAGGTGGAAGTCCTGGACCTCGTCACGGACCTCAACCGCCGCCGCGGCACCACCGTGGCGATCGTGCTCCACGACCTCAATCTCGCCGCACGCTACGCGGACCACGTCATCGCCATGAAGGACGGCGCCGTGGTGGCCGAAGGCTCCGGCACCGAGGTCATCACCGAAGAGCTCGTCCGCACCGTGTTCGGCCTCGAATCCCGCGTGGTCCCGGACCCCGTCTCCGGAACCCCGCTGATCGTGCCGATCGGCCGCCACCATTACCCGGCCCCCCACGCCGCACAAACCACGAAAACCGCAGTGGCCCCCGAACCCGCACTGGAGATCGCCTCATGAGCACGGAAACCCGCATGGCCAGCTACGTCACAGAGCCCATGGTCCTGGCCTTCGACGTCACCGTCACCGCCGTCCAGGAGATCGGCCCGAACTTCCGCCGGGTCACCTTCGGCGGCTACTGCCTGCGCGATTTCGGCGTCTCCGGCAACACCCTGGACCTGCGCATCAAGCTGCTGATCCCCTCGCTCGACGCCGACGGCCGCACCATCCCGCTGCCCGCCTTCGAGATGGGCAACGCCGGCTGGTACCAGGAATGGCTCGCCATGGACGGGGCCGTGCGTGGCGCCATGCGCACCTACACCGTCCGCAGCGAACGGCTCGACGCCGTGTATCCGGAGATCGACGTCGACTTCGTGATGCATTTCGACGCCGACGGCAACGGCGGCCCCGCAGCCAACTGGGCCCTCAACGCCAAGCCCGGTGACTCGCTGACCATCATCGGCCCCAACAACCGCGCCGCCCACTGCGTCACCGCCGAAATCTACTCGGGCATCGAATGGCGGCCCGGCCTCGCCCAACGCGTCCTCCTCGCCGGAGACGAAACATCCGTCCCCGCAATCAGCGCCATCCTCGAGAGCCTGCCTGCCGGGGTCAGCGGCCACGCCTTCCTCGAGGTCCCCGAAGCCGGCGACTTCCAGGACCTCCAGACAGCGGCCGACGTCGAAATCACCTGGCTGGCGCGCGGCGCCCCGATCGGCCGCTCCCGTCCGCACGGCGAGCTCCTGCAGGACGCCGTCCGGAAAGCCGTCCCCGTGCCCGGCTGGGTGGGCATCGCCTCCGAAGCGGCCGCCGGCCCGGAACCGGAAGACGTCAACGTGGACCAGGACATCCTCTGGGAAACCCCGCAGCGCATGGACACCGCCTCCATCAAGGCCACCCGCAACCCTGGCCTGCCCGCCGGCGCCCTGCCCTTCTACGCCTGGATCGCGGGTGAAGCCGGCGTCATCAAGGAAATGCGCCGGTACCTGGTGCGGGATGTCGGGATAGATAGGAAGCAGGTGGCTTTTATGGGGTACTGGCGCAAGGGGAAAGCGGAGCTTTAGTCCGTTCCCTGCGCTTGCGCGCCCCGTTGCGGCTTTGGCCGCGCCCGACGGCGGTCGGCTGCCTTTCGCCGCGGCGGCTTTGGCCGCGACCGCTACTTTGCAGTCGCTTAGACACCTCCCGGCGTCTCATTCGGCCGCGGGCGGCCTTCTTCGACTCTGGTCGGCGATGCGCTCCCTGCAAAGCACCGGTCACGGCTTGTCGTCTTGTCACCTTTCCGCCCTTATTGTCTTGCCGCCTTTTCGGCCCGCTCGCCTTTCCTGTCATGCCCGTCTCCGTCCGTTAAGCTCGCTGTTCCCTTGCGGTTGATTGGGGTGGGTAGGGTCGGGGCGTGGGTGGTTTTGTTTCTTCTGATGGGCGGCGGCTGTTTGTTGCTCTCGGGGATTCCTTCACCGAGGGGGTGGGGGATAAGAACAAGCACCTTCCCAATGGGGTGCGGGGGTGGGCTGACCGGGTGGCCGAGAAGCTGGCCAAGGCAGAACCGGGCTGGGAGTACGCGAACCTGGCCGTACGCAGCAAACGGCTCCGGCACGTCGTCGACGAACAGCTCGAGCACGCCCTCGCCCTGAAACCGAGCCTCATCACCCTCTACGCCGGCGGGAACGACATCCTCGACTTCGGCACGGACATGGAGCAACTCATGGCCGAATACGAACACCTCGTGGCCCGGCTCGCCGCCACCGGCGCCACCCTGGTCCTCTTCACCGGCTACGACGTCAAGGTCTCGGCCGTGTTGGAACCATTCAAGAGGCGCAATGCCCTCTATAACCAGCGGGTCCGCGAACTGGCCGCTGACTACGGTGCCGTGCTGGTGGACTACTGGTGCATGGACGCCTACCACGACCGCCGGATGTGGGCAGCGGACCGGCTGCACATGTCCAAGGCAGGCCACAAGTACCTGGCCGCCCGGGTCCTGGACCAGCTGGGCGTGCCGCACAAGATCTCCCCGAAGGACTGGGACCCTCCCCGGCGCCTGAAACTGCGCGAATGGGAACGCCAGCAGCGCCGCTGGATCAACGACTGGGTGGTCCCCCTGTTCGGGCGCAAGCTGCGCGGGGTCACCCTGGGCGACTCCCTCAGCCCCCGCTGGCCCGACCCCGTGAAGGTCCCCCGCAAGGGCGGGCTCCGCAAACTGCAGGAGAACAAACTGCTCGAGAACACAGAAGCAAAGGGACAGGAAACGGCATGAGCCTGAACGTGAACACAGAACCGTTGCGTTTCGTCGCCGTCGGGGATTCCTTCACCGAAGGCGTGGGCGACCGCGACCTCCGCCTGCCCAACGACTGCCGCGGCTGGGCGGACCGCGTCGCCGAGGAACTCTTCCGGAACGATCCGCGCACACGCTACGCCAACCTCGCCGTCCGCGGCCGCCGGCTCCACCGCATCCTGGACGAACAGTTGGACACCGCGCTCGCCATGGAACCGAACCTCATCAGTTTCCACGCCGGCGGCAACGACCTCCTTGCCGCGCGGCTGGACCTCGGGGCGCTCATCCGCCGCTTCGAGGCCTCCGTCGCCAGGATTGCCGGAACCGGAACGCGGGTCCTGCTGTTCACCGAATACAACGTTCCGTTGTCCCCGGTCCTCGAACCCCTCAAGCTGCGCACCGCCGTCTTCAACAAACACATCCGGCGCATCGCAGCCGATTACGGCACGCTCCTGGTGGACCACTGGTGTTTCGAACACTTCCAGGACCGCCGGATGTGGGCGCCGGACCGTTTGCACATGTCCACCCCGGGCCACGAATACATGGCGGTGAAGGTCCTTGAGGTGCTCGGCGCCGCGCACTCCCTGCGGACGCCCGTGCTCGGCCCGCCACAGCAGCGCAGTCGCGCCGAAATAATAGCCGACGACGCCGCCTGGCTGAGGCGCGACGTCGCCCCCTGGTTCTCGCGGCGGCTGCGCGGTGTCTCCAGCGGCGACCACCTCGGCGCTCGCTGGCCCGCCCTGATGCCCGCAGTCCTCCCGGAACGCTTGGGCACCTCGAAGGCGCCGGTTCCGCCCGGCGGCTAGTCCGAGCGCCTAGTCCAGCAGGTTCTCGTACCCTTCGGCAGCCGAGGTCACAGAGAATTCAATGATCTCGAAGTCCGCCACACCGTTGGAATAGAAGGGGTCCCGGGCCAGGGCTTCGTCCAAGGTGGCGCGGTCGACCCTGGACAGCAGCACGCCGCCGATCGCCGGAACGCGGCGGCCGGACGCAAGGAAGATCCCGGCGTCGAACGTCTCCTTCACCCAGGCCATGTGGGCGGGGCGGTGGAAGTCGACGATCTCGTCCGGGACCTTGTAGGTCAGCGACACAATGAACATGCCACCAGACTACCCAGCGGGCCCCGCCTAGGATGGTTCCATGACCGAACCCCGCTGGCTGAATGCCGAGGAACGCCGCGCCTGGCTGGCCCTCCTGAGCATCAACACCCTCCTGCCGGCGGCGTTGGACACCAAGCTCCAGGCGGCCGGGAAGCTGTCACTCTTCGACTACAACGTGCTCGCGATGCTCTCCGAATCCGAGGGCCGATTCCTGCCGATGAGCGAACTGGCCGCCCGCACCAGCGCGTCCCTGTCGCGGCTTTCGCACGTGGTCACCAAGCTGCAGAAGCGCGGCTGGGTGGAACGCGCGGGGCACCCCGGCGACGCCCGCGTCACTGTCGCGCACCTGACCGACGCCGGCATGGACACCATCGTCGGCCTCGCGCCGGGCCATGTGGAATCCGTCCGCGAGCTGATGATGGACGCGATGACCGATGACGACGTCGCCGACCTCGCGCGCATCGGCGAGAAGATCGTCGCCCGCCTCAAGCCGGACCACTGGATCCTGCGCGAACGCTGAGCCGCAGGCCCCGAGCCGCCAGCACCCAGTGACTAGACTGTCGGCATGGATTTTTCGGACCGTTACGTCGCCCTCGGGGATTCCTTCACGGAAGGCGTCGGCGACCCCGATCCCACCCGTCCCAACGGCGTCCGCGGCTGGGCCGACCGCGTGGCGGAACAGCTCGGCCGCAACAACGAGGCCTTCGGCTACGCGAACCTCGCCATCCGCGGCAGGAAACTCCGGCAGATCATGGCAGAACAGGTGGAGGCCGCCGTCGCGCTCCAACCGACGCTGGTGACCCTGTACGCCGGAGCGAACGACATCTTCCGCCCCAAGGTGGACATCGATTCCCTGATGGAGGATTACGACGCCGGCCTGGCCGCCTTGCGCGCCACCGGCGCCGCCGTGCTGCTGTTCACCGGGTTCGACGCCCGCAGCTCGAAGGTCTTCGGCACCATGCGCGGCCGCACCGCTATCTACAACGAACTGCTCCGGGAACTCGCGGACAAGCACGGGGCCAGCCTGGTGGATTACTGGCGCTTCGGCGAGTACCACGACTGGCGCATGTGGGACCGCGACCGGATGCACATGTCCACCGCCGGCCACATCAACATGGCGAACCGGGTGCTGGATGTCCTGGAGCACCAGCGCCTGGCACCCGCCGAGCACGGCATCGCACAGGACGGGAGCGCCACGGCGGTGCGCGCCAGCCGAGTCGCTGCCCTCCGGGACAATGCCCAGTGGGTGCGGGAGCATGCCGTCCCGTGGGTGGTCCGCCGGGTCAAAGGCACCTCGTCCGGTGACGGGCTGAGCCCGAGGTACCCGGAACTCACCCGGCTCTAGCGGGACGGTGTTTAGCGGCGGAGCCCAGCGGGCCGTGCGGAAACCCGGAGTGGCGAGCAGTCCGCCGTCGCCATGGATACTTGCCGGAACCCAGCGGAAGCCCGGGCATCCAGCCCGGCAGCCCAGATGTGCGGGCCGCGTTCCGCGTGCCCGGCTGCGGGGAACTGTTGACCAGGATGTCGCCGGCGTTGAGGCACCAATCCTGCAGGCCGGGCGCCAGCAGCACGGTTCCGGCTTCATGATTGCTTGGGCCCTGACGATGCCCGACAGGTCAAGGACTATCCGGGCGCTCGGGCGGGAAGGTGCCTTCGGCATCGAGCCGGCCGGAGCCTTTCGTTTTGCTGTGTAGGGGCTTGATGTCACTTATGGCCATTGCGGGGCGGGTCCGGGGGCCCGTGAATAGCCTTGCCCCGGCAGGCCCGTATACACCGGATTGGTCTTAATTTCACGCAGCACCTAGACTTATTAGGCGCTAGGTGGCGCGGAGCGTGTGCAATTGCTCCGGTTGGCGGTGACTGTCGGGAACGGCGGGAGATCCGGTGGCCGGTAGTTAGGGGCTCAAGTTGCTTCGTTCCTCCATCCGCCCGGTATCCCGGAACCAGTTTCCGGGCCCACTCCTTCGCCGCAGCGGCAATCCAGCACTGGTTTTCAACCGGTCCTTGCTGCTGCGGGAACTACCGAAAACGTAGTGGACCGGCGTCGGACGTCACTGACCGCACGGCAGGCAGGAAATTCTGCAGGCCGTTATTTCCAAACTTTGAGGAGAGTCGACATGGCAGCACACTGCCAGGTGACCGGAGCCGAGCCGGGCTTTGGACACAGCATTTCGCACTCGCACCGCCGCAACAAGCGCCGGTTCGACCCGAACATCCAGAAGAAGCGCTACTGGGTTCCGTCCCTGCGCCGCAATGTCACGCTGACTGTGTCGGCCAAGGGCATTAAGACCATCGACGTTCGCGGCATCGACGCAGTCGTCGCCGAAATCCTTGCTCGTGGGGTGAAGCTCTAATGGCAAAGAAGGACAAGGACGTACGTCCGATCATCAAGCTGAAGTCCACTGCGGGCACCGGCTACACCTACGTGACTCGGAAGAACCGTCGTAACGACCCGGACCGCCTGGTCCTGAAGAAGTACGACCCGAAGATCCGCCAGCACGTCGAATTCCGAGAGGAGCGCTAAACATGGCTAAGAAGTCCAAGATTGCTCGCAACGAGCAGCGCAAGGTCATCGTTGAGCGCTACGCCGCCAAGCGTCTCGAACTCAAGAAGACCCTGGTTGACCCCAACGCGACTGACGAAGCACGCGAAGAGGCACGCCTCGGCCTGCAGAAGCTGCCCCGCAACGCCTCCCCGATCCGCGTCCGCAACCGCGACGTGATCGATGGCCGCCCGCGCGGTACCTTCCAGAAGTTCGGCATCTCCCGTGTCCGCTTCCGCGACATGGCACACAAGGGCGAACTCCCGGGCATCACCAAGTCTTCCTGGTAATCCAGGATCGCTGATTTCAGCACCTTGAGAAGGGCCGGCAACCGTTTGGTTGCCGGCCCTTCTGCGTTCCAGGGCGCCTTCTGCCTGGGATGTGAGCGGCTTCACGGTGCTGATTCCGGCGCCCGTTGCCGGTTTGGCGGAAGCCCGGACCCCGATTTCCACGGGATTCTGCGGCTACGGGACCCGCGCCGTGCTGATTTGCGCGGGTGCCGCCGGGGCGTGTAATGTTTTCTGAGTCGCCGCCGCTGAAGCGGAAAAATTGCGACAGACTCCCTTTCAAACGGAAGCCAATTACTGGTTCGCTTTACCGCGTCCGGGTGCGGCTCCGGGAGTTCCTGACTGGTTTGTCCCGTATGGTTTCCGAATCCGGAAGTTGCGGCGGGAGTGCCGGTCTGGTAAGTTTGAAAAGTTGCTCCGGAGCGATCCTGAATGTTTGGTTTGGGTGGTGCCGGGTGTGTCTGTTGTTTGAGAACTCAATAGTGTGCCAAGTTTGTTGATACCGATTTTTTATGAATTGGTTATTTGCCGGGCTGTCCGCCCCTGTGGATGGTCTGGTTTTTAGCTGGTTTCAAATTTTGTGCAGCGTGTCCGGGTCTTTTTCCGGCCCGGGTGTGTTGTGTCTGTTTTTGTTTTACTTCAACGGAGAGTTTGATCCTGGCTCAGGATGAACGCTGGCGGCGTGCTTAACACATGCAAGTCGAACGATGATCCGGTGCTTGCACCGGGGATTAGTGGCGAACGGGTGAGTAACACGTGAGTAACCTGCCCTTGACTCTGGGATAAGCCTGGGAAACTGGGTCTAATACCGGATATGACCTTTCACCGCATGGTGGGGGGTGGAAAGCTTTTTGTGGTTTTGGATGGACTCGCGGCCTATCAGCTTGTTGGTGGGGTAATGGCCTACCAAGGCGATGACGGGTAGCCGGCCTGAGAGGGTGACCGGCCACACTGGGACTGAGACACGGCCCAGACTCCTACGGGAGGCAGCAGTGGGGAATATTGCACAATGGGCGCAAGCCTGATGCAGCGACGCCGCGTGAGGGATGACGGCCTTCGGGTTGTAAACCTCTTTCAGTAGGGAAGAAGCGAAAGTGACGGTACCTGCAGAAGAAGCGCCGGCTAACTACGTGCCAGCAGCCGCGGTAATACGTAGGGCGCAAGCGTTATCCGGAATTATTGGGCGTAAAGAGCTCGTAGGCGGTTTGTCGCGTCTGCTGTGAAAGACCGGGGCTCAACTCCGGTTCTGCAGTGGGTACGGGCAGACTAGAGTGATGTAGGGGAGACTGGAATTCCTGGTGTAGCGGTGAAATGCGCAGATATCAGGAGGAACACCGATGGCGAAGGCAGGTCTCTGGGCATTAACTGACGCTGAGGAGCGAAAGCATGGGGAGCGAACAGGATTAGATACCCTGGTAGTCCATGCCGTAAACGTTGGGCACTAGGTGTGGGGGACATTCCACGTTTTCCGCGCCGTAGCTAACGCATTAAGTGCCCCGCCTGGGGAGTACGGCCGCAAGGCTAAAACTCAAAGGAATTGACGGGGGCCCGCACAAGCGGCGGAGCATGCGGATTAATTCGATGCAACGCGAAGAACCTTACCAAGGCTTGACATGGACCGGACCGCCCTGGAAACAGGGCTTCCCTTCGGGGCTGGTTCACAGGTGGTGCATGGTTGTCGTCAGCTCGTGTCGTGAGATGTTGGGTTAAGTCCCGCAACGAGCGCAACCCTCGTTCCATGTTGCCAGCGGGTTATGCCGGGGACTCATGGGAGACTGCCGGGGTCAACTCGGAGGAAGGTGGGGACGACGTCAAATCATCATGCCCCTTATGTCTTGGGCTTCACGCATGCTACAATGGCCGGTACAATGGGTTGCGATACTGTGAGGTGGAGCTAATCCCAAAAAGCCGGTCTCAGTTCGGATTGGGGTCTGCAACTCGACCCCATGAAGTCGGAGTCGCTAGTAATCGCAGATCAGCAACGCTGCGGTGAATACGTTCCCGGGCCTTGTACACACCGCCCGTCAAGTCACGAAAGTTGGTAACACCCGAAGCCGGTGGCCTAACCCCTTGTGGGAGGGAGCCGTCGAAGGTGGGACCGGCGATTGGGACTAAGTCGTAACAAGGTAGCCGTACCGGAAGGTGCGGCTGGATCACCTCCTTTCTAAGGAGCAACTGCCCTTTTGTGGTGGTGGCTGCATGGTCGCCGTCCGGGGGTCAGGAGTACAGCCCATTGCGCAGGCGTCTGTTCTGCGGTGGGTGCTCATGGGTGGAATATCAACGAATCAAACTGGTTTTGGCATGGCCTTGGTGGTTGTGTCCTGTGGTTAGTACGGTGTCTGTGCCCTTTTGGGGTGTGGGTGTTGGGAACGCTGCGGGGTGCGGACTGTCGTGGGTTGTGTTTGGTGCACTGTTGGGTCCTGAGGCAACAGGACCTGCAACGATGAGTTGCCGGGCCCGTCAGGGGTGCCCCCCTTTTTGTGGGGGTGTTCTGGGGTTTCTGGTTTTCCTGTCCTTGCCGATCATGCGCATGGTTTGTGTGTGTGGGGTGTGGGGGTTGGGGTTGTTGTTTGAGAACTACATAGTGGACGCGAGCATCTTGTAAGCAATTTTGTTTAGAAGTTTTTTGATCTGTGTGGTCAAGTTTTTAAGGGCACACGGTGGATGCCTTGGCATCAGGAGCCGATGAAGGACGTAGGAATCTGCGATAAGCCTGGGGGAGTTGATAACCGAGCGGTGATCCCAGGATGTCCGAATGGGGAAACCCCGCACAACGCCGTTTTCGGTGATTGTGTGACCCGTACCTGAATATATAGGGTGCGTGGGGGGAACGCGGGGAAGTGAAACATCTCAGTACCCGCAGGAAGAGAAAACAACAGTGATTCCGTTAGTAGTGGCGAGCGAACGCGGATCAGGCTAAACCGACCCATGTGTGATAGCCGGCGGGCGTTGCGTGGGCGGGGTTGTGGGGCAGTTGCGTGCTGGTTCTGCCGGACCGGCGGGGTGTGTGTGCGTGCATAGGCGAACGGTTTTGAAAGGCCGGCCGGAGAGGGTGTGAGTCCCGTAGCCGTAATGTGTTGTGCCGCCCTGGTGAGTGTTCCCAAGTAGCACGGGGCCCGAGAAATCCCGTGTGAATCTGTCAGGACCACCTGATAAGCCTAAATACTTCCTGATGACCGATAGCGGACCAGTACCGTGAGGGAAAGGTGAAAAGTACCCCGGGAGGGGAGTGAAACAGTACCTGAAACCGTGTGCTTACAATCCGTCAGAGCAGCCTTGTTGTTGTGATGGCGTGCCTTTTGAAGAATGAGCCTGCGAGTTAGTGTTACGTCGCGAGGTTAACCCGTGTGGGGTAGCCGTAGCGAAAGCGAGTCTGAACAGGGCGAGTGTAGTGGCGTGATCTAGACCCGAAGCGGAGTGATCTACCCATGGCCAGGTTGAAGCGACGGTAAGACGTCGTGGAGGACCGAACCCACTTCAGTTGAAAATGGAGGGGATGAGCTGTGGGTAGGGGTGAAAGGCCAATCAAACTCCGTGATAGCTGGTTCTCCCCGAAATGCATTTAGGTGCAGCGTTGCGTGTTTCTTGCCGGAGGTAGAGCTACTGGATGGCCGATGGGCCCTACAAGGTTACTGACGTCAGCCAAACTCCGAATGCCGGTAAGTGAGAGCGCAGCAGTGAGACTGTGGGGGATAAGCTTCATAGTCGAGAGGGAAACAGCCCAGACCACCAACTAAGGCCCCTAAGCGTGTGCTAAGTGGGAAAGGATGTGGAGTTGCTTAGACAACCAGGAGGTTGGCTTAGAAGCAGCCACCCTTGAAAGAGTGCGTAATAGCTCACTGGTCAAGTGATTCCGCGCCGACAATGTAGCGGGGCTCAAGTACACCGCCGAAGTTGTGGCATTCACACATGTTCCTAGCCTTCGTGGTTCAGGGGTGTGGATGGGTAGGGGAGCGTCGTGTGGGCGGTGAAGCTGCGGTGTGAACCAGTGGTGGAGCCTACACGAGTGAGAATGCAGGCATGAGTAGCGAAAGACGGGTGAGAAACCCGTCCGCCGAATGATCAAGGGTTCCAGGGTCAAGCTAATCTGCCCTGGGTAAGTCGGGACCTAAGGCGAGGCCGACAGGCGTAGTCGATGGACAACGGGTTGATATTCCCGTACCGGCGAAGAACCGCCCATACCAAGCGGGGGATACTAACCGCCCGAAACCTGCCCTATCACCCTTTGGGTGTGTGGGTTTTGGTGGAGCGCGGGACCTGATCCCGGGAGGTAAGCGTATTAACAGGTGTGACGCAGGAAGGTAGCCGGGCCGGGCGATGGTTGCCCCGGTCTAAGGACGTAGGCCGTTCCATAGGCAAATCCGTGGAACATGCAGGCTGAGATCTGATGGGACCCCCGCATGGGGGGATCCGGTGATCCTATGCTGCCTAGAAAAGCATCGGCGCGAGGTTCCAGCTGCCCGTACCCCAAACCGACACAGGTGATCAGGTAGAGAATACCAAGGCGATCGAGAGAATTATGGTTAAGGAACTCGGCAAAATGCCCCCGTAACTTCGGGAGAAGGGGGGCCCGGACCGTGAGACCCACTTGCTGGGTGGAGCGGGCAAGGGCCGCAGAGACCAGGGGGAAGCGACTGTTTACTAAAAACACAGGTCCGTGCGAAGTCGCAAGACGATGTATACGGACTGACTCCTGCCCGGTGCTGGAAGGTTAAGAGGACCGGTTAGCTCTTCGGAGCGAAGCTGAGAATTCAAGCCCCAGTAAACGGCGGTGGTAACTATAACCATCCTAAGGTAGCGAAATTCCTTGTCGGGTAAGTTCCGACCTGCACGAATGGAGTAACGACTTCCCCGCTGTCTCAACCATAAACTCGGCGAAATTGCAGTACGAGTAAAGATGCTCGTTACGCGCAGCAGGACGGAAAGACCCCGAGACCTTTACTATAGTTTGGTATTGGTGTTCGGAGTGGCTTGTGTAGGATAGGTGGGAGACTGTGAAGCCCGGACGCCAGTTCGGGTGGAGTCATCGTTGAAATACCACTCTGGTCACTTTGGACATCTAACTTCGGCCCGTGATCCGGGTCAGGGACAGTGCCTGATGGGTAGTTTAACTGGGGCGGTTGCCTCCTAAAAAGTAACGGAGGCGCCCAAAGGTTCCCTCAGCCTGGTTGGCAATCAGGTGTCGAGTGTAAGTGCACAAGGGAGCTTGACTGTGAGAGAGACATCTCAAGCAGGGACGAAAGTCGGGACTAGTGATCCGGCGGTACATTGTGGAATGGCCGTCGCTCAACGGATAAAAGGTACCTCGGGGATAACAGGCTGATCTTGCCCAAGAGTCCATATCGACGGCATGGTTTGGCACCTCGATGTCGGCTCGTCGCATCCTGGGGCTGGAGTAGGTCCCAAGGGTTGGGCTGTTCGCCCATTAAAGCGGTACGCGAGCTGGGTTTAGAACGTCGTGAGACAGTTCGGTCCCTATCCGCTGCGCGCGCAGGAAATTTGAGAAGGGCTGTCCTTAGTACGAGAGGACCGGGACGGACGAACCTCTGGTGTGTCAGTTGTACTGCCAAGTGCACCGCTGATTAGCTACGTTCGGATGGGATAACCGCTGAAAGCATCTAAGCGGGAAGCTCGCTTCAAGATGAGATTTCCATGCACCTCGTGTGTGAGAGGCCCCCAGCCAGACCACTGGGTTGATAGGCCGGACGTGGAAGACAGGACCAACGACTGTCGAAGCCGACCGGTACTAATAGGCCGACAACTTACACCACACAAAAACATCAAAAGCTACGCGTCCACTATGTGGTTCCCGGACAACAACCCAGGAACCAAACCGGCACACCACCGGACAACCGAATACAACCAGCAACACCTGGTAACCAACAGTCTTCCCACCCCGCACCCACGCGGGGACGGGTAACAAGGTTACGGCGGTCATAGCGTGGGGGAAACGCCCGGTCCCATTCCGAACCCGGAAGCTAAGACCCACAGCGCCGATGGTACTGCACCCGGGAGGGTGTGGGAGAGTAGGACACCGCCGGACAACCATTACAGGTCGAGGCCCCCGAAGAAACCTTCGGGGGCCTCCCGCATTTAACCCACAAACAGGCGCACGGGTGACTGCCGCACACAGGCACGCCGCCGCCGTCGGGCATTCCCCGCCCGCCGCGCCGTCGGACGTCCCCGTAAGCCGCCGCCGGGCCGGTCCGGCGGCCTGTTCAGGCTCCCCGAACCCCTGAAAAACCCCGGAAATCCCGTGAATTTGGTCAAAAAGGCGCGGAAACACGCGGAATTTGCTGGCCGTGTCCGCCCAAGCTGGTAAGTTTTCGAACAGTGGCTCGTGCGCAGACCGCGCGTGAGCTCCAGACTCGTACAGTCCAGGAGGACAACAATGGCTAAGAACCGTAGCGAACTGGTTGCAGAGGTTGCTGGCAAGGCTGGCACCAGCCAGGCTGCCGTGAACGGCGTGCTCGACGCCCTCTTCGAGGTCTTCGAGGCTTCTGTCGCCGCCGGCGAAAAGATCACCATCCCGGGCTGGCTCGCCATCGAGCGCACCGACCGCGCCGCACGCACCGGCCGCAACCCGCAGACCGGCGAGACCATCCAGATTGCAGCAGGCCACAGCGTCAAGCTGACCGCCGGCTCCAAGCTGAAGGCAGCTGTCGCCAAGAAGTAAGACACTTCGGCGAACGCCTCGGAAGGCGGCAGGCTAACGGCCTGCCGCCTTCCGCTTTTAACGAGATCCCCGTGCCGCGGCTGCCAGGGCCGATTCGCGGCCTCGGCAGCCTTGGCGGACAATGGATAGGTGCCACAAGCAAGAACCTCCCCCACAGCCCCCCGGCCCGCTCCCAAGCCAGCGGCAGGTACGGGGACGGCACAAGGCATCGGCCTTCCGTGGCAGCTGGCCGGCATTGCGGTGCTCCTGCTTGCCCTGGCCGGGGCATTGCTCTTCTCGGGGGCCGCGGGGGCCCGCCAGGTCTCCGATCCCGGGGCCCTGGTCCGCTGGGGACTTCCGATCAGCAAAGCGATCCACAACGTCGCCCTCGCGACCGTAGTGGGCGGCCTGATCTTCGCCGTCGGAATCCTTCCGCGCCACCTTCCCGGACATCGGGCCAAGGACGCCGAGGCTCCCGAACACCCGGCCTTCACCCGGGCACTGGCCGTCGCGGCGGCCGCGGGCGCCGTCTGGACCCTCTCCGCCGTCGCCGTGCTGGTGTTCAGCTATGCGGACATCGCAGGCCAAGGCATCTCGGGCGACGCCGAATTCACCCGTTCCCTCGTCTACTTCATGACCGACATCGAGACCGGCAAGGCCTGGCTCGCGGTCACCATCATCGCCGCGGTGGTCACGACCATCCTCTTCGGCGTCCGCTCCCTGGCGGGGCTTGCCTGCACGCTCGTCTTGGCGCTGGGCGGCCTGGTGCCCACCGCACTGATCGGGCACTCCTCAAGCTCCAGCGACCACGGTGGCGCCATCAACTCGCTCGGCCTGCACCTGGTGGGCGTCTCCAGCTGGGTGGGCGGCATCATCATGCTCGCGGTGCTTTCGGGCATCCTGGGCAGCAAGGCCTCCGGCGGCAAGGATGCCACCGAACAGACGCTCCGCCGCTTCTCCAGCCTGGCAGGCTTCGCCTTCTTCCTGGTTTTCGCCTCCGGCGTCGTCAACGCGAGCATCCGGGTCACCACCTTCGAGGAGCTCGTCGGCTCGGCCTACGGGCAGCTGATCCTGGCCAAGGCCTTCGCCACACTGCTCCTGGGTGGCATCGGCCTCATGCACCGCCGCTGGGTCATTCCGCAGCTTGGCCGGGGCGGGATGTCCGTCAGGCGGGTGCTCTGGCAACTCGTCCTCGTCGAACTGCTCGTGATGGGCGCGACGTCGGGACTCGCCGTCGCGCTGGGCCGCTCGGCACCGCCGGAACCGACCACCTACGCGCCGGACGCGTCGCCGTCGTTCATCCTCTCCGGCTATGAACTGCCGCCGGAACTGACACCCGAACGCATGTTCAGCGAATGGCGTTTCGACTGGATCTGGGTGACCGTGGCGGTCTTCGGCGCCGTGGCCTACCTCCTGGGCGTGGCCAAGCTGCGCCGCCGCGGCGACTCCTGGCCCTGGCTGCGAACCGTGGTGTGGCTCCTGGGCCTGGCAGCACTGACCTACATCACCTCCGGGCCGCTGGCCGTGTACGGCATGGTGCTCTTCTCGATACACATGGTGGACCACATGGCCCTGACGATGGTGGCGCCGCTGTTCCTGGTGCTGGGTTCGCCGGTGACGCTGGCGCTGCGTGCGCTGCCCGCCCGCGGCGAAGGCAGCCGGGGCGACGGCTCCCGCGGCCTGCGTGAGTGGCTGCTGGTGTTCGTGCACTCGAAGTTCTCCCAGCTGGTGACGCACCCGCTGTTCGCCGCCGCGAACTTCGCCGGATCGATCGTGCTGTTCTACTATTCGGACGCCTTCGGTTGGGCCATGCGCGAACACGTCGGCCACGAACTGATGAACCTGCACTTCCTGCTCACCGGGTACATCTTCGTGCTGACCATGATCGGCACCGATCCGTTGCCGCGCCGCGCGCCGTATCCGATGCGGCTGCTGCTGCTCCTGGCCACGATGGGCTTCCATGCCTTCTTCGGCGTTTCCATCATGGGCGGTACCGGCCTGCTCGCCGCGGACTACTTCGGCAACCTCGGCCGCACCTGGGGCGGCTCGGCGATCGCGGACCAGCAGGTGGGCGGCGCAGTAGCCTGGGGGATCGGCGAAGTGCCCACGCTCCTGGTGGCGATCGGCGTCGCGGTCATGTGGTCGCGCTCGGACGAGCGCGAGACCCGACGCACCGACCGCGCGGCCGAGCGGAATAACGACGCCGAGCTGAACGCTTACAACGACATGTTTGCCAGGCTCGCCGACCGCGATGCCAAACTTGCACAAAACGATCCTGGACACCGGCCTGCGAAACAGGTCGAACCCGACACGAAGCTGGAAGGACGCTGATGAGCGAAACCGTACGCACCCAATTGCGGGTCCGGGCCTCCGAACTGGTGGGCCGCGGCTGGCTCAACACCGGCGGCAAGAACCTGGACCTGGAGGCCCTGCGCGGCAAGATCGTGCTCCTGGACTTCTGGACGTTCTGCTGCATCAACTGCCTCCACGTGTTGGACGAGCTGCGCCCGCTCGAAGAGAAGTACTCGGACGTGCTGGTGACTGTGGGCGTGCACTCGCCCAAGTTCGAGCACGAAGCCGACCCCGTGGCCCTCGCCGCTGCCGTGGAACGCTACGAAATCCACCACCCCGTGCTGGACGACCCGGAGCTTGCCACGTGGAAGGCCTACACGGCCCGTGCTTGGCCGACCCTGGTGGTCCTGGACCCCGAGGGCTACATCGTGGCGCACCTGTCCGGCGAAGGGCACTCCGGCGGCCTCGCCGTCCTCCTTGAGGAACTCGTTGCCGAGCACGAGGCCAAGGGCACCCTGCACCGCGGCGACGGCCCCTACGTGGCGCCTGTTCCGACGTCGGGCACCCTGCGCTTCCCGGGCAAGGCCACGGCGCTGGAGAACGGCAACTACCTGGTGGTCGACTCCGGCCACCACCGCCTGGTGGAACTGCGCCCCGACCTTGAAACCGTGGAGCGTGTGATCGGCTCCGGCACCAAGGGGTACCTGGACGGCCAGGCCGAGCTCGCCCAGTTCAACGAGCCGCAGGGCGTGGCCGTGCTGCCTGCCGAACTCGCCTGGAAGCTCGGCTACGACGCCGTCGTGGCCGACACCGTGAACCACCGCCTGCGCGGCGTGACCCTGAGTTCCGGTTACGTGCAGACCGTGGCCGGCAACGGCATCCAGCGACTGCTCGACGCCGGTCCCGCCCGGGTGACGGCCACCGGTGCCGCCGAATGGGCTTCCTCCGCGCACCACGAGGGTCCTGCCGATTTCGCCGGCGACGCCGTGGACGTGGGCGTGCTCGGCCTCGGCGCCGGCGTTTCGCTGTCCTCGCCGTGGGACGTGGTGTGGAGCGACAAGCTGCAGCGCGTGGTCATCGCCATGGCCGGCACGCACCAGATCTTCGCCTTCGAGCCGGTCTCGGGGGAGGTCTCCATCTTGGCCGGCTCGGGCCTCGAAGGGCTCCTGGACGGTCCCGCCGAGGAAGCCTGGTTCGCCCAGCCGTCCGGCCTGTCCATCGACGCCGCCGGCGACATCTGGGTGGCCGACTCCGAAACCTCCGCCCTGCGCCGGCTGGTGCTGGGAGAAACCGGCGTGACCGTGGAATCCGCCATCGGCAAGGGCCTGTTCGACTTCGGCTTCCGTGACGGTTCCGCATCCGAGGCCCGCCTGCAGCACCCGCTGGGCGTCACCGTCCTGCCCGACGGCTCCGTGGCCATCGCCGACACCTACAACGGTGCCGTGCGCCGCTACGACCCCGCGGCGAAGTCGGTGTCCACGCTGGCGCGCGGCCTTGCCGAGCCGAGCGACGTCGTCGTGGTCCATCCCGACGGCGGCGAGCCGCTCCTGGTGGTGGTGGAGTCCAACAAGCACCAGCTCGTCCTGGTCCCGATCCCCAAGGAAGCCCAGCAGGTGGACGAGGGCGCCTCGCAGACCCAGCGGCCCAAGAGCCCGGTGGCACCTGGAAACCTCGAACTCACGGTGCGCTTCACTGCGCCCACCGGCCAGAAGCTGGACGACCGTTGGGGCGATCCCACGCAGCTGAAGATCTCCTCCACCCCGCCCGAGCTGCTAGTCTCCGGCGGCGGCACCTCCGTGGGCCTGCAGCGCACGCTGGAGCTCTCCTCCGAGGTTGCCGAGGGCATCCTGCACATCGCGGCCCGTGCGGCTGCGTGTGACGGCCCCGAGACCGAGGACGGCGAAATCCCGGACCACGCCGCCTGCCACCTGTACCAGCAGGACTGGGGCATCCCGGTGGTCCTGCAGGCCGACGGCGACACCGAACTGGTGCTGGACCTGCGCGGAATGGACTGAGCGGCTCCGCTTGAAGCGGCCCGACGCCAGACAGGTTTTCCAGCTCGATTTCACGGGTGCAACCTGTTGTTGAGGTTTTTCAGCGTCGGGGACGTCACACCGTGCAGGTTTCGGATCAAGGCAATGCGGACTGTACCCGCATACAGAGGGGTTCCGGGACGGCGGGGGTTTGAAATCCTGCGCGGGGTGACATCGAGGGGTCTCTCCCCGGGGCCACCTCAGCCAACGGGCCTAGTAGCTCACCTGCGGGACCACCGCGATGCTGTTCTCGCCGATGTCCAGGCGGGTGGTGAAGCTGAAATCCTGCACCTCGTTGAGCGTGCTGACGCGGCCCGTGAACAGGTCGATCTGCTTCGCGGTCACCCGGGCCTTGCCGTTGAGCGGCGCTACCGCCCAGCCGCCGTCGAACGGTTCGATGCTGACCTTGGGGTACTCGGTGATCTTCCACTTGATGGTGCCCGGCTCGATGGGGCTGTTGGTCACGTGGTAGAACGGGCAGTCCGGCTGCAGGCGCTGCTGCTTCGTGGCTTCCTCGGCGCAGTTGTCCAGGTACTGCTTGATCTTCGATGCCACGGCCTGGTTCATGCTGTCGGTGGTCCGGGTCAGCAGGTTCAGGGGAGTCTGGCTGGAATCGTTGCTGGTCACCGAGGTGCGGACCGGGATCGCGGTGAAGAATTCTTCGCTGAGGCTGGCCTCGTACTCGCCCGGGTAGAGCACGGCGAAGCTGCCTCGGCCGTCGGGCAGGTTCACCGGGACGCCGTTGAGGTTGGCCTCGCTGGCGTTCACCACGGTGACGTCGAGGGTGGGCAGGGACGAAGGCACAAACTCCCAGTGGCCGAAGAACAGCCATTCCGTGCCCGTGCGCTCCAGCAGGAACTCGCTGTGCAGCTGGTTGCCGTCGATCGTGTAGTCGAGCGGCACCATGACCCGTTTCGCGCCGCGGGACTGGGGCGGGCCAATCCGGACATCGGAAACCTTCGAGGCCGCAGTCTGCAAGGCGGTGCCGTCCAGCATGGCCGCGTTTCCGCCCGGGACGGAGGCCTTCAACAGGCCCAGCGCCGCGCCGCCGTCGCCCCGTTTCAAGGCCGACAAATACTCACGCACAGGCTGCTGCGGGCTGGCCACGGAATTGCTCACCAAGTTGATTGCAACGATGCATGCGGCGACAGCAAGCATCAGACCGAGCAGCCATCCGGCTGCGGTCTTTACGAAGGCTTGACTGAGCTGCACGTCCCTTACGTTACCTGCCGCGGCACCCATACCCGGGAATCGCGGCGGTTCCGCCGCCCGGAAAAGCCGGAATTGCAGGCCCCCGACGCCGGCTGGCACCTAGCGCTGTCCGCCGCCGTCGGGCGCCGGTACAGGAGGAACGCGGCAGTCGTCGGGGCGGGAACCGGTGGCCGTCCGGAACGGAAAATCCGCTGCTTAATATGAAGCCGTCGCTTGCTCCTCAGCGCCGCCGGCGGGAGGAGGTCCCGAAGATGCCGCGCATGAGTTCACGGCCCAGTTGCGTGCCGAGGGATCGCGCCATGCTCTTCAGGCCGCCGCCAAGCGCGCCACCGAGGGTGCCGGCCAGATCGCCCAGGCCGCCGCCGTCGTCCTGTGTTCCGGAACGCCGTGCTTCCGGGACAGGCGCAGGGACCGGCGGAATATCCACCGGGGGAAGCTGCGGGCCGGGTCGGCTGCTGGGCCGGCCCAGGATTTCCTCCTCGATGCGGCGGGCCTCGGCGTCCACATCGTAGGAGGAGGTGCTTGCGGGCACGGGGGGCAGCCCGGGTGCGGCGGCGCCGGTGGACGACGCTGCATGGCCGCTCAGCTTCTCGTAGGCCGAGACGTTGTCCACGGCGGTGCCGTATTTCACCAGCAGAGCGGAGGACGCCACCGTGCTCCGGACGAGGTCTTCGGCACTGGGGCCCATGACCGATTCCGGGGCACGCAGCCGGGTCAGGGCGACCGGCGTGGGCGCGCCCCGTTCGTTCATCACGGTGATGACGGCCTCGCCGATGCCGGCCGAGGTGAGGGTTTCCTCGAGGTCGTAGTCGCTCACCGGGAAGGTGGAGACCGTGGCTTTCAGCGCCTTGGCGTCCTCCGGGGTGAAGGCGCGCAGGGCGTGCTGGATGCGGTTGGCCAGCTGGCCCAGGACGTCGGCCGGAACGTCCTTCGGGGTCTGGGTGACGAAGAAGATGCCCACACCCTTGGAGCGGATGAGCCGGACCGTGGTGGTGATGGCGTCGAGGAAGGCCTTGGACGCGCCGTTGAAAAGCAGGTGGGCCTCGTCCAGGAAGAACACGAGCTTGGGTTTGTCCAGGTCCCCGGCCTCGGGAAGGTCCTCGAACAGGTCAGCCAGCAGCCACATCAGGAAGGTGGAGAACAGCATGGGCTTGGTTTGCAGGGAGGGGAGTTCGAGGCAGCTGACGACGCCGCGGCCGTCCGGGGCCGTGCGCAGGAGCTCGGCGGTATCGAACTCCGGTTCGCCGAAGAACTTCTCCAGGCCCTGTGCCTCCAGGCCCACCAGTTCGCGCAGGATGACGCCGGCCGTGGCCTTGGACAGGCCGCCCAGGTTCTCCAGCTCGGCCTTGCCCTCGTCCGAGGTGAGGAACTGGATGACGGAGCGCAGGTCCTTGAGGTCGAGCAGTTCCAGGTTTTTCTGGTCCGCGAAGTGGAAGATGAGCTGCAGGCTCGATTCCTGGGTGTCGTTGAGTTCCATGATCCGGGACAGCAGGATGGGGCCGAAGGACGTGACCGTTGCCCGGACCGGTATGCCGTTGCCGTCCCCGCCGAGGGCCAGGAACTCCACCGGGAAGTTCTTGCCCGACCACTCTTGGCCCAGGCCCGCCGTGCGGGCGGTGAGTTTCTCGCTGGCGGTTGCCGCGGTGGCCAGCCCGGAGAGGTCGCCCTTGATGTCTGCGAGGAACACAGGCACTCCGGCGGTGGAGAGTTGCTCCGCCATCATGTGCAGCGTCACCGTCTTGCCGGTGCCCGTCGCGCCGGCCACAAGCCCGTGCCGGTTCATCATGGACAGCGGAAGGCGGACCTGCGCTTCTTTGTGGACTTCGCCGTCCACAATGGCTGCCCCGAGATCGATGGTGGCGCCGTCAAGGGTGTAGCCCTGCTGGATCGTGGCGAGTTTCTCGGCTGTGGTTTTGTTGGCCATGCGCACAGCTTAGTCTCGGGATTGCTTGGAAAGCGCATTCCCACTAACGTGGGAACAGAGCCCCGACGACGCCCGACTGACTGCGAGACAAGCCATGGCCCCCGACGCCCCAATCGGCACCCTGAGCCCGGGCCTGTGCTCGGTGACCCTTCGTTCGCACAGTGTGGAGGAAGTGGTGGCCCTCGCGGCCAAGGCCGGACTGAGCGGCATCGAATGGGGCTGCGACGTGCACGTCTCCGATGCCGCGGCGGCCGCCCGGGCTAAGGAGGCCTGTGCCGACGCGGGGCTGCGGGTCCTCTCCCTGGGTTCCTACTACCGAGCCGGCACCTTCGGCGATTTCGAAACCACCCTGGCGCTCGCCGCCGGCGTCGGAGCCCCGCGCGTGCGCATCTGGGCGGGAAGCCTGGAGCCCAATGAGGCCGACGCCGGCACCTGGGATGCGGTGGTGGAGGACACCCGGCGGATCGCCGCGCTCGCGGCCGGCCGCGGCGTCGATCTCGCCTTCGAGTTCCACAACCGTTCGCTCACCAGCACGGTCGACGGAACCTTGGAACTGCTCGAGCGCGTGGCCCGGCCGAACGTCGGCACGTACTGGCAGCCCGCCGTCGGCATTTCCGATGGCGAGGCGCTGGACGCACTGCGGAGCCTGCTCGATCACCTGACGGGCATCCACTGCTTCTCATGGTGGCCGCAGGCCGAGCGGCTCCCGCTCGACGCCCGCGAGGGGCTGTGGCGCGAGGCGCTCGGAGTCGCGCTGGACTCAGCCAAGGGCAGAGGCCGGGACCTTGACGTGATGCTCGAGTTCGTCGCCGACGACCGCCCGGAGAACCTGCTCGGCGACGCCGCGACGCTGCGCCGCTGGCTCACTTTGTGAGGCCCGGTCTACGTGCTTTGGGCGCCTCAAAGGACGTAGAGCGGGCCTCGCAACGCAGGGGCGTGGCCCCGTTAGGCGCTTTCAGTACTCCGGCGCAGGCGCACGGTGCCTGTGATCGCCGCGCCCGGGTCGGCCGGGTTCGCGCCGCCGTCGGGCTCGGCCAGGGCGCCGAGCGTCACCTGCCGGCCGATTTCCTCCAGGGGCAGTCCCACCGTGGACAGCTCGGGGCGGAAGTCCCGGAGCCATTCGATGTCGTCGAAGCCGGCCACGGTGGCATCCTCGGGGACCGACAGGCCATGCTCCCGCAACGCCGCCACGATCCCGATCGCCATGACGTCGTTGCCGGCGAAGATGCACGGTCGGGTGCCCAGGTCCGCGAGCCGCCCGGCGAGCTGCGTTCCGGCGTCGAAGCCTCCGTTGCGGCTGAAGGCCGTGTGCAGCACCTCCGCCGCGGGGCGCCCGGCCTCCGCCAGGCCGCGCTGGAAGCCTCGGATGCGCTCGTCGGAGGTGGCCAGGCCGTCCGGACCCGCCACGATTACAAACGTTCCCGCGTGTGTGGCGGCAAGTTCCGCCGCAAGTTCGCGGGCAAGTTCCTCGTTCGGCACTGGGAGCGTGCAGTAGCCGGCCGTTTCCGGCAGGCCGATGATTCCCTGCCCGACGACGCCGAGCCGGCCGCCGTTGCGGCAGTAGCGGTCGAGCTCAGCCGCGAGTTCGCCGTTGGCGGCGGAGTCTTCCGCGCGGTGTGAGCGGGAACCGGCGATCACGATCGCATCCGCCCGCCGGGCCGCGAAAGCGGCGGCGGCTTCCTTTTCCCCCGCGGGGGTGCCGTCCGTGGTGGCCAGCAGGACCATGCGGCGCTCCTGGCGCGCCGCGGTCTGGACGCCTTGGGCGATGGCGGAGAAGTAGGGATCGGCGATGTCGTGGACGATCAGGCCGATGAGCCCGGTGCTGGACTTCGCCAGGGCCTGGGCCTGGGCATTGGCCACGTAGCCGAGGGATTCTGCGGCCTGGCGCACCCGTTCGGCAATGCCCGCGCCGGGTGTACGGGCCGAGCCGTTGAGCACCCGCGAAGCTGTGGCGGGGGAGACACCCGCGAGCTTTGCCACTTCGGCCAGGGTGCTTGCAGCCACGGGGTTCCTTTCCTCTGGGATCTCCGCCCATTATGGCAGTTTCGAGGCCCACTCGGGAAAGCGCTTGCCAACGTGGCCACCCCCGTGCACACTTGAGCGAGTGGGAATGCGCTTTCCAATCCGCGGAAAGCACCGAAAACTTTGGAGGACACATGGGTTTCGAAACAAGGACGATCCGGATCGCCATGAACGGCATCACCGGCCGCATGGGCTACCGCCAGCATCTGTTGCGTTCGATCCTGCCGATCCGCGACGCCGGCGGCTTCACCCTGGAAGACGGAACGCGCATCCATGTGGAGCCGATCCTGGTGGGCCGCAGCGAGGCAAAGATCCGCGAACTGGCCGAGAAGCACAAGATTGCCGAATGGACCACGGACCTGGACGCCGTCATCAACGACCCCAGCGTCGACATCATCTTCGACGCCTCCATGACCAGCCTGCGCGCCGCCACCCTGAAGAAGGCCATGCAGGCCGGCAAGCACATCTTCACCGAGAAGCCCACCGCGGAAACCCTCGAAGAAGCCGTGGAACTGGCGCGGATCGGCAAGCAGGCCGGGGTCACTGCCGGCGTCGTGCATGACAAGCTCTACCTGCCCGGCCTGGTCAAGCTGCGCCGCCTGGTGGACGAAGGCTTCTTCGGCCGCATCCTCTCCATCCGCGGCGAATTCGGCTACTGGGTCTTCGAAGGCGACGTCCAGGCGGCACAGCGCCCGTCCTGGAACTACCGCAAGGAGGACGGCGGCGGCATGACCACGGACATGTTCTGCCACTGGAACTACGTCCTGGAAGGGATCATCGGCAAGGTCAGGAGCGTCAACGCCAAGACTGCCACCCACATCCCGGTCCGCTGGGACGAAGCCGGCAAGGAATACAATGCCACCGCTGACGACGCCTCCTACGGCATCTTCGAACTTGAGACCCCGGGCGGCGACGCCGTCGTAGGCCAGATCAACTCCTCCTGGGCCGTGCGCGTCTACCGTGACGAACTGGTGGAGTTCCAAGTGGACGGCACGCATGGTTCCGCCGTCGCCGGCTTGAACAAGTGCGTCGCGCAGCAGCGCGCCCACACCCCCAAGCCCGTCTGGAACCCGGACCTGCCCGTCACCGAATCCTTCCGCAGCCAGTGGCAGGACGTCCCGGCCAACGCTGAACTGGACAACGGCTTTAAGCTGCAGTGGGAGGAATTCCTCCGCGACGTCGTCGCCGGCCGCGGACACCGCTTCGGCCTGCTCTCCGCCGCCCGCGGCGTGCAGCTGGCCGAACTCGGCCTCCAGTCCAACGACGAGCGCCGCACCGTCGACATCCCGGAGATCGTGCTCTGATGACGGCCCTGATTCTTCCCGACGCCGACGGCGGCACCCGCCGCTACACGCTCCGCCCCGCGACTTCCTGGGCCAGGCCGTCCGCGCCCCTGGCGTCCCGGCACGCCTATGCCGCGGCGCACGTGATCCCCGAAGCCACCGCGGACAACACCCCGGTTGCCCCGGCGCGGCTCGACTGGGATGCCACCCTGGCCTACCGCCACGAGCTCTGGTCCTACGGGCTGGGCGTGGCCGATGCCATGGACACCGCCCAGCGCGGCATGGGGCTGGACTGGGCGGCGACCCAGCAGCTGATCAAGCGCAGCGGAGCCGAGGCGGCGTCGGTAGTGGCCGCCGGCAACGCCGCGACGGCGGGCAAGTCCGTCCGGGACCTGGTCGCCTGCGGTGCCGGGACCGACCAGCTGGAACTGGATTCGCTGGAAGCCGGCCCCGCCGGAATCCAGGCCGTGCTCGAGGCGTACCGCGAGCAGATCGCCGTCGTCAGCGAAGCCGGACCCAAAGTGATCCTCATGGCCTCGCGTGCCCTCGCCAAGGTGGCCGCCGGTCCGGACGATTACCTGCACGTCTACTCCACCCTGCTGCGGGAAGCTTCCGAACCCGTGATCCTGCACTGGCTGGGCACCATGTTCGACCCCGCGCTGGCCGGGTACTGGGGTTCGGACGACGTCGCCCAGGCCACCGAAACCTTCCTCGCCCTGATCCTGGAGCATGCGGACAAGGTGGACGGCGTGAAGGTCTCGCTCCTGGACGCCGCCCACGAGGTCGCCCTGCGCGCCCAGCTGCCGGCAGGCGTCAGGCTCTACACCGGTGACGACTTCAACTACCCGGAACTGATCGACGGCGACGGCACGCACCACTCGGACGCGTTGCTGGGCATCTTCGCGGCCATCTACCCGGCCGCCTCGGCGGCCATGCAGAAGTACGATGCCGGCAAAGCCGTGGAAGCGCGCGCCATCCTGGATTCCACCCGCGAGCTCGGAAAGCACATCTTCAGCGCGCCGACGTTCTACTACAAGACCGGCATCGCCTTCATGTCCTGGCTCAACGGCAAGCAGCCCGGCTTCCAGATGGTGGGCGGCCTGCACTCCGGCCGTTCCGTGGTCCACCTGGCCCGCACCTTCGAGCTGGCCGACCAAGCCGGGCTGCTCCGCGACCCCTCGCTTGCGGCGTTCCGGATGTCCGCTTTCCTGCGGATCAACGGGGTGGGCGCATGAGTTCCCCCGATTTCTCGCGACTGTCGCTGAACAGCGCCACCACCAAGAAGTGGACGCTCGCGGAGGCCGTTGACGGCTGTGTCCGGGCGGGCATTCCGGCGATCGGGCCGTGGCGGGACCGCGTGCACGAGGCCGGCCTGGACAAGGCGGCCCGGCTCATCAAGGACGCCGGACTGCGGGTCTCCTCGCTGTGCCGGGGCGGCTTCCTCACCGCGGCCGACGCCGAAGGGCAGGCGGGCGCGCTCGCCGACAACAGGGAAGCCGTCCTCGAAGCGGTGGCGCTGGACACGCGCGAACTGTTCCTCGTCGTCGGCGGCCTGGCCCCCGGCGAGAAGGACGTCGTCGCCGCCCGGCAGCGGGTGGCGGACCGGCTGGAGGACCTGGTGCCGTTCGCCGTCGAGCACGGCGTGCGGCTGGTCCTTGAACCGCTGCACCCGATGTACGCCGCGGACCGGGCGCTGATCTCCACGCTCGGGCAGGCCCTGGACCTCGCGGCACCGTACTCCCCGGCCGCCGTCGGCGTGGCTGTGGACACCTTCCATGTGTGGTGGGACCCGGAGCTGAAGGGGCAGATCGGACGGGCCGGGCGGGAGCAGCGGATCGCCTCGTACCAGGTCTGCGATTTCAACCTCCCGATCGCCGCGGACGCGCTGCTGTCGCGCGGCATGATGGGCGACGGCGTCATTGACTTTGCGACGATCGGCACCTGGGTGCGGGACGCCGGATACGCGGGCGACATCGAGGTGGAAATCTTCAACCAGGACATCTGGGACGCCGACGGCGACGCCGTGCTGGCCACCATGAAAGAACGCTACGCGGAGCTGGTCCTGCCGCACGCCTGAGCCCTGCCGGATCCACCCGCGAAGGGGGTGCGGCACCCTGTGATGAATGCCTCTCCGCACGCACTTGACGGCGGGCAGGGCGAGCCTTCAGCATTGATCGTAGCGTTCATTTTTCGAACGTTTCTTATCGGTGTCGCACGTCCATTGCGGGGACGTGGTGTCGGGCAAGGGAGCTGATCCCGGGCCGGGAATGGACAACATTGTGGGACTGTGGTTGGATATCGCAGGTTGGGGCGGCGCCGTTGCGATCCTGGCTTCGTACCTCTCCGTTTCCATGGGCTGGCTGCGGGCCGGCCGGCGCTTCCAGGCGGCGAACCTCGTGGGCTCCGTCGCCTTCATCATCAACGGTTCCTACTACGGCGCATGGCCCTCGGTGGTGACCAACGTTGCCTGGTTCGTGATCTCCGCGGTGGCCCTCATCCGGATGCAGCGCGCCGCTTCGCGGTCCGCGTCCGCTCAGGCTCCCGCCCCTGCGCCGGCCGCCACGGTGGCTCCCGCGCCGGCTCCCGCGCCGGCGCACCCGGTTGCCGCGCCGGCGCACCCGGTGCCGGTGGTGACTGCCTCGATGCCCCTGGTTCCGCTGCCCGCCGAGGGCTGACTCGGTCCGCTTTGGCACACTGGTGCCATGGCTCAATTCAAGATCTACGGTCAGGCCGAATCGCTGGCAGGGAACCGGCAGCAGATTTCCGATGTGCTGCATGCGGCCTCGGTGGGCGTGCTGGGGCTGCCTGCTGACAAACGCTTCCACCGCTTCATTCCCCTGGACGCCGAATCTTTCATCTATCCGGATTCCCGGAGCGAGCGGTACACGATCATCGAGGGGATCCTGTTCGAAGGCCGTGAAGTGGAGACGAAGAAGAGCTTCTACCGGGCGCTGTTCGAGGGATTCGAAACGGTCCTGGGAATCGCGGCAAACGATCTCGAAATCGTGCTGATTGAAACGCCGCGCCACGACTGGGGCATCCGCGGCCTGCCCGGGGACGAGCTCAACCTCGACTATAAGGTGCGGACCTAGCGCGTAGGTCCCTTCCCAACGCTCGCAAGCTCGCAGTGGGACCCTCGGGACGACGCCTAGCTGTTTCGGTTCCGGTACCGGAGGTAGACCACACCGTTGCCGAAGCGGCGCTCATCCAGCAGTTCGAGCTTGAGCCCGACGCCGTCCGGTAGGAACCGCTTGCCGCCGCCCACCGTGACCGGGTTGAGGAAGAAGCGGAACTCGTCCACGAGGCCCGCCTTGACGGCCTCGGCCGCCAAAGCGGCGCCGCCGATGGAGAGCTCCCGCTCGGCCGAGGCTTTCAGTGCCCGGACGGCACCAGCGTCGAACGTTCTTTCAATCCGCGTCTTCGCGGTGGTGGGCTGGTCCAGGGACGTGGAGTACACGATCTTGTCCGCCGCGTGCCAGATGTCGGCGTAGTCCTTGATGGCTTGGGGTTCGCCGGCAGTGTCCAGATCCTCCCACCAGGCCATGACCTCGTACATCCGGCGCCCCAGAAGATAGGTGCCGGCCTGCTTCTCAAGTTCGTTGACGAAGGCATGGACTTCCTCGTCCGGCGCGCTCCAGTCGAAGTTGCCTTCGGCGTCGGCAGTGTATCCGTCCAGGGACATGATCGCGGTGTAGATCAGCTTGGCCATGACCCGAGGGTACGCCGTGGCATGCCGTCCTGCATCAGCCCTGGGCGCGGTGCAGGCTGTACCAGAGGAGCGCGACCGGACAGGGACGTCCGGGACTCGGTACTGTCGAAGGTGAATCCGAGCCGAACCTCCAGCTCGCGGATGCGCGCGCCAGCGGCCGTGGTGGGGACGGCCGCGGCGGGGGACGGCCGAGGCGGGGGGGCGGCCGTGGCCGCCTGAGCCCCGGCTGCGGTAGGGTGCGCCCATGGACGAGAAAGCAACCCTGCACCACTACCTGAGCGCCGGGCGGAAGGAACTGCTGGCCAAGCTGGACGGGCTGAACGGGTACGACGTCCGCCGGCCGATGACGCCCACCGGCACCAATCTCTTGGGCCTCGTGAAGCATGTGGCCAGCGTGCAGTTGGACTACTTCAGTGGGGTGTTCGGCCGGCCCAGCGGCCGTGAACTTCCCTGGTTGGCAGATGGTGCCGAACCCGACGCCGACCTGTGGGTTCCGGCGGAGGAGAGCCTGGAAAGCGTAATCGAGCTGCACCACTTCTCCGCCGCCCACAGCGACGCCACCATCGACCAGCTCCCCCTGGACGCGCCCGGCGTCGTGCCGTGGTGGTCGGAAGAGAAGCGGAACGTGACGCTGCACAGGATCCTGATCCACATGATTTCGGAAACGGCGCAGCACCTGGGCCATGCGGACATCCTGCGCGAACTGATCGACGGCACGGCGGGCAACGGGTCGGAGGACCCCAACCTGACCGGGCGCAGCGCCGAGGAATGGGCGCTGCACCGTGCCCGGATCGAGGCCGCGGCGCGGGATGCGGGGAAGTGAGCAGGGGCGGCGATTCGCCCTAGCCCTCTCCGACCACCTCGGACATATCTCCCGTTCCCGGCGTCCCCTCGAGCAGCTCGTAGCGCTGCATCACCGCTCCCATCGGCGAGGCGACCACCGGCTCTATGAGCTTGAGGTTGCTCGGAACCACGCCATCGGCGAAGACCTTCTTCCCACGTCCGAGCAGGATCGGGTACACCCAGAGATTCAGCCGGTCGAAGAGCTTCTCCGAGAACAGGGTCTGCACGAAGTCCAGGCTGCCGATCACGTGGACGTTCCCATGCCGGCCGCGTAGTTCCTCGACGGCGGCGGCGACATCGGGACCGAGCAGCGTGGAGCCGGCCCATTCGAGGTCCGGGTCCAGACGCGAGGCCACGTACTTCGGGATGCGGTTGAACAGCTCCGCGATGAAGCCGCTCTGATGCGGCCAGTACGAGGCGAAGATGTCGTAGGTCCGGCGCCCCAGCAGCAGGGCGTCCATACCCTCCATGCCCTCGGCGATCTGCGCGCCGACGACGTCGTCAATGAGCGGCGCCTGCCAGCCGCCGAACGCGAAGCTGTTGTCCGTGTCCTCTTCCGGCCCGCCGGGCGCCTGTGCCACGCCGTCGAGCGTCGTGAACAAATCGATATGGATCAGTCCCATGCCGTGCTCCTTTGCAGTTGCCCGTCGTCGACCCGGCGGGATCATTCCGAGGCTGGCACACAAGCAGCGCCGAGACAACAGCCCACCCCATTATCCAAGGCCTGCGCCAGGGAGGGCCTCACGGCAGCGTGCTGGTCCAGTGAGGCTCGTGTTGCTGGAGCCCTTGCCAATAGACAGGAGGGGCAATCGGAACCCTTCGTCTCATCAAGCGCCTTTTCATCGAAATACCCCAGCCCGCCAGGGCTCTCCACCGGGGCTTCCTTGTGTTCATATTCCTTTCCGCCGCGATCGCCGCGCTCAGGGCACCGGAATGGTTGCAGCTCCTGATTCTCGTGGCCGCCGGATTCTCATTCACTGTGGCCGATGTTCCGACGCTCAAGTTCGTGGGATTCATGTACATGGTCATCGGAATTTTCTTTCTTGTCGCCACGGCCTCCGGCTGGTTCGGCTAACCCAGCTTCTTCACTAACCCAGCTTCTTCACGAAGGCGAGGTGCTTGATCTCCTCGGGGTCGGCGTCGAGGTCGAACTGCGGGGCGTAACCCGTGGCGAGGTAGAGGTTCTTGGCCTCGGGTTGCCGCGGGCCCGTGGTCAGGTAGATCCGGCGGTAGCCGCGGCGGGAGGCCTCGGCCTCCAGTTCCGCGAGGACCAGGCGGGCCAGGCCGCGACGGCGGTGCGCCGAATGCGTCCAGATCCGCTTGAGTTCGGCGGTGTGCGAGTCGTAGCGGCGGAAGGCCCCGCCCGCCACCGATTCGCCATCCTGCTGCAGGATGAGCAACGCGCCGTGCGGTGCGGCGAACTCTTCGGCGGGGTAGCGCTTGAGCTCGTCCTCGACGTTGCCGAACAGGTTCCCGTAACGGGTGGAGTACTCGACGGCGAGCTCCTCCAGGAGCGGCTTGACCCGCGGATCGTGCATTGGCAGGCTGAGGACTTTCACGCCCGACGTCGGCCGGGTGGGCGTTGTGGTCATGGCATTCCTTTCGTGCGGGGCCAGCCCAACTGACTGGCAGTAGTTGTCGTTTTGAGCCCCCAAAACGACATTAACTGCGAGCTAGTTGGGCGGGGGACAAAGGATGGGCGGGGGACAGGGGACGGGACACGAGGCTTCCGAGGATCGTTCGCGCCAAGGCATCATTCTCCCGGAACGGCGCGGCGTTGGTGTTGGGCCGGGCGAACGCACCGGCACCCCACCCGGACGTCCACGGTCCGATCGCGAACAGCCCTGGCTGCGGACCGCCGTCGGGCGCCAGCACCTCGTGAGCGCCGGACACCAGCAGCTTGCCCGTGGAGTGCGGCCCATCCGCGGTGAGCAGCCGCTGCTCGGTGCCGCGGCCGGCGTCGTGCAGATCCGCAAGGGCCGGGTTCGCCGAACGCTCCACCGACGGCGACGGCAGCCGCGCCTCGATGTACGCCGCGGCGTCCACCAGCACGGGCGACTGGAAAGAGCCGGCCACGAAACGGCCCGAGGACTCATCCGGGCGCACCCACGTCCCGGGGCCCAGGAAATGCAGCAGCCCGGCGTCGTGCAGGGCGAGCATCTCCCGCAACCGGTGCGGCGGCGGCCCGGAATCCACGTAGCTGAAGAATCCGTGCCACCAGCCGTGCACTGCCTGCTGCGAGCGGGAGTTCAGCCGTTCCTGCGGGATGAGCCGTCCCAGGTCCATGTACACCTTGAGCAGCGCCATGAACAGGGCGAGCGTCTCCGAATGGTCCGGGCCGTCCCGCAGTTCCACGTCCCGCCGGATGTAGTTCGCCACGGCCGACTGCACGGCGGCGTGGTCCGCGAAGGCGCAGCCGCTGAAGGGCTGGTCCAGTGCCTCAAGGTCCAGGCGCAGCGCCGGATCCGGAACGGCCCGGGCCACCAGCTCCTCGCGGCCGTGACTGTACCAGTCGAGGGCGTCGAAGCGGGCCTCGAACTCCGCCCAGCTGCCGTTCACGCGTTCCGGATATGCGAAGAGCTCCCGGTAGTAGGCGTGCCCGGCGTCCTTGGCGATCAGCGGCCAGAGCTGGGTGCGGAAATCCAGTTCGGCGTGGTCGGCCAGCAGGGCGCCGACGGCGTCGGCCGTGAAGTAGCGCGGCGCACCGGTGGCTTCGCCGCGGAAGGTCGAGGAAATCTTGGAGTGGTACGGCACCCCGCGCCGCGAACCGGCCCAGACCCGCGGCTCGGCACCCGAGGGCACATAGCGCAGTCTGCCGTCGGGCTGGTCCTCGAAGCGGCCGCCGCGGCCCTCGAACAGCAGCACCAGCAGGTCCACGAAAGCCAGGCCCATCCCCGCCACGATCACGTCCTGACCGGGACCGATCGCCGAGTAGTCGACGTCGGTGGTGTAGGACGGCGCCGCGTGGAAGCCGCCGTGCCGGCCGGCGAAGTCCGAGAGGCGGGCCGTCTCGGCGTCCGGCAGCGAATCGGTGTGGCCCAGCGAATAGACCACCAAATCCGCCTCTAAAACCGCCCCGGAGGCGAGATTCACCCGGTGCCGCACGCCGCCGTCGGACGCGCCGCCGTCGGACGCGCCGCCGTCAGGAACAGGCTCGACGCCGGTGGCGGTGTCCCGGTGCACGGTCACCGTGGCGCCGGGTCCGTTGTCCGAGGAACGGAGGGCTGCGGCGGCCCGGCGGAAGAACCACTCCAGGTATTTGCTCTGCAGTTGCCGGGTGGGGAAGGTGGCCGGCGTCAGCGCGCGCAGCTGCTCCAGGATGTGCGGCTCGAGCGGCGGCACGTCGCGGATGGAACCGTCCACGACCCCGGCGCCCCAGCCAATCAGGCCAGGCCCGTCGGCGGCCGGGCCCTCGCACAGCACGGAGCCGTCCGTGAACATGGTGATATCCGCGGCCATGGAGTTGAGCAGCAGCCCTGGGGTCTGGTCATAGCGCCAGATCCTCCCGGAGCCCGGCTCGTGCGGCTCCACCACGTGGATGTCCACGGGGCCCGCGAAGAGCTCCGGCCGGTTGGCGGCCAGCCTTTCCAGCACGCCCGCGGTGCGCGGTCCGCCGCCGATGAAGACGATCGCGGGGATGTCTGCGGGCATGTGCACACTCCTGTCGGAAAACGGTGGAAGGCCGGCGGAACGGGCCGGGTAGAACCTGAGCCTAGGGACCATCCACGGCCCCGGTCGAGGAGCTGGTCACGGCCGGTCACCCCGCGTCACAGCGCGTCAAAGGGGCGTCAAAGGGGCGTCAAAAGACGCAATGAACGGCATTCATATGGCGCTCTGTGACAGGCCGTGAAGCGCCAAGAAGCACCGTGAAGAAGTGCAAATGACCGCCTTGCAGCCGTTTCCGCAGCGCCCCTAGATTGGCAGCCATCCGATAGCCAACAATCGATCCGAAGCGAGGTGGCGCATGAGTTCTACAGCAACCACGGTGGCGCAGTCCGCACCGTCAACCGCAGGCAGGCCGGCGTCCGCCGTCGCCGCGGAATTCACCCCGGCATCAAGCGCAGACGGCGGGCAACCGCAGCCGGCCGCCGTCGACTACTCCAACTACAAGCTCGTCCCGGCCAAGCACCCCGGCCGCTGGGTGGGCACCGTGCTCGTGGCCCTGGGCCTCGCCGCGGTGCTGTGGTCCCTGGCGACGAACCCGCGCTGGGAGTGGGGTGTGGTGGCGCAATGGTTCACCGCGCAGTCCGTGGTGAACGGGCTCGTCGAGACCCTCAAGCTCACGGCCATCTCCGGGGCGCTCGGTTTCGTGCTCGGCTTCGGGCTGGCGCTCATGCGGCTCTCGGCCTCGCCGCTGCTGGTGGGGGTGTCCTGGACGTTCTCCTGGATCTTCCGCTCCACCCCGCTGCTGGTGCAGCTGCTGCTTTGGTACAACCTCGGCTACCTGTACGAGAAGATCAGCCTCGGCATCCCGTTCACGGACGTCCGCTTCTTCGAAGTCCAGACCACCACGCTCATCAGCCAGTTCGCCGCCGCCGTGCTGGGCCTGACGCTCAACCAGGCCGCTTACTCGGCCGAGATCATCCGCGGCGGCATCCTCTCCGTGGACCAGGGCCAACTGGAAGCCGCAGCCGCGCTGGGCATTCCGGCCTGGCGGCGCTCCACCCGGATCGTGCTGCCGCAGGCCATGCGCGCCATCCTGCCCACGGCCTTCAACGAGATCATCGGTCTGGTCAAGGGCACCTCGATCGTCTACGTGCTGGCCTACTCGGAGTTGTTCTACACGGTGCAGGTCATCTACAACCGCACCCAGCAGGTTCTCCCGCTGCTGCTCGTGGCCACGCTCTGGTACGTGGTGATCACCTCGGTGCTGAGCGTCTTCCAGTACTACATCGAGCGCCACTACTCGAAGGGCGCCGTCCGGAACCTGCCGCTGACTCCGCTGCAGAAGGTCCGCCGCTTCTTCGCCACGCACGCAACTGTTGACAGGAAGAACATCCGATGAGCACCGCTGTCGCCGCAACTTCAACCGCAGAAACCCTGACGACGGCGCCCGCGGCTCCCGCTGCCGGCTCGCCCTCCGCGAGCCGGGGCCACGTGGAAATCACCAATGTGCGCAAGAGCTTCGGTGCCACCGAAGTCCTCAAAGGCGTGTCCCTGACGGTGCCGCCCGGCGGCGTGGCCGTGATCCTGGGCCCGTCCGGCTCCGGAAAGTCCACCCTGCTGCGCACCATCAACCACTTGGAGAAGGTGGACGGCGGCTACATCACCATCGACGGCCAGTTGGTGGGCTACCAGCTCCGTGGCAACAAGCTGCACGAACTGCGCGAGAAGGACATCCTCAAGCAGCGCACGGACATCGGCATGGTGTTCCAGAACTTCAACCTGTTCCCGCACCTCACCGCACTGGAAAACGTGGCGGAAGCACCCGTCGTCGCCCTGCGTCCGGAAAAGGCACTGCGCAAGTCCAAGGAGGAAGCCCGGAAACGGGCGCTGGAACTCCTGGACCGCGTGGGACTGAAGGACCGCGCCGGCGCCTACCCGCGCCAGCTCTCCGGTGGCCAGCAGCAGCGCGTGGCCATCGCCCGGGCGCTCGCCCTGAACCCGAAGATCCTGCTGTTCGACGAGCCCACCTCGGCCCTGGACCCGGAGTTGGTCAACGAGGTCCTGGATGTGATCCGCGAGCTCGCCACCTCCGGCACCACCCTGATCATCGTCACCCACGAGATGGGCTTCGCCCGGGACGTCGCGGACACCGTGGTGTTCATGGACGAGGGCCAGATCGTGGAACAGGGCAGCCCCCAGGACATCTTCACCAATCCGCGCGAACCCCGCACCCGCAGCTTCTTCTCCAAAGTCATCGAACCGGCTTTCAACATCTGAGGACCCGCCACAATGCTTCGCACCACCTCCCGTACACGCAGCAAAACCAAGCTCCTGGCGCTCGCTGTGCTGCCCGCCGTCGTCGTTCCGGTCCTGGCCGGCTGCTCCGATCCGGGGGCGTCCGCCAGCAACGGCTCCGGCGCACAGACGACGGCGGCCCGCAACGGCGTCGTCTACAACACCTCGCCGGAGCAGAACCGGATCCGTGCCGAGAAGGACGCCGCCGCGGCGGCCAAGGTGCCGCAGCTGATCGGCAAGGACGGCAAGCTCACCGTCGCCACCACGGCGGGTTCCATCCCGCTGTCCTTCCACGCCACGGATGACAAGACCCCCATCGGCGTCGAAACGGACATCGCCCAGCTCGTGGCCGACAAACTGGGACTCGAGCTGGACCTGCAGGTCACCTCCTGGGAGAACTGGCCGCTGAAGACCCAGTCCGGCGACGTCGAGGCCGTGTTCTCCAACGTGGGCATCAACAAGGACCGCGTGAAGCTCTTCGACTTCTCCAGCTACCGGGCGGCCTTCATGGGCTTCGAGGCCAAGAAGTCCTCGAACTACAACATCAAGGGCGCGGACGACATCTCCGGCCTGAAGGTCTCCGTGGGCTCGGGCACCAACCAGGAGAAGATCCTCCTGGCCTGGAACAAGGAGCTCGAGGCGCGCGGAAAAGCGCCCGCAACCCTGCAGTATTACTCCTCCGAGGCCGACACCATCCTGGCCCTGTCCTCCGGACGCACGGACCTGAACATCGGCCCCTATCCCTCAACGACGTACCGGGAAAACACCCGCGACGACCTCAAAGTGGTGGGCAAGGTCAACGCCGGCTGGCCGTCGGAAACCCTCGTGGCGGCCACCACCCTGAAGGGCAACGGCCTGGCGCCCGCCATCACCGACGCCCTGAACTCGGCCATCAAAGACGGTTCCTACGCCGAGGTCCTGAACCGCTGGGGCCTGTCCGAGGAAGCCGTTCCGGAGTCGAAGACCATCACCGAGGCGAACTTCGCTGCGACAAAGGCTGCCACAAAGGCTTCGGCGCAGGCCGGGACGAAGTCATGAAGTTCCAGATCCTGGACATCATCCCGCACCTGAAGAACCCCATCACCGGGCAGATCGTCTCGACTGCGGAACGGCTCAACCAGGTGGTGGAAACCGCCCGCAAGGCCGAGGAACTGGGCTATGACAGCTTCTCGGTGGGGGAGCGGCACGCCGGGGAGTTCATCTCTTCATCCCCGACGACGGTCCTCGCCGCGATCGCGGCCGTCACCAGCCGCATCCGGCTGCAGAGTGGCGTCACCGTGCTCTCCGTGCTGGATCCGGTGCGGGTGGCCGAGGACTATGCCACGATCGACCAGCTCAGCCGGGGCCGGCTGGAACTGGTGATCGGCAAGGGCAACGAGGTGCTGCAGTACCCGCTCTTCGGGCTGTCGCTGGATGACCAATGGGACCTCCTGGCCGAGAAGTACGGGCTGCTGCGGCGGCTGTGGCGCGAGGAAAACGTCATATGGTCCGGGCGCTTCCGGTCCGCCTTGACGGAGGAAACCACCACGACGCCGCGCCCCTTCGCGGGTTCGCCCCGGATTTGGCACGGCTCTGCCACAACGTTGACCTCCGCAGCCTTGGCGGCCCAATGGGGCGATCCCCTGTTCACCGCGAACGCCATCCAGCCGCGGGAGAACTACAAGGTCCTGCTCGACCACTATCGCGCGGAATACGAACGCCACGGCCACGATCCGCGGCACCAGTACGTTGGCTCCGGCAGCGGTGCGGGCGGGGTGTTCATCGCGGACACCACCCAGGAAGCCAAACGGCAGTTCGGCCCGGTGTACGAGGCCCTGACTGCCGGGCGGAACGTCCCGGGCAACAATTCGCCGTTCCGGGACATCGACCACGCCGTGGCCGAAGGGCCGGCCCTCGTGGGCAGCCCGGAACAGGTGGTCGACAAGATCCTCAGCTACCACGAGCTTTACGGCCACGATCTGCAGTCCATTTCGCTGCCCACCACGCTGCCGTTCGCGCAGCAGCTGGAGATCCTTGAACGCTTCGCCCTCGACGTCATCCCGGCGGTCCGCTCCGCGGCTCCCACCACCCTGTGGGAATCCGCGGATCCGTACGGGCGGCGCCCTGAGTCTGTCGGCGCCACCGAGCCCGATGCTGCGGCCGCCGTCGAACGAGACCATGCCATCCATAGGAGCAACAATGCCTTCACCCACTGACATTCTTTCCACCCCGAAAACCAGCCCGGCCTTCGCCGCCGAATGGGCTGACTGGCACGCCGCCCACGAACGCCACCTCGCCGATCCACACGGCTTCCTCGCCGTCTCCCACCTGCACTGGCTGGACGGCACGCCGCAGCGCCTCGCCGGGGTTCCGGGAACCTGGAGCGTGGTCAACGACGTCGTCACCGTGATCCTGGAGGAAGGCGAAAGCCTCCGGCGGGACGGCCGGGAACTGAACGGTGCCGGCTCGGATGCCGACGGCGGAAGCCGCCTCAGCTTCGGCCCCATCGCCGAACGCGCCGGCATCAACCTGCGGGCGGGGGACACGGTCATCGAGCTCGCCAAGCGCGGCGGCGAGTACATCGTCCGCCCGCGGGACCCGCGCAACCCGCTGCTCAACGAATACCGCGGCACCCCGGCCTACGAACCGGACCCAGCCTTCGCCGTCGCCGGAACGTACGTGCCGTTCGCCGAGCCGCGCACCACCACGGTGGGTGCCGCCGTCGAGGGCATCCAGCACGTTTACGAGGCGCCGGGCGAGATCCGCTTCAGCCTGGACGGCCGGGAGCTGTCGCTGACCGCCTTCAACGGCCACGCGCCGGGCACGCTCTCGGTGCTGTTCACCGATGCCACCTCGGGCAAGACCACCTACGCGGCCAACCGTTCGCTCACGGTTATCCCCGCGGGGGACGGCTCCGTGCTGCTCGACTTCAACCGGGCGGTCAACCTGCCCTGCGCCTACACCGACCTGGCCACCTGCCCCCTGCCGCCGGCCGAAAACCGGCTGCCCGTGGCCATCGAAGCCGGCGAAAAGATCCCTTACGAAAGGCAGACCCCGTGACTCTCTCTTCCAACGCCGGTTTCCTCGCGCTGGAGCTGGACGGCGATGGAGCCCACCCCGCCGCCTGGCGCAAGGCCCGCCACACCCCGGACGAACTGCTGAACGGTGAGCGAATCAAGGACACCGTCCTCGCGGCCGAGTCCGCCGGTTTCCACGTTGCGACCTTCGCGGACGGACCGCTGCCGGATGGCAGCGATGTTGCGGGCCGCCTGAACGCCCTGCAGCGCGCGGCCTTCGCCGGACCCGTCACCGGCTCCATTGCCCTGGTCCCGCAGGTGGACACCGTTTACACCGAGCCCTTCCACGTCGCCACCCAGTTGGCCAGCCTGGACTACGTGTCCGGGGGCCGCGGCGGCTGGCTCGTCAAGGCGAGCGAAGACGCCCGGGAGGGTGCCGCCGTCGGGCGCACTGCTGCTTCGGAAGGCGCCCTGGCGCATGAGGCGGCCGCGTCCGTGGAGGTGGGCCGCAGGCTCTGGGATTCCTGGGAGGACGACGCCGTGATCCGCGACGTCCCCAGCGGCCGCTACCTGGACGTCGACAAGCTGCACTACGCCGACTTCGAGACGCCGGCCGGGTTCCCCGGGGAGGCCTACTCCGTGAAGGGACCGTCCATCATTCCGCGCCCGCTGCAGGGGCAGCTGCCCGTGCTGGCGCCGGCGTCGCTGGTGTCCGTGGACGGTCCGCTGCTGCCGTCCGGGGTGGATGCCGTGCTGGTCTCGGCCCCGACGCCTGAACTCCTCGCGGCCGAAGCCGCCGAGGTGCGCGCCAACCTGGCCGCTGTTGGGGGCGGCCTGGCTGGCGGCCCTGTTGAGGGTGGCCCGGCGGTCATCGCCGAGCTCGACGTCGTACTGGACTCCCGGGGCCAGTCCGCCGCCGCGCGGCTCGCCGAGCTGGATGCCTTCACGGCGTGGGAGAGCCCGCGGGCGCGTTTCGTGGGAACCGCCGCGGGGCTCGCGGAGTTCCTCGCGGAGCTGCTCGCGTCCGCCGACGGTGTCCGCATCCACCCCGCCGTACTGGACGTGGAGCTGGAGGAACTGGCGCAGCTGGTGCTGCCGGAACTGCGCCGCCGCGGCGTGCTGCGGCCTGCCCTCTCCGGCGGCACTTTCCGCGAGCTGCTCGGCCTGGAACGGCCGGAAAACCGCTACAACACCAAGACTGAGGAAATCGCATGAGCCAGGAAAATTCGAAGCAGCACGGCCGTGCTAAATTCCAGCCTTCCGGCAAGATCCAGTTCGGCGTGTTCTTCCAAGGGGTTAACTCCGGCACCATCTGGAAGACCCCGGAGGCCGGCTCGCAGACCGACTTCGAGTCCTTCCGCAGGATCGCCCAGACCGCCGAACGTGGTCTGTTCGCCGCCTTCTTCCTGGGTGAGGGCCTGCGCCTGCGCGAGCATCTGGGCCGGCCGCACGCCCTTGACGTGGCCGGCCGGCCGGACGCCCAGACCATGCTTGCCGCGCTTGCTTCGGTAACGCGGAACATCGGCCTGGTGGCCACCCAGAACACCACCTACAACGATCCCGCGGACCTGGCCCATCGCCTGGCCTCCCTGGATCTGCTCTCCGGCGGGCGCGCGGCCTGGAACGTGGTCACCACGGACAACGCCTGGACCGGCGCCAACTTCCGCCGCGGCGGCTACCTGGACCACGCGGACCGCTACTTGCACGCCGAGGCCTTCGTGCAGACGGCCAAGCGGATCTGGGACTCGTGGGAAGATGACGCTGTTGCGGCGTCGGCCTCGGCGGATTCCTGGGCCGTGCCCGGACACGCCCGGCGGGTGCTCCACGAGGGGCAGCACTACACGGTGGACGTGACCCCGCGACTGCCGCGCAGTGCACAGTACCGGCCGGTGCTGTTCCAGGCCGGCGACTCCCCGGAAGGCCGCGACTTCGCGGCCCGCCAGGCGGACGTCATCTTCTCCGCCCACCCGAAGTTCGAGGCTGCGGTGAAGTTCCGCGAGGACATCGTGGCCCGGACTGTTGCGGCCGGCCGCGGCGCCAACGAGGTGCAGATCATGCCCGCCAGCGAGTTCATCCTGGGTGCCACCGATGAGGAAGCCCGGGAGAAAAAGGAATGGGTGCGGAGCCTGCAGATCGGCCCGCAGCAGGCCATCGCGTACCTGGAGCAGTTCTGGGGCCGCGAGCTGTCCTCCTTCGACCCGGACGGTCCGCTGCCGGACATCGACCCCGTGGTGGAAACGACCTCCGAGACCCGCGGTAGCGGCTTCCACGGTGCCAAGGCCCGAGACCTCGCGGCGCAGTGGCGTGCCGAGGCCAAGGAAAACGGCTGGTCCATCCGGCAGTTCGTGAGCTCCAGGACCGCCCGCATCGATTCGACCTTCACCGGCTCCTACAGCTCCGTGGCGGACACCCTGGCCGAGTACGCCCGCGTGGGCGCCGTGGACGGCTTCAACATCTCGCCCTGGATCATCCCGAGCGGCCTGGACGACATCGTGAACCACCTCGTCCCTGAACTACAGGAACGCGGCGTCTACCCCACGGAATATGAGGGCAGCACCCTCCGCGAAAACCTTGGGCTCGCGACGCCGGAGCGGTCACCGGAGCTGGTCCCGGCAACTGCCGGGAGCGCCAGGTGAGCCGGGCGGGCGAGGAGGTGGCCGACGTCGGCGACTCGCTTTGGAGCGAGGAGGCGGTGAGGCTGCAGCTGACTGTGCGGGAGCAGTGGCTGTAACTTTCGGCTTCGATTCATCTCACGAGACAGAGCGTCCAGCACATCAGTGCTGGACGCCCTTTTCGTTTACGGACAGCCCCGCCTGCGAGGCGACGGAGGCATATTGACTGCCCTTGGCCGGAGGAATAGCTTCTGCGCTAACGGGGCGAGTCGCCCCGTTTCACTGGATGAGGCGCCGGGCCCGGGCAAGACATCGACGAAGCCGCTAAGAAGACGCCGTCCTACCGGGCCCCGGGACAGTAGGGCAACTGACACACAAAACCAGTGGGACGCCGTCGCCACCCGGCTACGTCAATGCCGTGACGTTGGCCGGTGAGCCCGTGGCGCCGGTGATGTTCAGCGGCTTGATGCTGAGGAGGGCGTCCCAGCTGCCGGTGCTGCCCATGTGGCGGCTGAGCGGTCCCAGCCTCCACAGTTCGCCCAGCGGCATCCCGAGCTTCGCCAGGAACTGCTGGTGCATCATGCCGTGATCGTTGAAGGCCGAGGAAGAGTACGGGCTGCCGGGAACCGCGGGCAGGCATTCGAAGGCAAAGTTGTCCGCGGCGAGCAGTGCCAGCCGGTTGTCCCAAGCCCAGGCGACGAAGTCCCGTGACTGTGCCACACCCGTGGCGCGGCGGCTGGCCCGCTGGCGCTGCTTCTCCTCGGCCGGTAGTTCCAGGAACCACTCGCACCAGCCGGTGTGGAGCATGAAGATGTCGCCCGGGCGCAACTGCAGCGACTGAGTTTCGAGGGCGGCCTGGATCTGGTCGAGTCCGAGAGCCTCACCCTTCACGTGGTCGATGGGAGCACCCTGGGCCTTGCGGTACCCGTCGAGGTCCACCAGGATGCCGCGGCCGACGATTGGTTCCTCGGCCCACACCTGGATGCCGAGGTCCGGGGTGCCTTCACGGATCCTGTCGTCCGGGGTGCCGTTGTAGAAGCCGACGTCGTCCGCCCTGCGGTGCCGCAGGCCGTCGATCTGGCTGGAGCCCTGCAGGTAGTACCCGTCCAGGAAGTCGTCGCGGTGGGCCGGATGGGAGGAGTAGATGGTGTGCGTGGGTGCGCCGCGCTTGAGCGACATGCCCGGATCGAACGCATCGGCGGCGTAGTCCAGGCCGAATACCGCACCGGTCCTGATGCAGTTCCGGGCCTGCAGGACGTCCTCGGCGCTGATGAAGGAAGGAGTCCCGCGCCCGGGGTCCGGAAACAGTCCCCACGAGGTTCCGGCGAGCATGCCGTCCCGGTCGAGCAGTTCGGCGAAGCTGGGGTAGCCGAGGGCGGTGCTCATCGTGAGTGCGCCTCCTGCGGCTGCTTCCGGCGTGCCCCGTAACTGAGGAGGAACCCGGCGACGGCGCAGATCGAGGCGGCGATGCAGATCGGCGCCTTGAGGGATTCGTTGAGGAATTCCAGCCAGGGCCCTTGCCCGAGGACCAGTGCCAGGGCCTGCCCCGCCACGAAGAGCGCGCCGCCGAGGAGCGCCACCGCGAGGGTGATGACAAAGATTGCTTGGATGGCTCGTCTGGCCTGCTGCATGGTTTTGGCTCCTTAGATTGGCAGGACGCCGATGGCGACCAGTACCCCGATGCCCAGCAGCGGCAGGGCGTAGTGGGTGAACAGGCGGACAAAGGTCTTGAGGGGGTTCACGTCGGCGATGCCGCAGGCCACGTACAGGGGCGCGCCGCCCGGCGGAACTGCCGCTTCGCAGGACGAAAAGATCAGGACGGCGACGGCGGCCGTCGTCGCCGGAACACCCGCCGCCACGAGCGTAGCCACCCCGACCGTCCCGACGGCGGCCATGGTCGCCGTCGCGGACAGCGGTGCCGCCACCGCGATGACGATCATGCCGATGAGGATGGCCAGCAGCCAGACAGGCAGGTTCAGCTGCGTAAGCAGCGCCGTCATCTGCTTGGGAAGCCCGGTGGCCGCGAGGGCGTTCGCCCCGGCGAACGCAAAGAGCACCGTCACGCCGACCACGCCGAACCGCGGAGCGGAATCCCGCAGCAGGGTCCACCAGTCGTTTCCGCTGCGCGGCAGGCGGTTCCAGCCCAGCAGGGCGCCGGTGAGGATGAGGACCACGGGGATCCACACGATGACGCTGAGGGCCTTGGTGACGTCGCTGCCGGTCCAGTCGGACAGGGCTGTGGCGATGGAACCCGAGGTGATGATGAGCGGAACGGCGACGACGGCGAACAACAGCAGCGTCGCCCAGCCCTGCCGCACGGCAGTCCGGAAGGGCAGGCGGTGTGCGGCGTCCAGGGGCTCCATGCCGCTCCGGCGGATGGCCAGCCAGGTGACGATGAGCCTGTGCAGGAAGCACCATAGGCCGCCGATGAGCAGGGGCAGGAAGAGGCTGTTGACGTCCAGCATCGGCCCTACCGTGGCGGAGCCCACCAGGACGAACATGGATGCGCTGAAGGGGAACGTGATGCCCATGCCCGCGTTGCCCGCCACGAGCGTGGCGGCCGAGGCCTTGTCCAGCCGCGACTTTTCCATCCAGGGGATGGTGACGGAACCGACCGTGGCCGCGATGGCCGCCTGGTTGTGGACCACCCCGCCCAGGCTGGCGGAGGCAACGGTGGACACCCACGCCGGCCCGCCCTTGACTCCGCCGATCAGGGAATTGAGGAGGTCGATGAGGCGATCCAGCACCCCGGCCTTGTCCAGCAGGTAGCCCATGAAGACAAACGCCATGGTCGCGTAGACGATTTCATCGGTCATAGCCGAATAGAACGCGGACCAGCCAACCTGCAGCGCGGCGCTTCCGGTGAAAGGGAGCACCGCCACGAAGCCAAGGATCATGGCTTCCCCGACGCTTCGCTTGAACAGCGTCGTCCAAAGCAAGATGACTGCCAGATAGGCGCCTAGTGCCCAGATGCCGATCATGCTGTGCTTCCTGAGGGGTGGCTTGTTGCTTTTGAGGGATACACCGGGTGGTTCCTGTCCTGAATTCTTCCTGATACCAAGGTCAGCCTGACGCCAAGGTCAGCGCAAGGCCGCAGCGGCTTCCACGGGGTGTCCTGCCATGCGTACGAGCGCGCTGGCGGAGGCCGTGGTCATCTCCGCGGGGACTTTGAGGTCTGCGGTCAGGTAGGCCGCGGTGTCCTGCATTTCCTTGGACCGGCGCGAGGCGTGCTTGGCGGTGCCGGTCAGCAGCCTGTCGATGACGGCCTGCCCGTCGCCGGCCAGCTGGCGGGCGATCTGGCCGCGGATCCAGTCCTCCAGGCCCGCTGCCTGTCCGGCGGTTACGGCTTCGACCACCACTGAGGCCAGGCCCTTCATGAAGACGCTGCGCAGCAGCTTGTGGGCCATGGCTGCCCCCGGCTCGCCGTCGGCGATTTCGACGTCGGCGCCGAGCGGGGCGAGCAGTCCGGCGACCGCTTGGGACCCGGGTCCGCTCACCATGAGCGGGGTCTTGGCGCCTTGGGTGGGAATGGGACCGAGGATGGCGACGTCGGCGAAAAGTGCGTGTCCGGCCGACGCCCCCAGCTCGCTCATGACGCTGGGGGAGGACGAGGTGAAGTCTGCGTAGGTGCTGCCCGATGGCAGGACGGGCAGGCATTCAGTGGCCACGCTCCGGGCTGCCGCGGCGCCGGTCAGGACGAGGACGATGTCGGCACCGACGCAGGCTTCGGCGGCGGTGTTCGCCCTGATGACGCCAGCGGGTGTGGCGGGTGCGACGGGGTCGAAACCCGTCACGGTGTGGCCGGCCGCGACGAGGGCTGCCGCGTAGGTGGCTCCGGCCTCACCGAGGCCGATGACGGTGCACGCTGTCATGAATCTTCAGTCTTTCTTTGTTCTGCGGTGCCGGCTGGTCGGTGCCGGCCTGCGTGAATGGCGGGTTAGTTCCCTGGACGCCGCTCGGCGATGATGGCCCCGCGGCGGTTGCTTTCGTCGGCGAACACGGCTTCCGCCGCTTCCGCGACGACGCCTGCCTGGGCCTGGGGGATGATGACGATGCCATCGGAGTCGCCGATGATGATGTCGCCGGGCAGGACCGGGACGCCGCCGAAGGAGATCGCGGTTCCCAGGCGGGAGGGACCGTTCTTGTAGGGGCCCGCCGGGGTGGTGGCCCGGGCGAAGACCGGCATGCCGATCTCACCCAGCGTTTCGGCGTCGCGGGCCGCGCCGTCCAGCGCGAACCCGGCAATTCCTTGGTTGATGGCACGTTCGCCGATGAGCTCGCCCAGCAATGCACGGGACTCGTCACCGCCCCCGGCGACGACGACGATGTCGCCGGGGCGGGCGAGCTGCAGCGCGCGGTGGATGCCCTGGTTGTCCCCGGGGCGGACCCACACTGTGAAGGCCGGCCCGGCGAGGCGGGCGCCGGGCCAGATGGCCTGGATGGCGGAATCCGCGACGCCGAGGCGGTCCATGGCGTCGCCGATGTTGGCAGCCGGCAGCTTGGCGAGGCGCTCAATCAGTTCCCGGTGGGGGCGGGGAAAGTCTGCGTCGATGTCCTCGAGGACGGGAGTGGTCATGATGGGCCTCTTTCTTGTCGGCTTGGCGGGCGGGTGGGCTCTAGTCCTTCTTCTGGACCATGGGGAGGACCTTCTTGAAGTCCTCCTCCTGTCCTGCCCAGAACTGTGCGTAGTCGGCGGCGGACATGTAGCTGGTCTGCAGGCCGAGGTCCTTCATCTTCTGGACCACGGCGGGGTCTTCGATGGCCTTCTGCAGGGCGGCTTCGAGCTTCTTGGCCACAGCGTCGGGCAGCCCCGCCGGGGCGGAGTAGCCGCGCACGGTCCCGGCTTCGAGGTCGTAGCCGGATTCCTTGAAGGTGGGGACGTCCGGCAGCGACGGCGCACGCTCGGCGGACATCACGCCCAGGACGCGGGCCTTGCCCTGCTTGGACAGGTCGGTCACGTCGCTGACGTTGGCCACCAGGATGTCCACGTGCCTTCCGAGGAAGGCAGTGGTGGCCTGGGACGCGCCTTCGGAGAAGTGCACGGGGGCGAATTCGGCGCTGGTGTCTTCCTGGATCTGTGCCAAGGCGAAGTGTTCGCCGGTCTGCAGCCCGGTGGTGCTGGCGGTCATCGACTTCGGCCTGGCCTTGGCAGCGTCAAGGAGTTCCTTGAGCGTCCTGTAGGGGCTGTCCGGCTGGACCGCGATCACGGTGGGGTCGATGACCTGGCGGCCGAGCGGCTGGAAGCTGCTGCGGTTGTACTTGGCCCCACGGGCCGGGTCCAGCGGAGAGACGACCACGGACGGGGAGCCCGTGGCGCCGATGGTGTAGCCGTCCGGCTTGGAACTGGTCAGCTGGGTGTAGCCGATCTGCCCGCCTGCGCCGGGCTTGTTGACCACCTCGACGTTGGTTCCGAGTTCCTTCTCCAGGATCGGCTGCACGAGCCGGGCGGCGGTATCCACCGCGCCTCCCGAAGAGAAGGAGACGATCAGTTCAATCGACTTTCCCTTTTTCGGGAAATCACTGCCGGTGGCCGAGCCGGAGGCGCCGGCGTTACTGCCGCAGGCGGTGAGGGCGATGAGTGCTGCAGCCGCAAAGGCGGTTGCGGCGATGCGTGTACGGGGCATGGTTCTTCTCCTTTGAAGGGGTTGTGCTGGGGGTTGTGCAGGGGATGGCTTAGGTTTCGGGGTCTTCGATGAGGGCCTTGGGCTTGCGCAGCTTCAGGAGCGGGCTGAGCACGATGAGGACACCGACGCCGATCAGCACCGCCGCGATGGGGCGGTTGAGGAAGACGCCGAAGTCGCCCTGTGAGATTTCGAGTGATTCGCGCAGCGAGCGTTCCATCAGCGGACCGAGCACGAGGGTCAGGACCATCGGGGCCAGCGGAATGTCCAGGTGCCGCAGCGCGAGGCCCAGGAGGCCGAAGCCGATCATGACGAAGACATCGAAGACGTTGAAGTTGATGGTGTAGGCGCCGATGACCATGAAGAGCAGGATCAGGGCGGTGAGGATGGGGGCGGGCACCCGGAGGATCGAGGTCCACAGGCCCACCAGGGGAACGTTCAGCAGCAGCAGGAGCAGGTTGCCGATGAAGAGGCTGGCGATGATGGCCCAGGCCACTTCAGAGTGTTCCGTGAACAGGGTCGGTCCGGGAACCAGGCCCTGCTGGAGGAATGCGCCCATGAGGACGGCGATGGTCGGAGATGCCGGGATGCCAAGGGTGAACAGCGGGATCAGCGCGGCGTTGGCGTGGGCATTGTTGGCCGTTTCCGGGCCCGCCACGCCTTCAATGGCTCCGTGGCCCAGCTCGTTGCGGTGCTTCGAGAACTTCTTCTCGGCAACATAGGCCAGCAGCGAGGACACCGAACCGGTCATGCCCGGGATGAGGCCGAGGCCGAAGCCGATGCCGGTGCCGCGGGCCATCGAGGGGGCGCTGCGGCGCCATTCGCTGCGGTTCGGGAGCAGGGACCGCAGACCTGGGGCGTGGACAACGGAGGCAGCCGAGTCCTTGCGGTACGAAAGGATCTCCGAGAGTCCGAAGACGCCCACGATCACGGCCACGAAACTGACGCCGTCCAGCAGGTTGTCGGACCCGAAGGTGAAGCGGGGTGCGCCCGCCACGGGGTCGATGCCCACCATGGAAATCAGCAGGCCGAGTGCCCCTGACATAACCGCCTTGACCATGGATTTGCCCGCGAGGGCGACCAGCAAGGAGATGCCGACAACCATCAGGGCAAAGAACTCCGGCGGGCCGACCAGCAGGCCCATCTCGCCCAGGGGCTTGGCCGCGGCCACCAGACCCAGCGTGGCAATGGTTCCGCCCACGAAGGATCCCACGGCGGCAATCGTGAGGGCGGCTCCGGCCTTGCCGATCTTGGTCATGGCGTAGCCGTCGATCGTGGTGATCGCCGAGGCCGCCTCACCCGGGGTGTTCAGCAGGACACTGGTGATCGTTCCGCCGTAGGCCGTGCCGTAGAAGATGGCACAGAGCATGATGATGGCGCCCGTGGCGTCCAGGTTCATGGTGAGCGGGATGAGCAGCGCGACGCCGGCAACCGGGCCGATGCCCGGGAGTACGCCGATGATGGTGCCCAGCAGGCAGCCCAGGAAAGCGAAGACCAGGTTCTGCCATGTCATGGCAGCAGCGAAGCCGCCGATCAGTTCGTTAAGGGTGTCCACGTCTAGAGTCCGATCGAGTTCAACAGGGAGATTCCCGCAGTGGGCAGGGTGACGTTCAGCCCGTAGTTGAAGGCGTAGAACGCCCCAACGCTTCCGGCAAACGCGATGATCAGGGAGACCAGCCAGTTCCTGCGGCCGCGGATCTTCAGGTGGTACAGCAGGAAGAGGAACATGCTCAGCTGGAAGCCGACCAGGTCCAGCACGGCGGCCAGGACCACGAGGCTCACGACGACGGCGAGCACCAGGCTGCGGTCGACGCCTTCGGCCGTCTCGCTGGGCTGCCTAAGCTCCTGGACCAGCCAGATGGCCGACATCGCCACCAGCACCCCGCCCATGGCGAAGGGGAAAAGTCCGGCGCCCGGACCCAGGGATGTCCAGAGGCCGAGCCCGATTGAACTCACCAGGACGTACACGCCGACGGCGGCAAAGGCAGCGATGCCCGCGAGCACCGTGGGTGCAACATGGGTTGCCTGCTTCGGCTTGGCGGTTAGTGACTCCGTTGTCATCGATTCCTTCTAACACTGGGGGAAAGATCATTTCATAGAATGAAAGACCATTGCGTCTGTAGAAATAGTGACAGCCGCCACATGGTCTGTCAAGCGCAAGGAAATTACATAGAATGAAACAATGACGGTCGCCTCGACTCACTCCGCCGCCTCTGCTGCCGACGATGGCCAGAAGGCCGCGAACATGCGCTCGCTGTCCCGGGCGATGGAAGTGTTCGCCGAACTCCAGCGCGCTGAAAGGCCGCAGCGCCTGAGCGACCTGGCCAGGGCGTGCGGCATGAGCCCGCCCACCACCCTGCGTATCCTGCGGGTGCTGCAGGATTTCGGCATGGTCAGCCAGACCGACAAGTCATACCGGATCGGCCCCGCGGTCCTGCCCGCGGCGCGCAGCTTCCTGGAGAACGATCCACTGGTGGTGGCGGCCCGCCCGATCCTCCAGCAGGCTGCCGCCCAGACAGGCATGACCGTTTCGCTCTACTCACGGCTTGGCTTCGAGCGGATCCTGATCGCGCGCGTGGACGGCGAGTCCCCGCTCCGCTACGACCTTCCCCTGGGCAAGAGGCTGCCGCTCACCGTCGGCGCGGCCGGCAAGATCCTGATTGCTTCGGCCACGGACGGTGAGCTGGAGGAAGTGGTGGGTGCCGCCGTCGCCGCCGGCCATGAGAAGGCCGGCTTCAGCGTTGAGGAGCTGCGCGGGCGGCTGCCCGGTCCCGGCGTCGACTACAGCTATTCCGCGGACGAGCGCGCCACCGGCGTGCTCTCGGTGGCCGTGGCTGTGCCGAACCGGCGTGAGCGGCCCAGCGAGTCGATCGCCTTCACCAGCGTGGTGGAGACCGCAACGGAAGACGGGATGAAGGCCGGAGTTCCGGAGCTTCGCAGGGCGGCAGGCCGGCTCTCGGAAGTGCTGCAGGGTTCGGTCTATTAGCGCGGCGTGGCGCCCGACCGGCTTCTCGGCTTCTAGAGCACCCGCACCGGCTTGCCCTGCGCCCATGCGCGGACGTCCTCGAAGGCCTCGCCGTAGTAGCGGGTGTAGCTTTCGGCGGTGACGTACCCGAGGTGCGGGGTCAGGACGGTGCGCGGCGCGTCCAGGAGCGGATGGTCCGCGGGGAGGGGTTCGACGTCGTACACGTCCAGGGCGGCGCCTCCCAGCCAGCCTTCGTTCAGCCCGCGCAGCAGAGCGTCCCCGTCCACCAGGGGACCGCGCGCGGTGTTGACCAGGATCCCGTCCGGTCCGAGCAGCCGCAGTTCCTCCTCGCCGACCACCCCGCGGGAGCGGTCGGAGAGCCGCACGTGGACACTTACGACGTCGGCCTCCCGGAACAGTGCCTCCTTGCTCACCTTGCGGACGCCGGCGGCAGCCGCGGTTTCCTCGTGGAGGTTGGGGCTCCAGGCGATGACGTCCATGCCGAACGCCTTCGCGTACCCTGCCACTTTCGTGCCGATCTTGCCCAGGCCCAGCACGCCGAGAGTCTTGCCGGCGAGCTCGAAACCGACGGTGCTCTGCAGCCGGCCCGCCCGCATGGCGTTGCCTTCGAACTGCAGGTTCCGTGCGGCAGCCAACAGCAGGGCCCACGTCATTTCCGGTGCGGCTGCTGCGGACCCGCCGGTGCCGCAAACCGTGACGCCGAGGTTCCGTGCGGCGTCGATGTCGATGGACGAGTTGGCCATGCCGGTGGTGACCAGCAGCTTCAGCTTGGGCAACTGGTGGAGCCGGGCGGCGGTGAAGGCGGTGCGTTCGCGCATGGCCACCACGATGCTGAACTCGCGCAGCGCCTGGACCAGGTCTTCTTCGTCCTCGAAGGGGTCGCTGAAGACGGCGACGTCGATGCCGTCGGTGGTGAGCTGGTCCCAGGGGGCATAGTCGTAGGCGACACCCTGGTAGTCATCGAGGATGGCGAGGCGCTGGCGCATGGTGCTCCTTTGGGGGAGGGTTCGTCCTTGGTGACCACGATAGTCACGATGGTGCGGGGTTGGGTGCCAACCTGTAAGGGCACAACAGTGGAGGCTCATGATCGCTCAGGACCACGGCCTTCGTGCCCCTAAGTGTTCTGGACAATTGATCGGTCTAGCAGGGGCCCGGCCGCTGAACGCGGGCGGGAGCAGAGTGCATGGCATACGCGGCTGCTATCGGCTGATCGCACAAGCCGTATCGCGGTCACTTCGTGGAACGCGCGTTCACCACTAGGGCGCGCGAGGATCTCACCGATCTCAAACGCGTACGCCGCCGACACCGGCGCTTCGGGCACCTTCTCGCCTTCGACCCATCGGTGAACCAGCGTATGGTGGCTGGCCGAGATCGGCTCTGGCATCGGAATGCCGGCAGCGAAGGCCGCCCGCTCAAACCTGAACACGTCCTCAACGCGATAGGTCCAGCGGCGGTCGACGAGGTTTAACTCCTTCACCGCGAACGACCCCTGGTCGGTGTCGAGTCGGTACATCCGGTTGGCGAACCCACCGTGGACGCGAATCATCGGCCCGATCGGCGCGCCGAGATGCGAAAGGTCCACCCACTCATCCTAGGAGCTGGCAGTTCATTGATGCACCGAACTTTCCCGCGATGCATGCTTACGATCACCGCCACGCCGACGAACGGCCACAGTCCGACCACTTACCAAACACGCCTTAAGCAGCTTCCCGTACTGCTTCGCTCACTGCGCGCTTGAACTTCCGGTAGATCGCGTCGTCGAGCATCTCCGGATTATCTTGGTCCAACATGATCCAAGCCTAGGGGTCGGGGGTGGCAGAGTGTCGTCCCAGGTGGTCGTTTCCCAGCCGCGATAGGCGTAGCCGCCATAGTCGTCGTCGTGGTGTTGATGCTCACCGAACTGCTTTGTCTGCTTCAAGCGGTCTTCGGCGAGGGCGTCTGACTGCCCGTAAGCCGGTGCCTGAGCGGGACGCTACATGGCCGTCCGGTCTTACGCGGACGGGGTGATCATGCGACGTCGAGATGAGGAGAATGTGGGTCAGGTCGGTAACCCTGCGCGTCGCTGAGCGGTGACGAGATAATTCGGTTGGGTCGCGTCGTACGTGGACCCTGCGAGGCTTAGACCTGCGGCCGCGAGATCGGCTAGGAGTTCCTCGTGGTGGAAGGGCCAAATCGGCAGCAGTTCGGTCGTCACCTTCAACTGGTCACCGTCCTGGAGTGCTGCCACGGCGATCTGCAGGTGGTGTTCGGCGTCCCATGAAGGCGGCACCCGCCAGGAGTACACCACCACTGCCTTGCGGCCGGCGCGTTCCACGAGCCGGTCCCAGACGTCCAGCCTGCTGCCGGCTGAGCGGATCTGCTCCCAGTTGCGGGAGGTCAGCGCCAGCACCCCACCCGTCGCCAACACGAATGCCATGCCGTCGAGTGCGGCGCGCCGGCCACTGCGTCCGACCGCGTGCGCGAGCGAGTTCCCGACGCACAACACAGCGTCGAACCGGTCGGGCCAGCCTTGATTGGGTAGCTGGTCCCAGCGGCAAACCCGCGTCGATACCTCGACTCCGTGAGCGCGAGCCAGCGCCTGGGTCCGCTCGACCATCGCCGGGCTGGCATCGCACGCGGTGACTCGGAACCCGGCCTCAGCCAGCCCCACCGCCAGCAACCCAATCCCGCAGGCGCAGTCCAAGATCTGTCCCCCCGGGTCGAGCCCCGCCGTCACCATCTCGAACGCCTGCGCATTCCCCGCCGGGGACGCCTTAGCATCCGGTACCAGCCACTCATACACCGACGCCAATGACCCGTAAGCAACCTCACCCACAGCGATCCCTCCCCAGGCACATCGTGGCACGCCCCTTGTGGTTCTGTTTGCTTTCCTGGCCGTTCATCGTAGATCCCTCCGCTCGGAGGGTTCAAGGCTCGATCGCGCCTAGCGGCGCAAAGCTCGTTCTTCCACCGGTGGGCCATGCGCGGGCTGCTGGCCATCGCATACCCCGGTCCACTGAAGACGAATCGAGAGGCCTCACACGCTCGTGCAAGGTCCGCCCCAAAGCCGGTCCGGCCCCGGCAACACCGGAAAGATCCCGCGTTGCCGGGGCAGCCTTCGCACCACCAAGGGACCTACTTCTTCGGCAACCCAGGCGGGTTCAGTTCCGACTTCGTAATCGCCTCCGAAGAAAGCCCCCAGCGGTCCAGGATTTTCCCGTACGTCCCGTTCTTGATAAGCACGTTCAGCGCGGCCTGCGCAGCAACCGCGAGCCCGTTGCCCTTCTTGGTGGTGAAGGCGATGTCGGCCTTCAGCGGCCAGCCGCCGTTGACGGTGCCCACCTGCTTGGTCTTGCCGTCCTTCGCGGCCTTGTACGCCGCCCCGGCGTTCGGACCGAAAGTCAGGTCCGCACGGCCGGACTGGATGGCCAGCGAGGAGGCGGAGTCGTCGTCGTAATACTGGAACTCAACCGGCTTCAGGCCGTTCTTCTTGTTGTTCTCGGTGATGGGGGAGTCGCTCTTGGCGTAGAAGCCCAGAGAAGTCGGTGATGCTTGGGGATGCGGCAACAGCCACGGGTTCAAGGCGCTGCGGGATGCCTATGCGCCTGAGGCCGGGCACGGAGTTCGATGATCCTTTCTATGTCTGGTCCTTTGGCGAGGCTGCCTTCAATTGAAAGCAGGGACAGCAATTGCAGCGGACGTTGTGATTCTGCGGCAGCCTGCATTTTGTGGTGGCCATCGAGCAGGAAATGGGTGAGACCCCAGTGAGCGTAGTAATCGGTTCCGTGGTTCATTGCGGGCTGGCAAATGTCGAGGATCGATACAGCTACGGCCGTTGGCCTCGAAGAGTTTGAAAGTTTCCGGACGTACTTTTTGACGCGATCGGGTTCGTTCCAGGCCGGCGGCACCATAGGGACTACGAACTCGTACGCGTGCGCAGACGTATCGACCGGAGCCCGCCACGTCCGGTAATACGGCGTTTGTGGATATTCGGGCAGTCCCCAGAATCCTGACACGCCCCATGTGGCGACCTGTTCCTCGCTGAAGTAGTCGCCAGCTCCGCCTGGATACACGAGGTGGGGCTGCAATCTGAGAAGCATAGGGACGTAAGACCCGCCGGGCAGCATTGCCGAGAACGCCTCGAGGACACCGTCGTCGATGTTCTCGAGGCCTGAGTTCAGGGTCTGCTGCATTTCAGGAATAGACAACGTCTCCGTTGCGCCTTCCAGGCGCTTGAACAGGAGCGGGCACGTTCCACACCAGAAAGAGAGCTCAAACGCAGGGTCCGGACCTTCCCACAGCAGACGCCGCCCCGCCCACTGACCCTTCGGTTTCGCTTCCTCGCCGAACCGCAGCACGGACGACAGGGACTCATCGACGAGCCGCGTCTTTCCGGTTTCCAACAGCATGATCGGCAGTCTAGTCCCGAGCCTCTGGCGACGGCCTAGCGCGATTGCGCCGCCAAGCTGCCTTCTTACCGGTATTCGAACCGCTCGAGGGCTGGCCGCTGGACCCCACCGTAGGATGGGCGAGGAGGAAAGGCAGGAAGATGATTACCCGTGCAGACGTAGAGGCGGCCTACGCAAAGACCGCCGGCCTGGTCCGGCATACACCGATGGTTTCGTCCGGGGAAGATTTGCCGTTCACCCTCTGGTTCAAATGCGAATTCATGCAGCACACCGGCTCCTTCAAGGCACGTGGGGCCTTCAACCGGCAGCTCACTGCCCGAGAGGACGGCGAGCTCTCCGAAACCGCAGGAATCGTGGTTGCATCCGGCGGAAACGCCGGCCTGGCCAATGCCTTCGCGGCGGCCCGCCTGGGCATGCCAGCCACGGTCTTTGTCCCCGAGACGGCGCCAGCAAACAAAGTCGCGAAACTCCACGCTGCGGGCGCCACAGTGGTGCAGCACGGATCGGAGTACGCAGAGGCGTTCACCGCTGCCGCCGAATTCGCGGCTTCCAACGGGGCAGTCCTCTGCCATGCCTACGACCAGCCCGGGATCGTGGCCGGCGCCGGAGGGGTCGGGCTTGAGGTGCTGGCCGAGCTGCCCGACGTCGACACCCTCCTGGTAGCTGTTGGCGGAGGTGGGCTGATGGGCGGCATCGCCGCCGCCGTCGAGGGTAAAGCCAGGGTGGTGGGAGTCGAGCCCGAGACGGTGCCGACCCTGCACGAGGCCCTCGCAGCCGGCCGCCCCATGGACGTTTCCGTGTCCGGAGTCGCTGCGGATTCACTTGGGGCGCGCCGCATCGGCGAAATCGGTTTCGACGTCGCACGGCGTACCGGGGTGCAGAGCGTCCTGGTCAGCGACGACGACATCATTGCCGCCCGGCGGCGCTTGTGGGAGAGCCACAGGATCGTCGTCGAACACGGAGCGGCAGCCGCATACGCTGCCCTGTTGTCCGGGGCATATCGGCCCGCCGACGGCGAGACTGTGGCCGTTGTGCTCTGCGGAGCGAACACGGATCCTTCGAGTCTCTAGACGTCGACTGCTCCGTTACTGTCGTTCAGGCGCCTGAACGTCAGTTACGGAGCAATCGAAAGGGGACCTACTTCTTCGGCAACCCAGGCGGGTTCAGTTCCGACTTCGTAATCGCCTCCGAAGAAAGCCCCCAGCGGTCCAGGATCTTCCCGTACGTCCCGTTCTTGATAAGCACGTTCAGCGCGGCCTGCGCAGCAACCGCGAGCCCGTTGCCCTTCTTGGTGGTGAAGGCGATGTCGGCCTTTAGCGGCCAGCCGCCGTTGACGGTGCCCACCTGCTTGGTCTTGCCGTCCTTCGCGGCCTTGTACGCGGCACCGGCGTTCGGACCGAAAGTCAGGTCCGCACGGCCGGACTGGATCGCGAGCGACGAGGCGGAGTCGTCGTCGTAATACTGGATCGCCTCCTGGTTGGTGCCCGAGCACACGATCACCCGCTTGCCCACCACGTCCTTCGCCTCCTTGACCTCGCCAATGTCCGAGTCACTCTTCGCGTCGGGGCGCCGCCCGGGCAAAGGTGTCTCAAACTGGCACAGCGTCAGCATGGTGTCCACTCGCTACTGTGATTCAGCACTCAGGATTTAGTGACGAGGACTACATGAACAACACCACAATTGACGCGCCGAAAGTGGCGCGTCCCTCCCAGGAGAATCGGCTCAGCGGCAACATGGGAGTCGGGGAGCTCGTGATGAACGTGCTCGCGTTCTCGTCGCCGCTGGCCACGGTTGCGGGCACGCTGCCCGTACTGCTGATGTTCAGCGGCCAGACGGCTCCGGCCATTTACGTTCTGGTCACGTTGATGTTGCTGATTTTCTCCGTCGGCTTCGTCAAGATGAGCCGCAGCGTCCGGGGCGGGGGAGGTTTCTACTCCTTTGTCACTGCCGGCTTGGGCAAACCTGCAGGCCTCGGCGGCGCCTTTTTGGCCCTTTTCGGCTACATCCTCATTGGATTCTTCGCCCCTTCGTTTTTCGGCGTGGCCCTCCAGGGATTCGTCGTCAACACCCTCAACGGCCCGGATGTTCCTTGGTATTGGTACGCGCTCGGCATCATCGCCGTCACCACCGTCCTTGCGTACAACCGCATCGACCTCTCCGCGAAGTTGCTCACGGCTGTAATGCTTCTTGAGGTGGCTGTCATCGTCGTCTTCGACTTCGCGTCATTCTCCGTAAACGGACTTGATGCTGTGCACGGGGTGGGATTCGCCCTTCCCTCCCTCACCGATGCGAGCATCGGCCTCGCCTTGTTGTTCGCCGTCGGGAACTTTTTTGGCTTCGAAGCAACAGTGATCTACCGGGACGAGGTCAAGAACCCCGACAAGACGATCTCGCGGGCGACGTACCTGGCAGTCATCGGCATTGGCCTCTTCTACGCGGTTGCTGCCTGGGCATTCATCGCGTTCCTGGGGCCGGACAACGTGCAGGCCGCGGCGGAAAGCAACACTGTCAATCTGTTCAACGACGCCGTAGCCGCGTTGGCGGGCAAGATCTTCGCGGATGTTGCCATGATCCTGCTTATTACGTCCGTCCTGGCGTGCATGCTGTCCATCCAGAACATCGCCGCACGGTACAGCTTCTCGCTTGCCGCCGACCACGCACTGCCTCCAGTCCTCGGACGGGTCCATCCCCGCCACAAGTCTCCGTACGTATCTGCCCTGGCAGTGGGCCTCGTCTGGGCTGTGGCGACGGTGATCTTCACAGCCATAGGTGTTGCCCCCGACGCCCTGTATCCCATTGCTTCCGGCAGCGGCACTTTCGCCGTGCTGCTCCTGATGTTCATCACCAGCTTTGCGGTCCTCGTTTACTTCCTCCGCCGCCGCCGTTCCGCATCGGAGTCGGTCTGGAAGACCATCGTCGCGCCGATCATCAGCGTGCTCTTCCTTGGCGCTATCACCTACCTGGCGATCACTAACTACCCGGAGCTGATCGGAGGCTCGGCCGTGATGACGGTCATCTTCATGACCTTCACCTTCGCGCTGTTCTTTGGTGGCATTGCGTACGCATTCTTCCTCCGCTCCAAGCGCCCCGAAATCTACGCCCGGCTGGGCCGCCAGAAAATCGGTTGATCGGCGTCGCCGGTGCTGGCTGCTTCCGGATTGGTATCAGACGCGGGAGAGGACTCAGAACTCAACGCTGAGGACGGTTCGTGAGAGTAGGACCGCCCGGTCCGCCAGTTCCTTAAGCTCGGCGTCGTCGGATTCTGTCGATGCCCACCGCGTTGCTCCCTCCAGCAGTGTCATGACAACTTTGACGTGCTCCCGGGCTTTCGGATAGCCCATGTCGCGCGCTGCTGCCACGTACATGTTTTCGTGGAGATCGACCCAGTCGTCAACCTGGGCGCGCAAGTCACGGGGGAGGATGCCGGCCATTCTGTCCGTCGCTACCAACAGGTCCCAGAGATTGCTTTCGGGAAGCCGCACCTGGCGGGTGAAATGAAGCCGGACCATGGAGTCCCAGAATTCATCGGCCGAAGCGGCCTGGCTCACTGCATCGATCAAGGCGACGCCGAAACGATGGAAGTGCCAGCGCAGCGACTCGGCCACGATCTCATCCCGCCCTGCCGGAAAATGCGAGTAGAGGCTGGGCGGCTTGATGTTGACTGCATTCGCAATGGTTCGCATCGACACGGAGTTGAAGCCGTTGGCTATCGCCAACTCGAGGAATGCTTCGAGGATGTGCTGACGAGCGGCTTTCTGCCCTGCCCAGTTCCACTCCTCAAGGCGATGGACAAAGGCGTCAAGGGCGGCCTCGTATGACGTAGCGCTCATAATTCCGTCATCGTAACAGCCGGCGGCTTGGTCGCCGTTGCGGTCTGGAAGGACGGCTCGGGGACGGCGCTCGAATGTGCCAAATTTCCCACATCGCCTCTTCCCTAACGACCATTAGTTAGCTAAGCTGGATTTGGCAGCAAGGGGTACCTCCCTGGAGCCCTATGAGCGGTCTGAACGGGAAGAGCAGAAAATGGTCACCGAATATCCGGGTGTGGGGGCCAGTCGGAGCGACGTCGTCTTTGGTAGCGGCCTTTCAGGCATGGTGGCTGCTTATATTCGCGCCCGGGCGCGCGAGGATAATGCGGCCTCGGACGAAAATTGGAGCGCCGAATCCGCGTTCCGGTCCCGCCGCAAGCCAGCCCATGCCAGGAGGCCCCTCGTATTCCGCGCTCGCAGGAACGAAGAAGGCGACCAAAATGGCCTCGGCTGAAGTCCTGTCCCCTTGGCCGTATGAGTCCTTGCGCGAAACGAACCGTGTTCGCGAACTGTTCCTGATGCAGCCGCATGCTGATCTGACGGGAATCAGGCCGATCGTGGCTCGCTCCTGGTACCGAAGCCGGGCCGCTGGAGTTGATGCAGTGGCCGATCGGGGATTCTTCGACGAGGGCCGGGTAGATGAACACACGATCCATGCCGCCGGTCCGCACTTGCAGAAGCTGGATGAAGTTGCGGCGGACCTGGGTGGATACGTAAGCCTGACGGCACCCAACGGAGTGCTTGTGAAGGCAGACTTCCTGCGCGATGACGGCTTTCCCGCCGGATACTCGCTGTTGGAGGAGAGCTGCGGGAGCAACGGTGAGGGGCTCGCGCTGGAAGAGGGGCGAGGGGTCTGGCTGGCCCCGGAGGAGCACTTCCGTGAGGACATGCGCGGCAACTGGTGCTTTGCGTCTCTGGTACGCGACCCGTTCCACAACCGAGTGCGGGCTGTGATTGGGCTGACGCTTCCCGCCAACCGGGTGTCCACCCTTGAACCGTCTTCAACGCTGCTGATGCTGGAGGGCGTAGCCTCGCGAATCGAGCGTGACATCGAGGTGCGGACTTCTTCCAGGGAGCGCGCGCTGCTCAGCGAATACCTGAGGATTTCCCGGCGAAGGGGCAACCGCGCCGTCATCGCCCTGGACGGTAAGAACTCCCTCCTGAACGCTTCGGCGACTGCCTCGTTGGAGGACCGCGACTTTTCGATTATCTCGGGCTATGCCAAAGCCGTGATGTCCTCCGGCCGGGACATGAATTGTGAGGTAATGCTGCAAGGGCCAGGTCTGGCCACCCTGGAAGTCTCCCCTGTGACCCTCTCAGCCGCGAATATCGGGGCCATTGTTGTGGTCCGGCCGCACTCGCCATCCAAAGAACGCTCAGTCGAAACGAAGAGCCCCCCGCAGGAGCTGGAAGGTTCCATCCAGGGGGCCGCCGACCGCTTGTTGTCCCAGCTCGACGGGACCAGTACCGAATTCAAGCGCACCCTGAATCTCGCTCGGAAGGCTGTTGACCAGGTTCGGTCCGTTGTGATGATAGGTGAGTTGGGCAGCGGAAAACGCCGACTGGCCAGCGCCATCGCTTCGCTGCGTGGCAGCCAAATGGTAGTCGATGCGCGGAGCGGCGCGCTGAGGAACCCGCAGCTCAGGGACGTGCTTCACCGTGTGGCCACGGAATTGCCATCGACCCTAATCGTTGAACACGCGGACGAACTCTCGCAGAACGAAGCCAGCGAGATTGCGCAGAGTTTGCGGGGCAACTCGGCCACCAAGCTGATCTTCACCATCGCCAGGCCTACGGATGCCACGTTGTTGCTCTCCGAGTCCTTCGATGTCCTTGAGATCTCTGTCGCCCCGTTGCGGAACAGGCGGGAAGATATCCCACAACTCGCGAATGCCATTGCGGAGGAACTGGGGGAACGAAGGTTGTCCCGGAGGCTCATTACGACACTGACACACGCCGACTGGCCGCGGAACATTGACCAGCTGCGGGCAGTGGTGTCCAACGCGGTTGAGCGTGCGGAAGGTGCAGAGGTCACGGTCGATGACCTTCCGCAGGGATTCCACCGCGTTCTGACCAAGGGACGCCTCTCGAGGCTTGAGGATGCTGAACTCAGCGAACTCCGTACCGCCCTTACCGAAGCGAACGGCAACCGCAGCCTGGCGGCGGAAACGCTCCAGATTGGCCGTTCGACGCTCTACCGCCGGATGGATTATTTCCGCAGCCGGGGATTCGACCTCTAGTCCAAACGTCGGCATAAGAAGGTGCCGGTCATCCCGGATGACCGGCACCTTGGGCTGCCCGGGGAGTCCGCGTCATGCAGGCCCAGGTGTCCCATCGTGTGTCTCGATCTGGCACGGATGGGTCTCTTGATATCGCGTTGTACTTGAAATCACCCGAAACCGGCACCTCCCGAAAAGGTGCTAGGCAGCGAACGAGGGTACGACACGAACAGGACGAGAAACTATGACCCGCGATGCCCAGGGAACCATTCTTGTGGCCCCTCACCATTTCCCGAACCTGGACCGCGAGCACGCGCTTGCGGAAGAGTTCGGCTACAAACTCAACCCCGCGGCTGACGCCGACGGCTTCCGCGCAGGGCTTCCCGAAGCTGACATTGTGATGATTACCCCCTACGCACGGCTGACGGCCGCGGACTTCCCGGTAATGCGCAAATGCCGGGCTGTCATCCGGTACGGCATCGGCTACGACAACATCGACGTTGCCGCGGCCACGGAAGCCGGCATTCCCGTATCCATCGTCCCGGGCACTGCATCGGAAGAGGTCGCCTCGCACGCGTTCGCCATGGGGCTGGCGCTGGCCCGGCGTTTGCCGGCCGGTGACGCCTCGATCCGCGACCACGGCTGGGCCGGAACCATCGGCTATGACACCCCGGTGCTCTCCGAACTTGAGGTCGGCGTGCTCGGAATGGGACGCATCGGCCAGCACGTGGCGCGGATGTACCAGGCCGTCGGAGCACGAGTACGGGCCTATGACCCCTTTGTCACGGACAGCTTCGTGGAGATGACCGGCCTCGCCGACGTCCTGGAGAACTCCGACGTCGTCTCCCTGCATCTGCCCCTGAGCGACGACACCGCAAACCTTGTCTCCGGAGACGTACTGGCGAAGATGCGCAAAGGCGCCGTCGTCGTCAACGTGTCGCGCGGAGGCCTCATCGATGAAGCGGCCCTCGCGGCCGCGTTGGCCTCGGGGCACATTGCGGGTGCGGGGATCGATACATTCGCCCAGGAACCGCTCGGCCCCGAACACCCGCTTCGCTCAGCTCCCAACACCATCCTCACGCCCCACATCGCCTGGCGTTCGAATCGCTCGACGGGCGCCCTGCAGGACGGCGCGGTGGAGCGGGTGCGGCTCGCACTCACCGGGCAGCCGCTGATCGATCTTGTGAACTGAAAGAAGGACGAATTGGGAACGAACACTCACCTAGAGCCAGCTGCACAGCGCGGAATCGCGGAGGATCCACACCTGCGCAGGGGTCCACGGGGTTTCCCGTTGTTGCCGGGTGGCTACGGGCGGTCGACCTACTACACCGGCGCACCGAGTCCCTATGCGATCCGGGGCGAAGGCTACCGGGTCTGGGATGACCGCGGCCGCGAACTGATCGATGCAAACAACAACTTCACCTCGCTGATCCACGGCAACGCCCATCCCGAGATCACTGAAGCAGCCACGAAAGCCCTGGCGAGTGGAGCCAGTTGGGGCATCCCCAACCTCTACGAATGGGAACTAGCCGATCTGCTGCTCTCGCGCCTGCCGGACCTCGACCAAGTGCGCTTTACGAACTCCGGCACTGAGGCCGTGATGTCGGCGATCCGGATCGCGCGGGCCAGCACCGGGCGTGAGCGGGTCGTTGTCACCAAGGGCGGCTACCACGGCACATCCGAAGTCGCGCTGGTGCCAGGCGGCCCGAGCTACACGCGGGGTGTAACCCAGGGCGTGATCGACGACGTCACTGCAGTGCCGCTCAATGACATCCACTTCCTGCGCCAGGCGGTTGAAGCCGCACCGGACGCTTACGCGGCCATCATTCTCGACCTCTTGCCCAACCGGGCCGGCTTGCTGAGCATCTCCGAGGATTTCGTGCGAGAGGCCCGGGAACTCGCGACGCGCTTTGGGATTGTCCTGATCATCGACGAGGTCATCAGCTTGCGACTCGGCTACAACGGCCTTAGCGGAGACTATGGAGTCTCCCCTGATCTGCTTACCACCGGCAAGCTCATTGGCGGCGGATTCGCCGTCGGGGCGGTGGTCGGCAAGGCGGAGCTCATGGCCGAGGTGGACCCGACCCGCCCAGGCAGCCTTCCCCACGGTGGCACGTTCTCAGGAAACCCCGTCAGCATGGCCGCCGGCGCAGCTGCGCTGCGCTTGTACCCGCACGAGGAAGTGCTGCGCCTGAACCGACTCGGGGACACCACCCGTGAAGCTGTGAAGTCCAAAATCGCCGAAGCGGGCTGGGAGATCCGTGGCCGTGGTTCCTTGCTCCGGGCAGTTCCCGCGGGCGCGGAAAAGGTCAGCGAGGAGATCCAGCATCGCCTGTGGTGGGCAAGCTATGAGCGTGGCTTGCTCGGTTCGCCCGCCAATTTGCTCTCCCTCTCCACACCCATGGACGAAAACGTCGCGGCGGATATCGCCGAGCGCCTCGCCGATGCCGTGCTCGGGGTGGCGGGATGCGCCGAAGCAAAAGATGGGAGCCAGAAACTGTGAAGCTCATCTCTTACGAACACGAATCCGGCATTCGGGGCGGCGTCCTGGTTGAAGACTCGGTCTACGACCTCGAACTTCTTCTGCAGGGCTCGAACGAGGCGGTCCACGGAGCAACGGCCTCCGTTCGTGAGTTCCTTGAACTCTATGGTGAACGGATTGCGGCGGTCTCTGCTGAGGTAACAGCCCTCGCTGCGCAAGACCCGGTGGCCCGCGTCGGCGCACGGTCTGAGGTTCGCCTGACGACGCCGGTCACGGACCCTTCGAAGGTGCTCTGCATCGGGCTCAACTACAAGGACCACGTGGCTGAAACCGGACGGGCCTTACCCGAGTACCCGGATGTCTTTGCCAAGTTCGCCTCCACCATGATCGGTCCCGAGGACGAGATCGGCGGTGCGCGGGTCAGCGGAAACCTCGACTTCGAAGGTGAGGTCGCAGTAGTCATCGGCCACCGCGCGAGCGAGGTTTCAGAGGCCGAAGCACTCCAGTATGTCGCTGGCCTTGCCGCGCTGAACGACGTCACGGCACGCGATCTTCAGTACCGCGGAACCCAGTGGCTGGCCGGTAAGGCGGTTGATGGCTCAACGCCCTGGGGGCCGGCCCTGGTAACGCTGGACGAAGTCGGAGACCCGCAAACACTTGAGTTGGCCACGCGGGTGAACGGCGTTGAAGTGCAACGCTCCAATACGCGGTACCAGATCTTTTCCATCGCGCGCATCGTCTCCTACCTGTCGAGCTTCCTCACGCTTGAACCGGGTGACGTCATCGCGACCGGTACGCCCCAAGGCATCGGTGCGAAGCGGAACCCGCCAATCTGGCTCGAGCCAGGCGACACGGTGGAAATCGACATCGAAAAGGTCGGGCTGCTTCGCAACCGCGTCGGCAAGCCCCAGCTCTAACCCAGCCTCCGCATCGCGGAAGCGTTCCTCCTGCAAGCCCTACGAAAGTAGCAAAGAACCATGAGTGAAGTTCAAACAAAACCAAGCGAGGCGCGGTACCGCATCGCCGTCGACACGGGCGGCACGTTCACGGACGTGGTGCTCGACTCGACCACGGGTGACATGGCAGTCGGCAAGGCACTGACCACCTATGACCGGGTCTTTACCGGTTTTGAAGCTTCAGTACGCCGGGCTGCCGAGTCCGTTGGATGGAGCGGCGACGACGTCCTGCGCAACGCAGACGTGATCGTGTACGGAACCACCCACGCCACCAACGCAGTGCTCACCGGCAAGGTCGCCAAGACCGCACTGCTGACCACCGACGGCTTTGCCGATACCTTGCTGCTCCGCGAAGGTGGACGCCGCGACGCGTTCGACTCCAAGGCTGCCTACCCGCCGCCCTACATTCCGCGCCAGCTGACGTTCGAGATCCGGGAACGCGTTTCGGCTGAGGGCGATGTCCTTGTCCCGCTTGATGAAGAACAGGCCCGCGAAATTCTGGGCTCATTCAAGGAACAGGGAATCGAAGCCGTTGCCGTGTCCTTCCTGTGGTCGATCATCAACGATGTCCACGAGCGGCGGGTCGGGGAACTCATCGAGGAAATCCTGCCCGGTGTCCCGTACACGCTCTCGAATGAAGCCAACCCCACCATTCGTGAGTACCGCCGTTCCTCGGCCGCCTCGATTGACGCCTCTTTGAAGCCGTTGATGGCCGACCACCTGGGCAAGCTGCGCTCGGATCTCCAGGAGTACGGCTTCGCCGGCGACCTGCTGGTCGTTACGTCCGAGGGCGCCGTGCTCGATGTCGCGGACGTCCTGGACCGTCCCGTGTTGCTGCTGAACTCCGGCCCCTCCATGGCGCCGCTCGTGGGTGCGGCGGCCGCCCCGGACCGCGACACCGTAGTGGTATGCGACATGGGTGGCACCACGTTCGACGTTTCTCTCGTGGAGGAAGGCGTTGTCCGCCATACCAGGGAAGCCTGGCTCGGTGAGCCGTTCGTCGGCCACCTGACCGGTCTGTCCTCGGTTGCCGTCTCCAGTATTGGTGCCGGTGGCGGCAGCATTGCATGGATCGACGGCGGTGGCTTGCTTCGTGTGGGTCCACAGAGCGCCCGCAGTACTCCCGGTCCCGCTGCCTACGGTCGCGGTGGTGAAGAACCTACGGTCACTGACGCCTGCGTGGCGCTCGGCTACCTCGACACCGAAGGCTTCGAGGGCGGGTTCACCCTCGACCGCGAAGCCGCAGTCCGGGCCATCGACACCCGAATCGCCGGACCCCTCAAGATGGACACCTTGCAGGCTGCGCAAGCCATCCTGGACGTCTCTGCGAACCACATGGCCACGGCCATCCGCCAGGCCGCACTCGAGCAGGGCGTGGACCCCCGCGGCGCCTTGATTGTCGCCGGCGGTGGCGCCGGTGCCATGGTTGCCGCCGCAATCGGTGTCCTTCTTGAAGCCGACACCGTGCTCATTCCGGCAACTGCCGGTGTTTTGGCCGCCTACGGCGCACACCGTGCACCGATCGCAACGGAATTCCTCTCGCCGCTGCACAACGACACCCGCAGCTTCGATGCCGGTTCCGCCACCCGGGCGGTGGGGGACCTTACGTCGAAGGCGAACTTCTTCGTGGAGCGTTTCAACGGCGTGGGCGAGGCGCCCAACGTCACCTACTTCGTCGATGCCCGCTACCCGGGCCAGGCGTGGGACCTGCGGGTCTACCTGGATGAAGCCCCGGACACCGCCGTCGACGCCGCAGCAATCATTGAGCGGGCCTTCCACGAAGAGCACGACCGCCGCAACGGCACGCACGATCCGGACAGCCGCGTCGAAATCATCACGTGGGGCGTCCGGGTGGAAATCCCCCGACCGGAGCACACCAAGGAGAACGCCGGAGTCAGCCGAACCGGCGAGGTCCACCGCACCGACTCCATTGTCTTTGGCGGCGAACGCTTCAGCACCCAGCGGTACCGCGGCGTAACGCTTGCACCTCGGGACAAGATCGTCGGTCCTGCAGTCATCGACCAGCCAACCACCACCATCGTCGTGCCGCCGGAGTGGAACGCGACCCTCGACGAACGATCCAACATCTACCTCACCCGTAAGGAGGCGTAACCGTGGCACGCGAATTCGACCCTGTAAAGCTCTCGGTACTTGCCAACGCATTCGACGGCATCGTCCGAGAGATGACCAACGGCTTGCTGCGCTCGGCTCGTTCGTCCGTCATCAACACCGCACGCGACTTCTCCTGCGCCGTGCTGACAGCAGACAACCAGTTGCTCGCTGCGGCCGAAGGCGTGCCCGTGCACGTCTTCGGCGCCGGCCCCCTCGGCGAAGACATGGTGGAACTGCACGACGACATCCGCGAAGGCGATGCGTTCCTGCACAACGACCCCTACCGTGGTAACTCGCATGCTGCAGACCACGTCATTCTGGTGCCCATCTTCATCCAGGGACGGCACCTCTTCACTGCAGTCACCAAGGCGCATCAGGCAGACTGCGGCAACTCGCTGCCCACCACGTTCTTCGCCACCGCCAGGGACGTGTACGAGGAAGGTGCCCTGATCTTCCCGTGCGTGCGGATCCAGCGCGACTACACGGACATCGACGACATCATCCGCATGTGCCGCTCCCGCATCCGTGTGCCGGACCAGTGGTACGGCGACTACCTCGCATCGGTGGGCGCTTCCCGCATCGCCGAACGCCGCATCCACGAACTCGCCGAAAAGTTCGGCGTCGATGACCTCGTGGACTTCGTCGACGCATGGTTCGACTACTCAGAGCGCCTCACTGCGAGCGCCATCGAAACCCTCCCGGAATACGTCCTGCACGGAACCACCGCGCACGACCCGTTTCCGGGCACCGGCCCGGATGGTGTCCCGCTGCAGGCCACCATCGAGGTCAAGCCCAAGCAGGGAAAGATCACCATCGACCTGCGCGACAACCCGGACAACCTCCCCAACGGCTTGAACCTCACCAGGGCAACCGCCACGGGTGCAGCACTGGCGGGAATCCTCTCCGGCATCCCGGAAAACCTGCCGAGCAACGCCGGGACCTTCCGCAGGGTGGAGGTGCTGCTGCGTGACGGCTGCGCCGTCGGTGTCCCGAAGCACCCCTATTCCTGCTCGTCGGGCACCACCAACCTGGCTGACCGCGTCGTGAACCTTGTCCAGGCTGCGTTCTCGCAGATCGACGACGGTTACGGTACCGCTGAGGGGGCTGCCGGGCAGGCACCTGCAAAATCGGTCATTTCCGGAACCGATGAACGGAACGGCAACGCCTATGTGAACCAGATCCTGGTGGGCGGAGTCGGTGGCCCGGCCACCCCCTATGTTGATGGGTGGCCGACCTACCAGCGGCCCGTCTGCGGCGCCCTCCTCTACCACGACAGCGTGGAGGTGGACGAGCAGCGTTACCCGATCCTGATCCACGAACGCACGCTGGTTGCCGACTCCGGCGGCGCAGGCAGGCAGCGTGGCGGGCTCGCAACGCGGGTCACCATGGAACCCCGGGTGGAAAACGTGACGATCACGTACGGCATCGAGGGCAAGCTGAACCCGCCGAAGGGGGTCCGCGGTGGACACGACGGTGCCGTGCCGTCGGCCTGGGTGGAGGACCTCAAGACCGGAGAACGCCGCGACATTCCCGTGGTGGGCCGCTACGACCTGCAGTCCGGCGAGAAGGTAGTTTCCATCACCCCCGGCGGTGGCGGATACGGTGACCCGCTGGAACGCGAGGTGCTGGCCGTACTCGATGACTACCGGGAGTCCCGGGTGTCCCTCGAAGCGGCGGCTGCGGACTACGGCGTTGTCATCACTGACGGCGTGGTGGACGAAGAAGCCACGGCCAAGACCCGCCAAGAGCGATTGGCCAGCTAGCAGCACCAGCCATGGCAACCGCTTCCGGGGCGGGGTATATTCCTCGCCCCGGAAGGTTTCACTAACTAATGACGGAGATTCACATGGAACCCATTCGAGTCGGAATTATCGGCGTCGGAAATGTTCTCAACCAATACCTGGACAAGATTGGCGTCCACCCTGACGTCAAAGTCGTGGCCCTCGCGGATGTGAACGCGGACGCCGTCAAAGCCCGGGCCGCAGAATATTCGGTTCCCAAGGCACTCTCGCCCGAAGAGCTGCTGGCCGACGACGAAGTGGAGCTTGTCCTCAACCTCACTCCGCCGAAGCTCCATGCGCCAGTGACACTTCAGGCCATCGCCGCAGGCAAGCACGTCCTCTCGGAAAAGCCCTTTGCCACCTCCCTTGAGGAAGCCCGGCAGATCCTGGACGCCGCGCGCGACGCAGGCGTCAAGGTGGGATCCGCTCCCACAACCTTCCTCGGCTCCGGCATGCAGACCAGCCGCAAGCTCATCGACGACGGGTGGATCGGCGAGCCCGTGGCGGCATTCGCTTCTTTCGCCTGCCGCGGCTACGAGCACTGGCACCCGAATGTCGACCCCTTCTACAGCCCGGGTGCCGGGCCGATGCTCGACATCGGGCCCTACCTCGTCACCAATCTCGTGAACTTCTTCGGCCCGGTCAAGCGTGTTTCCGCAACGGCACCGCGTTCATCGGAGACCCGTCCCCGTCCGGGCAAAGAGGGCGACGTCATCCAGGTCAAGACCCCTACGCACGTCACGGGCACCATCGACTTCGAGTCTGGCGCTGCCGCCACGGTGATCGTCAGCTGGGACATCTGGAACCACAACCTGCCGCATCTGGAGATCTACGGCACAGGCGGTTCCCTGGCCGCGCCCAACCCGGACCACTTCTCCGGTGCGCCGGTGCTTCGCCGCGGGGAGGCCGGCGACCTTGCTTTGGATATGACTCCTCCCGGCGGGGGCGACTGGCGGGAGACGCCAATTACGCACCGGGACGACGCCTACCGTGGCATCGGCCTGGCCGAGTTCGGCTATGCCATCCGCAATGGGCTTGAACCCCGTACCGGCGGCGACTTTGCCTATCACGTCCTGGAAGTTCTGCTCGCGTTCGAAGCGTCTTCGGAGCAGGGCCGGCACATCGAGATCGAAAGCACCTGTGAGCGGCCGCGGCCGCTTCCTTCTGTCGGCCCGCAAGAGCCCTACCGGTTCGACTGACAGCCGCATTAGCAGCAGCCGGCGGCGGTACGTACGTGCCGCCGTCGGCTGTTGTCCTGTTGTGGATGCGGGAATGGCCGCGTCCCAAACTGGGACACAACTTTGCTACTCCACGGTGAAAACCTGATGTTCGGGCGATTCGGTTTGCAAATGCCGACGCATCTACGAATTTAGGAGAACGCATGACTAGCACAGCTGCTGCTGATATCGGCACCGACGTCGGCATCAAGAACGTCCGCCGCCGCACTGTCGCGCAGGCGATCGTTGAGTACCTTCAGGTCCAGTACAGCGAACTGGATGGTGAAAGGAGGCGCCTCGTTCCCGGCATGTACGGCATTTTCGGCCACGGAAACTCCGTTGGCCTCGCGCAGGGAATTGACGAGTACGGTGTGGACTTCCCCCACTATCAGGGCAAGAACGAGCAGTCGATGGTTCACGCCGCGATCGGGTTCGCGAAGGCTTCCAACCGCGCGGCGACCCTCGCCTGCACAGCCTCCGCAGGACCCGGATCGACGAACATGGTTTCCGGCGCCGCCACTGCCACCACCAACCGTCTCCCGGTGCTCCTGTTCCCGGCAGACATCATAAACAACCGCTTCGGCGATCCCGTGCTGCAGCAGATCGAGCACCCGGTTGAGCGCGATGTTTCCGCGAACGACTGCTTCCGCCCGGTCAGCCGCTATTTCGACCGGATCACCCACCCGGCACAGCTGCTGTCCACGCTCCCGGAGGCAATGCGCGTCCTTACCGATCCGGTGGAAACCGGCGCCGTGGTGGTCTGCTTGCCGCAGGACATCCAGGGGGCGGAATTCGACTTCCCGGAGGCCTTCTTCACGCCGCGGGTCTGGCACATCCGCCGTCGTCCGGCTGTGGAGGATGAGATCCGCGATGCTGCCGAGATCATCCGCAACGCACGGCGTCCTCTGCTGATCGCAGGCGGCGGTGTCCGCTACTCGAAGGCGCAGGAGGAACTGGCACGCTTCAGCGCCGAATTCGGCATCCCTGTCTCCGAGACCTACGCCGGCAAGGGGAGCGGCCCGATCAGCGAACTCAACGTTGGCGGCCTGGGCGTCACCGGAACGGTTGGTGCCAACGAGATCGCCGACGGAGCCGATTGTGTCATCACCGTCGGTTCCCGCCTGCAGGACTTCATCACGGCTTCCCACTCGCTGTTCCAGAACCCGGACGTGAAGTTCGTCCACCTCAACGTGAGCTCGTTCGATGCGCACAAGATGGGTTCGTTCCCGGTGGTGGGCGATGCCAGGTTGTCCCTGTCTGCGCTGCGGGAGTGGCTCGCAGCAGCGGGCTACGCTACCTCCGAAGACTTCCGCAGCGACATTGCGGATGCGCAGAAGGCCACTCGCGAAGTTCGCAAGCACGATCTCCAGGCTTTCCCTGGCGAAAAGATGAGCCAAGCGCAGGTCATCGAGGTGCTCAACAAGCAGGCGACCAGCGAAGACGCGCTGATTCTGGGTTCCGGTGGCGTGGTGGAAGGCATTCACAAGGCCTGGGATCCGTCGAACGGTACCGAGATCCATTTCGAGTATGCCAACTCCTGCATGGGCCACGAGATTCCTGCTGGACTGGGATACCGGCTGGCTCGCCCTGACGCCCCCGGCGATGTATTCGTACTGATCGGCGATGGCACGTACTTCATGCAGCCGACCGAACTCGTCACCGCGGTGCAGGAACGTAAGAAGATCATCACCGTCGTGATCGACAACCGTGGACACCAGTGCATCTGGCCCCTCCAGGTTTCCAAGGGTGGTCCTGGACGTGAGTTCGGCACCCAGTACCGCGAACGCGGCAAGGAGTCCGGCCGACTGGACGGGGCGGTTCTTGAATTCGATATTGCCGCCAACGCGGCCAGCATGGGGTGCGCTGCGTGGTCCACGACGACGATCGAGGAGTTCTCCGCCGCTCTCACCGAGGCGCGCGAGGTCGAAGGACCGGCCGTCATCGTCGCGAGGGTGGAGCCGTGGCGTTACCTCTCCGGCAACGGCTCCTTCTGGGACGTCGGGGTTCCGATGACCTCCCAGCGGCCCGGGAGCCAGGAAGGGACCGCTAAGCACCTTGCGGGCCGTGCCCGCCAGCGTTACTACGCAGCGACTACCGTTCCCGAAGCAGGTTGAGCAGCTAGGGCGGGGTCGTCGAAGGACGGTCCCGCCCGCCTTGCTATCAGGTCACCGGACCCCAGGACAACCGAAACCAAAGAGAAAAGGAGCACCGGACAAATGGGCGCATTCGCCGTTATTGACCCGGCCACGGGCGCGATTCACGCAGAGTACCCCGCAGCCACCGATTCAGAGGTCGAAGCAGGACTTAGCGCAGCGCAGACGGCCTATCAGGAATGGGCACGCACCACCACCGTGGCTGAGCGGGCCGCGTTGGCCCAACGCCTGGCTGACTTGTTTGTTGAACGCAAGGACAAGCTCGCAGCCATCATCAACCGGGAAATGGGCAAGCCGCTCCACCAAGGCGTTGGGGAGGCCGAGTTTTCCGGTTCCATCGCGGCAGCCTTCGCGCAGAACGCCGAGGAGTGGCTCGCGGATGAGGAGCTCGAGGTTGCTGACGGCCTCAGGAGCTTCTTCCGGTATCAGGGCCTGGGTGTCATCCTCGGGATCATGCCGTGGAACTACCCCTATTACCAGGTGGCCCGGTTCGCCATACCGAACATCATCCTGGGCAACACCGTCATTGTCCGTCACGCCAGCCAGTGCCCGGAGTCGGCGCTCGCGCTGGAGGAGCTCTTCCGCGACGCAGGCTTCCCCGAGGGCGCCTACGTCAACCTCTTCGCCACCCACCAGCAGATCGCGGACATCATCGCGGACGACCGCGTGCAGGGTGTATCGCTGACCGGCTCGGAGCAGGTGGGCGCCATTGTGGCTGAGCAGGCCGGACGTGCGCTGAAGAAATGCGTACTCGAACTCGGCGGTGCTGACGTGTTCCTGGTACTGGACACCGGCGACGTGGACCTCGCGGTCAAGAAGGCCGTGATGGGCCGCATGGGCAACACCGGACAGTCCTGCAACGGCTCCAAGAGGATTGTCGTGATGGACAAGTATTTCGACGAATTTGCTGGGAAGTTCAAAGAAGCGATTGCCGGCCAGTCCTACGAGAACGGCGATTTTGGCCCGCTTTCCTCCGGCTCAGCGACGAAGTTCCTGGCGGCCCAGGTGCAGGGGGCCCTCGATCAGGGCGCCGAGATCCTGGTGGGCAACAACGAGCCCCAGGGCAACGTCTTCACCCCGACGGTCCTCACCAACATCACCCCGTCCATGGACGTCTACAGCCAGGAACTTTTCGGCCCGGTCGCGCAGCTCTACAGGGTAAGCAGCGACGAGGAAGCGATCGAGCTCGCGAACTCCTCGCCCTACGGCCTTGGCTCCGTGGTGATCTGCGACGACCTCGAGCGCGCCGAGCGCGTGGGTAACCAGCTCGACGTCGGCATGGTCTTCATCGGCGCCTACGACCTCAGCGGTGCCGACGTTCCGTTCGGCGGCGTCAAGAAGTCGGGTTACGGACGTGAACTGGGCAAGGTTGGCCTGCTGGAGTTCGCGAACAAGAAGCTGTTCCGCTTCGCGAACTAGCGCCGCTTCAGTAAGAAGGAGGCCGGATCAGATTGATCCGGCCTCCTTCTTACGTGTTGACGGTGGCGCCGCCGCAACTACGCCTGGTAGGTCGTCTGGCCGGAGACCTCAGGGATCTCCACCCAAGCGCCGGACGCTGCGCTGCGCAGGGAGGCGTCCACCAATTCGGAAGCCGACCAGCCGTCCGCTGCCGAGGGCCCGATCTGCTTCCCTTCGGCAACCGAGCGGAGGAACAATGCTGCCTCGATCGTCTTCAGGTCGTTGAAGCCGATGCCGGGACCGGGCCCGGGCTGGAAGCGTCCGAATTCCCCGAACGACGGGGGAGTCATGATGGTGCGGTAGCCGCTGCGGTCCGTCGCGACTTCGAGTTGGTTCATGCGTTCGAAGTTCCAGCGCAGGGATCCCTCGCTGCCGTAGACCTCCACGATGTATTCGGCGTGCGGGCCGATGGCAACGCGGGTCGTCTCGAACATGCCGATCGCGCCGCCCTCGAAGCGGGCAAGCATGGCTGTGTAGTCTTCGTTTTCCACTTCCCGGGTCACGTCGGATGCCTCACCCGTGTTGAAGGAGTTGGACGAGGTTCCCGCGGGGAGGGGACGGTCCTTGATGAACGTTTCTGTGACGGCGTTGACCGAGGAGATGCGGCCCACCAGGAACTGTGCCAGGTCGAATCCGTGGCTGAGGATATCGCCGAGGACGCCGGACCCTGCGCGGGCCTGCTCATAGCGCCAGGTGAAGACCTGGTTCGGATCCGATGCGTAGCTGGTCAGCAGGCGGATCTGCACGTTCGTGATGCGCCCAAGTGCTCCGGAACGGATGAGGCGGCGGGCCTCGGCGATGGCAGGAGCGTGGCGGTAGTTGAAGCCCACCGACGTAATGAGTCCGGCGGCTTCGGCGCCCTGGGCGATTTCACGGGACTCCCGGGCGCTGCGCCCCATGGGCTTCTCGATCCAGAAGTGCTTGCCGGCTTCGATGGTGGCCAGCGCAATTTCGTGATGGAGGAAGTTGGGGGAGCAGATCGAAACGACGTCGACGTCAGGGTTCTCCAGGACCTTGCGGTAGTCGGTGGCGGTTTCCTTGTAGCCGAGCGCGTCTTCTGCGTGGTGACGGCCGGCGTCGTCAGGATCCGCGGCGATCACAAGCTCGGGGTGCCGCGGCAGTTCCGGGAAGAACTGCTTGGTGGCGAGGTAGGCGCGTGAATGCAGCCGCCCCATCCATCCCACCGAAATCAGGCCTACGCCAATGCGGTTTTGGTCTCCCACGAGGACTCCTTCGTCTAGCCATTGGTTTCTCTGAAGTGGTGCCGCGCAGGGGCGGCATCTGCGTCTCAGCGTATGGACCCGGGGGCGCCTCTCTGTGTCTCAATCTGAGACACACGGCGGTACCGAGGCACTGTTTTAGTGGGACGTAACAGCTGGCCGCGTCAACTAAGAGGGAGTTCCGTCGATGATGATGGACCGGAATCAACTGCTTCGTCCGGAATCTTTGCGGGTGCTCGTCACGGGTGCCACCTCCGGTGTCGGAGAGGCCACGGCGAAGCTTTTCGCGAGCAGGGGTGCCAAAGTGGCGCTGCTGGGACGGCGCCCCGGGGAACTGCGGCGCGTGGCAGAGGAAATCGACGGCGGCGCACACACCGTGGTTGCCGACGTGGCTGATGCAGAATCCGCAGTCAACGGTGTCCGAGGGGCAATCCACATGCTTGGCGGCATCGATGTGGCGGTGAACGCGGCCGGCGTCGCAGGATTTGCGGCACTGGAGGAACTCAACGAGCACCGTTGGCGCGAAGTGCTGGACACCAACCTTTCCGGCACCTTCTATGTTTCCCGCGAAGCCGGTCTGCATATGCGCAGGTCCGGCGGAGGAGCGATCGTCAATGTGGCCTCCGATCTTGCCTCGATGGGAGTCCCGGGACTTGCGCCTTACTGCGCTTCCAAAGCAGGTGTCGTCGGACTCACCAGGGCTCTTGCCTTGGAGTTGGCCCCTGACGTCCGCGTCAACGTGGTCTGTCCGGGGCCGATCGACACCCCGATGCTTCGGGCAGGCTTGGCCGCCGAGGAAGACCCGCATGAGGCGTTGCGGCTCAAAGAGAGCACGGTGCCGCTGAACAGGCTCGCCGATCCCTGCGAAGTGGCTGCGGCCATCTACTTCCTGGCCGTCGAAGGCACCTTTGCCACCGGAACCAGCATGGCGTTCGACGGCGGCACAACAGCCGCCTGATTGCCGGCCCAAATACCTGTCAAGACACAAGCCCAAGGAGCTTTGAAGAATATGCAAGAGTCGAATTACAACGATCTCCGAAGTGCACGGTGGTTCGCCCCGCACGACCTGACCGGATTCGTGCACCGCACCGCCATCCAGGCCGAGGGCTTCTCGCGCTTTGCCATCAAGGACAGGCCAGTGATTGGCATTGCCAATTCCTGGTCCGAACTAGTCAACTGCAACATCCACTTCAAGCTCCTCGCAGATGCAGTGAAGCGCGGTGTCTTGATGGCTGGCGGCCTGCCGCTCGAGTTCCCCACTATCTCACTCGGCGAGAGCCTGATGAAGCCCTCGGCCATGCAGTTCCGCAACCTCATGGCCATGGACGTGGAGGAGTCAATCCGGGCCTACCCATTGGATGCGATTGTGCTGCTCGGTGGCTGTGACAAGACGGTTCCTGCCCAGCTCATGGGCGCTGCCAGCGCAGATATTCCCACGATCATGTTGACCGGCGGACCGCAGGAGCCGGCACACTTCCGTGGCAAGCAACTTGGCGTAGGAACCGATACCTGGAAGTTCGCCGATGAGTTGCGGGCCGGAAAGATCACCCAGGCGGACTTTGACGAGTTGGAGTCGGCTGCCAAGCCTTCCGCAGGGCACTGCAGCGAAATGGGGACGGCGTCCACCATGACGTCCCTTGTTGAAGCCCTCGGCATGTGCCTACCCGGAAGTGCCTCCATTCCGGCTGTCGATGCCCGGCGCGGCGCCGCGGCGGAGGCGACGGGCCGGCGCGCCGTGGAAATGGCGTTGACCCAGGGGCCGAAGCCCAGCGAAGTCCTGACCAAGGAAGCCTTCGACAACGCGATCACCCTGCTCATGGCCGTCGGCGGTTCGACCAACGCCGTGGTACACCTTCTGGCGCTCGCGCGGCGGGTCGGCTACGAACTGCAACTGGACCGATTCCACGAAATTTCACAACGGACACCGCGCATCGTCAACGTCCGACCGTCCGGCGAATACCTGGTGAAGCAGCTGTTCGAGGCCGGCGGTGTGCCCACTGTCCTGAAGGCACTTGCGCCCCTGCTATACAAAGACGCGATCACAGTCACTGGCAAATCCCTCGAAGAAGGCTTCATTTCAGCACCCGAGCCCGACGGCGTCGTCGTGAGTACGGTCGAAGAGCCGTTTGACGCCTCGGGCGGGATCGCCGTCGTTCGCGGTTCGCTTGCGCCGAACGGGGCCGTGATCAAGCGCAGCGCCGCTTCCAAGGATCTGCTGCAGCACAAGGGTTCCGCGATCGTGTTCGAGGACATCTACGACCTCGGCCGCAGGATCGACGACCCGGATCTGGATGTTACCGAGGACTCGGTGTTGGTGCTGAGGAACAGCGGTCCTGTCGGGGCGCCTGGCATGCCGGAATGGGGGATGCTTCCGATCCCTGAGAAGCTCCTGCGCAAGGGGGTCCGCGACATCGTACGAATCTCGGACGCACGCATGAGCGGTACGGCGTTCGGTACAACGGTTCTTCACGTTTCTCCCGAGGCCGCAGTGGGAGGTCCGCTTGCGATCGTGCGCGACGGCGATCCGATCGTGCTGGACGTCGAGAACCAGCGCCTTGACCTCGATATCCCGGCGGAGGAGATCGAGAGCCGGCTGGCGGAATTGAAGCTGCCCGAACCGAAATACCGGCGCGGCTACGGTCGCCTGTTCATCGACCACGTGAACCAAGCCAATGAGGGCTGCGATTTTGATTTCCTCAAGGGCCTGCCGGATGAGGAACCACAGCGGCTGCCCTATGGCCTGATGAGTGGTTGGCAGGGCGGCTGGTAAACGGCAGAACCCCCTAAACCACAAGATGTGAGGGGCCGTCCCCCAAGGCGGCCTCGGAAGGAACAGATGTGTCACGACCAAAAGTGATTGTGATTGTCCAGGAGGGCCGCCCGGTTCCTCCGGTTGAGCGGCTGGAAGCCGAAGCTGATGTCGTTGTTGTGCGGACGGCCGACGAATTCCGGGCTGCACAACCCGGTGCCGAGATCTTGTTCCTGAACGACTTCCGGACCAAGCTTCTTCGGGAGGTGGGCCCAGGGGAGTTGCGCTGGATCCACACGTCGAGCATCGGCGTCGACACCCTGCTGACCCAGGAAATCGTTAACAGCGACATCGTGGTCAGCAACTCGCGCGGCGTGTGTGAGCGGCCCATCGCTGAATGGGTTCTCGGAGTGCTGCTGATGTTCACCAAGGATTTGCGCCGCACAATTGAGCTGCAGCGGGCGCGTACATGGCAGCACCGTGAAACAGAGCCGCTGTTGGGACGGAAGGTTCTGGTGGTGGGTCCCGGGCCGGTTGGCCGCGAAACGGTCCTCCTTCTGCGCGCAGCGGGTATGGAGGTGACCGTCGTCGGGAGGACCGCCCGGGAGGATGCGCAGCTTGGCGCCATTGCGTCCTTCGGTGAGCTTGACGGTCTTCTCGGTGAGGCAGAAGACGTGGTGCTCACGCTTCCACTCACGGAAGAGACCCGCGGCCTGTTCAACTCATCCCGAATCGACAAGATGCGGCCGGGCGCGCGGCTCGTCAACGTCGGACGTGGCGCCGTGGTGGTGGAGCGGGATCTCATCGACTCCATCGACGCAGGACATCTAGGCGCCGCCGCCCTGGATGTTTTTGAACACGAGCCGTTGGCGGCGGAAAACCCGTTGTGGAGCAGGAACAACATCCTGGTCTCGCCCCACGCATCCGGTGACTTGATCGGCTGGAGGGGACGTGTTGTGGACTCGTTCGCCCGTAACCTGCGCCGCTGGAAGGCCAACGAGCCGCTCCACGATGTGGTGGACCTTAAGAAGCTGGGGGTGACGGCTTCGGTCTTGGTGCCGGACAAACCCTGATTTCGCTTTCCATGGATCATGCCCGGCGGTAGGAATTGCCCGGCATGATCCATGGGAATCGGGTGTCCCAGGCTGGTACAGTGCTCGCACGATCCGCGTCGATAGTGTGATTCAGCACTCAAGGGTTCGCGACGAGGATTACATGTCAAGCACAACAAGAGGTACGACGAAAACGCCGGCCCATACTCAGGAAAACACGCTCAGCGGCAATATGGGCGTAGGCGAGCTCGTGATGAATGTGCTCGCTTTCTCCTCCCCGCTGACGACCGTTGCAGGCACTTTGCCTGTGATGCTCCTATTCAGTGGTCAAACGGCACCCGGCATCTACATTCTGGTGACACTGATGCTGCTCATCTTCTCTGTCGGTTTCGTGAAGATGAGCCGGAGCGTTGAATCGCCCGGAGGTTTCTACTCCTTTGTCACCGCGGGCCTCGGCAAGCCGGCTGGTCTCGGTGGGGCGCTTCTAGCGCTCTTTGGATATGTGTTCATTGGATTCTTCGCTCCCTCCCTTTTCGCCCTGACGCTGCAAAGCTTTGTGGTCAACACCCTGAACGGACCGGATGTCCCCTGGTACTGGTACGGGCTGGGGATCATCATGATCACCACTGTCCTGGCCTACCACCGGATTGATCTCTCGGCGAAGGTGCTGACGACGGTCATGCTGCTGGAGTCCACAGTCGTTGTAGTTTTCGATGTTGCGGCCTTCGCTACAGGTTCGGGCGAAGTCGTGCGGGGCATCGGATTCTCGATGCCCTGGATTACCGACGCCGGGTTGGGCCTGGCGCTGCTGTTCGCCGTCGGAAACTTTTTCGGGTTTGAAGCGACGGTCATTTACCGGGATGAGGTCAAGAACCCGGATCGCACCATTCCCCGGGCGACGTACGTGGCGGTCATCGGCATCGGCCTCTTCTATGCAGTAGCGGCGTGGGCCTACACGGCATTTCTGGGAGCGGATAACGTCCAGGCCGCGGCCGAAGCCAACACGGTAAGTCTGTTCGACGACGGTGCCACGGCCTTGGTCGGGAAGATTTTCGCCGATATTGCCGTGGTGCTGCTCATCACGTCAATCCTGGCTTCAATGCTCTCGATCCAAAACATCGCTGCAAGGTACAGCTTTTCGCTAGCGGCCGACGGGGCGCTGCCCACGGTGCTGGGCCGGGTACACCCCCGGCACAAGTCTCCCTACGTGTCAGCTCTGGCAGTGGGGCTCGTCTGGGCTCTCGCGACCGTGACCTTTACTGTCGCAGGGGTCGCTCCCGAGGCTCTTTATCCCATTGCAAGCGGCAGCGGAACTTTTGCCGTGCTGCTCCTGATGTTCATTACAAGCTTTGCGGTGCTCGTCTACTTTTTCCGCCGCCGTGGGTTCGCACCCGAGTCCGCATGGAAGACCATCGTTGCGCCGATCATCAGTGTTGCCTTCCTTGGAGTCATTACTTACTTGGCGATCACCAACTACCCGGAACTCATCGGGGGGTCGGCAGTCATGACGGTCGTTTTCATGACGTTCACCTTTGCCTTGTTCTTTGGCGGCATTGTGTACGCGCTCTTCCTGCGTGCCAAGCGTCCCGACGTGTACGCGCGCCTCGGCCGGCAAAAGATCGGCTAAGTGTTCTCTTCCCACGACTTTGAAATCTGGAGATTGCAATGACGCAACAGATCAGAATTGGCCTGTTCGGAGCCGGACGTATCGGCCAGGTCCACGCCATGAGTTTGGCGACCCTGGACGAAGCGACGCTCGCATGGGTATGTGACCCGTTCATCGAGGGTGCAAAACGTACGGCCGCCGAGTTCGGTGGACGCGTGAGCGACGATCCCGGGGAGGTTTTCGCCTCGGGCGAGGTCGATGCCGTCATCGTCGCGTCGCCGACGGCTACCCACATAGACCTCGTGGAGATGGCCATTGATTCCAATGTTCCCGTGCTCTGCGAGAAGCCAATTGACCTGGATATTTCCCGCGTCAACGCGCTTCGGGCGAAAGCGGCGGAGTCGGACGTGCCCATCGTGTTGGGGTTTAACAAGCGCTTCGACAGGCATTTCGTGGAGCTGAAGCGTCGTGTGGCGGCCGGCGAGATTGGCACGTTGGAGCAACTGCTGATTACAAGCCGTGACCCAGGGGAGCCGCCCGCCGCGTACCTCGCTGAGTCGGGCGGGATTTTCCGTGACATGACCATCCACGATCTGGATCTGGCACGCTACTTTATTCCCGGGATCGTTGAGGTCTCAGCGCGCGGCGCGAACGTCTTCAGCGAGAACGTCCGGCAGGCCGGCGACTTCGACTCAGCGGTGGTTACGCTCCGCGGGTCCAACGATGAACTCGTCACGATCGTGAATTCGCGTCACGCCGCCTTTGGCTACGATCAGCGGGTCGAGGCCTTTGGCTCAACCGGGTTGCTTCATGTGGGCAACAAGAATGACACCCTCGTCCGGCACTGGAGCGCCAGGGCCGTTGAAGCGATCGGCCCATACCAGAACTTCTTCCTGGAAAGATACGCGGAGGCATACCGCCTTGAGGTGGCCGAATTCCTTCGGGCGGTTCGTGGCCTGCCTTCGCGCAGCCCGGGTTTTGAAGATGGCCGGGCGGCACTCATCCTTGCGGACGCGGCCGAGGAATCGGCCCGCACTGGTGTTGCGGTTACCGTGAACCTTGAATCTTAAGGTCAACGTGCCGCCTGTCTGGGCCGTGTGATTTTTCGCAGCAAACACGGCCCAGGCCAGCCCCTGTGAATTTTCACGACGAATTTCGAATATGAAAATTGGCAACCGCTAATCGCGCAAGTGATGCGTTCAGGCGACGGTTCAGTTGGTCATGGTTGCATTCCGAGGATGTGGTGAAACGATTCATCGGCCTGTTCCATATTGGCACACATGCCCAGGCGGGGAATGGGTCAAAGTTCAACTAAGTGAAACGGTGTGGCGGAGATCACGCAGGGTTCGGGACTCCTTTGGAATTGCCCGAAAATCTGCTGAGTCAAACAACGTCGTCTGATTGACCGCCGCCAAGGACGTTTCACCGGTTCATTTGCATGGCCCTATCAAACGAGGATGAGATGACCGACGCACCACCGGCGACCCCTCCACTGGTCGCACTCAAAGACATACATAAGACATTCGGGGCGGTGTCCGCATTGCGCGGCGTCAGCATCGATGTCCAGCCCGGCGAAACGTTTGCCCTTCTGGGAGACAACGCCGCCGGCAAATCAACGCTCATGAAGGTACTCACGGGCGTCTACCAACCCGATCGCGGGTCCATCGAGCTGGACGGGCAGCGGACAGAGTTCCCCACACCGTCGGCTTCACGCGACCAGGGTGTCGAAATGGTCTACCAGGACTTTGCCCTGGCCGACAACCTCGATGTCCGGACCAACGTCTTCCTGGGACGGGAACCCGAAAAGAACATCCTCGGACCGTTCCTTCGGATTATCGACCGCAAGAAGATGGAGGCCGAAACCAAGAGGGTGCTCGAACGATTGGATATCCCCATCAATCCCCGGCTCAAGGTCAAGCGACTGTCTGGAGGACAGCGGCAAGCCGTCGCGATCGGCCGTGCACTTGCCTTCGATGCGCGCCTCATCATCATGGATGAGCCCACTGCGAACCTATCGGTTGCGAAGGTGGACAAACTCATCGAGGTGACACAGCGCCTTAAGGACCTGGGCATCGCCGTCATCATCATCACGCATAGATTGGATGAGGCTTTTGCGGTAGCCGACCGTTTCGCCGTGATGCGCCAAGGCCAGGTAGTAGGTCGCTTCCATGTAGGAGACGTGACTGAAGCCGAGGTCGCGCACCTCATCTCGCACGGCACCCTGGACGACTACGTCGACCATGGGAACGGGATCCCTGAGGAACGCCGCAAGATCGGCAGCACATCCTCCATGCCCGTGGTCGATGCCATGGCAGCACGTGGAACAACGAGGAATGGGAGCGACTCGTGAGCCTCATGACACAGAACATCAAGGCGCTGCTCGGGCCGGCTGACCTTAGGAAAGGGTCCGTCGCCACCAAGGTCAAGCGCTTCATCGGGGACTACGGAATCCTCGTCTTCTTCGTCCTTATCATCGTCTTCCTGGCTGTTGCCGCCCCCAACTTCCTCACTCTGAACAACCTGGTCAACGTCGTCAGGCAATCGTCCATCATCGGATTGATTGCCCTGGGGATGACGTTCATCATGATCACTGCCGGCATTGATCTCTCAGTCGGATCCGTCGTGGGTCTGGCCGGGATGACCTTCGCATTGCTTGCTCCAGCCAGCGGGGGCGCCTTCTGGCTGCCGCTGATAGCCGGTCTCGGTGTGGGCCTGCTGGTGGGCTTCCTCAGCGCGGCGATGGTGGTGTGGGGAGGCATCCTCCCCTTCCTGGCAACGCTGGCGACGATGGCCATCGCCCGCACAGCGGCGCTGGTGATCACGGACGGGCAGGTCGTCTCGGGGCTGAGCGGCCCGGCTGAATGGCTCGGTTCAGGGTTCATCGGTCCGATTCCCGTGCCGGTGATCATCTTCCTCCTGGCCGCGTTGCTCTGTGAGTTTGTCCTGAGCCGCACAAAGTTCGGTTCCCACGTCTATGCCGTGGGCGGAAACGAAGAGTCGGCCAAGAAGGTGGGCATCTCTACAACCCGGGTGCTCTTCACCGTGTACCTCATCGGTGGCGTCACCGCTGCCCTGGGGGGTCTCGTATTGACTGCCCGCCTGGACGGTGCTGCGCCGGTCGCCGGGACCGGCTATGAGCTTCAGGTGATTGCCGCCGTCGTGATTGGTGGAACGAGTCTCTTTGGCGGCGTCGGCACAATCCGCGGCACCGTCATCGGCGTGCTCCTGCTGGGCGTCGTAATGAACGGCATGAACCTGCTGGGTGTCTCCTCCTACTACCAGCAAGGCGTTCAGGGCATCATCCTTGTGCTCGCAGTATTGCTGAACCGCTGGAAGTCGGACTGACGTTCCCGCTTCACCGCAACAACAAACCAACAATCTCCCTAGCAACCAGAACCATTGAAAGGAACAACCATGGGAATGCGACGCAAATTTGCGGCCGCGGTCGCAATGCTGGCAGCGGGTGCACTCACCCTGACCGGGTGTGCCGGCGGTAGCAACGCAAGCAGTACGGGAACGGCAGGCAAGACCTACAACATCGGCGTTGTGGTCCTTGACCTCCAGGATCCGGACCTCGCCCACATGACGGAAGCCATGAAGAAAACTGCCGACGAAAAGGGTGTAAAGCTCAACATCACCGATTCCAAGAAGGACGTCGGAAGCGAACTCAACCAGGTGGAGGACCTGCTCACCCGCCAGGTCGACGCTGTGATCATGCAGCCTTTGGACGGCGAGGCCAGCCAGAACGCGGCAAAGCGCGTCATTGCCGCCAACATTCCACTCTTCATCCTGTCGACTGAATTCGCAGAGGGTTCGAACATCGGATACAAGAGCTATATCGGCGTGGATGACACGGTGGCCGGTGAGATGCAGGCCGAGTACCTCAACAAGCTGCTTCCCAACGGCGGCAATATCGTCTTCGCGGCCGGCATCTACGGTGCGTCATGGACCGACCGTCGCAAGTCAGGCTTCGACAAGACAATCAGCAAGAATTTCAAGATCGTCGCGGAGTTCCAGGCCAAGGGCAGCCGGGACGACGCCAAGCGCAACATGGAGGACACCCTCCAGCGCTTCCCGTCCGGGAAGATTGACGCTGTGGTCGCAAACAATGACGAGATGGCGATCGGTGCGGCTTCGGCCATCGCGGATGCGGGCCGCACTGCTGAGTTCAAGGCAGTGGTTGGCGTCGACGGTACCGACCCCGCACTGCAGGGCATCAAGGCCGGGACCATGACCGCAACGGTGCGTCAGGATTCAGCCGGTCAAGGTGTGAAAGCAGTTGAAGTTGTCACCGATTTCCTCAAGGGCGGGAACGTTGAGAACCGCTACACATTGCCCTTCACGCTCATCACTAAGGACAACCTCTCCGAGTTCTTGAAGTAATCGGTCAGGCCAATCAACGGGCACGGTGATCCACTGGGATCGCCGTGCCCGTTCTGTTTTGGCACACTTCGGCGGCTGCGCGCCCTGTCTACACTGCCGTGGAAGCAAAGAAATGGAGTCCCAAGCATGCCTAAGAGCGACGACGCAGTGGTAGCCCGGTTGTTGCATCGGCTCCGGGACAGGGGCATCGAGGTGGACGACTCCCCTCGAAGGCTCTCCGAGTACTCCTACGATGCATCCAACTATCGCGTACGTCCGGCCGCCATTGCATTTCCGCGCGATGTCGACGACGTCCGCACAGTTCTGTGTGCATGCTCTGAGGCAGGGGTGCCGGCTACCGCCCGCGGCGGGGGCACGTCGATGGCAGGTAACGCGATCGGGGACGGATTGGTGATCGACCTTTCTCGCTGGATGACTTCTGTAGCAACCCTCGACGCCGATCAGGGTACCGTTTGGGTGGAACCCGGAGTGGTGCTCGGGGAGTTGCGTTCCTGCATTGAACTAGCCACCAAAGGCAAGCTCACTTTCGCACCCGATCCGTCGTCCCTGAGCCGTGCCACCGTAGGTGGGTCCATTGGCAATGATGCCTGCGGAAACCACTCAGTGGCCTATGGCCGAATGACGCACCACGTTCGGGAGCTGGAACTCGTTACTGCTGACGGCGCTTACCTTCGCGCCGGCCGGGATTTCCTGCGCGCCGTTGATGAAACGGATGCCCACTCGATTGCCCGGGCTGAGGAAATCCTGTTGGACCTCAAGTCACTGGTACAGGCCAATCTCGCGCCCATCCGCGTCGAGCTGCAGACCATTCCCCGTCAGGTCTCCGGTTACCACCTCGGCCATTTGCTTCCCGAACACGGCTTCGACATCGCTGGCGCACTGGCAGGCAGCGAGGGGACCTGCGCGATCGTTGTGCGGGCCAAAGTCGGCCTCGTGCAGAAACCCAGGACATCGGCCTTGCTCTGCCTCGGCTACGAAGACACCGTTGAGTCTGCGCGGGACGTAATGACCATCCTGGCCGCGAAACCAAGCGCAGTCGAAGGCCTGGACGTAGCGATCGTAGACATCATGCGCCACCGCAGGGGAGCAACCAGCGTAGATTCCCTCCCGCAGGGCAACGCGTTCCTGATGGTTGAATTCTCCGGCGACACGATCAGGGAGGTGAGCGATGACTGTGAACGGCTGCTTGAGAAGCTGCGTGCCGACGGACGCGTGATCGACCATTCCGTCGTCACCGAACCAGCTGAGCGGGCGAAGCTTTGGCGGGTTCGGGAGGACGGAGCCGGGTTGTCTTCCCGGCGAATCGATGGTGTACAGACCTGGCCGGGCTGGGAAGATTCCGCAGTTGCCCCGGAGCGGTTGGCGGATTACTTGGCCGAGTTGCTCCCCCTCGTGCGGAAATTCGGCTACACCGCCTTCATGTACGGCCACTTCGGTGCCGGCTGCGTCCACATGCGGCTCGACTACGATCTGCGCAGTGATTCCGGGCGCCGGGCCTTCGAGGCTTTCACCCTGGAAGCCGCGAAGCTGGTGGTAGCCCATCGCGGCTCGCTGTCCGGGGAACACGGCGACGGCAGGGCCCGGAGTGAGTTACTTGACGTGATGTACTCCTCCCAGATGGTCGCTGCCTTCAAAGCCTTCAAGCACATTTGGGACCCGGCGGGCGTGCTCAACGCCGGGATCATCGTGGATCCTGAACCGTTCTCGGCTTCGCTCGCCTTGGAAGGCGTTGCCAGTCCGGGCCCAAGCCACGGTGAGCAGTCGGCGGTCCAGACCGCCGCCGTCGTGCCTTCATCCCAAGAGCGATCAATGCTCCCGATAGTCAGCCCCTTTGTTGGGAACACTCACGCATGTATCGGAGTGGGACGCTGCCGGGCGACGACCGGCGGCTTCATGTGCCCGAGTTACCGGGCCACCAAAGACGAGAAAGACTCAACGCGCGGCAGGGCGAGGGTTTTGCAGGACCTTACGCGGGGCAAGGGAAGTAGCCAGGATGGCTGGTCAAGCCCGGAAGTCCGGGAGGCCCTGGACCTCTGCCTTTCGTGCAAGGCGTGTTCGGCGGGCTGCCCCACAGGCGTGGACATTGCAGAGGCCAAGTCGCAGCTCGTCGATGAGCATTACCGCGGACGGATCCGACCCTTCACGCATTACTCGATCGGGTGGTTGCCGCGGTGGTTGCCGCTGCTCACGCGGATCGCGCCCGTCGCAAACCTGGGCACCGCTTTCCGGCCGTTCCGTTACGTCGGGGAGCTGTTGGGCGTTAGTGCACGACGGCGGCTTCCGGACTTTGCGCGATCCCGCGGGATCCGACGGAGGGTCCGCGAAGCCGGATTTACGGACAACGCGGAATTGCTCCTTTTCGTGGACAGTTTTACCCGCGCTTTCAGGCCGGAGGTTGTCCCGGCTGCTGCCAGGGTGCTCCGGGACTCGGGCATCTCAGTGGGGTGCACACCGCAGGCTTGCTGTGGGTTGACCTGGATTTCCACGGGTCAACGCGATGGAGCCCGGCGGCGCCTTGCGCGGCTGATCAGGAGACTCGACGACGGCACGGACCGGGACATCGTCGTCCTGGAACCCAGTTGCGCGGCCACGATACGCGACGAAGGTCCAAAGTTGGTCGGCGGTGCTGCAGCGGCCAGGGTAGCGGTGAGGGTGCGCTCGTTCTCCGCCGCTGTGGACGAAGCCCTCAAGCGCGGATGGAAGCCGAAGACGGTCCCGCCCGGGACCGCTGTGCTTCAGACCCACTGCCACGAACATGCTGTTTTCGGCTCGGGTGCCCAGAAGCGGGTGCTCCAAGCCTGGGGTGTGCCGACCATCGTGGAATCGTCATCATGCTGCGGAGTGGCGGGCAATTTCGGGTTCGAGGCGGAGCACTTCGATATGTCAATGAAGGTGGCAGAACATTCCATCATTCCTGCCCTTGGCAGGGGAGGTGGCGACGCTTTGGTGCTCACTGACGGATTCAGTTGCGCAATGCAGGTGTCCCAAATCGACTCCCGGCGCGCGAGCAAGCACCTGGCCATCGCATTGGACCCGGAGGGCTCCCACGGCGCCTGAGACCAGGGGGTGTCTCAAAATGACACGGTCGGTGCAACCCTCAGGGACACATGCTGGAAGTGACCCAATAGCCCCACTACTTCTTGAGAGTGATCTCGATGATGAACAGGAAGCTCGCACAAGGACGGCACGTTGAATGGCTGCGAGCATCGGCGCACTGCAACGAGACAGACCTTGGAGAGCGGACTGACTATCAGTCGAAGCGCTCCGGCAAGGTCGTCCACCGCCTCCGCCAGGACATGGCGGAAGGCCGGGACATCAGCGATGCCACACCCTGGCCGTATCCGGGTTCATAGCCCCCTGGGCTGTGGGCCTTAGCGTTTGGTTCGGGCACTGAATCCTGCCGCTACGGCCCGCCCCTCATTCCCCTAACGATCGTTAGTTACAATGGATGAAAGTCCCGCCGATCAGCTGAATGGATGAGATGAGCCTGTTGCCCCGCGAGCGAGCGAACAACGCTGTCAGGGAGTTCCTGTCGAGCCGCGACTGGTCCGCGCAGACGCCTGCGCGTCGGCGCATCCTGGCTGCGTTTCTGCAGCTTGCCACTACGCGGGGTTTCGATTCGGTGACCATGAGAACGTTGGGCCGCGAGCTGGATATGAAGGCGCCCAGCATCTACTCGAGCTTCCCTCAAGGCAAAGACGAGATTGTTGCGGAGTCGCTCCGTTGGTTTACCCACACCTTTGCCCGCGACCTCTTGGCTAGCGCCGAAGAAGCCAACTCGGCCGAGGAGTACTGGGCCGCGCTTGTTCGCTTTCATCTGGCACAGCAGCTCCAGCGGCCGGAAGCCGACCTCTGGGACCTCCTCGTCGCCACGGACAAGGTGGCACGCTTTCTGACTGACGGGGTGCGCGATGAAGTCGGATTGTGGATGGGCCTGCATGCGGACATGTACGCTGCGGCGGCCGAAGAAATGGGCTACGAGCTCCCTGCCCGAACCACCAAGGTGATTTTCACGCTCTTGGATGGTGCCGGGCGATGGGCCGGCTGGACCGGCCGCGACGATGATCTCGCTCAGTTGTTGGATCATACGGTTGCCCTGACCCGTTCGATCCTCGAAGTCGGCAGCGGAAGCCGGACTCTGGCCTAGTTCCCCCGGGCAAAACGTATTCAGAGAACGAAACTTGCGCGGGAACTATTGCCTAACTAACGCTCGTTAGCCTAAAGTCGTCGCTAGGTCCGTTGATGTGCCTGCAGGAAATCTCGACCTACCCAATTACCTGAAGTAATTCGATAGGAACCGAAAATGAGCCAACACATAAGTGCCGAACGCGATGAGTCGGCACCCCCAAATAGCACTGAATCGTCAACCGGGCTTCGCGGTCAACTTGGCGTAGGAAGCATCCTCTTCTCTGTGGTCGCCTGGGCAGCTCCTCTCCTCGTCGTTGTCGGCCTCATGCCGTCGATGATTGCTTTCGGGGGAAGCGGGATCATCGCTGCCCTTGCCGTTTCGACAGTTATCTTGCTCCTGTTCTCCGTGGGCTTTACGGCAGTCACGAGATACGTTGAACGCCCCGGAGCCTTTTACGCATACATAACAGCGGGACTCGGAAAGGACGTGGGTCTCGGCGGAGCCTTCCTGGCAATGTCGGGATATCTCGTGCTCCTGCTGTCCACATGGGCTGCCTTCGGGGTGTACGGCCGGCAACTCGTTGTTGATACGTTCCATGGACCGGACCTGCCTTGGTATCTCTATGGGATCGTCGGGGCGGGCCTGGCCGGAGTGGCTGCCTACCGCAAGATCGAGTTTTCCGCCAAGACCCTCGGCGTTGCGCTGATCCTCGAGGTGGTGCTGGTTGTCGTCTTCAATCTCAGGGTCTTTTTCGACGGCGGCCCGGACGGTCCGCCACTGAGCGCCCTGTCTTGGGAGGGCGCGAGCACCGGAAACTTTGGCCTGGTCCTGTTGTTCGCGATGCTGTGCTTCGGGGGATTCGAATCCTCGGCCATCTATCGTGAGGAGGCCAAAGACCCCAACAGGACCATTCCCAGGGCCACGTATGTTGCAGTTGTCCTCATTGGCGTCTTCTACCTCGTGGCGGCTTGGGCCATGCTGACCGCTCTCGGCTCACAGGGTGTCGCCGATGCCCGGGCCGGAGGCGCCGTCGCTTCCATGTTCGGCGACCTTGCCGCAGCCTATGTCGGAAATGTCGTTCCGGGCATCATCAATGTCCTCGTGATCTCCTCGACGTTTGCATGCCTGCTCGCTCAGCACAACGCCGTAGCCCGGTATGCCTACTCGCTTGGCAAGGACGGTGTGATGCCGGGCATTCTTGGGGTTGCGCACCCCCGCCATCATTCACCATTCGTTGCCTCACTCATCGTCAGCGGCCTCGAAATTGCGGCGGTGGTCATCATTGCTGTGGCTACGGCCTTTGATTCAGCCGGCACGGACGCCTTCACCGTCTACATCCGCCTCAATGGTCTCGGCGCGATCGTTGTCGTTGCTCTCCTGGTGTTGGTTTCCGTTGCAGTGCTCGTCTATTTCAAACGCCACAAGGTGCCCGGTCGGGGCGCCTGGAAGACGACCGTCGCACCCACGCTCGCACTGGTCAGCCTGGCGATAGTGCTGGCTCTGAGCTTCTTGAACGTTGACGCGCTTATCGGCGCAGGGTCCCTCGCTTCGTTGTCCTTCACGCTCTTCATCCCGTTGGTCTGGGTGGGAGGCATCGCGTATGCGCGCTGGCTGAAGAAGTCGAAGCCCGCTGTCTACGAAAAAATCGGACGCCAGTAGCCACTCCGCCAAGAGAGGCACATACATGACATCGCAGAAGGAAAACAACATGACACAACGACTCGCCGGCAAGATCGCAGTCCTCAGCGGCGGTGCAAGCGGCATGGGCGTCAGCCACACGCGCCGGTTGATTCGCGAAGGGGCCCGGGTCATCTCGTTCGACCTCAATGAGGGGGCTGGTCCCCAACTCGTTGACGAACTGGGGGAAGACAAGCTGCTCTTCCTCCGCGGAGACGTGCGGAAAGCCGAGGACTGGGAGCGGGCGGTCGCTGCCGGTCGACAGCGCTTCGGAACCCCGAACGTGCTGATCAACAACGCGGGAATTTCGCCTCTGCACTCGCTGGAAAAGGTTTCGGAAGAGGACTACCGCCGGGTGATTGACATCAACCAGATTGGTACCTTCCTCGGAATGCGGGCGTTGGTTCCATCTTTGCGCGAGTCCGGCGGTTCGATCATCAACATCGCTTCGACCGCGGCGTTGGTGGCGTTCGCCGACTTGTTTCCCTATGTTGCATCGAAATGGGCCGTGCGGGGGATGACGAAGGCCGCAGCGCTCGAGTTGGCCAAAGACGGCATCCGCGTCAACGCCGTTTGCCCGGGCGACACGGACACCCCGATGATTCGCGCGATTGCCGACACTCCTTCAGGTGCATTGCCGCCTACGGATGACCTGCCCTTCAAAAGGTGGGCACAGCCGGAGGAGGTCAGCGCCGCCGTCGTCTTCCTCGCCTCGGATGAATCGTCCTATATGAGTGGCGGCGAACTTGTCATCGATGGCGCCTACACCGCGCAGTAATCCCCTGGGCAGAGAAGAGTCAAGTAAGTGGATCGAGTCAAAGGCAAGATCGCGATCGTGAGCGGTGCCGGAAGCGGCATGGGCCTGGAGCATGTGCGCGCGCTCGTTCGGGAGGGCGCAAGGGTGGTGGGCTTTGATATTGCCGAAGGGGAGGGGCCCGGGCTGGTTGCTGAGCTCGGCGCAGACCGGTTCCATTTCCTCCCCAGGCGAAGCGTCACGTCTGCATCGGATTGGGCCGACGTTGTTCGAGAATGCGAAATCACCTATGGCGCACCGAGTGTTCTTGTCAACAACGCCGGAATATTTCGATCGACCCGCCTTGAGAGTGTCAGTGAAGAGGACTATCGCACTGTCATCGACGTCAACCAGGTGGGTCCGTTCCTTGGAATGCGGGCTGTCGTCCCGGCGATGCGGTATGCCGGTGGGGGCTCAATCATCAACATCTGTTCCACCTCTGGCCTCGTGGCTTTCGAAGACAACTTTGCTTACGTGGCTTCGAAGTGGGCCCTGCGGGGGATGACGAAGGCTGCAGCACTCGAGCTGGCGGCAGACGGTATCCGTGTCAACGCGGTCTGCCCGGGTGAGACGGAAACCCCGATGTTGCTCAACAGCACGGAACCCGGGACCTCGTTGCCGCCGGAGAGCTTCCCCTTCGGACGGTGGGCTCGTCCCGAGGAGATCGCGTTCGCTGTGCTGTTCCTCGCTTCAGATGAAGGGTCCTACATGAGCGGCAGCGAGGTCCTTGTCGACGGGGCATATACCGCCGCATAAGGGGGCCTTGGGGGCCTTGGTGGACAAAGCAGCCCTGGCGAACGCGGGATTGATTTCCCGCGTCGCCAGGGCCGCTGCATATCGACAAAGCTACTTCTTCGGCAACCCAGGCGGGTTCAGTTCCGACTTCGTAATCGCCTCCGAAGAAAGCCCCCAGCGGTCCAGGATCTTCCCGTACGTGCCGTTCTTGATCAAAGAATTAAGCGCGGCCTGCGCAGCAACCGCGAGCCCGTTGCCCTTCTTGGTGGTGAAGGCGATGTCGGCCTTTAGCGGCCAGCCGCCGTTGACGGTGCCCACCTGCTTGGTCTTGCCGTCCTTCGCGGCCTTGTACGCGGCACCGGCGTTCGGACCGAAAGTCAGGTCCGCACGGCCGGACTGGATCGCGAGCGACGAGGCGGAGTCGTCGTCGTAATACTGGAACTCAACCGGCTTCAGGCCGTTCTTCTTGTTCTCCTCGTCCCAGCGCACCAGGATCGCCTCCTGGTTGGTGCCCGAGCCCACGATCACCCGTTTGCCCGCCACGTCCTTGGCTTCCTTCACCTCGCCAATGTCAGAGTCGCTCTTCGCATAGAAGCCCAGAAGGTCCGTCCGGTAGGTGGCGAAGTCGAACCTCTCCTTGCGCTCCTCGGTGACCGTCACGTTGGACAGCACGGCCTCGTACTTGCCGGACGCCACACCCAGCGGCCAGTCCGCCCAGGCCACCGGCAGCACCTCGACCTTCAGGCCCAGGGTCTCGCCGACAGCGTACGCCAGGTCCACTTCGTTGCCGATGAGGGTCTTGTTGTCCGTGGCGAACAGGCTGAGCGGAGCGGTGCCGCCGGTGGTGACCACGGTCAGCTTGCCGTCCGCCTTGATGGCCTCCGGCACCAGGGCCGCGGCGGCGTCGTCCTTGCTCACCGGGAAGCGGTTCTGCTCGGGGCTGAGGTTGAAGCTCTTGCCGCCAATGGTCGCAGCGGAGGACGACGGCGCTGCCGCCCCCTGCGCTGCGGCGCCCGGGTCCGAGCAGGCCGCGAGCCCGATCGTTGCTGCTGCCGCAAGGACCAGTGCGGAGCCCTTTGTGAAGGCCGAGATAGCCATGGAATACCTCTGATTTTCTGCTGAACGGAGTGCTTGTCGCAGCAACTATCCGGCAGCGAAAACCGGCGGTCAAAGCAATTTGAAACGCTTTGATACCGGGCGAAACCGGGCTTAACCGCGGGTCCGCGAAGGTCATATTCGGAACCCCCGCAGGCAGGGAAGCAAGTAGTGCGGGGAAATAAACGCACAAAAAGACGAGTACCCCCAGGAGAAAGACGAGTGGGGATTACGCGTGTGCCGCATGCAGGCCCGGTCCTACGGTGGGACCACGCTGCGGCCGCGGGGGCTGCACCAGTCTGGGGAGGCAACTCAAAATGGGACAGCCGGAAGCTTGTCAAGAAACGCCCCGAAGGCGGGGAACTTTACGGAAAACAGGTCTCAGGGCCGCCGCCGCGCTAGGCACGGGAGCACTGCTCCTGAGTGCAGCCGGCATTGCCCGGGCCGACAACATTTACAACAACCTCGACGGCACCATTGATTCGGTTGCCGAAGTCATGCCGTTGAACGCCGGCGGAGCCAACGGAACCACCGTGCTGGCCGTGGATCCCACCGGTGGAGACGGCAAGAGCGGCTGCAACCTCACGGGGTCCACGACCCTGACGCTCAACCTCACCTCAAGCCAGCCTTCAGTGGCCACGGTCAGCCCGTCCTCGGTGACCTTCACCTCGTGCGGCACCACCAAGCTGGTCACCGTAACGCCGCTAAGCACCGGTTCGACTACCGTCAGTGCGAGCGTCGCCAGCAACGACACCGGCGGAACCTTCAACCTCGCCCCGGCCGCGTTCCAAGTCAATGTCGCAGCCCCGGCGCCGTCCAACACCGCACCTACCCTGGGTATCACAGGCGTCTCGGCCGGCTCTTCGTACTCCAAGGGCGCGGTCCCGGCCGCGGTCTGCAACGTGACGGACACCGAGGACGGCCCGAGCACCTTCGCAGCCACGCTGGGAGCGATCACCGGACCGGATGCCGCCACCGGCGTCGGAAGCCAGACGGCGAACTGCGACTACACGGATGCCGGCGGCCTCCACGCCGCTGCTTCCCTGAGCTACAGCATTGTGGATGCGACTGCCCCCGGCATCAGCTACACCCTTAGCCCCGTGGCGCCCGACGGGCTCAACGGCTGGTACCGCAGCGAGGTGTACCTGGATTGGACGGTCACCGAAGGCGATTCCCCCAGCGCCCTGGCCCTGACCGGGTGCGCGGACCAGCTCATCAGCGTTGACCAGCCGTCCGCGGACTACAGCTGCAGCGCGAGCAGCAGCGGCGGCTCCGCCGGTCCGGTCACCGTGTCCATCAAGAAGGACGGCACTGCACCGGGCGTTGCGTACACCAGCGCCAGCGGCACGGTGGGCAACAACGGCTGGTACACCTCGGACGTCACCGCAACCTTCACGGGAACGGACGCGACGTCGGGCCCGGCGTCGGCGACTCAGACGGCCAACAGCAGCGGTGAAGGTTCGGCCGTCGTCGTGCAGAGCCCGGCATTCTCGGACAACGCAGGCAACGAGACGGCGGCAGGCGCGGCCAGCCACAGCTTCATGATCGACAAGACCGCACCGGGCGTTGAGTACACCAGCGCAAGTGGCACCGAAGGCAACAACGGCTGGTACACCTCGGACGTCACCGCAACCTTCACTGGAAGCGACGCGACGTCGGGCCCGGCGTCGGCGACTCAGACGGCCACAAGCAGCGGTGAAGGTTCGGCCGTCGTCGTGCAGAGCCCCGCGTTCTCGGACAACGCAGGCAACGTGACGGCGGCGGGCGCGGCCAGCCACAGCTTCAAGATCGACAAGACGGCACCGTCGGTTGCTTACACCAGCGCGGCTGGAACCCTGGGCGACAACGGCTGGTACACCTCGGACGTCACCGCGACGTTCACGGGAACGGACGCGACCTCCGGTCCGGCGTCGGCCACCCAGACGGCGACCTCCTCCGGTGAGGGATCCGCCGTCGCGGTTGCCAGCCCGGCGTTCTCCGACGAAGCAGGCAACGTAACGGCAGCGGGAGCGGACAGCCGCAGTTTCAAGGTGGACAAGACGGATCCCGTCGCCTCCTTCGACTCGGTGGTGGGCAACGCGTACTTCGGCTCCGTCGCCTCGGCCCCAAGCTGCACGGCATCCGATGACGTGTCCGGCCCGGCCGGCTGCGTAGTCACCGGGTACTCCAACCTGGTGGGCACCCACACGCTCACGGCAACGGCCACGGACAACGCCGGCCGCACCTCAACCACCCAGCAGACGTACACGGTGATGGCCTGGACGATCAAGGGCTTCTACCAGCCGGTGGACATGAACGGTGTGCTGAACACGGTCAAGGGCGGCAGCACGGTTCCGGCGAAGTTTGAAGTCTTCGCAGGCAGCACGGAGTTGACGGACACCAACGTCGTGACGATGAGCGCCACCAAGATCACCTGCACGCTGAGCACGGTGGACGACATCGAGCTGACAGCCACGGGGAATACCTCCCTCCGGTACGACTCGGTTAGCGGCCAGTTCATCTACAACTGGAAGACCCCGGCCACCCCGGGATCGTGCTACCGGCTGACCATGAAGGCAGCCGACGGCTCCAGCATCTTTGCGAACTTCAAGATGAAGTAGGAGTGCTGTTCGCACGAAGGCCCGGGGCATGATCCCGGGCCTTCGTGTGTCTGGTTTTTGGGGGAGGCTTGTGGCGGATTGGAGGACAGCTTGGGGCAGGAAGACAAACACGTCCGGCAGGCCGTCCGGCGCGCTTTCCTTGAAAGCGACGTTGCGGGGCTCGGGGCGGGCGGGGACTGGTTTCCCGAGGATGAATACGACGCGGAAGCGGACCGCGCCCTGTCCTTGCTGCTCAGCGGGCTGTCCCTGGAGGAAGTAGTCGCCTGGACCGTGGGCACCATCGCCCGCGACTGGGGTGTGGACATCAGCCCCGGCAAGAAGCAGTTGCTGGCCGCGGCACTGGCCCCGATAGCGGCCGGCCTTCAATTTCCGGATTGACCATCGCTAGGCTTCCCGCAGCACGAACACATCAACAAGGGGAGTTTCAGTGGACAGTGATTACAACCCGGCGCTTGGGAGCAATGGGAATGCAGCGGGATCGAAGCCTGGCGGGAGATGGCCACCGCTTGGTTCGGCTCGCTGGGGGACGAGACCGTGGAGGTCGGGTTCAGCGAGGTGGGGTCCGCCGTCGGGCAGGACGTCGCCTTCGGTCACGCGGCCGTGACTTTCGCGGCGGTCTCGGGGTCAGGGGAGCGGCTGCGCGCCATGACGAACCGCTTCAGCGTGGGCCTCGGGCTGCGGGACGGCGCCTGGAAGGTGGTGCACGAACATTCCTCGCTGCCGATCGATCTGGGCAGCGGCAAGGGGATCTTCGAGCGATAGGCGCCCCGCCCGCCTGGGTCCCGTGGATGCGCCCAACACACCCGCGGGACCCCAAGCTTGGCGAAACCGGCGTTAGCCAAACACGGTCATGACAACGCGGCGCAGATGTCGAACTGCCGTCCGCTGTTCACCACGGTGCTGACCAGGTCTCCCGTGGCGGTCTTCAGGGTGAAAGCGACACTGCCGTTGTAGACAGTGGTTGAGGGTCCACCCGGATCCGTGGGGAAGAGAAGCAGCGTCCCGTACCCCTTGATCGTGTATTTTGTGACGTCGCCGCTCTCCGCCGTCTTGGTGACGGAGGCCTTCGTGTCGAACGTCACGGACCGGAGCAAGGCTCCCGTCTGGCGATCCACTGCGTAGAACTTGATCGTCGTTCCGCTTCCGGCGGTGACGGTGTAGACCACGCCATTGTGCAGGCGCGTGACGCGAAGGCCTTGGTTGCCGCCGGAGAAGGAAAGGGAAACATCGAAGTTCGGGCACGCCGGGAAAGGACCGAATATGTCCTCGGCGTTGGCCGCTTGTGGGGCGACCAGGGTCAGGCCTGCGAGTAGGGCCACTGACACGAGCGCGCGCAAGATTTTCTTCATGACTGTTCCTCAAGGGGTGCGAGGGGTTCGTTGACTGCAGCGCACCATCAGGAATTGACGGAGGAGACCGACCACCGCTTATCGATCGGGACAAGCCCTGATTGCAGCGCGTGAACGCGCTGCGGCGACATGATCACGCCGTCCTCCCCGAGGACGCTCAACGGCCTCGAAGGCACGAAGGGCGGGCTCCCCTTGCCTGCCCTTCAGCCTTCACGGTACATAGTGGACGCCCCGGTAGGGCTTGTCCAGAGCACAGGGCAGCAATCGCCGACGGCTATGGAACAGCACTAGTGATGATGGTGCTCGTGCCCCGCGTGCCCTTCCGCTCCATGCGCCCCCGCCGCGATGCCTGCGGCCTGGGCGAGGTGCTGCCAGCCGGCGTCGCTGAGCGCGTGGTAACTGATGTGCAGTTCCCCGGCGGGTCCCTTCGTCGCATCGGTGTCCCGCAGCTCGAGTGCAGCGACAAGCTTCGCGGCAGCCGTGAGGAACGCCTGGACCTGGGGATCCAGCTGGCCAGGCCACGTTGTAGCGGCGACGGCGATGCGCGCATTGCCGATCAGCGCGGCCCAGTTGCGGTCGATCTTCGGTGCCGGGCCGGTGAGGTTGGTGGCGATGCCGTGGAAGCCGACGTTATCGATATACGCAAGGGCGGCGAGGACTCCGGCAGTTCCTTCATCGTGGTTGTGAGGTTCCATGGGTGCTCTCCTCTGTCGGATTCAGGATGCTCCGCTGAGGACAGCGGTTCAAGGCCCCCAGGACCGGGAACCACAAAGCAGGTGACCCGACCCACCCCGGCCGTCAGGAATTTCCCGGCCACCCGCCGTCGTTGTCCCAAATGCGGCCGGAAACGCGGCCGCCTGAACGCAATCGAAAGGCCGGCACCGACGTGACTGTTCCCCTCTCCATCCTGGACCTGGCAATCATCGGCAAAGGCCAGACGGCGGCGGAGAGCTTCGCGGGCAGCGTCGCCATGGCGCAACTGGCCGAGCGGCTCGGCTACCGCCGGATCTGGTACGCCGAGCACCACAACATGAGCTCCATCGCCTCCTCGGCCACGAGCGTGCTGATCGCGCACATCGCCGCCAACACGGAGAGCATCCGCCTCGGCGCCGGCGGGATCATGCTGCCCAACCACTCGCCGCTGACCATCGCCGAGCAGTTCGGCACCCTTGAAACCCTGCACCCGGGCCGCATCGACCTCGGCCTCGGCCGCGCGCCCGGCAGCGACCAGAACACCATGCGCGCCCTGCGGCGGGACCCGACGGCGGCGGACACCTTCCCGCAGGACGTGCTGGAACTGCAGGGCTACTTGAGCGGGCCCAGCCGGATCCAGGGCGTCGAGGCGACGCCGGGACGCGGCACGAATGTGCCGCTCTACATCCTGGGGTCTTCCCTGTTCGGGGCGCGGCTGGCAGCCCAGCTCGGGCTCCCGTACGCCTTCGCCTCGCACTTCGCGCCCGCCGCGCTGCAGGACGCCGTCGCCCTCTACCGCCGGGAGTTCAAGCCCTCGGAACAACTCGCGGAACCCTATGTGATCGCGGGGCTGAACGTGGTGGCCGCGGATTCGGCGTCGGAGGCGCAGCAGATGCACCTCGACGTGAAGCGGGCCCGCATCTCCACCTTCTTCGGCAACGGCCGCACCTTCACCGACGACGAAGCCGACCTCATCCTCGACTCGGCCCAAGGCCAGCACGTTGCCCAGATGATGCAGTACTCGGCCGTCGGGACGCCAGAAGCCGTGCGGGAGTACCTCGACGAATTCGCCAAGCACGCCGACGCCGACGAACTGATCGTGGCCCATCAAAGCACCAGCACGCAGAGCCGCCTGCGCTCGGTGGAACTCACCGCCCGGGCCGCGGGGCTGGTGCCGGCGTAGGGACTGCCGGCACGCGTGTCGAACGCAAAGGGAGACCGGCGGACTCTTGATGCTCCCGACTTGAGCCGCGGCTCCGCGGGGCCATAGAGTTCTGCTCATCACTCGGCGCTGCGGCGCCGACCCTTCGCATCTATTCATGAATATCTTGGGGGCTCCATGGCGCGCGCCATCTCCAGGGCGCGGTTGCGCCTTGTTCTCTTACTGACCCTGCTGACCGGCATGGTCTTTGCCGGCGTCGTCCCGGCCCATGCCGCGGGAACGGCCAGCATGTCCGGGACGGTTACGGTTCCCGCGGGCGCGGACGTCACGCAGACGACGGTTTCCCTCCTGGTTGAAATGCCGGAGGGTTACACGATGCTTGATTCGGAAATCACGCCCGACGCCACCGGCGCATACACTTTCGCCGGGACGTGGCCGGGTCGGTACAAGATCATGTTCGCCAATCCGGCAACCACCGCCGTGTGGAACGGCGGAGCCCTGAGCGAGGACGCCGCCCCGTGGATCGAACTGGCGGACGGCCAGGAGATCACGGGCGTGGACGCCTCGCTCTTGCTGGCGGCATCCATCTCCGGCACGGTGACCTTCGACGCTGGCGCGGAACCGGAACCGGTGGTGGTCACTGCCTTCCTGGACGGCTCCTATGACTTCCCGGCAGCCGCGACGGCGACCGATCCCGACGGCCAGTACATTCTGGAAAACCTTGCTCCGGGTTCCTACAAACTCAACTTCATAGGCACCACCGGAAGCTACCCCTCGGTGTGGAACGGCAACAGCCTGAGCCCGGAATCCGCCCCGGTCATCGTGGTGGCCGAGGGCGCGGCAATTACCGGCGAGGATGTCTCCTTCACGGTCGACGCCGGCAGCGCCAGCATCTCCGGAACCATTACCCGGCCAGGCGGCGGGGGAGTCGAGGGCACCATGGTGCAGGTCTTCGACCTGTCAGGCATCGCGGTGTCCGTGACGAATGCTGCTGCCGATGGCACGTACACGGTCTCCGGACTTGCGGCCGGTTCCTATAAGGTGGCTGTCTTCCCGAGCCCGATCGGCAGCGATCCGCTCTGGCACGGCGGCGCCGATGAGGCCACGGCAACGCCCGTGGCGGTGGCCGGGGGAGCGGCCGTGACCGGGATCGACTTCACGCTGCCCGCCGCGGGAAGCCTGAGCGGAACGGTTTCCGGATACACCGGCGACGGACCCCTCATGGTGCGGGTCTACCCGGCCGAGAATCCCCATCCGCGCTTTGGCCCGCCCGCCGGCTTTGCCATGGTGAACCCGGATGGAAGTTACACAGTGAGTGGTCTTCCCACGGGCCAGGTCAAGGTTCAGCTCTACGGTGAGATCGGCGGCTACGCCAACCAGTGGTACGGCGGGACCATGGCCACGGCGACCACGGTGGACGTGACCGAGGGGCTGACGACCCCGGGGATCGATTTCGCTGCCGTGCCCGAGTCAGTGATTACCGGACAGGCCAAAGCACCGTTCGAACCGGACGCGACGCTCATCCGGATCCTGGACCTTGCCGGCCGCGAAATCGGTGATGCCCTTCCGGAACCTGACGGAAACTACGAAGCCTTCGGCCTGATGCCTGGTTCCTACAAGGTTGAATTTTGGGCGACCACGGAAGCCGGCACGAAGTCCTGGTATGGCGGCAAGACCCTCGCCAGCGCGGCAACGGTGACCGTCGAAGCCGGCCAGACCGTGACCGGCATCGACAGCGACGTGGTGATCAAGCCCGTGCCGCCGAAGAAACCCACCCCGCCGAAAAAGCCCACACCGCCGAAGAAGCCGGCGGAAACCCGTCCACTGGCGTCGGAAATCCGGCCCGCGGGGAACGTGACCGCCTCGGACCCGGGCGAGGTGCAGTCTGCTGCCAGCGGTGAGCTGGCCGAAACCGGTACCCCGGCGGGCCTGGCCCCGCTGGGACTGGCCGGCGGCGTGCTCGGCGCGGCCGGCGTCGTGCTCCTCCTGGCGACGCGGCGGCGCGCCCGCCGCTAGGCATCAAGGACAGGCCTGGGGCCCGGGAACCGCATGGTTCCCGGGCCGCAGGCATGCCGACGGTCGTGGGTCCCGGAGACCCGTTACGCCCCGGCAACACAAGGGCCACGCAGGCGAAACCGGGCGGGCGGAAACTGGACGCATCCACCCGGAAGGATGCCGCCCATGCCCACCCCGCTCAACCAATCCGTGGCCGATTCGGCCCTGCTGACCAAGTCGCTGCCGCTGGGCCTGCTGCGCGCATTCGTGCAGTCCAACGCGGCGGATGACGGCATCACCCCGGAACTGCTCGCGGAGCTGAGGATGCTGGCCCGCACACCCGGCCTGCTGGTGGCCTGCAACTACGGCGGAACCCTGTGCGAGGCCGAAGGGGTGTCCACCGAAACCCTTCCGCTGGGCAGCGCCGCCGTCGCGCTCCGGGCGCTCGCGGCCTTGCCGAACACGCACGCCGCCGTCATTTCCGGCCGCTCCCTGCGTGACCTGGCCGCCGTCTCGCGGCTGCCCGCCGAAGTCCACCTGGTGGGCTCGCACGGCGTGGAATTCGACATGGCCTACGCCTACGGGGTGTCCATGGGCACGGAGGCCGTCCTGCAGCAGGCCGCGGTTGCGTTGCAGGAATCCCTCGGTTTCGAAAAGGGCATCACCATTGAACGGAAGCCGGCTGCCGTCGGGGTCCGCACCAGGCCTGCGACGCCGGACGTGGTCGCCAGGGTGACCAGGCGGGCCCGCGAGATCGCGCAGGAGCTGGGCCTGTTCTTCATCGTGGACGGCTCAGTGCTGGACCTTTCGATTGTTGAACCCTCCAAGGACGCTGCCTTGGAGCAATTGCGGCAAACCCTCGGCGCGAGTGCCGCCCTGTTCGCCGGCGACGCCGACAGCGACGAACTTGCCCTGGCGACCCTGCGCGGCCCGGACCTTGGGCTGCATGTGGGCCCCGGCGAGACTGCCGCCACCCACCGCCTCCCGGACCCCGAGTCCTTCGCCAAGGTCCTGGCCATCCTGTTCGAACTTCGCCGGGCCTGGCTGTTCGGCGAGGACGCGGTGGGCCTGGAACGGCACTCGATGATCGGTAACGGAACGTCCACGGCGCTGCTCACCCCGGAAGGCAAAATCTGCTGGATGAGCCATCCTTTGCCCGATTCCGGCTCCCTCTTTGCGCACATCCTGGGCGGCGACCCCGCGGGCCACTTCAGCGTCGAGCCGGTCAAGGCCTCCCAGGTGCTCGGCCAGCGCTATGTGGACAACACCATGATCGTGGAAACCCGCTGGGCCGACCTCCTGGTCACGGACTACCTGGAGCCCGCGCCGGACGGCGTCACCAGCCTTGTCCGGGTGCTGTCCGGCGCCGGCAGCGCCCGGATCGTGTTCGCGCCGCGCCCCGATTACGCGAACGCCCCCTTCAGCATGGAGGTCCGCGGCGACGAGCTGCACGTCGTGGGCACCTCGGAGCCCATCGTCCTCTCCGCTCCCGACGTCGCCTTCACTGTCACCAGTGACGGCAAACACGGCACCGCCACCGCCGAGGTGAGCCTCGCCCACGGGCCCGTGGTCCTGAACCTGCGGTGCGGGGACACTGAGCCGGCGACGGCCGACCCCGCCGGAGAGCCCGCGCGGCGGACCGCCGTCGCGCAGCAATCCCGGCAGTGGGTCCGGGAGCTGGAGCTGCCCGCCGTGAAGCCGTCGCTGGTGCGGCGCTCGGCGCTGGTGCTGAAATCCCTGGTGCACGAGCCCACGGGCGCCGTCCTCGCCGCGCCCACCACCTCGCTGCCGGAAGGAATCGGCGGAACCCGCAACTGGGACTACCGCTATTGCTGGCTCAGGGACGGTTCCATGACGGTCAACGCCCTGGTGGACCTCGGCTCCACGGAGGAGGCTGACGGTTTTCTCCGCTGGCTGGGCCGCATCCTGGAGAACGCTCCGGGGCCCGAGTGGCTGCACCCGCTGTACTCCGTGACCGGCGCGCCCCTATCGACGGAGGCCATCATCGACACCCTCCCCGGTTACGCCGGATCGCGGCCGGTGCGGATCGGGAACGCCGCGGACCACCAGGTGCAGCTTGACGTTTTCGGGCCGATCGCGGAGCTCATCCATGGCCTCGGCAAACGCCGGCGGACGCTGCCGGACGAGCACTGGACCCTCATGGAGCAGATGGCCTCGGCCGTGCTGGCGCGTTGGCACGAACCCGACCACGGCATCTGGGAAGCCCGCCGTGCCCCGCGCCACCACACCTACACCAAGGTGATGTGCTGGGTGACCCTCGACCGGGCCATGCACACCGCCGTCCGTTTCCGCAGGCCCGTCGGCGCCGGGTGGGAAGAAACAGCCAACGCCATCCGGGAGGAGGTGCTTCGCGAAGGCTGGGACGATTCAGCGAGCTCCTACACCGTGGCGTACGACAGCCCGGACCTGGACGCCGCGGTGCTGCACATTGGACTGTCCGGCCTGCTGGATGTCCGGGACCAGCGATTCCTGGACACCGTCGCCGCCGTCGAACGGGAACTGCGTGTGGGACCCACCGTGTTCCGGTACCGTTACGACGACGGCCTGCCGGGCCTGGAAGGCGGCTTCCACATCTGCACTACCTGGCTGATCGAGGCCTATCTTGCAGTGGGGCGGATGGACGACGCCTTGGAGTTGTTCAACCAGCTCGTGGCGCTTTTCGGGCCCACCGGACTGCTGCCGGAGGAATACGATCCCGGCACGGAAACGCACCTCGGAAACCACCCTCAGGCCTACTCGCACCTTGGCTTCATCCGCTGCGCGCAGCTGCTGGACCGCTACCTTTCCACGGTGGAAGAGGAATAGAGGACCTGCCTGGACGCTTCCGCTAGGCCGGCGCCGAATACTCCGCCACCAGCGCCGTGAACGACCGGGCCGCGGGGCTGGGGTTCAAGCGGTCCCAGATCAGGTATTCGTGCCGGGCTGTCTCCTCCTTGACCGGCACGACGGCGACCCCCGCCAGCCGCGCGGCATAGCGGCTGGGCAGCAGGGTGACGGCGAGCCCGTTGAGGATCAGCTCCCGCGTCAGCTCGATCGAGCCCAGCTCGTAGGCAACCTGGCGTTCGACGCCGGCCCGGGCGAACGCGGCGTCGCTCTGCTTCCGCCCGGCCGAGGTCCGCGGGAAGTCGGCGAACGCCTCCTCGGCCAGATCCTTCAGGGACAGCTTCTTTCGCCGCGCCAGGGGGTGGTCCTCGTTGAGGACTGCGGCGAGGGTATCGCGGTTCAGTTCCCGGACGGCGACCCCCTGCACGGTGCCCTTTTCGACGCTTTCGGCCGCGAAGGTGCCGTCGAGGAGGCCGAGGAAGGCCACGTCCAGCGTGCCGGTGCGGACTTCCTGGATCATTTCCTCGCTGTTGGAGACCCTGGCCTCGAGTGTGAGTTCCGGGAAGCGGCAGCGGCACTCACGTAGCAGTGCGGGCAGTTCGACGGCGGTGAGCGTGGGGATGAAACCGATCCGCAGCTTGCCGCGCACGGCGCCATCGGCCGCGGCCGCCTCGTCCCGCGCCCGCTCCGAAGCCTCCAGGGCCGCACGGGCATGGGGCAGGAAAGCCTTGCCGGCCTCTGTCAGTTGGACCTGACGGCTCGAGCGCACGAACAGCTGCACGCCGAGCTCCCGCTCCAAGGCCGCCACCTGGTGGCTGAGCGCCGACTGCACCACGAAGTTCCTGGCCGCCGCACGCGTGAAGCTCCCCGTCTCCGCGATGCCCACCACGTACCGCATCTGCTGCAAATCCATGCATCTATTCTGCTCATTGTTCTGATGAAATCTATGTGTTGGACTCATTCATTTATCTGTAAGACCTTTGGAGCATGAGTTCATCGGTCAAGACCCTCAAGACCCCCAAGACCCTCCCGGCCCGTCCGGCGCGGAACAGCGAAAAGCCGGCCGCCCGCCGTCGAGCCCTCCCGCTCGCAGCGGTGACGGCCCTCGCCGCCTTCGCCCCGCTGGTCTGGGGCACCACCTACCTGGTGACCACTGATTTCCTCCCCGCCGGGCATCCCTTGTTCGCGGGCCTGGCCCGGGCCCTGCCCGCCGGCCTGGTGGCCCTGGCCCTCGGCCGTGCCTTGCCGAAGGGAGTGTGGCTTTTCCGGGCCGCCACCCTGGGCCTGCTGAACATCGGCTTCTTCTTCCCGCTGCTGTTCATCTCCGCCGAGCACCTGCCCGGCGGGGTGGCCGCGACCCTGGGCGCGGCCCAGCCCCTGGTTGTGGTGTTCCTGGCGGTGGCCGTGCTGAAGGAGCGGCTCCTCTTCTGGCGCCTTGCGTGGGCGGTGACCGGCGCCGCCGGCGTGGGATTCGTGGTGCTGGGGCGCTCGGCCGGGATGGATGTGCTGGGCGTGGCGGCCGGCCTGGCGGGAACGGCGTCGATGGCCCTTGGGATTGTCCTGACCAAGAAATGGGGCCGGCCCGCGGGTGTGCGGCCGATTGCGATGGTCGGCTGGCAACTCACGGCGGGCGGGCTGTTCCTGCTGCCGGTGACGCTCCTGGTGGAAGGATTCCCGCCCGTCTTCGACGCCCGCTCCGTCGGAGGCTACCTCTGGCTGGGACTGGTGGGCGGCCTGCTGGCCTACGCCCTCTGGTTCTGGGCGATCGGGCGTTTGCCGGTCACCCGCGCATCGTTGCTCGGCTTCCTTTCCCCGCTCATGGCTGCCACCCTGGGCGTGCTGCTGAAGGGGGAGAGCTTTGGTCCCCTGCAGACGCTGGGCCTGGTGCTCGCGTTCGGGGCGATGCTGCTGGGCCAGCTGGGCGGCGGGCGGCCGGGCGGGCGGCCGGGCGGCGGCCAGTCGGGCGGCGGGCGGCCGGGCGGGCGGCTTCCGCGCCCGGCGGCCTGAGCGGCCGGGGACGCTGGCCGTGCTCAGCCCACCTGGATGACAGCCACGCCGAGTTCCGAACGGTCCTGCGCCATGGCCGCGAGGGCGCCGGGCACATCGTCGAGCACCAAACGCCGCTCGATCAACGCTTCAGGCCGGAGCGCCCCGGACGCCACAAGATCCAGCAGGCCCTGGTAATCCCGGGCAGGCATTCCATGGCTGCCCAGCACGGAGAGTTCCTTGCCGATCACCGCACTCATCGGGATGACGGGTTCCCCGGGGAACAACCCGATCTGCACGTGCCGGCCGCGCGGGGCCAAGGAGAGAATTCCGACGGCGGCCGTCTCCTCCCGCCCCAGCGCATCCACCGAGACCTGGACTCCCTCCGGCGCGGCGGCCGCTATGGCGGCCAGCACCTCCTGCCGGGACAGCCCCAGCGAGTTCACCGTGTGCGTGGCGCCCAGCCGTGCAGCGCGTGCCAGGGCGGCGTCGTCGATATCCACCGCAACCACGCGGGCGCCCAAGGCGATGCCGATCATCACCGCACTCAAGCCCACACCACCGCAGCCCACCACCACGAGGGTCTCGCCGCCCGTCAGCCGGGCCTGGTGCTGCAGCCCGCGGAACGCCGTCGCGAAGCGGCAGCCAAGCAGGGCCGCGGCGCCGCTGTCCATGTCTTCGGGGATGGCAATCAGGTTGAAATCGGCGTTGTGCAGGGCGACCAGCCCGGCGTAGGAACCCCAGTGGGTGAAGCCCGGCTGGGTCTGGTCCCGGCACACCTGGCCGTTGCCCGAGGCACATTCCGGGCACTCCCCGCAGGCACAGACAAACGGTGTGGTCACGCGCTGGCCCACCTGGAAGCGGCGGACATCGGGGCCCACAGCCTCAATGGTTCCCACAAGCTCATGCCCGGGCACATGCGGCAGCGGAATTCCGGAGTCGTGGCCCAACCAGCCATGTACATCGCTGCGGCACAGCCCGGTGGCCTCCACCCGGACCACTACCCCGTTCCGGCTCGGAACCGGATCCGGGACTTCCCGGACCTCGGGCAGCTTGCCGAATTCGTCAAAGTACACCGCACGCATCCAAAACTCCTTCCAGGGCTGGCACGCCTCCGGGCGTCCCGTTCATATCCTGCCAGTTCTGCCCGCCGGGCAAACCGGGCCTGCCTGCTTTGCCGGACACAACGACGGCGCCCGCCGCCCGGGTGCGCAGCTGGCGGTGGGGTGCCGCGCCCCAACTAACTCGCAGTTAAGGTCGTTTTGAGGGCTGAAAACGACAACAACTGCGAGTCAGTTGGGCAGGGCGGTTGGCCAGAGCGGCGCATGCCCCTCAAGGGTGCAGGAACGCGGCGATGACGAGCATCGCGGGCACCGCGACCACGGTGGTGATCAGCACCGTGTCCTTCGCGATCGTAATGCCCTGCTGGTAGCGGTTGGCGGCCACGAAGACGTTCTGCGCCGTGGGGAGGGCGCCGGCGATCGTGGCCGCGAACAGGGCATGGTCATTGAGCCCGAGGATGAAGTGCGCCGCCAGGAACGCCAGCGCCGGGTGCAGGATGAGCTTGAAGGAGGACGCCAGGACGATGTCCGTCCGGCGTCCGCTCGCGGCGGAGAAGGGCCGGTTGCCGTTGAGGGACATGCCGAACGACATGAGCATGGCCGGGACCGCCGCACCGCCAATGAAGTGGATCGGCTGCAGGACCGGGTCGGGCAGATGGAGGTGGAGTGCGGAGAGCAGCAGCGCCAACGCGGACGCCACGATTACCGGGTTCTTCAGGATGATCAGGAGGAACTTCAGCAGGGGGTTCTGTTTGGCGCTGCGGCTGCCGCGGGTGGCGTCCAGGATCATCAGGTTGACCGGGTTGTAGAAGGCCAGCTGGAAGATCAGCAGGGGTGCCACGTAGCTCGCGTCGCCCAGCACATAGACGGCGATCGGGATGCCGAGGTTGGCGCTGTTGGCCTGGCTGGCGCTCATGGCGCCGATCATGGCCTCGGGCATCTTCCGCTTCAGCACGAACTTGCTGAGCAATACGTAGATGGTGCCCACGATCGTTCCGCTGATCGCCGCGGCGGCGAGCTGCGGGCCCAGCACATCCTCGAGCCTGGCCTTGGACAGTGTTTCGAAGAGGAGCGCCGGGCTGGCCACGAAGAAAGCGAGGCGGCTGAGGGTGTGCCCGGCGTTCGGGCCCAGGAGCTCGCGCCTGCCGACGAACCAGCCGACGCCGATGATCGCCCACACCACGAAGAAGCCCGAAAGTACCTCGATCACGGCAGGGTTCCGGGAGTGCTTGGTGGAATGCCGGGAAGGGTCACCGTCCCAGCGTAATCAGATTTATTCGCGGGGGCGGAGCCGGGCGGGTGGATTCCCGTTATGTGGACGCGGGGCGGCAGCCTAGAGCCGCTCAGTGCTGGCGGGCGTTGCTCAGGGCGTGCGGCGGGCGCAGGAGCCCCGGCGTGTGGCCCTCGGCGGGATCGCTGCCGAGCTGGAGGATCTTGTTGTTGCGGTCCACGTGGACCACCTTCGGCTCGTAGGCCAGGGCTTCCTCGGTGGTCATCTCCGCGTAGGTGATGAGGATGACGACGTCGCCCACGTGCACCAGGTGCGCGGCAGCGCCGTTGATCCCGATGACGCCCGAACCGCGCTCGCCGGCGATGGTGTAGGTCTCCAGCCGGGCGCCGTTGGTGACATCGACAATCGACACGAGCTCGCCGGGCAGGATGTCCGCAGCGTCCAGCAGATCGAGGTCCACGGTGACGGAGCCGACGTAGTGGAGATCGGCATGGGTGACCGTGGCCCGGTGGATCTTGGACTTAAACATTGTGCGGTTCATAACGGCTCAAGTTTAGCGCGGGCCACGACAACCGATCTGTGATGTGGATTACGCCCGGTCCCGGGCCGCCCGCTGCACCCTGCGCTTCACGAGCATGCCGTAAGCGACAAAGAGCTTCGGCACCACAAAGTACACGGCAGCCGGAACCACCAGCAGGGTCAGCAGGAGTGCGCGGAGCACCGGGTGCCAGCTCTCCATGAAGGGGCCGAGCAGGAGCATTCCGACGCTGACCAGCGGGAAGATCGCCAACCAGGTAATGAAGGCCCGGATGTGGATGGAGGGTGCGTGCGGGGGGGCGGGCGTTGCCGGAGTTTGTGCAGCGGAGGGCTGCAAGCTGTTCCCTGAGGTGGTCATGAAATCTCCAACCAACTAGTTGTTTTTTTGAATGAGACCAGCGTAAGGGCGTTCGGTTAAATCTGCAACCATCTAGTTGGAATCTGTTAAGGTGGATGCATGGCATGGGACAAGGAACGAACCAAGAGCCTGTTGCTTGCGGCTGCCACAATTGAATTTTGCCGCTATGGACTGGCCGGTGGAAGAGTGGACCGGATCGCCAAGATCGCCGGTGTCAACAAGGAACGCATCTACCAGTACTTCGGTAAGAAAGAGCAGTTGTTCGACGCGGTCGTCGCCTCCCAGCTCAGGCTCGTGATGGACGAGATCCAGATTGAAGGCGAAGGCCCCGAAGCCATTGCCGATTACGCGGGCCGTCTCTTTTCGCGGCATTGCGCCGACCCCACTTTGCCCCGCCTGCTCTTCTGGGAGGGGCTGGACCGCGGCGAATTGATGGTGGACCGGGAAGCGCGCGAGGCGAACTCTGCGCACAAGATCGCGCGGGTCATGGAGGCGTTGCCCGGGGTCACCGAAGAAGATGCCGCGGATTTGCTCCTGACCATCATCGCCCTGTGCGACTCCTGGGCCGTCCTGCCCGAAATGGACGGACTCTTCGCCCGCGAAGGGTCCGGACGCGCGGAGCGGCGGCGTGTCGCCGTCGTGAATACCGTCAGGATGGCGGCGCAGGCACTGATTTCCGACGACGGCGGGCCGGCGGCCGGCCGCTGACCACGCGCCAGGAGCCTTACGCCTGCTTCCGCAGCGTCCTGCCGATGATCGCTTGGGTGAGGGCATCGACCGCCTCGGCGTTCGCCAGCGGATTGCGGATCAGGGTGAAGTCCACGTCGCCCACGGGCGGGAGGTCGAAACGGTGCGTGATGACCTTCAGGTCCTCCGGAACGAGCGACGACGGCATGACAGCGACGCCGATACCCGCCCGTACCGCTGCGAGGACTCCCGCGATCTGCTTGGTGGAACAGGTCACCCGCCAGGTACGTCCCTTGGCCTCGAGGGCGTCGATGGCGAGTTTCCGGCTGATGCTCGGCGCGGGGTAGCAGATGAGGGGCACCGGGCTCCGGGGATCGAGCGCGGTCTGCTCCAGGCCTACCCAGTCGAAGCTGTCCTTCCGGACCACGGTGCCGTCCTTGGCCTCGCCCACCCACTTCACGAATACGAGATCCAGTTGGCCGGCATTGAGCCGGCGGTACAACTGGTCGCTCTGGCTGACCGTGAGCTCCAGGTTCACCTGCGGATATAGCTGGCGGAACTCGCGCAGGATCCGCGGCAGGCCGGTGATGGCGAGGTCGTCCGCCGTGCCGAAGCGCAGCCGGCCGCGCATCGCGGACCCGGAAAAGTAGCGCGCGGCGTCGTCGTGGGCAGCCAGGATGCTGCGGGCGAAACCGGCCATGGCATCCCCGTTGTCCGTCAGCCGGACGTCCCGCGTGTCCCGCGCCACGAGCGATCGCTTGGCCGCGGCCTCGAGCTTCCGCACGTGCTGGCTGACAGTCGGCTGTGCCAGGCCCAGACGCTCGGCGGCCTTGGTGAAGCTCAGGGTTTCCGCCACGGCCAGGAAAGAGCGGAGTTGCACGGGATCGAACAGCATTGGATCGGACACCGGACTCCTCGACGGGCCAAGGCCTCACCACCTCATTGCGGAACGCAATAGGAGTTATAAGGCCAATACGCTTCCATGATTACCGCGGTCAACCCTAGCGTTAAAGGCATTCCAGTGAAACCACCCAAACCGAATCCTGCCTGAACCAAACGCTTGAATGAGGACACTCCCTTGGCACCCCCTCCACCCTCCGAGGCAACCGTCGGCCACTCCGCCATCAACTCCCTAAGCTCCGCCGCCCGCGACGCCGCCCGCGACCCGGACAGCGTCACCCAGCCGATCGCCCTGGTCAGCGAACGCCTGCCCTGGCGGCACACTTTCATCTCCCTCCGGATCCACAACTTCAGGGTCTTCGCGATCGGCCATTTCGTGGCCGTCATCGCGCTGTGGATGCAGCGCATCGCACAGGACTGGATGGTGCTGCAGCTTTCCGGCTCCGTCACCGCCGTCGGCATCACTGTCGCCCTGCAGTTCTTGCCGTCCCTGGTGCTTGGCCCGTGGGGCGGCATGATCGCCGACCGCTTCGCCAAGCGCCGCATCCTCATGCTCTGCCAGAGCGTGGCCGCCGCGCTCGCAGCGACCCTCGCGGTGCTCTCCCTCAGCGGCGCCGTGCAGGTGTGGCACGTCTACGTCATCGCGTTCATCCTGGGCCTTGTCACCGTGCTCGACCAGCCCGCCCGCCAGGTCTTCGTCAACGAACTCGTCGGACCCACCTACCTGCGCAACGCGATCAGCGTCAACTCCACCACCTTCCAGCTCGGCGGCCTGATCGGCCCGGCCCTCGCAGGCGTGCTGCTGAACGCAGTCGGACCGGGCTGGGCCTTCGCTGGCAACGCCCTGGCCTGCTGCTCCACCATCACCACGCTGCTGCTGCTCCGCAAGGGCGAGCTGCACCTCAGCAAGCCGGCGCCCAGGCGCAAGGGCATGCTTGCCGAGGGCCTGCGTTACGCGCTCCGCAAGCCCACCATCTACTGGCCGTGGCTCATGGCCGCTTTCGTGGCGGTGTTCGGGATGAGCCTGCCGGTGCTGCTGGCCGCCTTCGCGGACCACGTGTACGAGGCCGGTGCCGGAGGCTACGGCCTGCTGAACGCCCTGGTGGCGCTCGGTGCGCTGTGCGGGGCGATCGCTTCCGCCCGACGGCGGCAGTTGCGCCTCCGCTCCGTGGTGCTGGGCGCGGGCATGTACGGGCTGATGCTGTGCCTCGGTGCGCTGGCGCCGTCGATGCCGTGGTTCGGTGCGGCGATGGTCCTTTCGGGATTCTGGTGCCTGATGTTCCTCACCGCCGCCAACCAGTTGGTGCAGACCAGCGCCAACATGGCCATCCGAGGCCGGGTCATGAGCCTGTACCTCGTGGTGCTGATCGGCGGCCAGGCGATTGGCGGGCCGATGATGGGTTGGCTGGCCGAACACCTGAACCCGCACCTGGCCATCCTGGTGGCAGGCGGGGTGCCGGCGCTCGCAGCCGCAACGGTCGCCGTCGTACTGGCCCGGAAGTCGGCGCTGCAGCTCAAGGTGGACCTGAAGAACCGGCGCCGCTTGGTGCGGATCGTGCCGCGGCCCGCGTAGGGGCCTCGGAACCGGCGCAAAAAGGAACACCCCGGTCCGAAGACCGGGGTGTTCCTGTGTGGAGCTGTGTGGAGCGGGCGACGGGAATCGAACCCGCGTATCGAGCTTGGGAAGCTAGCGCTCTACCATTGAGCTACGCCCGCATTGCCCGGCCTGTTGTCGAAGACTGAGCCGGAGCAGATCCCAGCTTAGCGCAGATCACAGGCGTGTCTTGCCAGACTCACCGGAGGCACGACACGCGGCAGCAATCCGGGCCTATTTGAAGAGCTTCATCGGCGCCCAGCCGCTTCCGGCGGGCTGCGGAGCGGCCCAGCTGCCGCTGCGGAAGCCGTAGTGGCTGAGCGTGCCGTCCGTCCTGCGGGCGAGGAGGCCGCGCGTCCCCAGCCCGGCATAGCCGAACGCGGGTGCCACCGAAGTCATCACCTGCCAGCCGCCGCCGATGGTGGACGGGTAGGCGATGCCGCCCGCGCCGTTCCCCTTGTAGTACAACAGGGCGCCGCCGGGCAGCTGCGCGAGGACATCGTTGTTGCCGTCGTTGTTCCAGTCGGCCAGCGTAATCCCGCGGCCGGCCCACCCCGGACCCATCGAGGCGAAACCACCGAGCGCCCCGCCGGAACTGTTCGCGTAGTAGCGCAGCCCGCCGTCGGGCCTGTAGCCGAGCACGCCGGGATACTTCTGGCTCCGGGAGAGCTTGCCCACGGTGATGGTCATGTCCGCCCAGCCCCAGCCCACGCTCCGCAGCCCGTCGAACCCGCCGCCGGGCCGGCCCCGGTACAGGCCGAGCACGCCGTTCTTCCACTGCGCGAGGATGTCGTAGACGCCGTCCGCGTTCCAGTCCACCACGAAGCCCTGCTTGAGGTTCGACCAGCCGCCGCCAATGGTTGAGCGGTAGCGGTAGCTCCCGCCCTGCGGTGCGGAGTAGAGAAGCAGGTGCCCGGCGGAGTCCGCGGCCAGCAGCTCCGAACCGCTCTTGATGGTGGCCCCGGCCGCCGGGTTGCCGGCGAAATAGTGCTCAAGGGTGGGGAAGCTGCGGGCACGCATGTCAGCGGCGATGGTGGGGCCGACGTAACGCAGGTGCCAGGGTTCGTAGCTGTAGCCGGTGGTGCCGGAATAGCCGTTGGGGTAGCGGACGATGAAGCCGTAACGGTACGCGTTCGCCGCCACCCAGCGTCCGGCCGGTGTCTCGCCGAAGCACGTGGACAGGCCGCAGGAGCCGCCCGCGTTGCCGACGTCCACCGCCAGGCCCGTCTGGTGTTCGCTGTAGCCGGGCTTGGCGGAGATGGTGTCCGCGTAGGCCTGGCCGTAGGTGCGGACGTAGTAGTCGTACAGGCTGGCCTGGGTGTCGTAGGAGCGGTAGGCGCTGACCACCGCCAGGCCGTGCCCGGCGTTCGACGCCCCGGTGAAAAGCGAATCCAAGGCGCTCGCCGCCTGCGCCCGCAGGTAGTAACCGCTGCCCCGGACGCTGACGAGGTCACCGGGGGCGTAGCGCAGCGGGTTGAGCGGATGGGACTTGTTGACCAGCACCGCTGTGCTGCCGGCAGTGAACACCGGGGCCAGGCTCGGCAGGGGATTGACGGTGGCCGGGGCGGCGCCTGCAGCCCGGGCGGCGGGCACGACGGCGGTGCGCGCCGGCGCTGCGGGTGCCGTCGCCGGGGTGCCCAGCAGCAGGGCCGCGCACAGCGAAACGGCGAGCGGCAAGCGGACCCTGGCCCGGCGTCGTCGGACCCGGACCTGGCTCGTGTGGTGGGAGGCAGGCATGAACAGTCCCCTTCTGTTGCGGCCCGGGAACTCTACCGCACTACGGGTTCCGATGTAATAAAGATTCGGTTAAGGCACGCCCCAACGGTGTCCCGCCGGGGCGGCCCTGCCTATCCTGAAACGGATAGCTGTGCGTCATGGGGAACCGGGCTACATCGTTTTGTCGCACATTGAAGGGGATCCCATGGCATTCGCAGAGCACGAAGTACTGATCGGCCGCGACGCCATGAGTGTCTACCTTTTCCTCGTGGACGGGCTGAACAACCCGCTGTGGCGCGACGGCATCCGCAGTATCTCCCTCCGCTCCGGCAAGGCCGGCGAGAAGGGTGCCGTGTACCAGCAGACCCTGCTTGGCCCCGGCGGGCGGCCACTTGCCGCCGACTTCCAGATTGTCGAGGCGCGGCCCGGCGCGGAGGTCCGCTTTGAGGTTGTTGCCGGCCCCGCCCGGCCCCTCGGCGGCTACTACCTGAGCACGGAGGGCACGGGCACCCGGCTCCGCTTCGCGCTGGAGCTCCATCCGAAGGGCCTCCAGAAGCTCATGGGCAGCATGATCCAGAAAACGATGGAAGCCGAAGTGCTCCAGCTGGAAAAGCTGAAGAGCGTGCTTGAAGAGGAGAACGCCGCGTAGGGCCGACGCGCTACTGCGCCAGTTTCAGGCTTCCCCAGCCGCTGGAAACCGTGGTGACCGTGGTGAACTTTCCGCTGCTGAGGTCCCAGTATTCGACCGTCCCGTCCGCGGTCAGCCCCGCGATGCCCGTGGTATTCAGGCCGGTGACATCCCGTAGGGAACGCAGGCCGGTGTAGTCCGTCCACCCTGTGCCGACAACGGGCCGGGTCTCCGCCTTCGGTGCCGGCACGCCACTGCCGCGGTAGAGGCGCAGGCTGCCTGTGCTTTCCACGGCGAGCAGGTCCTGCAGGCCGTCGGCGTCGTAATCGACCATGGCCAGCCGCTGCCCCGGAACGGTGACGCCCAGGCTGCTTGCGGCGCCCAGGGCCGTCAGGCCCCGGTTCGGGTACAGGTACAACTGGCCCTTGGAGTTGGTGGCCAGGATCTGCGGCAGCCGGTTGTTGCCGCACCAGGTGCCCACCGCCATGGTCATCGACTGCCAGCCGCCGGCGGCCAGTTGCACCGGGGCCGCGAAGCCGCCGTCCACCAGGCCCGGGTAGAGCAGGAGCCTGCCGTCGAGCTGTTGGGAGAGCACGTCGAAGGCCCCGTCCCGGTCCCAGTCCGTCACCATGAGTTCCTTGGCCCCGGTGAAGCCCGTGCCCACGGCACGCGCCGGCCCGAAGCTTCCATCACCGAGCGCCGGGTAGTCCCGCAGCTTCCCGTAGGGGTCGACGGCGACCAGGTCGCCCGGTCCGCGGACCGCGGCGTCAGTGAGGTCCCAGGTGGGCGGCTGCTGCTTCACGAGGGGCGTGCACGCATCCGCCGCCGGCGGGGTGGGCGGCGTGACGGGACCGCCCGGGCGGTTCACCGTACCGGCGGGGAGGGTGCTGTAGCCGAAGAGGTTCACCACGCCCCACATGGTGTAGCGGTTCGGGGTGGTCTGCCAGTTTCCGTCCGTGAAGGTGACCCCGACGCCGATCACGTTGAAGCGCGGATCCCGCAGCATGGCGTCGTGGGCGGGTGAGCTCTTCCACCAGTCGACCAGTTTCGCGGCGTCACGGTCCCAGCGCACTGCGATCACTTCGCCTGCGCCCCGGTCCGGGTTCAGTGCGCGGGGGTCGAGCCAGAAGTTCGCCCGGTGCTCGATCACCTCGCGGGTGGCGATGTTGTCCGACCAATCCTGGGACAGCGATGCCACGGTGGGGTGGTACTTCACCGGGTTGAGTTTCAGGGATGCCCGGTAGCTGTTGATGGCGTTGAAGACCGCCAGCACGGCGGCGGAGTTGTCGTCCTTCACGAGGGCCTGGGGAGCGAGCTGGGTTACCTCCGCCGCCCGGACCGCCGTGAAGGACTCCGTGGGCCCCTCGTCCGAAGCGGAAGCGGTCTTGGCGGCCGGGGTGTTTGCTGCGGCCTTGGGGGCCTTGGTCTTCGCGGCCGGGAGCGGGTCCGGCCCCCACAGCGGCGGGATGCTCGGAACCTCCGGCGGCGCCCCTGCCGGGGATGTAGGCCGTTGGGCGGGCTGCTCCGGGACCGGGGAAGCCGACGATGACGGAGCCGACGCGGATGGGGTGGGTGACGCTCCGGGCGCCGGGGTTTCCGGCGAGGGGGTCGGCGCGGCGGTCGTCGACGCACCAGCGGAAGGCACGCCAGCGGAAGGCGACGCTGAACCCGAAGGCTGCACGGCGGAAGCAGCCCCCTCGGAGGGAGCGGGGGAGGACGTGGCGCTTGCCGCAGTCGTCGGGCTTCCCGATTGGAGCCCGGCAAGGGACGAGCCGCCCAGAACGGTGGTGGCGATCAGGCAGGCCAGAAGGGCGGCCCCAGCTGCCGCAGTTCGTTTCACTATTCACCAGCTCGCGTCGTGCCACCCAGCAGGCAGCGGCGGATTATGGTCCCGGACTATAGTCGCAGACTTCCGCGGACGCCATGCCTGCACGGAACCTACGGTATTTTTGATGCTGTGCTGATCTCTGACCGTGACATTCGTGCCGAAATCGATTCCCGACGCATCGTCCTGGAGCCGTACGACCCCGCCATGGTCCAGCCGTCATCCGTGGACGTACGGATCGACCGCTTCTTCCGGCTGTTCGACAACCACAAGTACGCCCACATCGACCCCGCCGAGGAGCAGCCCGAGCTGACCCGGCTGGTGGAGGTGGACGGCGAGGAGCCGTTCATCCTGCACCCGGGCGAATTCGTGCTCGGCTCCACTTTCGAGACCGTGAGCCTGCCCGACGACATCGCGGCCCGCCTCGAGGGCAAGTCCTCCCTGGGCCGCCTGGGCCTGCTGACCCACTCCACCGCGGGCTTCATCGACCCGGGTTTCTCCGGCCACGTGACCCTTGAGCTGTCCAACGTCGCCACCCTGCCCATCAAGCTCTGGCCCGGAATGAAGATCGGCCAGCTGTGCTTCTTCCGCCTCAGCTCCGCAGCCGAGCACCCCTACGGCTCGGGCGAATACGGCAACCGCTACCAAGGCCAGCGCGGACCGACCGCCAGCCGCAGCTTCCTGAACTTCCACCGGACGGACATCTGAGCTTGGGTTCCTTGACACTCCTCGACGGCGGCATGGGCCGCGAACTGGCACGCCGCGGGGCACCCTTCCGGCAGCCCGAATGGTCCGCACTCGCGCTCATGGAAGCCCCCGAGCAGGTGCAGGCCGTCCATGAAGACTTCATCGCCAGCGGCGCCCGGGTGATCACCAGCAACAGCTACGCCCTGGTGCCGTTCCACATCGGCGAGGAACGGTTCGCCGCGGACGCCCGCACCCTGGCTTCCCGCGCCGGGCGCCTGGCCCGTGCCGCTGCCGACTCCGCCGGGCAGAGCGTGCGCGTGGCCGGTTCGCTGCCGCCGCTGTTCGGCTCCTACCGCCCCGACCTGTTCGACGCCGGCCGCGCGGCTGAGGTGCTGGCGCCCCTGGTGGCCGGGCTCGCCGGGCACGTGGACCTGTGGTTGGCGGAGACCCAGAGTTCCATCGCCGAAGCGCGGGCCATCCGCGCAGGATTGCCCGACGACGGCAAGCCCTTCTGGCTCTCCCTCACCCTGCGGGACGAAGACGTTTCCGGCCCGGCCCTGCTGCGCTCCGGCGAGAAAGTCGCCGAAGCCGCGGAGGCCGCCGTCGGGATGGGCGCGGAAGCGCTGCTGTTCAACTGCAGCCGCCCCGAGGTCATGGCTGCTGCCCTCGAAGCCGCCCGCTCAACGGCGGAAGGCCTTGGCGCGGAGCTGGAACTGGGCGTCTACGCCAACGCCTTCCCGCCGCAGCCCGAGGACGCCACCGCCAACGACGGCCTGGACGACCTGCGCGAAGACCTTGACCCGGCCGGCTACCTTGAGTGGGCTGCGGCCTGGCGGGAGCAGGGCGCGGGCATCATCGGCGGCTGCTGCGGCATCGGCCCGGAACACATCGCGGCCATCAGCCGGCAGCTGGGCTAGGTCTTTTCGCCCTAGCTTCGCCCTAGCTTCGCCCGGGTCGCGGGAGAACTGCGGAGTCGCTGGAGCGTTCCCGCGACTTGGCTGCGCTCCCGCGACGCGGGCGCGGGCCTGCAGCCTGGCATTGCGCGAACCAGCCGCCGCTGACGCCTAGCGCGCTCCTGCCAGCGCCGGCCGCCGCGGCTTCCGGATCGCCTTCACTGCCGGCTCCACGAAGCGGGCAGCCAGCGGGCCGATGATCGCCATCAGCAGCACATAGGCCGTCGCCAAGGCTGCCAGTTCACGCGGCACGGCGCCGGAAGTCACGGCAAGCCCGGCAATGACGATCGAGAACTCGCCGCGGGCAATCAGCGCGGCCCCGGCACGGAAACGGCCGGGCATTGCGATCCCGGCCTGTTTTGCCGCCCAGATGCCGGTGAGCATCTTGGTGCCTGCCGTCAGGAATGCCAGCAGCAGGGCGAAGAGCAGCACGGGCGGAATGGTGGTCGGGTCCGTGTTGAGCCCGAACGCCACGAAGAAGATTGCGGCGAACAGGTCCCGCAACGGTTCCAGGATCCGGGTGGCATTGTGGGCCGTGGCGCCGGAAATCGCGATGCCCAGCATGAACGCGCCCACGGCGGCAGAGACCTGCAGTGCGGAGGCGAGGCCCGACACCAGCAGGGCCAGGCCCAGGACATTGAGCAGGAAGACCTCGGAGTTCTCACTGTGCACGGCCTGGGACACCCGGTGCCCGTGCTTGAGCGCCACCAGCAGCACCACGCTCACCACGGCGAGGGCGATCCCCACTGTCTGCAGGCCGCCCAGGAAGCCGACGCCGGCCAGGATCGCGGTGAGGATCGGCAGGTAGATGGCCATGGTGAGGTCTTCGAAAACCAGGATGGCCAGCACCACGGGCGTCTCGCGGTTACCGATCCGGCCGAGGTCCGTGATGACCTTCGCGGCGATCCCCGAGGAGGAGATGTAGGTGACGCCGCCCATCACGATCGCGCCCACCAGGCCCCAGCCCAGCAGCAGCGCCACCGCCGCGCCGGGCGCGAAGTTCAGCACGAGGTCCATCACGCCGGCCTGCCAGGAACGCCGCAGCCCGGTGACCAGTTCCGCTGCCGTGTACTCCAGTCCGAGCATGAGGAGCAGGAGGATGACGCCGATTTCGCCGGAGAGATGCGCGAACTCGTGCATGCCGTCCAGTTTGACGATCCCGCCGGCTCCGAAGCCCAGCCCGCCTATGAGGTACAGGGGAATAGGGGACATTCCGATGCGGCCGGCCAGGCGTGCCAGCAGGCCGAGGCAGAAAACAACAGCACCAAGTTCAATGAGGGTCAGGGCCAAAGGGTCCATGGCCGTCAGCCGTTGCGCAAAATGGCAGCCGCAGAGTCCAGGCCTTCTTGCGTACCGACAGCAACCAGCAGATCACCCGTGTGGAGCACGACGTCGGGCGCGGGCGAAGGAACGACCTCGCCTTCGCGCATGATCGCCACGATCGACACACCGCTGCGGGTGCGGATCTGGGCCTTGCCCATGGGTTGGTTCTGGAAAGGGGAGTCGGCAGTGATGGAGAACTGGCGCGTGACGATGCCGGGAATTTCCTTGTGGGCTTCGGCGAGGCGCATGGCGATGTGCTGGCCGCCCAGGAGATTTCCCAGGGCGGCTGCTTCGTCAGCGGTCAACGGGATGGAGGCCTGGCAGGTGTCGGGGTCGTCCCAGGTCGAAACAAAGAGTTCAGTTTCGCCTTCACGCAGTTCCACAACGCCGATCCGGCGCCCGGAAGCCGTGATGAAGTCCTTGCGGACACCCAGTCCCGGAAGTTCAGTCTCATCCACGTTCATGGCTCCACCCTAGTCCTCCTGGGAGGGCTGCGGAACGGCGCTGCCGGGCGGCACTGCCCAAGCGCGATCCCTCATTCGGGGGGTGGTATTCACTCAACAAGGTGATGTTCCGCGGAGCGGGCCGCCGAAGACTGGAAGCACGGAACAAAAAAGCCGTAAAGACGTCGGGACGGATGGCCTTGGTCCCGACACCCGCGGACGTTCATTCACGTCCTCCCGGTTCGACTCACATCAACCCCAGGAGAAGAAATGGGTACCAACATCAAGTCCAGGCTCGCCCGGGCCCGCGTCATCACCGTCGTCGCTGCCACCCTCGGCCTCGCCGGGGTTGGCCTGGCACTGGGAGCACCTGCCCAGGCCAACACCTCCAATTCCTGCACCGTCACGCCGCTGAAACCAGTCTTCACCGGTCGATACGACAATGGCGTGAAGGTCCTGGATTACCGGATCTACGCGACGTGCACTGCGAACCGCTACCTTTACATCCAGCAGCAACGGTGGGAGGCAGACCCCTCGCCGAACCCTGACGACTACCTGGGCTCCGCCGGCTTCGGCCGCCTTGTCTATGCCGGCGGCAGCACCGTGATCCACAACTACCGCACCCTGGTGAACGGCGAGAAAGGCGCCGAGGAGGTCTACCACAAGGTGCGCTTCCAGGTGAGCAGCGGCGGAGCCTGGTCGTCCTTCACGGGCTGGCAGAACAGCTCAATCCTGTCGATCACGAACTAGCCCGCCAGATACGCCCGGCGAACTACGGGCCGCGGAAGCCGGGTCCGGTGCACACACGCACCTGACCCGGCGTTCTTGCGGTACTTGCCTCACGCACTCTCCGGTTCTGGCCAAGTGTTGGGGGTGCTAAGCCCTCGCGACGAGGACGGCCTGACCGGTACGTTCGTCCGACACTGCGGCGCGTTCGAGGCGTCCGATCTCGGTCATGCCGGCTGAAGCTATCAAGCTGCTGAAGCTATCCGCAGCCCGGTCGTATCGATACAGGACGATGTCGTGACCGCGCCGCCGGTAGCCCTCGGAGACATCCCGAACGCCTTGACCGGTTTGGAAGGCGACCAGGAAGAGCCCGCCCGATCGCAGAACGCGGCGTGCCTCGCCCACGACGTCGGGCAGCCCGGCGTCAGGGATGTGGATCGTTGAATACCAGGAGAAGACGCCATCGAAGGACCCGTCCGGGAACGGCAGGGTGCTGATCGAGGCCACTTGGGACGGAAACCCCGGATGGTCATGTCGAGCGCGGCGGATCATCCCGGGTGAGAGGTCCACCCCTTCTACCTGGCAGCGGAGCTTTGCCAGCACGGGCATCATCCGCCCTGCGCCGCATCCGGCGTCGAGCACGTGCTTGTCGCCGGGCAGGAGGGAAGCGAAGTGCTCGATCATCCCCAGATCAGCAGGCTGCTCGGGTCCGGTCGACCGGAAATGAGTCGACCGGAAATGATCTGCGTAGGTGTCGGCGACCTCATCGTATGCGCGTTGAACTGCAAGATCGTCTTGGGAGGTGGGCGGCATTGCCCAAGTCTGGCACGGGAGGGTCAATTGGCGGGGCTGAGCCCCGGCCCCAAGTCAGGCGTTCAACGGCAGGCCGCGGGCGGCGTCGTCGTAGTATTCGCGGTTCTTCAGGGCAGCGGCAGCCGCCTCGTCCAGCACGACGATCGCGTTCGGGTGCCACTGCAGGATCGACGCCGGGCAGGACGCCGAGAGCGGACCTTCGACGGCGGCCGCCACGGCATTGGCCTTGGCCTCGCCGGTGGCGATCAGCACCAGTCGGCGGGCGTCCATCACGGTGCCCAGGCCCTGGGTGATGCAGTGCGTGGGGACCTCGGCCTCGGAGGCGAAGAAGCGGGCATTGTCCCGCCGGGTGCGGGCGGCCAGGCGCTTCACCCGGGTGCGGGAGGAGAGCGAGGAGGCGGGCTCGTTGAAGCCCACATGGCCGTTGGCGCCGATGCCCAGGATCTGCACGTCGATGCCCCCGGCGGCAGCGATCGCGGCGTCGTAGGCCGCGGCGCCCGCCTCGAGCTCCGCCAGGGTGGCCCCGGTGCCGTCCGGCACGTTGAGCCCGTCCAAGGGCAGGCCGATCACGTCGCAGACCTCACGGACCAGCACCTGGCGGTAGGACTCGGGATGCGTGGCGGGCAGGCCCACATACTCGTCCAGGGCGAAACCCTTGGCCGCCGAGAAGTCCGCCCGGCCGTCTGCCACCGCGGCCGCGAGCTCGGCGTACAGGCCCAGCGGGGAGGAACCTGTGGCCAGGCCCAGGACGGGAGCCTTGCCGGCGGGCAGCCCGGCGAGGACTGCCTGCGCGGCAGCGGACGCCGCGGATTCGGGGGTGGGGGCGACAATGATTTCCATTGGGTGGTTCCTTGAGTCGGTCTGTGGAAAGTTGGTCAGTTGTCCTGGCCGCCGAGCAGCAGGCCGCAGAGCGCCTGGGACACCGCGAGGGACGCGCCGTAGGTGACGATGTCCGCGCCGCCGCGCGGCCAGCCGCACTCGACGGCGATCACGGCGTGGCCTTCCGCGCGCAGGCGGGAGAAAACGGTCCAGAGCGGGTGGTCGGCGTCGAGCCCGCGGCCGACGACGGCGACCTTCGCGCCGTCCGGAACCTCGCCTTCTCCGACGACGGCGTCCGTCGCCGCGGCGGGACCCCACGGCACCTGCCCGACGGCGAAGTTCGCGCCGGTGTCCACCTGCACGATGGCCACGGCTTCCTCACGGGCGAGCCAGTTTTCGGCGGCGGCGGAGATCTCGAAGGCCTCCCGGATGCGGCCGGCGTCGAGCACGGCAGGATCAAGGACCGCGGAATCCAGGGCCGGGCTGCCGGGCTTGCTGGAGATCCCGCGGGGTGTGGCCTGGTGGATTTCGGCCGGCCCGGCGGCGGGGAAGCGTGCGGACAGCGCGGCGACGCGGCCCGCGGCGTCGGCCAGCCGGGCGGGGTCCAGGCGGCCTTCGGCCACAGCCGCGGTGATGGCGGCGAGGGTCTGTTCGTAGAGCTCCGGGCCGGTGTCCGAGCCGAGGCAGAGCAGGTCGGTGCCGGCCAGCAGGGCCCGCACGGCCGCTTCCGGCACGCCGGTCTGCGCGGAGGCGCCGGCCATGTCGAGGGCGTCGGTGAGGATGACGCCCTCGAAGCCGAGTTCCTCGCGCAGCAGCCCCTGCAGGATCCGTGAAGAGAAGGTGGCCGGGTTCTCCGGATCCAGCGCATCGACCAGGATGTGGCTGGTCATCACGGTGGCGCCCCGGGCTTCGACAAGCGCCCGGAACGGCACCAGTTCGCGGGCTTCCAGGGTTGCGGCGTTGGCGGAGACCCGGGGAAGTTCGAGGTGGGAATCGGTGGTGGTGCTGCCGTGGCCGGGGAAATGCTTGGCGCAGGAGGCCACGCCGGAGTCCTCCAGTCCGCGGATCCAGGCCGCCGTGTGCCGGGCAACCAAGTCGGGTTCCGCGCCGAAGCTGCGGACACCGATCACGGGGTTGTCCGCCTCCGAGTTCACGTCCGCGTCCGGGGCCAGGTTCAGGTTGATGCCCAGGCTGGCGAGTTCCTGGCCGATGGTCGCCGCGCTGGTGGCTGTCAGCGTGACGTCGTCGAGGCGGCCGAGCACGGCGTTCCCGGGCTGCGGCGAGCCGGTGAGGTAATGCAGGCGGGTGACGTCCCCGCCTTCCTCGTCGACGGCGATCAGCGTGCTGGGGGAGTGGGCGCGCAGGCCGGCGCACAGGTCGCGCAGCTGCACGGGGGACGCCACATTGGTGCCGTAGAGGCACACCGCCGCCAGCCCGGCGTCGTAGGCGTCCAGGATCCAGACGGGGACGGCGATCCCGGAGAACCCGGGCATGAGGGTGCCGGCGGCGAGCCGGCGGATCTGTTCGGTATCTGCGCTAAGTTCCGGCGCGGCGAGGGTGGTGGACTTCGAGGTGCCCATGGCTTGGCTCCTTCGGGCGGCTGTGTGCGGGGCAGTTTGGTGCGGGCCGAAGCCCGCCGGTGCGGGGGCGGGGTTCACGCCACTCCCAGTTGATTCCACAGGACCATCACCGCAGCCCCGCGCAGGACGATGTCCTGCGGGTCCGCGGCCAGCCGGACGGTGACCGGCTGGGGGTCCTGGTGCAGCAGCCGGGCAAGCAGGGTCTGCTGCACGGCGTCGAGCAGCGGACCTCCCAGCAGGTGGCGGGGCCCGCTGAGGACCACTTCCGCCAGATCGAGGACGCCCACCACGGGGGCGAGGGCGATGGCGAGCCGTTCGCCCGCTTCCTGGTAGACGACGGCGGTGGCGGCCTCCGGATCTTCGCCCGCCGCGGCAACGGCCAGGGCGCGCTCCAGGCTGGGCACCGACATCCAGGTTTCGAGGCAGCCGGTGCGGCCGCAGACGCAGAGCGTGCCCGCATCCGTTCCGACCGTGACGTGGCCGATTTCGCCGGCGGCCGAGTGGGCGCCGCGGGCGCGCCGCCCGCCGACGATCACGCCGGAACCGACGCCCCGGCCGATCTTCACGAGGATCTCGTCATCGCAGCCGCCGCCGAAGGTGTGGTCCGCGTGGACGGCGGCGTCGGCGTCGTTGGAGACCAGAGTGGGCAGGCCGGTGTGTCTTTCCAGGAGTTCGCGCACGGGCACCTCGCTCCAGCCGAGGTTGGGGGCGGTGAGGACCACGCCGTCGCCGGTGACGATGCCGGGGGTCCCGACGCCGATACCCAGCAGCGGCGCGGTGGCGCGGCCCGCCGTTTCCGCGACGAGTTCCAGCACCTGTTCGACGACGGCCTGTCCGGTGGCGGTGCCGACCGGGCGTTCCAGCCGCTCCAGGATATTGCCGTCCAGGTCCAGGACCGCGGCGCGGAGGTCGGATTCGCTGGACAGGTCCACGCCGATGACCTGGAGGCCCTGGCGGTTGATGTCGACCAGGATGGCAGGCTTGCCCGGGCGGACCGCGCCGGACTGGCCGAGCTCGACGACGTGGCCACGGTCCATGAGGTCCGAAACGAGGTCCGAGACGGTCACGCGGGTCAGGCCCAGGGTGCGGGAGAGATCGGCGCGGCTCATGGCGCCGTCTGCGTGGAGGGTGCGGCGGACCAGGGAAAGGTTGTTCGCGCGGCCGTCCGAGGGAAGGGTGGCGGCGCCGGCCCGTTTGCTGTGACCCCGGTCTCGTACGCTTGGCATGAAAGTTAGTTAACTCTACTAACAATCAAAGGTCAAGGGGTTTTGTCGGCTCCCTTCACAGAGCCGGTGCGTTGGTGCGCAGTTCCTTCATCCGCTCGGGTTCGACGACGAGGGATGCCACCACGCCCAGTGCCAGGGACCAAAAGTATGGCCCGAGGCCCAGGAGCGATATGTCGGAGACCGCCACGGCGAATGCCACGAGCGGTCCCGTGGTCAGCGGTCCGTTGCTCAGTTGATCGAGGGACATGGCCAGGATGCCGATGACGGCCAGCCCGGCGATGCCCAGGAGCAGTTCCAACGGAATGAGGTCTGCGGCCGCGGCCGCGAAAACGGCGAACGGAGTCAGTGCCAGGAACGCCGCGCTCGCCAGCACAGCCGAGCGGTGCCGCTGCGGCGCCGGACCCGCATCCTGCCCGGCCACCAGTGCCGTGGCGGGCAGCGAAAGTGACACGCCTGCCGGTCCCAGGAATGACCCGGCGATGGTCCCGATCCCGCTGACGTAGTCCAGGGTCCGTGCGGGCGGTCGGTAGTGCTGGCTGCGCAGGAAAATCACGGACGGCACGTTCGACTGGAGCACCATGAGCACCACGATGACCGGTGTGGCCGTGAGCAGCGCGTCCAGGGTGAACACAGGCAGGGTTGCTTCCGGAAAAGAGGCCGGAACACCGTCTCCTGCGCTGCCGAAGCGACCCAGGACAGCGGCGGCGGCCACGCCCACGATCAGCGCCGGGAGTATCGGCGGAATGCGTGCGCCAAGGAGCCGCCGGCCCAGCAGGAAAGCGAGGAAGGCGCTGCCGATAATGACGGGTTCCGCGCCCAGAACGGTGAACACACGGGCCACGAACGGAAGGGCGGAGCCTGCCAGTAGACCCACTACGATCGGCGCCGGAATCCAGCGGGCGAGCCGGTCACTCAGCCCCAGGGCAGTGATGAAGACGACGGCGGCGCCCGCCGCCATCGAAGCCCCTGCCAGTTCGGCGAATGACAGCCGGCCCTGGAGCGAAACGATGAAGATCAGTACGAAGATGTTGCCCGTGAGCAGCAGGGGCTGCCGGAAGTGGAGCGCCAGGACGAAACCGGCCGCGCACGGCAAGGAGTAGATCGCCAGGATCCAGGCCGTCAGTTGCGGACGGGGCAGCCCCAGTTGCTGGGCGGCCGAGAGCGGGATGGAAATGAGGGAAGTTGCCAAGGTAACCATGACAAGGCCCGTTCCGATGGAGGGCGACCACTCCCGGAACCAGTGCGAGAGGCGTTTGACCCGCTGTGACATCGATTGTCCGGAATCCGCCCGCTTGCGGGCTGCCTGTTGCTTGGCCGGTACGGGCCGTATGCCGCCCGTACTTTCCTCAGGCTACGCGTCCCGTGGGTGGAACGGAATGATGCGCCGGCACTCAGCTCCGGACCCTTCACCGCTCAGGGACGACGGCGATGGCCGTTTCCGCTGGTGCCTTCACCGGGAGGATCACGAGGAGGCCCGCCAGCAGCACCACCATGATCCCGAGGATTCCCCAACGCTGCGCTTCCCCTGCCGCCACCAGCGGGGTGGCGATGGTGATGCAGAGCGTGAACAGGGTGGGCGCAAGGAAGCTGACGGCGCGTCCGGTGGTGGCGTAGAGGCCGAAGAGTTCCCCGGATTCCCCGTCCGGGGCCAGGCGGGCCAGGTAGGCGCGGGATGACGCCTGGGCCGGGCCCACGAAGAGGCACAGCAGGAGGCCGAACGTCCAGAAGGTGCTGCCGCCGGTCCATGCGGCTCCGAAGACGGTGTAGCTTCCGTTGCCGAGCACCAGGATCGCGCTGCCGGCCACAAGGAGCCCGATCAGGGCAATGACGATGACGGACTTGGGCCCGATCTTGTCATCCAGCAATCCGCCGATGATCGCGCCCACGGCGGCCACGATGTTGCCGAAGATCGCGAAGAAGATGACTTCCTTCAGCTCGAATCCGAAGGTTCCGGCAGCGATGACGCCACCGAAGGTGAAGACGGCGGCCAGGCCGTCGCGGAAGATGGCGCTGGCGAGGAGGAAGTAGATAGTGTGCGGACTGGTCTTGTAGATGGCGCCGATCCTGCGGAAAAGCAGCCGGTAGGACGCCAGGAAGCCGAGCCGCTCCTGGGCCGGCCGCGCAGGCAGTTCGGGAACGGCGAACAGCACGGGCAGCGCGAAAATGAAGAACCACAGGGCCGAGAAGACGGCCACCAGGCGGATGTTCAGCCCGTCCGCGGTCTGCGCACCGAACCAGTCAAAGGACGGCTGGACGAACAGCTGCAGCACCGCCAGCAGGGCCACGATCCCGCCAAGGTACCCCATGCCCCAGCCGAAGCCGCTCACCTTGCCGATGTTGGCCGGCGTCGAGATCTGCGCGAGCATCGCGTTGTAGTTGACCCCGGCGAATTCGAAGAACACGTTGCCGAGCGCGATCAGCGTGACGCCCAGCAGCAGGAACTCCGGGCGCGGGAAGACGAAGAAACACAGTCCGGTCAGCACCGCTACCAGGGCCGTGTTGACACCCAGCCACAGCTTGCGCCGCCCGCCGGCGTCGGAGCGCTGGCCCGTGACCGGAGCGAGCAGGGCGATCGCCGCGCCGGCGATGGCGAGCGCGGCGCCCAGGGCCGCCGACGCTGCATCCTCGCCGCCGAAGGCGTTGGACGTGAGGTAGACCGTGAAGACGAAGGTGGTCATGACGGCGTTGAAGGCGGCCGAACCCCAGTCCCAGGAGGCCCAGGCGAGGATCCGGCCCTTGGTGGAGGCCGTGGTGCCGGCGGCCAGTTCTGACGCCGGGCGGGGAGTGTCGGGAACCGCTGTGGTGTCCATGGTGTGAATGCTATCCGCAGGGAGTTACGGAAACCTGCTTGTCACACCCGATTGATAAACTGTTGGGACCGAACCCAAAGTATGACCGCCGGCTCCAACTCTTTGACAAATTTCATCCTGATTTAGCGGAGACAACAGTGATCACAGTCCTTGCCGTGACCTTTGCAGCGGCTGCTGTGGCGCCTTGGATCTTCCGGAAAATCGGGCGGAGTGCCTTCTATGTGCTGGCTGCGGTTCCCGCGGCGTCCCTGGTGTGGCTGATCGCGCAATACGGGCTGGTCTATCCGGAGGGCAGCCCCAGCGGCGGCTTCATCGAAGAGAGCTTCCCGTGGATTCCCGAACTCAAGCTTGAATTCGCTTTCCGCATGGATGTGCTGTCCTGGGTAATGTCCCTGCTGGTCCTCGGCGTCGGCACTCTCGTCCTGGTGTACTGCGCCCGGTACTTCAAGGACAAGGACGACTACCTCGGTGGCTTCGGCGCCCAGCTCCTGGCCTTCGCCGGCGCCATGTTCGGCCTGGTCACCGCGGACGACCTCCTGATGATGTTCATCTTCTGGGAGCTCACCACCGTCCTGTCCTATCTGCTGATCGGCTACGCGCGCACCCGCCTCTCCGCGCGCCGTTCGGCCCTGCAGGCCCTTGTGGTCACCACGGCCGGCGGCCTTGCGATGCTCATCGGCCTCATCATCCTCGGCCAGTCCGCGGGGACCTACCGCATGTCCGGGATCCTGGCGGGCGCGGATGAACTCTTCGCCGGGCCCGCCCAGGGCGCGGTGGGCGCCGCCGTCGTACTGATCCTGGCCGGCGCCGTCACGAAGTCCGCGTTGCTGCCCTTCCACTTCTGGCTCCCCGGCGCCATGGCCGCCCCCACTCCGGTGAGCGCCTATCTGCACGCCGCCGCCATGGTGAAGGCCGGCATCTACATCGTGGCCCGCATGGCGCCGGGCTTCAGCGAAAGCCCGGCCTGGCTGCCGCTGGTGCTTGGCCTGGGCCTGGGCACCATGGTGCTGGGCGGCTACCGTGCGTTGCGGCAGACCGACATCAAGCTCATCCTGGCCTACGGCACGGTCAGCCAGCTCGGCTTCCTCACCATGGTGGTTGGCCTGGGCCGTCCCGACGCCGCCCTGGCCGGCCTTGCCCTGCTGCTCGCCCACGGCCTGTTCAAGGCGGCGTTGTTCCTGGTGGTGGGCATCATCGACCACCAGTCCGGAACCCGCGACATCCGCAAGCTCTCCGGCGTCTACAAATCCTCAAGGGCCCTGGCAGTGGTGGCCGGCCTGGCCGCGGCGTCCATGGCAGGCGTGCCGCCGCTGGCCGGATTCGTGGCGAAGGAATCCGTGTTCGAAGCATTCGTGCACTACAGCAGCGATCCCGCCTCCGAGGGCTGGGGCCTGGTGCTGCTGATCGGGCTGGTGCTGGGCTCCGTGCTGACGTTCGCCTACAGTGCCCGTTTCATGTGGGGCGCCTTCGCCAGCAAACCCGGCGTGGAGCGGACCCCGTTCAAGGCGATCCGGCTGTCCTTCCTGGCCGCGCCGGCGATCCTGTCCCTGCTCAGCGTCGCCTATGGCCTGTGGCCGGTCCCGGTGGACACCTGGATCCAGCCGTACGCCGCCCTTTTCGGCGACTCAGCGCACGACGCCGGCGCGGGGCACCTTGCGCTGTGGCACGGCCTCACGCCCGCGCTCGGCCTGACCGCCGTCACCTTCGCGGCCGGCCTCGCCATGTTCTACTGGCGCAACGCCGTCGCCCGGGCCCAGAGCCGGGTCCCGGACTGGGTCGACGGCGACCGCGCCTACCAGCGCACCATCGGCGCCCTGGACGACGTCGCGGTGTGGGTCACCGGCCGCACCCAGCGCGGTTCCTTGTACTTCTACCTGGCCGTGATCCTCACCGTGGCCTTCGCGGTGCCGCTGAGCGTGCTGCTGGTATCGAACAAGCCGCTGCCCGGCGGGCTCTACCTCGTGGACCCGAACTCGCCGCTGCAACTTGTCGCCGCCGCCGGCATCATCGCCGGAGCCCTGGCCGCCGTGCGCGCCAACAAGCGCTTCCTCGCGGTCCTCATGGTCTCCGTGACCGGCTACGGCATCGCCCTGATGTTCGCGCTGCAGGGCGCCCCGGATCTCGCCCTGACCCAGATGCTGGTGGAAACCATCATCCTGGTGGCCTTCGTCCTGGCCATGCGCAGCCTGCCCGCCGAACTGCGCGACCGCACCGGCGGCAAGTACCGCGTGGTCCGGATCATCATCGGCGCCGCGTTCGGGGTGACCATGATCTTCGTGGCCATCTACGCCATGGGCGCCCGCGTCGCGGACCCCGTGTCCCTGGCCTTCCCCCAGCTGGCCTATGAAGGCGGCGGCGGGCTCAACGTGGTCAACGTGACGCTCGTGGACATCCGTGCCTGGGACACCTTCGGCGAAATCTCGGTGCTCGCCGTGGCCGCCACCGGCGTGGCCAGCCTGATCTTCATCCGCAGCCGCGGCGAACGGATCCACCGGGCAGCCACCATGCCGGAAGGCACCGTGGGGCGCCGCACTGCCGTCGGGAACGACTCCAAAGAGCACGCCTCGCTGCACGTGGCCCGCAGGTTCGCCGGCAAGGCCGGGGACCCCTGGCTGGTGGCCGGGCGCACCCTGGCTCCCGAGCGCCGCTCCATCATCTTCGAAGTGGTCACCCGGCTGATCTTCCACTCGATGATCATCTTCTCCGTGTACCTGCTGCTCGCCGGGCACAACCTCCCCGGCGGCGGCTTCGCGGGCGGCCTGGTGGCCGGGCTCGCCCTGACCGTGCGCTACCTCGCCGGGGGCCGCTTCGAACTGCGCGAAGCCGCCCCGATCAGTGCCGGCATGTTGCTCGGCACGGGCCTTGCCCTGGCGGCGCTCACCGGCCTGGTCCCGCTGTTCCTCGGCGGGCAGGTGTTCCAAAGCGCCATCATCCAGTTCTGGCTGCCGGTCTTCGGGGACATCAAGTTCGTCACCTCCACGCTGTTCGACATCGGCGTGTACCTCGTGGTGGTCGGCCTGGCCCTGGACGTCCTGCGCAGCCTCGGCGCCGAGATCGACGAACACTTCGAGGAAGCAGCTGCCCCGGAGGGCGCCGGACAGGAAGACGCCGGGCAGGAAGAAGCCGGGCAGGAACCGGACGGCGCCGGGCAGGAAGAAGCTGCACAGGAACAGGCCGCGCTGGCCACCGGAAGCGAAAGGGAAAACGCATGAGCGTCAATCTGACCCTTTTGCTGGTCATGGGCGTGCTGTATGCCTGCGGGATCTACCTGATCCTGGAACGCAGCCTCACCCGCGTGCTGCTCGGGCTGGTCCTGCTGGCCAACGCCACCAACCTGCTGATCCTGGCCACCGGCGGCTACGCGGGACTGGCGCCGCTCTTCAGCAAGGGCACCGACTCCGGGGACTACAACGACCCGCTGCCGCAGGCGCTGATCCTGACGTCGATCGTGATCTCCTTCGCCGTCACCGCGTTCATGCTCGGCATCATCTACCGCACTTGGGCCCTCGCCCGCCAGGACGACATCCAGGACGACGCCGAAGACCGCCGCGTGGCCAAGACCCCGAGCTTCGACGCCGAGGACGACGCCGAGGTGCCCCAGGAAACCTCGGAGTTCCCGCTTGCGGCGGTCGCCGCCGGGCACGTTCCCGGGGATCCGGAGGCGACAGGAGAACCGCCACTGAACGACGACGAAGGAGGAGGACCCCAATGAACGCAGCAAGCCTGGCGCCGCTCGCCGTCGTCCTTCCCATCCTTGGTGCCGCCCTCACCTTCGCACTCAACCGGAACCCGGTGGCCCAGCGGATGGTGAGCATCGGCCTGCTGGCCCTGACCCTGCTGCTGGAATTCTGGCTCCTGGCCGCCGTCTGGACCACGGGGACTTCTTCCGTCACCCTCGGCGGCTGGCTTCCGCCGTTCGGCGTGGTGATGGTCGTGGACCAGTTCTCCTCGCTGATGCTCGTGGTGTCCTCCGTGGTCAGCCTCGCCGTGCTCGTCTACGCCACCGGGCAGGGCATGGCCGACGGCGACCAGGAAGCGCCGGTGTCGATCTTCCACCCCACCTACCTGATCCTGGTGGCCGGGGTGTCCAACGCCTTCCTCACCGGCGACCTCTTCAACCTCTATGTGGGCTTCGAGATCCTGCTGACGGCAAGTTACGTGCTGATGACGCTCGGCGGCACCGGGCCGCGCATCCGGGCGGGCGTCACCTACGTGGTGGTGTCCGTGGTGTCCTCCGTGCTGTTCCTGATCGCGATCGCCATGATCTACGGCGCCACCGGAACCATCACCATGGCCGACCTCGCCGTGAAGCTGGCCGAACTGGACCCGTCCACCCGCAATCTGCTGCACGTGATGCTGCTGGTGGCCTTCGGCATCAAGGCCGCCGTGTTCCCGCTGTCTTTCTGGCTGCCGGACTCCTACCCCACGGCGCCGGCACCGGTCACCGCCGTGTTCGCCGGCCTGCTCACCAAAGTGGGCGTCTACGCCATGGTGCGCACGGAGACGCTGCTGTTCCCCGGCGACACCCTCAACACCCCGCTCATGGTGGTGGCCCTGCTGACCATGGTGGTGGGCATCCTGGGTGCCCTGGCCCAGAGCGACATCAAACGTCTGCTCTCCTTCACCCTGGTCAGCCACATCGGCTATATGGTGTTCGGCCTGGCCATGTCCTCAGTGACCGGGCTGGCCGCCGCCGTGTTCTACGTGGCCCACCACATCACCGTGCAGACCAGCCTCTTCCTGGTCACGGGCCTGATCGAACGCCGCGGCGGCAGTTCCTCCATGGACAGGCTGGGCGGCCTGGCCAAGCTGTCCCCGATGCTGGCCCTGCTCTTCTTCGTGCCTGCAATGAACCTGGCAGGCATCCCGCCGTTCTCCGGCTTCCTCGGCAAGGTGGGGCTCCTGCAGGCAGGCATGGAACTGGGCACACCGCTGGCCATCACCCTGGTGGTGGGCGGCGTGCTGACCAGCCTGCTCACCCTGCTGGCGATCGCCCGCGTCTGGAACCGCGCCTTCTGGCGCAAACCGGACGACGCCGAGTATCCGGATCCCGTGCTGAAGGACACCACCGCAGTGGGCCTGCTTCCCCGCACGATGGTGGGTTCGACGGCGGCTCTCGTGGTGTTCGGGGTCGCCCTCACAGTGTTCGCAGGGCCGCTCTTCCAGCTCGCCGGGAACTCCGCGGAGCAGATGCTGGACCGCACTGCCTACATCCACTCTGTGCTGGGCGAGGACGCCACCGTGCCCGGCATCGCTGCGCCAGGTGGCGCCAATCAGGGCAGCTCGCCGGGCGGCGCCCACTCCGGGCCGAGCCTGCAGGGAGGTGCGAAATGAGCCGCAAACCGATCTCCCTGCGCACCGAACTGCCCCTGCTGGTGTGGCTCGTGATCGTGTGGGGTGCGCTGTGGCGGGACTTCAGCCCCGGCAACGTCCTGTTCGGCGCCCTGATCGCCCTGGTGGTGGCCAGAATCTTCTACCTGCCGCCGGTGGAGCTGAGCGGCCGCTTCAACGTGCTGCGGGCAGTTCCCTTTGCACTGGTGTTCCTCGCCAAAGTGGTGGCAGCGAGCTGCCAGGTGATCTACCTGGCGGTGGTCAAAGGACCCAGGGTGGTCAACGCCGTCGTCGAGGTTCCGCTCAGGAGCCATTCGGACCTCATGGTGACCGCCACCGGGCACGTGCTGTCCCTGATCCCCGGCTCGCTGGTGGTGGAGGTGGACCGCTCAACATCCACTCTCTACATCCACGGGCTGGACATCCGGGACGAGGCGGACGCCGCCAAACTCCGCAAGGAAGTCCAGGACACCGAGGCCGGGCTGATCCGGATCATGGGCACGAAGGCTGAGCTGGCGGCGCTGGAAGCCGAAGGCGCCGCAGGAACCGGAAGCAGGAAGGGAACAACGCCGTGAAGGACGTAGCGCTGATCATTACGGCGGTGGTCCTCACCCTGGCCGCAGCAGGTGCGATTGTGCGGATCGCCGTCGGGCCGTCCCTGCTCGACCGGGTGCTGGCCTCGGACGTGCTGCTGGGCATCGTGGGCGCCGCGCTCGCTATCGACATGGCCGTCAACCGGCACCTGAACAACCTGTTCCTGCTGGTGGCGCTGACGCTGATCGGCTTCATCGGCTCGGTGACCGTTGCCCGCTTCGTATCCGATCGAAGGGGGCAGGCCAATGACTCCTGATGCAGGCGGCGTGGACGCCGTGATCGATGCCGTGACGGCCGTTTTCCTGGTGCTCGGGGCGCTCATGTCGCTGACCGCGACCATCGGCCTGCTGCGCTTCCCGGACCTGATGAGCCGCATGCATGCCGCCACCAAACCCCAAGTGCTGGGCCTGTTCCTGCTGCTCGCGGCGATCGGCCTGCAGATGCGCCAATGGTGGGTGTGGCCGGTGCTGGTGGTGGCATGGATCTTCCAGCTGCTCACCGTCCCCGTCTCCGCGCACATGGTGGGCCGCGCGGGCTACCGGACCAAGCACCTGCACCCGGAACTGCTCAGCGTGGACGAGCTGGAATCCGTGGTGCGGCGGGCGGCGACGGAACGGGGAGGGACGGGGCCCGGCTATGCGGGACCCGCGGGGACCGCAGGGGAGCTAGACGATGTCCTGGGTCTTGGCGAAACGGGTGATGGCGCGCTGCGTGGCACGGCTGGTCAGCACCTGGATGATCGCGGTGACGGAAGAGGAGACCAGGGCGAAGGCAAGGGCTGAGCGCAAGCTGGTTTCCACGTCGTCATGGCCCTTGGGCGGCTTGTTTCCGGTGGCCTTTTCCCAAACGCGATTGACCACTTTGCTGGCGACGAATCCTGCACCGATTCCGATGCCGGCGCCGAGCAGTTTGAAAAGGATGTTCATTCCGGAGCTCCTTGCGGGAGGAAACAGGACCGCCCCCAGCCTAACCCTATTCGGCCGCGGGGGATTGGCGGCGGCGCTCGAAGAAGGCCTTGAGGGCTCCCGGTTCCGGGCGGACGGGAACGATGTCCCGCTCAACGGCCAGGCCGGCATCCACGCTGCCGAGCCGGAGCAGATCCTCGAGCAGCACCAGGGTGGGCGGCATCAGCTTGAGGGCGCCGGCGGCCTCGCCGTCGAGGATCCCGCGCACCGGCATCCACAATGACTGCCAGGCTTCGGTGGTCTGGTGCCGGGCCTCGTCCTCCGGCACGGGGGCGGCCAGGTAGAAGTAGGTGTCGAAGCGCTTGGGCTGGTCCTCCGGGGTGACCCAGTTGGCCCACGGCCGCAGCAGGGCGGCGTCGAGCACCAGGCCCGACTCTTCCCGGACTTCGCGCAGGGCAGCGGCAAGGACCCGGCCCGCGTTGTGCCGTGACGTGGCGGCGTCTGCGGCTGCGATGCTGCAGCGGTGCCATGCCTGCGCGTGGTCCCGTGCGAGCTCGTCCGTGAACTCCCAGCCGCTGCCGTCGACGGCGTCCACCCGGCCGCCCGGGAACACCACCATTCCGGCCGCGAAATCCATGGTGGACACCCGGTGCTGGACGAAGACTTCCGGGCCGTCCGCGCCGTCCCGCAGCAGGATCACGCTGGCGGCAAGCCGGGCTTCGGGTGCTTCAGAGGGCACCGGGGCCTCTTCGTGCCCGCCGTTTTCCGCCATGAACGCTCCTTTGCTTCGCTGCCGCGTGACGATTCTGCTGGATCACACCTGCAGTCACTCCACGGTACCCGCGTGGTTCCGGAGTCCGCGACGTAGAGGCCCGGGGTGATCAAGCAGAATGTGTACGGCTTCCGGCCCGCCGCCCCGCGCCCGCGCCAATGTGACCGCCCGCCCCGCCCGGAAAGGGCCCGGCAAAGCCGCGAGGTGTAAACTGGAGCACGCCCAAAAGGGCAATTGATAACGACAGGGGAGCGCCGCCGTCGGGCTGCAGCAGCAGAACGAGGGAAGGGCGCTGAGAGTGCGGAACACCGCAGACCCTCGAACCTGATCCGGTTAGTACCGGCGCAAGGGAGTCGAGTTCTCAGAGTGACCGGTGGCCGGGAAACAAGGGCCGGGCAACACTTTCCCCTCCTGTTCCTCAGGAGGACAAAATGACTGGTATTTCTTCGACGCCGGCATCCAGCAGGACCGGCTACACCTGGCGCGTGGTGGACATCGTGGTGGCGGCCCTGATCGCAGTCGCTGGCGGCGTGATCTTCTGGGCCTGGTCCCAGGGCGCCAACCTGCTCGCCCCGGTTTTCGTTTACCCGCCCTCCAGCGGCCTGTACGCCGGCGGCTGGATGATCCCGGCCGTGCTCGGCATGCTCATCATCCGCAAGCCCGGCGCCGCGCTCTTCTGCGAAACCGTGGCCGCCACCGGCGAGCTGATCATGGGCTCGCAGTACGGCACCACCGTGCTTATCTCCGGCGTGCTCCAGGGCCTCGGCGCGGAACTGGTGTTCGCGGCCCTCATGTACAAGAAATTCAACCTGCCTGCATCGCTGCTGGCCGGCGCGGGTGCGGGACTGTTCTGCGGCCTGAACGACTCCTTCCTGCCGTGGGGCTGGAACATCGCATACGAGGCCGGCGACAAGCTCGCCTACATCGTGTTCTGCGCCATCTCCGGTGCCGTGATCGCCGGCGGCCTGTCCTGGATCGCCACCCGCGGCCTGGCCAAGACCGGCGTGCTCAGCTCCTTCGCGTCCCGGAAGGCCGCCACGGAGTCCGTCTTTTCCTGATGCCGTCCTCCGAAGCCGGCGCCGTGCGTGCCGCTGCAGTTTCCGCGCGCGGCTGGGGCTGGCGGCACGCCGGCCGCACGGCCCAGGCCGTCCATGGCCTCGACGTGGACATCGCCCCGGGTGAGCGGGTGCTGCTGCTGGGCCCCTCGGGTGCCGGCAAGTCCACGCTGCTCCACGCCCTTGCGGGGGTGCTGGGCGGCGAGGACGACGCCGACGAGGCCGGCTCGCTGCTGATCGACGGCGCCCGCCCGCAGGACAGCCGTGGCCGGGCGGGGCTCATGCAGCAGGATCCGGAGACGCAGGTGGTCCTTTCGCGCCTCGGTGACGACGTCGCCTTCGGTGCGGAGAACCTGGCCGTGCCGCCCAGGCAGATCTGGGCGCGGGTGCATGAGGCAATCGACGACGTCGGGCTGGCCGACTTCCCGCTCGACCACCCGACGTCGGCCCTCTCCGGAGGGCAGAAGCAGCGCCTCGCGCTTGCCGGGATCCTGGCGATGCGCCCGGGGCTGATCCTGCTGGATGAACCAACCGCGAACCTGGACCCGGCCGGCGTGCTGGAGGTGCGGGACGCCGTCGGGCGCTGCCTGGACAAGACCGGCGCCACGCTGGTGGTCGTGGAGCACCGGGTGTCCGTGTGGAAAGACCTTGTGGACCGGATCGTGGTGCTGCAGCCCGGAAGCTCCTCGGAGCCCGCGGTGCTGCTGGACGGCCCGCCGGATGCCGTGCTGGAACAGGCCCGTGACATGTTGGCCGCCGCCGGGGTGTGGGTTCCGGGCTATGTGCCGGCCACACGGGCACGGACGGGGGCAGGGACGGGGGCACAGACAGGGGCACGGTCCGAGACGGGCACCGGCGAGCTCCTCCTGCGCGCAGACGATCTCGCCGTCTCCCGGGAACGGCCGCGGCGCCGCGGCTTCAAGACCATTCCGCCTGTCCCGGCACAATCCGGACTCAGCGCCGAGGTCATCGCCGGCCAGGCTTTGACCATCACCGGTCCCAACGGCGCGGGCAAATCGACCTTCGCGCTGACCCTCGCCGGGCTGCTGGCGCCGGTAGCCGGGAAGGTGGGCGCCGGCGTCGGGCTTTCCAACGGCGCCGGAAGCGATCCTTACACGTGGAAGGCGCAGCAACTGATTTCCCGGATCGGGACCGTCTTCCAGGAGCCCGAGCATCAGTTCGTCACGGGCCGGGTGCTGGATGAGCTTATGTTCGGGCCGCGGCATCTCGGCCATGGCGAGGAACGCGTCGATGAACTGCTCGAGCGCCTGCGCCTGACCCACCTGGTGGACGCCAACCCGTACACGCTGTCCGGCGGCGAGAAGCGCAGGCTTTCCGTGGCGACGGTGCTGGCGGCAAGCCCCAAGGTGCTGGTGCTGGACGAGCCGACCTTCGGCCAGGACGCCAACACTTGGGCCGAACTCGCCTCCTTCCTGTCCGAACTGCTCGACGCCGGCACGGCGGTGGTCTCCGTGACGCACGACCAGGAATTCAGTGCGGTGCTCGGCGGGACCGAATTGCGGCTCGATTCGGCAGCCGCCGCCTTGGCGCCCGGCGCCCGCCAGAAAGCTGGTGCGGCATGAGGGACGTCCTGAGCCTGCACGGCAATCACGCCCTCCTCACCCGCGCCAACCCGCTGGCGAAGTTCGTGGCCGTTTTCGCGATCACCCTGGTGCTGGCGCTGTCCATCGACTGGGTCTCCGCGTCCACCGCCCTGCTCGCCGAATTCGCCCTGTTCCCGCTTGTCGGCCTGACCCTGCGGTTGCTGTGGCAGCGCGGCTGGCCACTCATCCTCGCGGCTGCCCTGGGCGGCTGGAGCACAGCGATCCTGTCGGCGGACAGCGGAAGGACATTGCTCGACGTCGGCATCTGGTCCATGAGCGAAGGTTCGCTCGAGCTGGGGCTGGGGTTCATGCTGCGCGGCCTGGCGATCGCCCTGCCGGCAGTACTGCTGATGAGCTGCACCGACCCGACCGACCTCGCCGATGCCCTGGCGCAGAAGGCGAAGCTGCCGCACCGTTTCGTGCTGGGGACCCTGGCCGCGATGCGCCTGGTGGGGCTCATGGCCGAGGAATGGCAGACCATCGGCATGGCCCGCCGGGCCCGCGGCGTGGGTTCGCACGGCAGTCCCTTGCAGCGCCTGCGGGCAACCCTCGGGCAGAGCTTCGGACTGCTGGTCCAGGCGGTGCGCCGGGCCTCAAGGCTCGCGGTGACCATGGAGGCGCGCGGCTTCGGCGGCTCCGAACGCACGTGGGCCCGGGAATCGAGCTACTCGCTGCTGGACATGTGGGTGTTGCTGGGCGGGGCACTGATCTCCGCCGCGGCCGTGCTGGCAGCCGTTGCGGCCGGAACCTGGAACTTCGTTTTCTAGGTAGGGGTTCCTGGCTCCAGCGTTATGCCAGTTGCGCCTAGAGTGAGGTCTTCCGTGAACCTTTTCTCCGGCATCGGGCAATACAAGTTGTGAACACAGACAGAGACATCATCCGGCGATCGCGGGACAGCCCCGCAGAGTTCGCCGCGCTCTACGACCGGCATGCCTCGGTCATCTACCGCTATGCGGCCCGGCGCGCCGGTGATTTCGTTGCCGACGACGTTACTTCGGAGACCTTCCTTGTCGCCTTCGAGGGCCTGGATTCCTTCGACGAGCGGTGGGAGGACGCGCGGCCGTGGCTGTTCGGCATCGCCACGAATCTGTTGCGCCGGCACCACCGCGCCGAGGCCCGTTTGCTGAAAGCCATGGCGCGCTCCGCACCGCGGGAAGCCGGGGTGGACAGCACCGAGGTCGTGGCCGCGCAGGTGGATGCCGCCACGGCAACGGCCCGGCTGGCCAAGAGCCTGAAGGCCATGCCCGCGATCGACCGCGAAACCCTCCTCCTCTATGCCTGGGCAGACCTCAGCTACGAAGGCATCGCCGGCGCCATGGGCGTCCCGGTCGGGACCGTGCGTTCACGCCTGAACCGCGCCCGGCGCATCCTCCGCACCGGCTTGGGGCCGGACAAACTTGATGAAACGGAAAGTGATCATGGACGACTTGCAGCTGCTCCGCGAAATGCGTAGCGACGTCGGAACCCCGGCCCAGGCAACACTGGCGCGGGGGCGCAACAAGCTCCTCGGCAGGATTGGTGCGGGGGCTGATTCAGGTACGATGCCCGACGGCGGTCCGCGCCGGCGGCGGGTTGTAGCCAGGCGCGTTGTACTCGCCGCGGCGGCCGCGGCGGTGCTGCTTGGCACTCTCGTGGCGGTCGACGTCGTGGCTCCCGGCGGCAAGCCCGGCGCTACTGCCGAGGCCGCGGAAGTGCTCAACAACGCGGCGGCCGCGGCGATCAAGACCTCCGATCCCGTGGTGAAGCCGGGGCAGTACCTGAAGGTCGATACGAAGGCTGTTTACGCCAGTTCCATGACGCGGGCCCAAGGAACTACGGTCTCTTGGTTGGAAACACAGGATGGTCAGGTTTACGTGCCGGCGGATTGGTCCGGTGAATGGGTGTGGAACCGTGAGGCCCGCGTACCCACAACGTTCTTTGGAAAGGAGTCCAAAGCTGAAGCCCAACGGTACGTCGCTTCAATGAATAGCGGTGCCGGTCCCCAGCTTGAGGGCGTCATCCGCGGGAAGGGCGGCGCCTTTTACGACAGCCCGCAGCAGATCCTGGGGTTGCCGCTTCTGGAGGCGATCAAAACCCTGCCACGCGAGCCGCGCAAGCTGCTCGACCTGATCTACGAAAAGACCGAGGGGAAGGGGCAGACGCCGGAGAGCGAGGCGCTGGTGACCATTGCTGATTCACTCCGTACCGGAGTCATTCCTGCCGACTTGCGGGCAGCAATGTACAAAGCTGCCGCGCTCATTCCGGGTGTCATCGTGGCGGATAGACAAGCGACGCTTGACGGGCGCAAGGGAGTTGCTTTGGGGATTCTGTGGGCCGAAGGGAAAGCGCGCCAGGACATCATTGTCGATCCTGAAACCGGGATGATGATCGGCGAACGAAATGTATCTCTCGCGGCATTGGACGGAATTCCAGCGAATACGGCTTTCGGGTGGACTGCCGTCAAGATCTCTGTGGTGGACTCGGCACCCTAGCCGGCCGTCCCTAACGGGTGCGGGCTGGGCCCGGGCGCCGCAGCGTCCGGGCCCCAGCCGCCGTCGGGCTCTTAGCCCGGGCTATTCCCGCCAGGAAAGCTAGCCGCGTCAAGCCGCGGCCCGCCGTCGTCGCATATCGCACGACGTGACTATCGACACGCCGCATTGACGGGTCCGGCCGTAACGGGCGTCTAAGTAGATCATTTGTGATATTTTCTGGATATGACTCAGCCGACCGCAGAAAATGTTGGTCTCCTCCTCCGCGACGCCCGCGGAGAAAAGGGATGGACCCAGGGCCAGCTCGCAGCCGAGCTTGGCACCAGCCAGAGCGCGGTTGCCCGCATGGAACAGGGCAAGCAGAACCTCAGCCTGAAAATGATCGAGCGGCTCGAAGCGATCTTCGGCCGCAGCATCGTCAAGGTGGGCAAGCCGCAGATGACCCACCTGAGGGTGGAAGGCGGACGCACCTTGTCCGGCGCCGTCGACGTCAATAGCAGCAAGAACGCCGGCGTCGCGCTGCTGTGCGCCAGCCTCATCAACCGCGGCACCACCACGCTGCGCCGCCTCGCGCGGATCGAGGAAGTCAACCGGATCGTGGAGGTGCTGACCTCGATCGGTGTCGAGTGCACCTGGCTCAACGGCAACGATCTGCGCATCCGCCGCCCCGAGGCACTGGACCTGGAATCCATGGATGTGGAGGCTGCCCGCCGCACCCGCAGCGTCATCATGCTGCTCGGCCCGCTGCTGGACCAGACTTCCGAATACAAGCTGCCCTACGCCGGCGGCTGCGACCTTGGCACCCGTACCGTGGAGCCGCACATGCAGGCGCTGCGCCAGTTCGGCCTCTCCGTGGAGGCGACTTCCGGCTTCTACGTGGTCCAGGCCCCGCCCGCGGATGATCACGACCGCTCCTTCGTCCTCACCGAGCGCGGCGACACCGTCACCGAGAACGCCATCATGGCCGCCGCCCACCGCCGCGGCACCACCGTGATCCGCAACGCCAGCCCGAACTACATGGTCCAGGACCTCTGCTTCTACCTGCAGGGACTGGGGGTGGTGATCGACGGCGTCGGGACCACTACGCTGCGGATCACCGGCCGGCCGGCGATCGACGTCGACATCGAGTACTACCCCTCCGAGGACCCGATCGAGGCGATGAGCCTCATCACCGCCGGCATCGTGACCAACTCCGAGGTGACCATTCGCCGGGTGCCGATCGAATTCATGGAAATCGAGCTGGCCACGCTGGAGCAGATGGGCCAGCAACTGGATGTCTCCGGTGAATACTTCGCGCGCAACGGCCGCACCCGCCTGGTGGATGTCACCACCAAGCCCTCCACGCTGCGTGCCCCCGAAGACAAGATCCACCCGATGCCGTTCCCGGGCCTGAACATCGACAACCTGCCCTTCTTCGCCGTGATCGCCGGCAACGCGGAGGGCCAGACGATGATCCACGACTGGGTCTACGAGAACCGGGCGATCTACCTGACCGAGCTCAACCGCCTGGGCGCCCAGGTGCAGCTGCTGGACCCGCACCGGATCTACGTCAACGGCCCCACCAAGTGGCGTGCCGCCGAGATCGGCTGCCCGCCGGCCCTCCGTCCCGCTGCCTGCCTGCTGCTGGCCATGCTCGCAGCCCGCGGCACCTCCGAGCTGCGCAACATCTACGTGATCGAGCGCGGCTACGAGGACCTGGCCGAGCGGCTGAACACCATCGGCGCCAAGATCGAGTACTTCCAGGACTAGGCGGCAGACATTCTGCTGGATCACCCGGGACCGGCCCAGGCCCAGGCCCGCAATCACCCGGGTAGGTGTGCTTTGCGGACCGGGTGATCCAGCAGAATGTGCTCACGGCCGACGCCGGTCCCGCTGCAGCATTGTGTGGATTTCCGCCAGAACGTGGCCCGGGCTGTTCCAGACCTGCTCCGGGGCGTAGCTCAGCGTCCCGTAGCCCAAGGCCTGTGCCGCGTTCAGCCGGGCCATGTCCTTCCGCCACGCATCCCGCGAACTGTGGAACTCGTAGCCGTTGACCTCCACGATGAGCCACCCATTGATCAGGAAGTCCACCCGGCCCACGCCCTCGATTTCGACCTGGCGCAGGAAATCCAAGGCGGCCGACTCGAACAGCAGCCGGGCACTGATCTCAGGCACGGACTCAGAAATACCGTCGGCTTTGGCCAGGCGTCTTCGCGCGTTTCCGTAGAAGTCGGCGGACAACTCGCTCGCCAGCATTGACCGCGGGATGCCGAAGGTTTCCATCGCCGACTGTGCGACCGCGATGGCATCCACCTCCGGCAGGCAAGTCAACGCGTGGATGGCCGTGTCCTCCACAGAAGCAACGGGCACCGCTTCCAACAGGGGGAACCGTGTGCACCCGTGCCGGATGAACCCTTTGCCGCGGCAATGGCGTGTGGCCAGGTGAAGACGTGCGGGCTTGTCCTTGAGCCAAAGTCCGTAGCGAAGGGCTGCGCTTGCGCAGGTGAGGTGCCCGTTGTTGAGGATTGCCCTGAGATATTCCGGGTCGGCCGTGGGAAGGGCCCACACTCCTTTTCGTGGTTGGCCCGCCCCTGCGGAGGCCAGTTTTCGGATCGCTGCTGGCGAGTGGCCATTGGCACGAAGCAGGCCTACACGTGCCACTCCGCCGAGTGAAACCAGATATTCGAATGCATCCATGGCTCCAGCTACCCACTGCTTCGCCGCCAGGCGGACGGGGAAAGTGCCGTATGTGGATGAATCCGGAGACATTCTGCTGGATCACCCGGGGGCCGGCCAGACCGAGGCCCGCAAATGCGCGCTTTGGCCGATCCCGAGGGGGGTGATCCAGCAAAATGTGCGCGGAGCCGGCAAGAACGCACCGGCAGCCGCTCGTCCGGCCTCCGGCCCCCGCAGCCACCTCCGCGCCCAAACCCGCTGTTCCGGCCCACAACCCCTGTAGCGCACAATTGTTCTGTGCGCACATTCGGTGTGGAAGAAGAACTGCTGATCGTCGATCCTGCGAGCGGCGAGCCGCTCGCCCTTGCCGATGCGCTCCTTGCCGGTTTCGGCGCCGCCGACGCCGAAGCAGCCGACGCCGGCGCAGCCGAACCCGCGGACACCCAAGACCCCGAGGACCCGGACACGGACGCGGACGAAGCGCACCGCGGCCTGCGCACCGGCCTCAGCCACGAACTCAAGCTCGAACAGCTCGAAACCCAGACCCGTCCCTGCCGCAGCCATGCGGAGCTCCTGCGCCAGATCCGCCGCGGCCGGACTATGGCCAGCGATGCCGCCCGCAGCCACGGGGCGCGGATCGCCGCGCTGGCCACGTCACCGGTCGATTCGGCCACCCACACCACCCCGGACCCCCGCTACGCCATGATGCTGGAACGCTTTGGCATCACGGCCCACGAGCAATTGACCTGCGGATTCCATGTGCACACGGCCATCGAGTCCCCGGAGGAAGGCGTGGTGGTGCTGGACCATATCCGGGACAAGCTCGCCGTGCTCACGGCCATCAGTGCCAACTCCCCGTACTGGCGGGGCCTGGCCACGGGTTTCGAAAGCTACCGCACCCAGGCCTGGAACCGCTGGCCGTCCTCGGGTCCATCTGCGGTGTTTGGCTCCCTGCCTAACTACAGAAGGGTGGTGAGCCGCCTGATTGACACCGGGGTCCTCCTGGACGAGGGCATGATCTACTTCGACGCCAGGCTCTCGCGGAACAACCCCACGGTGGAGGTCAGGGTGGCAGACGTCTGCCTCCGTTCCGAGGACGCGGCGCTGATCGCGGTGCTGGTGCGGGCCCTGGTAGAGACGGCGGTCCGGGAGTCCGCGGCGGGGGTCGAACCGGCTTCCGTGCCCACGGCGCTGCTGCGGATGGCATCGTGGCAGGCCAGCAACTTCGGCCTGCGCAACGACCTCTTGGACTTCGGGACGTTCCGGCCCGTTCCCGCAGCCGACGTCGTCTGGTCCCTTGTGGAGTACCTGGAACCCGTGCTTGCCGAACAGGGCGAGCTCGACCTCGCCCAGGCAGGCGTCGCCGAGGTACTGCGGCGCGGGAACGGTGCCACCGAACAGCGCCGCATCGCGAGTGAACAAAGCGAAAACGACGGCGGCCGGCCGGATCCTGCCGCGCTGGCCGCCGTCGTACGTCACGCTGTCCGGGAGACGATGCCGGAAGCCGCACCGGCATCCGACACCAAGTCCCTGCCGGTGCTCACCTGGGTGCGGCAGGACTGGCGCGGCGCCGATATCTAGGCCTGGCCGATATCTAGACCTGCTTGAGTGCCTGTTCCAGGTCGCGGATGAGGTCATCCACATCCTCAAGGCCCACGGAGAGGCGCACCACGCCGTCGCTGAGGCCGATGGCCGCACGGCCCTCCGGACCCATGGCGCGGTGGGTGGTGGTGGCGGGGTGGGTGATGAGGGACTTGGAGTCGCCCAGGTTGTTGGAGATGTCGATGACGTTGAGTCCGTCCAGCAGGGCGAACGCGGCGTCCTTCGCCGAACGCCCGCCCGACGGCAGGAGCTCGAAGGTCAGCACGGTGCCGCCGGCCTTCATCTGCTTCGCGGCGAGCTCGTACTGCGGGTGCGACTTCAGCAGCGGGTACTTGACCCAGCTGATGGCCGGCTGCTCCTCGAGCCATTCGGCGATCTTCAAGGCAGAGGCAGAGGAGTGGTTCACGCGCAGCCCGATGGTCTCCAGGCCCTTGGTCAGCACCCAGGCGTTGAATGCGGAAAGCGAAGGTCCGGTGTGCCGCATGAGCTGCTTGACCGGGCCGTCGATGAATTCCTTGGTGCCGAGGATCGCTCCGCCCAGCACGCGGCCCTGGCCGTCGATGTGCTTGGTGCCGGAGTAGACGATCACGTCCGCGCCGAGCTCGCCGCAGCGCTGCAGCAGGGGAGTGGCGAAGACATTGTCGACGACGACGGTCGCACCGGCCGCGTGGGCCAGCTCGCTGACCGCGGCGATGTCCACGATTTCCTGCATCGGGTTGGAGGGCGACTCGAAGAAGACGGCGGTGGTCGGCTTGGACAAGGCCTCGCGCCACTGCTCAAGGTCCGGCCCGTCCACGAACACCGTCTCCACGCCCCAGCGCGGCAGGATCTCGTTGAGGATCACGAAGCAGGAGCCGAAAAGCGAGCGGGCAGCGACTACCCGGTCGCCGGCGGCCAGCAGGGCGCCGAGCGCGGTGAACACGGCGGACATGCCGGACGCCGTCGCGAAGCACGCCTCGGTGCCTTCAAGCAGGCGGAGGCGCTCCTGGAAGGTGGCCACGGAGGGATTGCCGTAGCGGGAGTAGACGAAGCGCTCGTCCTCGCCGGTGAAGGCGCGCTCGGCGGCGGCTGCGGACTCGTAGACGAAGCCCGAGTTCAGGAACACGGCCTCGGACGTTTCCTGGAAGTTGCTGCGGTCAAGACCGCCGCGGACGGCCTGGGTGTCGGGGCTCCAGGTGGCGGCGTCGGGATTGAAAGTCACTTAGATGTTCCCCAGGTTCGTAGGCAGTCCGCGGTTCTTCCAGCCGTTCACGGTGCGTTCGCCGTAGCGGTCGGGCTCCCCCTCGAAGCCTTCCAGCACGTTGTAGGCGGTGAAGCCGGCCTGCGTTGCGGCGATGGCGGCAGAGATGGAGCGCTGCCCGGAGCGACAGATGAAGATGAGCTCGATGTTGCTGTCCTCGGGGGCCTGCTGCTTGAGCTCCTCGACGAAGTTGCCGTTCGGGATCCCGCCGGCGAAGTTCCACTGGATGAACAGGGGGTCGTTATCCGTGGCCTTGGTGTCCGGGATTCCGATGTGCGCCCACTCGGCTTCGGTGCGCACGTCCACCAGGATGGCGCCTTCTTCGAGCTTGGCCCAGGCGTCCTGGGGGCTCAGGTCTCCGGCGTAGCTCATGCGTGTCCCTCGAATGCTTCCTCGTCGTCGTAGCCTTCGAGCTCGTCGACGGCGCTGGCCACCGCTGCGTCCGCGCTTGCGACGGCGGCAGGCAGGACGACTGCCTGCGCCACGATCACGCTGGTGCCGTTGAAGGTCGCTGCCGGGCCGCCGTGCAGTACGTAGCCTTCGGCGAGGGCGGTGGAAATCCGCTCGCAGAATTCGCGGGTGTCCGGGCCGGTAATGAGGCGGTAGGAGAGTTGTTCTTCGCTTGGTTCAGGCATTGGTGCTCCTCAGTCACGCTTGCAGTTCGAAAAGTGTCGATACGCCGAGTAGTCACCTGAGGCACCCCGCCGGGAGAGAGGGTTGCCGACCAGCAAGTCAGGGCTTCACGCTGGTGCTCATTACTCAATAAGAAAAATAACATCGGCGACGACGGCCCGCAGTTCGGCTGCCGTCATGTTCCGTAATCGGGCCGCAGCTCAGTGCAGTTGTTCAGTGCAGCTTAGGTAGGCAAACCGGCCCGGAGGGAGTCTCCGGGCCCCTGGGTGCACGATGCCCTGGCAAAACGTTCGGGCAGATACGGCCGGGACGCCCGCGAACGCTGTACCCTGTGCTGGCACAATGGCATAATTTTCAAATCAGGTCTGCAATGCCGAATCCAGCTGGGGGATCGCATGCACGCTCTCGAAAACCTGCGCGCGGGTACCGAACGTCCGTCAGGTAGGGATACACCGCGGGAAACTTCGGCCTACACCAAAGCCGGTATCTCGGCGTGGGCTGCGCAGCTTGGCACACCGGCCCCGGAGGCGCCGCGGTCCCGCCGGATGGCACACATCGGCGGCATCAGCGCGATCTCCGCCCTGGTGCTCTACTTGGCCTGGCGCATCATATTCACCCTGCCGGCGAACGGAGCGAACCTCGTCGTTGCCTGGGTGCTGGTCGCCTTCGAAGCCCTGCCGCTTGCCGGGATCGTCCTGAAGACGATCACCATCTGGAACATCGACAGTGCCGCGCCGGAAGAGCCCAAGCAGAAGCTGCGCACCGCGGTCCTGATCCCTACGTACAACGAGCCCGTTGAGGTGCTCTCCCCGACGGTCGCGGCAGCCTGCGCCCTGCAGCCTGCCCATGAAACGTGGGTGCTCGACGACGGCAGCCGGCCCTGGGTTGCCGAAATGTGCCGCTCCTTCGGTGCCCGGTATGTGAGCCGGCCGAGCCACGAGCACGCCAAGGCAGGCAACATGAACCACGCCCTGAAGCTCATGGCCCGGGAGGAGGCGGCCGGCGGGGAAGCCATCGACATCATCGCCGTGCTGGACTGCGACCACGTTCCGCTTCCCACCTTCCTCACGGCCACCCTGGGATGGTTCAACGATGACCGGATCGCGCTCGTGCAGGGACCGCAGGCCTTCTACAATTCGGGCGCCTTCGACGACGACGGCATCGCCGGGGAACAGGGACTTTTCTTCAATGTGCTGATGCCGGCCCGCAATGTCGCAGAGGCGGGACCGTTCTGGTGCGGCTCAACGTCCCTCCTCCGCGTGAAGGCGCTCCGCGAAGTCGGCGGCGTGGCCACCGAGACCATCACCGAAGACCTCCACACGACGCTCAAGCTCATCCGCCACGGCTGGAGGACCGTCTACCACCACCAGACCCTCGCCGTGGGGCTGGCCCCGGCAACCGCCGAGCAGTACCTCCTGCAGCGCCGCCGCTGGGGCATGGGCGCCATGCAGATCCTGGCCTACGAGAAGCTCTGGAAGGCCAAGAGTTGGATGTCGTGGCGCAATTTCCACGAGTACCTCAACGGGACCCTCTGGTGGCTGGAGGGTCTCGCCACCCTGCTGGCCTTCTTCGTCCCCTTGTTCATCCTGTTTTCCGGTGCGCAGACCACCACCGCCGGGCCCATCGAATTCACCATCGCGTTCACCGCGATGTTCTTCATCCGTTTGTGGGGGACCAAGAGGCTCCTGCGGCACCAGATCCACTGGCCCACGGCGTTCGCGTTGCGGATCTTCCGCATCCCGATCGGGCTGGCCTGCTCCTGGTGGCTGCTTTCCCGCAAGACCCTCGAATTCCAGGTCACGCCGAAGGGCGCGTCCAATGAGCGCAACCGGGGTCGTGTGCCATGGATGATCTACGTGATGATTGCCGTCGTCATCGTGGCGCTCCTGTATGCGGCGGCCGGGGTCTGGGGCTGGGTCCCGTGGGCTTCGGGTCCGGGGTCGACAGTGGCGTCCGGGGTCTGGCTTGCGGTCGCCGGCATGGTCCTGCTGCTGGGCGCCTTGCGCATCCGGGCGAGCGAGTATGCGACTTCCAGGCGGGACGCCTACAGGTTCAGTGTCCAGGTGCCGGTGACGGTGGGCGGCTGCCGCGGTGAACTGGTCGATATCTCGATGGGCGGGGCAGCCGTGAGGGTGCTGTCCGGTGAGCTGCCGGAGTCAGGCCCGGTCCAGCTCATCCTGCCGGGCGCCGCTCCGCTGACCCTGCACATTGTGCGGGCATGGTCGACGCCGGACGGGTCCCTGATGGTCTCGCTCCGTGACCTCCGGGGGGAGTGGGCCATTTACAGCGCCATGGCGCTGTGGCTGTTCCACACCCCGCCCGGCGCCGTTCCCGGACTGCCCGACGGCGTCCCTGTTGCAGCCTTGAGGGGTGCGCCGTGAGGGTCCGTAAGCCTTGGCTTTGGTGGACGTTGATTTCCGGCGCTGTGGTGCCGGGACTTGCTGCGTGGTTCTGGTGGCATCCGGCGACTGCCGGGTCCCAGACCTTGGGCGATTTCGCGATCCTGTGCTGCGCCCTCGCCGCCGCGGCGAGCTGCGCCTCCGCTGCCCGTCGGGAACGGGAAAACGCCAAGGCTTGGTGGTTCATGGCAGCGGCGGCCCTTGTCTGGTCCGCGGGAATGGCCTTGTGGACTTTCTATGGACTGAGCCTGGACCACGTGTATCCCTTCCCGTCGCCGGCTGATGCACTCTTTCTTTTGTATGCGGTGCCCGCGGCGATCGGGCTCTTTGCCTTTCCCCGTCCTGCGACGTCCACCGCCCCGCCGGTGCGTACTGTGCTGGACGCGGCTGTCATTGCCAGTTCCACGCTTTTCATCAGCTGGGTGACTGTGCTTGGACCGATCTACCAGAACGCGGGACAGGACGCCGTCGCCTGGCTGACCTTGATGGGCTATCCCATCGTCGACGTCGGCCTGGGCTCCCTGGTGTTCGTGCTCACCATGCGGCGCGCCCGCCGGGAGCGCTTGCAATGGTCGTGTCTCGGTCTCGGCGTGGTGGTGCTGGCAGTCACGGACAGCATCTACGTCAGGTTGTCTGCGGAGGGAGTCACGGGTTCCACAGGGACAATCCTTGCGGCCGGGTGGATGTACGCCTTCCTGCTGATCGGACTTGCGCCTCTGATTCCCCACTGGGCAGGCGGGCGCAAGGAACCGCTGTGGAACTCCCTGGCCCTCGAAATGCTGCCGTACGGACCCGCGGTGGGTGCCGTCGTGGTGGCCCCGGCCCGGCTCAGGGACCAGGCGGACCCGGTCCTGCTGTTCACCGGGCTAGCTGCTTTCGTGCTGGTGGTCATCCGGCAGTTCTTCATCATCTACCAGAACGTCACGCTCACCAGATACCTGGAGGCCAAGGTTGCCGCGCGCACGGCGGAGCTTGAAGGTCTGGGTGCCATTGTGAGCTACTCTGCCGATGCGATTGTCGGCAAGACGCCCGACGGGGTCATCACGAGTTGGAACCCCGCGGCGGAGCGCCTCTACGGATACCACGCCGCCGAGGCCGTGGGCCGGCACGCGGACTTCATGATCCCGGAGCGTCTCCGGGCGCAGGAAAATGCCTTCCTTGCCGACGTCGCAGCCACCGGGACAACCCACACCTACGAAAGCGAACGGGTGCGCAGCGACGGACTGCTGGTGCCGATATCCCTGACGATTTCCCCTATCAGCGGTGCCGGCGGCATCCATGGCGTGGCTACGATCGCGCGGGACATTACCGAACGCCTGCGGAACCAGGCCGAACTGGTCGCAGCCCGGGAAGCCGCGGAAGAGGCCAGCCGCTTGAAGTCGGAGTTCCTGGCCACAATGAGCCACGAGATCCGCACCCCAATGAACGGCATCATCGGCCTGACCGGCGTGCTGCTCGATACCGAGCTCGACGAACGTCAGCAGCAGTACGCGAACGGCGTGCGGGTTGCGGCGGACGCCCTGCTATCGCTCATCAATGACATCCTCGATTTTTCCAAGCTCGAAGCCGGAAAGGTGGAGCTCGACCCCGAACCGTTCGATCCCCGGCTCCTTGTTGAGGAGGTCGCGGGCCTCCTGGCCGAAGCGGCAAGGGAAAAGGACCTGGAGCTCATGGCTTACTGCCGCCCGGAGGTCCCGGTCTCGCTCCTTGGCGACGCAGGGCGCATCCGCCAGGTCCTCCTTAACCTGGCCTCGAATGCCGTGAAATTCACCGAAGCCGGAGAGGTCGCCATCCGGGTGGGCGTCGCGGGACAGGACGCCGGGCGGACTACCGTCCGCTTTGAAGTCCGGGACACCGGAATCGGCATCGACGCGGCAGACCATGACCGGCTCTTTGAACCGTTCCTGCAGGCGGATGCGTCCACTACGCGCAAGTACGGCGGGACGGGCCTGGGCCTGGCGATCTGCCGGCGGCTCACTGAAGCCATGGGCGGCGAAATCGGCCTGACGAGCACTCCCGGCAGCGGTAGTACGTTCTGGATCAGCGTTCCCTTGCCGGTGACGGATCCGACGACGCTGCCGGCCCAGCCTCCCTACGCCCAGACAGAGGGGCTGCGCGTGTTGGTCGTCGACGACAACGCGAGCAACCGGATGATCCTCGAGGCGCAGCTGGCCGGCTGGAAGATGCAGGCCGACGCCGTCGGAGGCGCGCGGCATGCGCTGAAGCGGGCGCGTGAGGAAGCCGAAGCAGGCCATCCCTACGACCTTGCCGTGCTCGACATGTGCATGCCGGACATGGACGGCGTGGAGCTTGCCCGGCTGCTGAGTGCGGATGAAGCCCTGAAGTCCATGAAGCTCATCCTGCTTACGTCCACGATGCAGGTGGACCGGCAGGAACTGAGGGCGGCCGGGATCAGGGAATGGCTCACAAAGCCGGTGCGCAGCTCGGAGTTCTATGACCGGCTGATACGCCTCATTGCCGGGCCCGTGGTGCCTGCTGCGGCTCCCGCCCCGGCCACGATGCACGCGGAAGACCACAGGGGCGAAGGACTTGTGCTGGTTGTCGAGGACAACGAGATCAACAAACTCGTGGCCCGCAGCATGGTCGCGAAACTCGGGTACGGGGTGGACGTTGTTTCCGACGGCGCCGAAGCCGTGGCCGCGACCGCTTCAAAGCACTACGACGCCGTCCTGATGGACTGCCACATGCCGGTGCTGGACGGCTTCGAAGCCACCCGGATCATCCGGGCGAGGACCTCCAGCGGGCCCAGGATCCCGATTATCGCCATGACGGCCGGCGCAATGGACGAGGACCGGGAGCGCTGCCTGAACGCAGGCATGGATGATTACCTTTCCAAGCCCGTGGATGAGGGGAAGCTGCGGTCCGTGCTTGCCCAGTGGATACCCCGCAAAGCGTCCGACGGCGGCGGTGCGGCGGACAAGGCCGCCCTCCCTCGGGCGGAAGCCGAGTCTGTCGGCGGACCGGAAGCGGAGCCCGTTAGGGAGCCGAAGCCCGGGACGGTTAGGGAGACGGAGCCTGCCGGTGCCGGTGGGGTGCTCCTTCCGGACCTCGTCGGTCCCGTCCTCGATCCGGCCAGATTGGCGACCCTGCGCTCCCTTGGACCGGCGGATGGCCGGGGGCTGCTTCCCGCCGCGGCCCAGGCATTCAAGGGCGAGATCCTGCCCTCCCTCGAGGGGATCCGGGCTGCCGCTGCCCATGGCGGCGATGCCCTGGGCAGGGCGGCCCACAGGCTGAAGGGCGCTGCCGCCAACATCGGGGCCACGCGTGCTGCAGGGCTGTGCCTGCAACTCGAGCAGGTGGGCCCGGGCTCTTCCGGCGCGGGGCTGGAAACCATCGAGCTTCTGGAAGCCGAGCTGGCCCTCGTGGCGGAGGCCCTGGACGAGGCGCTGTTCGCTGCGCCATGAGGGTCCTGGTTGCAGACGACGACTATGGCTCGCGGCTGGTGGCACAGGCCGCCGTCGAGCAATCCGGCCACGAATGCATCGCGGCGGCGGACGGCGCCGCCGCGTGGGAGCTGTACCAGCGTTACCGCCCGCAGGCGGTAGTGAGCGATCTGGAGATGCCCGGGATGGACGGGCTTGCCCTCTGCCGTGCCATCCGCGAGGCGGAGAGCGATTCGTACACCTACCTGGTTCTGGTCACCTCGCACGGCTCGAGGGAGGCAGTGGTGGCCGGCATGAACGCGGGCGCGGACGATTACATGACCAAGCCCCTGGATCCTTTCACCCTGCACACCCGGCTGCTGGTCGCCGAACGGGTCACCTCCTTGCACGCCGATCTTGCGCGCTACCGTGCGGCCCTGGCCGAACAGGCCCGCACGGACCCGCTGACCAAGCTGCGGAACCGGCTGACATTGGCCGAAGACCTGGAACAGCTTCGTAAAACCTCGGAACACGCGGGCGAGCAATTCAGCGTGGTCCTGTGCGACGTCGACTACTTCAAGCGGTACAACGACCTGTACGGCCACCAGGCCGGTGATGCCGCGCTGCGGGCCGTGGCAGACGTCCTGGCGCGGCAGGTACGGAAGAGCGACGACGTGTACCGCTTCGGGGGTGAAGAGTTCCTGATCGTGCTGCCCCGGCAGTCTCCGTCCGGTGCCCGGGCCTTCATGGGACGGGCATTCGAGGCGGTGCGCGAACTGGAGATCGCGCACTCGGGAAATCCGCCCGGGATCCTCACGTTGAGCGGCGGGATCGCGGCGTGCACGGACAGCCACCGGGTCAGCGTCGACACACTGCTAAACGAGGCCGATCTCGCCCTCTACGAAGCCAAGGCTTCAGGGCGGAACCGGTTGATGGTTTCACAACCGCATGCTTCCGGACTGGCATTGCACGGCGGCAGTTGACCAGGACGCCGCAAACCGGGCCGCAGCCCGCGTGCCACCAGGGGCCACAGGGTTGCCGCGCGACAAGTTTGCGGCACGGCCCTTTCTGAAAGGAACAAACGTAGTGAGTGGTGTGCCCTTTGCCGGCGTTGTCGGAGCCATTGTCCTTGCCGCAGCGCTTGCCGTTGCTCCACCAACCACCACCGCTGCGAGCGCGACGCCGATTGTGGCAGGAACCATCCCTACCGGGACCGGCCCCGAATTTGTGGCGGTCGATACCGCAAACGGCACCCTGTACGTCACCAATGCCGTCGAAGACACGGTGTCCGTGGTGAGCGGCACCGGTGCGGCCAGCACTATCCGTGTCGGAAACCTGCCGGAGGGCCTGGCAGTCGATTCAGGCACCCACAAGGTCTATGTGGCCAACTATTGGGGCAACTCTGTGTCGGTAATCCAAGGCACCACCGTAACGGCCACCATCCCCGTGGGCACATCCCCGTACGCGGTCGCCGTGGACCCCGGCACGCACACGGTTTACGTGACCAACTCCCAGGGAAACACCGTATCGGTGATTAACGGAGACCGCGTGACCAGCACGATTCCGGTCGGCCACGGGCCCTACGGAGTGGCCGTCGATCCCGGAACGCACACCGCATACGTCACCAACCTCTACGACGGCACGATGTCCGTCATCGATGGCAACGACGTCAGCAGCGTCATCGGCCTTCAGGAAGGCGTGACCGGCGTGGCCGTGGATCCGTCAACCCACACCGTCTACGCCGTCAATCCGTCCGCGGTGAGTTTGAGCGTGGTCAAGGGGACCCAGGTGACCACCTCGAATCCCTTTGGGGAGAGCAACCCGCACCAAGTGGCGGTCGACCCGGCAAACCACTCGATATACGTGACCCATTCGTATGCAGACAAGGTGTCCGTGATTGACGGGACAACCGTCTCCGGGGCCCTTCCGGTGGGCGCCCAGCCTATCGGTGTCGCCGTCGACCCCGGGACACACACCGTGTACGTCGCCAACTCCGGCAGCGGTACCGTCTCGGTAATCAAAGATGCGCCTGCTCAGGAAACGAGCGGTGAGGATTTCAGCGGTGACGGAGCCGTTGATGTCCTGGCGCGGGATTCCTCGGGCTCGTTGTGGTTGTATCCGGGGAACGGGCACGGTGGGTGGTTGGCGCGGGTGCGGGTCGGCGGGGGCTGGAATGTGATGTCGGCTTTGGTGGGGCCGGGGGATTTCAATGGTGATGGCCGGGTGGATGTGCTGGCGCGGGATTCCTCGGGCTCGTTGTGGTTGTATCCGGGGAACGGGCATGGCGGGTGGTTGGCGCGGGTGCGGGTCGGCGGGGGCTGGAATGTGATGTCGGCTTTGGTGGGGCCGGGGGATTTCAATGGTGATGGCCGGGTGGATGTGCTGGCGCGGGATTCCTCGGGCTCGTTGTGGTTGTATCCGGGGAACGGGCATGGCGGGTGGTTGGCGCGGGTGCGGGTCGGCGGGGGCTGGAATGTGATGACGGCCCTGGTGGGGCCGGGGGATTTCAACGGGGACGTAAACGTCGACATGCTGGCGCGGGATTCGTCGGGGTCGTTGTGGTTGTATCCGGGGAACGGGCATGGTGGGTGGTTGGCGCGGGTGCGGGTCGGCGGGGGCTGGAATGTGATGACGGCCCTGGTGGGGCCGGGGGATTTCAACGGGGACGTAAACGTCGACATGCTGGCGCGGGATTCGTCGGGCTCGTTGTGGTTGTATCCGGGGAACGGGCATGGTGGGTGGTTGGCGCGGGTGCGGGTCGGCGGGGGCTGGAACGTGATGACGGCCCTTCTTTAGCCCCTGACCGACGGGGAGCCTGCCGGTGGGGCGCGCCGATCCCGGCCGCGCCGCGCCCCACCGGGCCGTTATTGAACCGCGACGCGCCCGCCTGCGACCCGCTCGTCCGCGGACTGCCCGCCTGCGACCCGCTCGTCCGCGGACTGCCCGCCTGCCAGCCGCCGGATCAGCTCCGCCTGCGCGGGAAACTCACCCACGAGCTCTCCGATCTGCTCCTCCGTGGGTTTCGCCGAATCGCTTGCTTCGTAGCCTGGCGACAGGCTGCAGCTGACCAGCGCGAACCCGGGTCCCGCCAGTTCCGCGCCGAACCAGGTGGAATGCGGCGCGGCTCCGTGCAGGATCTGGCCTGCATCCGGATCCGGGCCGAACTCCGTCTCTGAGTACCCGTCTTCCCTGGAGAAGACGTGCAGCCTGACGGGCGCACCCAAGTGGAAGAACCACAGCTCGTCCTGTTTGAGTGTGTGCAGCTGCAGGAGCTCGCCGGCTTCCAGCAGATACCAATTGGAGCTGTAGAGCGGATGGTCGGCGCCGCCGAAACGCGGCGGCAGGGCCGGGCCGGGAATGGCCTCATTGCTCACCATGGCCGACGCGAACCACCCGCCAACCCCCGACGGCGTCATCCCCAGCCGCTTGATCCACCCCTTTGCGTCGGGCCCGCCGGCGCAGATGTCACTCATTGGGCGGATCCGCCAGGGAAAAGCACACCGTGATCCCGATGATCGCGCCGGTGTCCAACGAGCGGAGGAGGCCCTTCTGCGTCACGATGTCCACGTTCACCATGCCGCCGTCCTTGATGGGCACTTCGATGGTTTCGTGGAAGTTCAGCAGGGGATTTCCGCTTGCCATGACCTCCTTGTCGTGCGCCACGTGTTCAGCACGCGAGTCCTGGTGTCCGATCAGCTCGTCTTTGCTCATGCCCACCAGATCGGCGAAGTTCTGGTTGACCCACAGGAACACCGAATTCGCGTCCTTCACCACCCAATAGACGCCGTCCTGCTTGTCCAGCACATCGGCCACGGTCATGGGCGGCACCGTCGGCAGGGCGGACGGCTCCACCGCCTGGGCGGCGGTCACCGAGCAACTCCCTTGCCGCCGTCGGCCTCCAGCCTTTCGGCAAGATCCTGGGCCAGGGCCACCATGGTCATGGTCGGGTTCCAGGAACCGCCGGTGGGCCACAGCGAGCCGCCGGAGACAAAGACGTTCTCGACGCCGTTGAGGCGGTAGTCGACCCCGACGACGGCGTCCTCTTCTTCGCCGATCGGAAGGCTCGAGCTTTCATGCACCAGGCCCGGGACGCGGCGCTCGGGGATGCCCGGGCGGTCGGCGGCCCAGCTTCCCGTGTTCGGGTCGCCGTGCCAGTACTCCACGCGGCCGGCCCCGCCCGGGGAAAGCACGCGCTCCAGCATTTGGAAGGTACCTTCGTCCATGGTGTCCCAGGTGTCGTCGTCAGTGGCATTGGCCAGCACCTGCAGGGTCACGTTGGCGGTGGTGTCCATCCCGCCGGAAAGGCGCAGGTGGTTCTCCGGATTGGATTCGTCCAGCTCACCGAGCACTGCGCAGACGAACACCAGGTAATCCTCCGAGGACAGCAGCTGTGCCATGGACGCCGTGGCCACGACATCCGGGGCATAGCGTTCGGATTTCTGGGCGTTTTCGGCCGGTTTCCGGTCCGAGAGGACGGAGAGCTGCACGTGGTACTGCATGCCTGCCGCGCTCTTGCCTGCCATGTAGATGGCCGCCAGTTCCAGTTCGCCGAGGGCCTCGCTGAACTCGTAGTCCTGGCGCGGAATCCTGGCCACCACCGAGGTGATGAAGTGCGCGCTGAAGCTTTCGCCGGCCCGCGGGACCTGGGGGAAGGAATTGAGCACCAGGGTGGCCGGGGGAAGCGTGCCCATGGCCAGGACCAGGTTGGCGTCGCCGACGTTCACCACGCCGCGGCTCGTGTCCAGGGCCGTGGCCCGGCCGTCCTGCTGGATCACGGATTTCACGGTGCAGTCGGTGACAACGCGCAGCGGCGAACCCTTGCCCTCCGAGGCAAGGAGCTGCTGCCTGTCTGAAAGCTCAAGCAGGACGGCCGGCGTCGAGAACTTCGCGAAATCGATGCCCGAGGTAGCGCCGGAGGCCGCGGCCAGCGGAGCCGGCATGGAGCGCGTGGCGGAATCGATACCGTGCAGGCCCGCGGCAAGCCGCTCCTGGAGGGCCTTCTGCATGATCCCGTACACCGGGCGGGTGTTGTTGATGAGATCAACGAGGTCGGCCGAGGCCCCGGCGTCGATCTGGTCGGCCGGAACGACGTTGAGCAGGTCCTCTGCCGTGCTGAAATGGGCCTTGGCGGCGTCCATGACGGCGCGCGGCCAGCCCCGCATTTCGTCTTCCTCCGGGCGGGGACACCAGGCGCTCCACATGATGGAGCGGCCGCCGTAGAAGGGGACCATGCCGTGCTGCCAGGAAATCTTGCCTGCCGGTTGGCCTGCCGTGGCAGCGGCGAGGGTCCACGGGAAGGTCTCGGAGAGCCCGCCGAGAGTCTCACGGTACGGCAGGGGCAGGTTCTGGAAATGTTGTGGCAGGAAGAACGGACCGCGCTCGATAATGAGGATCCGCGCATGCGGATTGACGGTCAATGTCCGCTCGGCAAAGGCGTAGCCGCAGAATCCGCTGCCGATCACGATATGGTCGAATTGTTCTTCTTCGCGGACCGTTTTCCATTCTCCTTCGCTCAGGAAAAATACGTGGTCCATCACCTTCTGCGGTGAAGGATCCTGCGGTCCGGGCGTGGGAAATCCGTGGTTGAAATTCTGGGACGAAGAAACTGCACTCACAATGAAGCCCCCATCAGTCGCTGTTTTCACGACGCCGTGAAAACAGGTGCCCGGCCGGACGGAATGGGAATTCACCCGCCCCAGCAGGGATCACAGGCATTAGTGAACCACTGATGGAATACGTTCACAATAGAATTCAGCCTGATGAAATTCGGCAGTCAGCATCGCGGCCGTAATTGCAAGTCGGGTATCGCTTGATATCCGGCAATTGAGTGTCAAACGAGGTCGAAAAGGCGTGACACGGCGGAAAATATCCGGCAGCGCCAACTGCCCATATGCCGACTAGTCGATCCCGGCGAACAGCTCGTTCAGTTCGGCTGTCAGCTGCTTGCGCAGGGCCGGGGTGCCGATCTCGCGGCCGTCCACATGGTTGACCGGCGCGATCAGCCGGATGCTGGAAATCAGCCAGACGGCGTCGGCGTCGTACAGGTCCTGGGTGACCAGCGGGCCGTAGCCGAGCTCCCAGCCAGCGGCCTTGGCCTTGGCGAACAGGGCGCCCTGGGAGGTGCCGGGCAGGATGCCGCTGTCCAGCTGCGGTGTGATGAGCCGCTTGACGGTGCGCTGGGAGCCGCTGCCGGCGTCGACCGTTTCCACGTGCGCCAGCAGCACGGTCGACGTCGGACCCTCCAGGACGCGGCCGTCGGTGGAGATGAAGATCGCGTCATCGGCGCCCTGCTTGTGCGCGTAGCGCAGCGCCGCCATGTTCACCGCGTAGGACAGCGTCTTGGCGCCGAGCAGCAGCCACGGGGCGCGCTCGCCCGCCTCGGCGTCGAAACCGCGGTCCAGCAGGACGACGTCGATCCCCGTCTCCCGCTGCCGGCGGCTGCCCGCTGGGGACGGCGAAGCCTGGATCCAGCAGGTGGGGGCGGAGGCGCCCTCCACGCCGCGGGTCACCAGGAGCTTGACCACTACTTCGTCCGATTCCGGTTCCGGGGCGGGGAACGTGCCGCGGTATTCGGTGATCGCCGTTTCGATGGCGCGGCGCCAGGTCTCCTGCTCCGGGATCACCAGGTCGAGCGCACGGGCCGATGCCTGCAGCCGGTTCAGGTGTGCGTGCACCTTCCGTGCATGGCCGCCGACGGCGAGCAGGGACTCGAAGACTCCGTCGCCGCGTGTGGCACCCAGGTCCGTTGCCATCAGCTGGGGCTGGGTGGCGTCGACGATGCGGCCGTTCTCGAACGCAGGATCAAGGAACACGAGAACCGTGGGAGCGGGGAGAGTCATGGTTCCAGCTTAGTGCGGGAGCGCGCGGCTACGCTGGTCCTCTAACAGCTATGGGAACTGTGGGGGTTTGAGTGCTTTTTCCTTTCGAAGTGGGGACCGATTGGACCTGGCCCTTGGCCGTGTGGGCGCTCGCGGAAATCGTCCTGCGCATCGTGCTTCTGGGCATCATTCCGGGCAACCGCCGCCCCACCACGGCCATGGCTTGGCTGTTGGTTGTTTTCCTCGTGCCGTCGGTGGGCTTCGTGCTGTTCCTGCTTTTCGGAAATTTCCGGCTGTCCCGGCGCCGCCGCGAACAGCAGGCGGAGGTCAACGAGCGGGTGCGGGCGGGCGCCTCGGCGATGGCCGACGTCGTGAGCAGATACTCCGGACCGGAATGGGTGAGCTCTGCCGCGGAACTGAACCGCCGGCTCGGCTCGCTGCCCATGGTGGACGGGAACTCGGTGCAGCTGATCCCGGGCTACCAGGAGTCGATCGAGGCCATGACCGATGCCATCCGCGGTGCCCGGAATTACGTCAACGCCGAGTTCTACATCATGAGCAGTGATGCCGTCACGGACGGGCTGCTCGGCGAACTTGAGAAGGCGGCGGAACGCGGCGTCCGCGTGCGGCTCCTGTTCGACCACATCGGAACCCTGCGGGTGCGTGGCTACCGCCGGCTGATCCGCCGACTCAAGGACAGCCGGATCCAGTGGAAGCGGATGCTGCCCGTCCTGCCGATCCACGGCCAGTGGCGCCGCCCGGACCTGCGGAACCACCGCAAGATTCTGGTGATCGACGGCGAGACCGCCTTCACGGGATCGCAGAACCTGATCGAACCCTCCTACAACAATCCCCATCACCGCCGGGCCGGCCGGAAGTGGGTGGAGCTCATGGCACGCCTGGAGGGCCCGATCGTGGCGACCCTGAACGTCGTGTTCGCCACGGACTGGCTCAGCGAAACCGAGGAGTCCCTCGAATCCCAGCTGCAACTGCCGGACCACCCGCGCCGTGGCACGGTCACGGCCCAGGTGGTGCCCAGCGGCCCCGGGTTCGTCACCGAGAACAACCTGCGCCTCTTCAACACCCTGATCTATTCGGCCCAGCACCGAATTTCCATCTGCAGTCCGTACTTCGTGCCGGATGATTCCCTGCTTTACGCGATCACCACGGCGGCCCAGCGCGGGGTGGACGTGGAACTCTTCGTCTCGGAGAAGGGCGACCAGTTCCTGGTGCATCATGCGCAGCGTTCCTACTACAAGGCGCTGCTGGAGGCGGGCGTGCGTATCTACCTCTACCGGGCGCCCCTCGTGCTGCACGCAAAGCACTTCACGATCGACGACGAAGTGTCGGTCCTGGGATCGAGCAACATGGACATGCGCTCCTTCTCGCTCAACATGGAGGTTTCGGTGATGCTGTTGGGCGCGGAAACCGTGGACCTGATGCGCTCGGTGGAACAGAGCTACCGGGAGGAAAGCTTCGAGCTGACCCTCGGGGACTGGCTGCACCGGCCGATGCTGGCGAAGTACGTGGACAACGTGGCGAGGCTGACCGCAACACTGCAGTAGCCTGGCCCTTGTGCTGCCATGGGCAGTGTTGCCCATGGCAGCGCCCCGGGCTCCGTGGAAGGATTTGGGCGAAGCCTTACTACCAACCGCACTCTTACCCGGGGGAAAAATGACATTCTACGGCGCTGATGTAGAGCAACTCCGGGCCCTGGCCAAGGCTGCCGACAAGGCGGCCACTTTGCTGAGCACCAAGGCGGCAACCCTGCAGGGCCAGATCATGGCCGCCCCCTGGAAGGGCAACGACGCCGAAGGCTTCAAGCATGACTGGACCGGCCGCCACCGCCCCAGCCTGGACAAAGTCGTGGAAAGCCTGCGGCAGAATTCCAGGATCCTGCTCCAACACGCCGACGAGCAGGAAAAGGCCTCAGACCGCGGCACTGGCGGCACCAGCATGAGCTTCTCGGAGAAGACCCAGGAAAAGGCCGACGCCGCCCGGAAGTGGCTGGAGGACCGCGCCAAGGAAGCGGCCGAGCGGGAGGAGCACCGCAAGGAGCTCGCCGAGGGTGCGGACGCGATGGCCAAGGCCAGCCCGGAGGAACAGGCCAAGTGGTGGAACAGCCTCTCCGATGAGGACAAGAAGTACCTGCTCAGCAACGAAGAAACCGCCAAGCAGATCATGAGGATGGACGGCGGCGTCCCGGACTCCGCACAGACGGAGGCCCGCAAGTACCTCCAGGACCAGGACAAGGGCGACATCCCGGTCTACAAGGAAGCAAGCAAGGCCGCAATCGAGACCCGGGTCGCCTGGGTGCACGGCGGTGCCGAGGTGGGTACCGAAGTCGTGGAGAACGCCGACGGCTCCGCCACCATGAAGGTCCACGGCAACCTGGGCCTGGGCGTGAACGATCCGTCCGGAACTGCCGGGGCAACGCTCAGCGGCGAGGTTTCCCGGGAGTACAAGTTCGACAGCGTCGAAGAGGCCATGGCGGCCCGTGTGCAGATGCTCAGGGAGCTCCCGCCGGACAGCATCGGCGACGTCAAGGATGTGGCCTCGAACCCGCCAGGCTATCTTCTCGACCGGATCAATGACGCAGCCGAGGACAACGGGACCGACGGCCATGTGGACAAGGCCAAGGGCACCCTGTCCTTTGAAGCGACCGGCAAGACCGGCACCGGGGCCGAAGGCGGCGTGAAGCTGGACTTTTCCTATGAGAAGAACCTGAGCGACGGAACGTCCAAAGCCAGCGGCGAGGTCTCCGCCTCCGGCCATCTGGACCTTGACGGCCGGCGTTTCGAGGCCGCCGGCAAGGGCGGCCTCGAGGTCAACATGAACAAGGACAACAACATCGAGTCCGTCTCGCTGTCCCTGGAGGGCACCGTGGCGGCGGGTGGCGTTGGCGGTGTGGAGGCGGAAGGCGTCGGAAGCGCCGAGTCCAGCATCACGGCAGGCACCCAGGGAACGGTCAAGATCGATGTTGACTACACTCCGGAGAACAGGGAAATCATCGACAGCTACATGCGGAACGTCGCGACGGGCAACACCGCGGCCGCGGCGTCGGATGCCGCGAAGCTGTACGACGCCGGTTCCGCAACCGTCCAGGTGAACAGCGTGGTGACGGCCAAGAACGAGATCGGCGTGGACCTCAAGGCCGGCGAGGTCAAGGTCAGCACCGAGAGCCAGGTGACTACCAATGTGACCACGTACCACAAGGTCGCGAACGATACGAAGCTCGAGAAGCTCTAGGCTGCCCGGCAGGCAAGCCATTACGAGTCCCCACCCCGAAGGAGCAAATCGAATGACAGTGCACATTGAGTCCCCGCTGGGGTTCACCGCAGACTTCCCCGAATTCACCCAGGCCTTGCCCGAGTCCACCGCCGGCCCCAACACAGAACAGTACGGACTTCTGGGCGGCGTGCTGGTGACCGTCATCAAGGACGACAACGCCGTCAAGGATGCGCCCCAGGCCACCGGCTGGGCGCACCTCATGTCCGCCTACTACCTGGAGGAACGCGGCGGGACCAAGCTCGCCGAAGGCACCCTGGACCTGCCCGGCAAGGACTCCTACGCCGTCATGGTGGGCTTCCAGGATCCGGACGGCACCGCGAAGGTGGCCTCCGCCGTCGGCGTCTTTGAGAACGGGCGGTTCATCGGCGTCCTGGTGGTGTGGCCGGTGGTCGACGCCGAAAGGGAACCCCGCGCGGACCGCCTGAAAGAGATCGTTGGCGCGATCAGCCTCGGCTGAGTGCCTGCAGACATAGCAGAAGCGCCAGGCCTCTTTGAAAGGGCCCGGCGCTTCTGTCGTATCCGGAAGTTCAGATCTTGAGCGTGACGCCTTCGGCGGTGCACGGGCCGGAACTGGCCAGGAAAGCGTCCTGGATGGCGTCCTTGGATTCCTGGGAGGGGGCCTCGCCGAGGGAGCGGTCCAAGGCCAGCAGGCTCAGGGCAGCGAACAGCCCGGCCACTTCCTCGGGGGCGGATTCCTTGGCGTCGTCCGAGCGCAGGTAGATGTCGTCGAAGCCGTCGGCGTCGTCCTTGCCGGTCGCTGCGTACTCGGCGTACAGGGAGTTGAAGAGTTCGCAGGATTCCTTCACACTGCCGGCCGTGGTGGACGACGGCGTCCCTTCCGTGCCGCCCGACGGTCCGGAAGCGTCGGCACTGTTCGAGACTTCGGCGCTGTTCGAGGCGCTTGGCGGCGCGCTGCTTGGTGCCGGGCCGGCACCGCCCGGAGAACAGGCGGTGAGGCACGCGGCGCCGGCGATGGCGATCGTTGCGAGGAGGTTCTTCATGCTCCCCAACCCTACGGGGATCGGATAGGCCGTGCAGCGGATACGCATGGGGAGTTCTCCCCTCCCGGTCAGTCCTCGGGGAACTCCGTGCCCAGCGCGGACAACACGCCGAAGGCCTTCGTGCGGATCTCTTCGTACTCCTCAGCCGGTTCGGAATCGGCCGTGATGGCGCCGCCGACGCCGAGCGAGAGGGTGCGTTCGCCGCCGTCGTCGTTCACCACCAGGGTACGGATCACGACGGCGAGGTCGCTCGCCGCGTTGAGCGAAAAGTAGCCGATGGCTCCCGAATACACACCGCGCGGGCCGTCCTCGAGCCGGTCCAGGATGTCCATGGTGCTGATCTTCGGGGCACCGGTCATGGAGCCAGCCGGGAAGGCCGCGGCCACCGCTTCGGACCGGGGCGCGCCGGGTCGCAGCTGCGCGTCGATGGTGCTGACCATCTGGTGCACCGTGGCGTAGCTTTCGATCGCGCAGAGCCGGCTCACCGTCACGGACCCCGGTACCGCGAAGTGGCTCAGGTCGTTGCGGAGGAGGTCCACGATCATGATGTTCTCGGCCCGGTCCTTGAGCGAGCCCGCCAGGTCCTTCCGGAGGTGCTCGTCGATCACGGGATCGTTCGCGCGGGCACGGGTGCCCTTGATCGGCTCGGCCCGCATGACGCCGTCGGAGGCAATCCGCAGGAAGCGTTCGGGGGACGTGCTGGCAACGGTCAGCCCGCCGAATCGCAGGTAGCTGGCGAACGGCGCCGGGTTGCGCCGGCGCAGGGCGAGGTAGCCCTGCCACGGATCGAGCCCGGGGTCCGGAGCGCTGACCGTGGTGGTGAGGCAAACTTCGTAGCTGTTGCCTTCGGTGATCTCCTGCTGGGCTTCCTTGATCTTGCGGAGGTAGTCCGCGCGGCTGTCCCGGCTGGTGAACGACGGCGGCAACGGCGCCGGGCGAGAAGCCACCACTGCGGCCTCCGGCTTGGCGGCGTCCTGCACGGCCGAGCGGGCCTGCGCCAGCCAGTCTCCGGCGTCGGGGGCGTCCAGGGCGAGCAGCCATGCGGCACCCTCCTGGTGGTCGATCACCACGGCTCGGCCGGCGAACAGGAGCGCGGAGTCCGGGGTGTCCGCCGGAACGTCGCTGCCGCCCGTTTCGCGCTTGAGCTCATAGCCCAGGTAGCCGAGCCAGCCGAGCGTGAATTCGCACTCGTAGCCTTCAGGGGCGCGCACTGCACGGCGTCCCCAGACGGTGTCCAGCCAGCGGAAGAACGGAGAGGCGACGTCCGCGGTTGCGCATCCTGCGGTCACCCGGGTGCTGCCGGAGCGGTGCAGCACAGACTGGCCGAAGGTGCCGCCGTCGTCGGCCAGGATGCTGAAGCGGCTGCGGGCGGCTGCTTCGGAAGGCGCCGCCTGGCCGCCGGCCGGGCCGGGCGCCGCGTTCGCCGTCGCGGCATTCGAGGAATCCAGCCACACCGCGTTCCGCGAGGCACCGTAGAGGGCCTGGAACAGGGTTTCGGCCCGGGGCTCGGCGTCGATCCGCTCTGACAGCAGCTGCAGCCCCCGCCGTGCGGAGAGCTCCGGCGCGAGGACCGCAGAAAGCGCAGGGAGGTAGTTCAGGGCCTGCATCAGGTCGTCCGGGGCGTCCCCGTCGGCCTGGTTGAGGACGTGGATGTCAGCGTGGGCGGGGACGTCATCCGTCTCGAGCCATTCCTGTTCCTGCTCCGCCCAGGTGTCCCAGTAGGGCTCGTAGCCGCTGCCGTCGCGGTCCAGGGCGCGCCGGCGGCGGTCCTCGGCGGGGGCCTCCACCCAGACCACGGCATCGAGCAGGGGGCGGGCCGCTTCGGCCGCCGCGCCCACTCCTTCGACGACGACGATCTCCGCCGGAAGGGTGGTGTGGGCGGTGCCGTCGTAGTGCTTCTCCCAGTCCCAGCTGACCCATTCGGCGGCAACGCCGTGGCGCAGCGGTGCCAGGACCGTGGTGACGTAGCGTTCGATGCCCGCGGCGAGTCCGTTCCAGCCGGGGTAGATGTCCTCAAGATGGAAGAGCGACACCTTGTGGTGCTGGCGCAGCCGCGCGGCAAGTTCCACGGCCAGCGTGGTCTTTCCTGCTCCTGAGCGGCCATCGATGGCGATGATCACGGGTGCTGGAGTCATGGGATAGAGCGTACCTGCTGGGTATCGTCCTGTTTTCCGGCGATGGCGGCCCGGGTGAATCCGACAATGCCGGGAATGGCGGCGTTGATGAGGTCCCAGGTGGAGTCAAAGTCGCGGTGTCCGCCGTACCAGGGATCGTCGATGCCAAGTTCCAGGGTGTTGCGGCCGGCCACGGCGGTATCGAAACTGCGCAGCATCCGGATCTTCGCCAAGTCCGCCGGCCGCGGGGCGGCCTGCTGCAGCCAGCCGTAGTGGTCCACGTCCAGGGCAAGGATCAGCTCGCGCTCCTGGAACCATTCCTGCCGCCAGACGCGGGCAACGTGGGAGCCCGAGGCGATCCGGTGGGCCGAAAGCTTGCGGGCGGCGCGGGGGTCGATGGGCCGGCCCACTTCATAGGAGGTGGTTCCCGCCGAATCCACCACGACGACGTCGGCCAGCCCCTCGGCGTCGAACGCTTCCGCCAGCATGAGTTCCGCCATCGGGGAGCGGCAGATATTGCCGGTGCAGACGGCGATGATGCGATACGGGCGGGACGCTGAGTACATATTGCAAGCATTGCCGGTGCCGCCGGTCTTTGGCTAGTTGGGGGTTACCGGGCTTGTCACGTTTCCGGCTGGGAAGTCATTTCGGACCGTAATCGCTCAGCGGCTGAGCAGGTCCCGGCGCCGGTAGCCCGCCAGCCCTGCCACCAGCAGGACTGCGGAGAGCAGCAGCGTCCACCCCACAGGCAGCCAGTCCGGGCTGGACTCCATCACGTTGGGGACCACATGGAATGGGCTGGTACTGAGCAGCCAGTCCGGCGCCTTCAGCACCGGCCCGAACATGGTCAGCAGCAGCCAGTACACCAGCAAGAGCCACGCTCCTGCCCGTGCGCGCGGGGCCAGGCCCACAAGGAAGAGCGCGACGGCGGCAGCGAGCCACAGCGCCGGAACTTCCGCCACGCCCTGGAACACCACCTTCGCTGTGTCCAGCTCCGATCCTGCCAGCCGGGCCGAGGTGGCCAGCGCCGCCGAACCTGCGGCCATGCCGACGGCGGGGCCCAGGGCTGCCAGCACGATGGTCGGAACCACATAGGACAGACGGGACATGGGCTCCGAGAGCAGCCATTCGGCCCGTCCCTCGTCCTCTTCGGTGTGGAAGCGCAGGATGACCTGGATGCCGAAGACACCGCCGATGAAGGCCAGCACCAGCAAGAGCACCTCCACGAAGGCGAACAGCAATTGTTCCTCAGTGGCCAACCGGAAGGCGATCATCTGCCGCACGAAGGGATTGTCGCGGAAGATCCCGGACATCGTGGTGGCCACCAGCCCGTACACGGAGCCAAGGGCCACGAACACGACGGCCCAGGTCAGGAAGGCTCCCCGGTTCAGCCGCGCCGTCAGGCCCCAGGTGCCCAGGCGTCCCCGGGCGGGCCCGCCGCGGGGAGCAATGAGGCCCATCCCGAAGTCCCGCCGCGATTCCAGCCACGCCGCCAGCACGGCCAGCGCCAAGGCTGCCGCCAGCAGGAGCAGCAGCGGCCGGAGCTCGTTCTCCGACGCCGGCCGGATCTTCTCCGCCCAGCCCATGGGGCTGGTCCACAGCAGCCACTGCGAATCGTCGAGGGTGTCGCCGAGGCCACGGAGCAGGTAACTGACGCCCAGCACGGTGGCGGCGAGGGTGTTCGCCGTCCGGCCGCTCGAGCCCAGCTGCGCGGTGACGGCAGCGACCCCGGCGAACGCCAGCCCCATCCCGCCGAAAGCGCTCCCGAGCGCAAAGGCCGGGGCGGGCGGCGAACCGGCCACCATCAACGCCAGGCCGACCAGGACCGTCACCGCGGCGGAGGCCAGCCAGGCCAGCACGACGGCGGAGGCCAGGCGGGCGTGCCGGCCCACCACCCCGGAATCCAGGAGCTCGGCCCTGCCGGATTCTTCCGCCGCCCGGGTGTGCCGGGTGACAGTGAAGACCGCCATCAGGGCAGCGAAGAACATCCCGAACATCTGCACGCGCCATGCGGTGAAGCCCGCCGCCGTTCCGAGGTCAGTGGCCGGGCCGAAGAGCAGCGAGAATGCCGGGTTGGTGCCCAGGCTGAGCTGTAGCGCCTTGGCTTCCAGGGGCGTGGAGAACAAGGAGCCGTACACCGAATAGCTCACGGTCGGAAAGATCCCGATCACCAGGAGCCAGGGCAGCAGCTTCCAGCGGTCCAGCCGGACCGCGTGCCGCAGCAACGCCATCGTTCCGGTCAGCGGGGTTCCGGCCAGTGGGGATCGAGTATTGGCGGTTCCGGCTGCTCGAGTCCCGGTGGGGTGGGTCAAGGCGTGGCGGCCGGTCATTGCGGCCGCCCTTGCCCGCCGCGCTCGCCGTAGTGCTGGAGGAAAAGGTCCTCAAGGCTTGGCGGGGTGACCGTCAGCGCGCTCACGCCCAGCCCGGACAGCACATTCATCGCTGCTGCGAGGCCGGCGGTGTCGACGCTGAAATGTACCCGGCTGCCGTCGAGCCGCAGGCTGTCGACGCCGGGCACCGCCGTAAGCCGCGGTGTTGCGGCGAGCTGTGCGGTGCCGTGGCTGAGCGTTGCGGCCACGTTGGTGCGGGCGTGGCTGCGCATCTGTTCCAAGCTGCCGGTTTCCACCACTTTGCCCCGGCGGATGATGCTGATCCTGTCTGCGAGGGACTCTACCTCGGCGAGGATGTGGCTGGAGAGCAGCACGCTGCGGCCCTTGGCCTTTTCCCGGCGGATCTCCTGGCGGAACGAGGCTTCCATGAGCGGGTCCAGGCCCGAGGTGGGTTCGTCGAGGATGAGCAGCTCCGCGTTGGAAGACAAGGCCGCGACGATCGCCACCTTCTGCCGGTTGCCCTTGGAGTAGGCATGGCCGCGGACCGTGGGGTCCAGTTCGAAGGTTTCGAGCAGTTCCGCCCGGCGGCTATCGTCCAGCCCCCCGCGCAGCCTGCCCAGCAGGTCGATCGCCTCTCCGCCGCTGAGTCCCGGCCACAGGCTGACGTCCCCCGGAACGTAGGCGATGCGCCGGTGGAGGGTGACGACGTCGCGCCACGGGTCGCCGTCGAGCACCCGGACGGTGCCGGCATCGGCACGGAGCAGCCCCAGGAGGATGCGGAGCGTTGTGGACTTTCCTGCGCCGTTGGGGCCCAGGAAACCGTGGACTTCGCCTTCGCTGACTTCCAGGTCCAGGCCGTCCAAGGCCATGGACCGCCCGAAGCTCTTCAGCAGGCCCGTGATGCTGATTACGGCGGCCATGGACCGAGACTACTCCTGGAACCCAGCCCCCGGAACGGCCTTCAATGAGAACTCAAGCTCCGCTGGGGCCGGGTTTTCCGTCCGCCGTCCTGCGCGTCCCGAGGCGGGGGAGGCTGGCCGCGGCGACGAGGACCGCGAGGGCGCCGAGCCCGAACGGCAGGGCGCTGGCGGCGGCGACGCCGCCCACCAGGAGCGGCCCGCCGGCGTCGCCGAGTTCCCTGCCCAGTTCCGCCGATCCCATGGTGCGGCCCATGCGTTCGGGCGGAGTCGTGTCCGCGAGGTGGGCGAAGCCCAGCGGGGTGGCTATGCCGACGCCGGTACCGATGGCCGCGGCCGAAATAAACAGGGCCACCGGGCCGGGCGCGACGGCAATGACCGCCACCCCGGCGGCGGTGAGGAGGAGGCCGCTGGCCATGCCCCGGCCGTCGCTGAGCCGTCCCTGGTCCCGCATGCGGCCCACCTGCGGCTGGGTCAGCAACGATGCGATGGCCAGCACGCTGACCGTCGCGGTACCCGCAACGGGGCCAAGGCCGTGCCGGGTTGCCAAGGCGGGGAGGAATCCGATTGCCGCGCCCATGGCCGCCATCGAGGCCGCGAGGACCAGCGTGGGGACCAGGAAGCGCCGTTCGGTGACCTGCCGGAAGAGGTCGACGACGGTGTAGCGCTGGCGGGGGAGCGGCGCGAGGTGGGGGACGCCGAGCAGGACCCAGAGGGCGGCCGCGATTGCCAGGGCGGACAGGGTAGCGAAGAGCAGGGCGAAGCCGCCTGCGAAGATCAGGCCGGCGCCCAGCATCGGGCCGATGACGTAGCCCAGGCTCTTCCAGGAACCGTACTTCCCGAAGCGGCTGCCCGCGTTCCTGCCCGCGGCAAGCCGGGCCACCATCGCCGAGGCCGCCGGGGAAAACGCCGACGCCGCGGCGCCCTGGCCCAGGCGCGCGATGCCGAGCATGAGCGGGTCGCGGCCCCAAAGTCCCGGGAGCGAGAGCACGGCGAAGGCCAGCAGCCCGGCGACGATCACGGGCTTGGTGCCGATCCTGTCGCTCAGCGCGCCGAAGACGGGTTTGAGGAAGACCTCAGAGATGTCGTACGCCGCGAGCAGGACGCCGAGGCCGAGCAGGGTGAGGCCGATGTTCTCGCTCTGGGCGCCCATCCCGGCGGCGATGCTGTGGGCCCCGAACGCCGTCACGAAGCCGGCGGCGTACAGAGGTGCTGACTTTGTGCTCAGTGGTCCGGCTCCTAGTGGATGGCGGCCAGCAGGACACCCACCGCCACGAAGAGCGTGCCGAAGATCCGGTTGAGGACTTTCTGGCCGTGCTCGTTGTGGGTGAAGCGCTGGAACGACCTGGCGGCCAGGGCGAAGAAGAACCACATCACCATGATGTCGATGGCCAGGACCGTGGCCGTGAGCACCGCGTATTGCTGGAACAGCGGCTGCTCCGGGCGGATGAACTGCGGCATGAAGGCCAGGAAGAACACGATCGCCTTGGGATTGAGCAAGTTCACCCAGACTCCGCGCTGGAACATGGACAGGGCGGGCTCGTTCCTGCGGTTGTCCACCTTTTCCTTGTCCAGGTCCGGCTTGTGCATGAACTGCCGGATCCCCAGGTAGACGAGGTACGCGGCGCCGGCGTAGCGGATCACGTTGAAGACCACGGGCGAGTTCGAGACCAGCACTCCCACGCCGAGCGCAACGATCAGGATGTGGATGACGAGCGCGAGCTGCTGGCCGAGGATGCCCCAGATGGAACGGCGGAAGCCCGAGTTGAGCGAGTTGCTCATGGTGAAGATGGCGCCCGCGCCGGGAGTGAAACTGATCAGGGTACCGGCGCCGACAAGGGCCAGCCAAAGGGAGAACTGCACTGATCCAGCTTATGCCCGCTCCGGGTGCGGGCCGGACCGTGGGATCAGTGGACGGTCACCAGAGGGTTTCCACCAAGCCGAAATCGTGGAGCGCTTGGTCCGCCGTGATGATGACCAAGGATTCGATGATCGAGTTCGTAGGCCGACGCAGCCGACGCCACAAGCCGGTGGTCTAGAGACTGGATGATCCGGCGGGCTTTTGCCGAGAGTTTCCGGGGTTCTGTGAGCGCCCAATCAAGGCGTGGGTGTCGAGGAGATAATCGGCGCTTTCCAACGTTCCAGGTCCTCCTAACCCATCGGTTCGAGGAAATCATCCGGAAGCTGGCCTTTGACGAAGCCCAGGCGGCGCTTGGTGAGGGGATCGATCTTGACCAGGCGTGCAATTGGCCTGCCGGCCTTGGCGATCACGACATCTTCTCCGTGTTCGACCATGTTCAGCAGTTCGGAATAGCGAGTCTTGGCATCCTGGACGTTGTACTGGCCCATGTTGACCAAGTCTAGTTGGTCAACCGGACACCACCGGAGCGGTGGAAGCTATCCGCAATCTTCACCTGGTCAGAGACTCTGCAATCAAGGCCCGCAGCGCAGCATGCGTCCAGCTGCGCGACGTCCTGCTCACTGCACCTGACCACCTCAGAAACAGATTGACCGCCAAAAGTCTCGAAGGAAAAGCCACTCAAGCCCGCGCCCTGCGGCCGGACCTGAGTAAGCCTCACGAGCCCGAACGGGCAGTGAAATACGCCCTCGGGGACCTCGGTCGCCGCATCTACGAGCTCACAGCGGAAATCAACGAGACAGACAAGCACTTCCATAGTGAAGCCGCCTTCGCCCGGCTCTGCGGAGTCGCACCAATCCCCGTCTCATCCGGAAAATCACACCGCATGCGCTTACACCGAGGAGGAAACCGCCAAGCCAACCGCGTCATCTACCTCATCGCCATCTGCCGCCTGCGCTACGACCCAAGATCCCAGGCATACCGCGACCGGAAAAGGGCTCAAGGGCACTCATCAACGGAGGCCATCCGCTGCCTCAAACGCTTCATCGCCCGCGAGATCTACTACAGCCTCAAACGCGACCTGTCGGCAAACCGGCCAATAGTCGAAGCTGTTGCTGCTAAGAACTAGCGGCGTGGTCAGATGGGCACCAGCATGAAGTCGTGGGTTGCGATGATGAAGATCCCGGCTACGATCATTCCCAGGACCAGAAGGCTGAGAGCTGCGCTTTGCCAAGCCTTGCGTGTGCCGCCGTTGACGGCGCGCGCCAGTTTGTGCGGTGGCATCACGGAGTTCCAAGCAATCCACCACCAGACGGAGCCGAGGCTTGCCGTCAGCAACAGCACGCCGGTCGCCGCCGATTGCGCGGCGTTAAAGCCAAGCCTGGCGAGCCCGCCGGCAATGAACAGGACGTAGGTTGCAGCACCGGTCCCCTCCGCCAACAGGTTCCTTAAGTCGTTGGTGTCCCGCTCCGGGGACAACGATTTGTGCCGTGCCCGGATCACCAGCCAACGATAGAAGGAATAGGCCACAGAAGAGACCACCAACAAGGTGGAAGCAGCGATGGTGCCGGCAACGGTGCCGTGATCGCCGTAAAGTGCGAACACCACGAAGGGAACGCTCACCGACACCGCTATAGAGAACCACCCGGTCCACGTAGCGACGGCGTACTTGCGGTCCATGTGGCGCGAGAAGCCCTTGGGCAGAGCCTTTTTGGCGTCGATGTTTACATATGCGACGAAGAAGAGGCTGAGCCACAGCGCAATCACGCACAGCACATAGATAGCCTGCGGAATCCACAGCAACAGAGCAGCATCAGCAACACCCATAAGCCACCACGCCGTGTAGCGACGTACCCTGATCCGGAAGTATTCGCTTTCGAGTGAAGCGCGGGCCCGCGCTTCGCCGGGGTTGAGGTGGAGAACGCCCAGCAGCGATTTGACGCGACCGTCGGCGGGCCTGGAAGGGCTGGTGGCCCGCATCAGGAGCAGGTTGGTGTGGAACGGATCGATAGCCAGCCCCGCGTCGATCTGCTGCTCTGCGTCAAGGCCTTTTTCACGGGCGGCGAAGGTGCTGGCCAACATGTAGCGCACGTCGGCGTTCTCGGGTGACAACTCCACGACTTTGCGGAACAGCTGTTCGGCCTGGTCTAGTTGTTCCGGCTCTGCTTGGTCGTAAAGCACGCAACCCAGTTGGTAGAGTCCGGGAGCCCATTCACCTCCGGCTATGGTCAGGCTATAACGGATGGTGGATTCAGCATTCTGCAGATCATTGTTGCCGGCGAACGCGGAGCTCAGTCGTAGCCACCACCAGGGTTGATCGGGTTCCAGGTCCACAGCGCGCTGTGCGGAATCCAAGGCCCCTTTCCAGTCCTCGGACGAGGCGAAGACGCGCGAAAGTTGGCCGTGCAAATCAGCGTTGTCCGGTTCGGAGGCAAGTGCATGGGTCAGCACGGCTAGGGCTCGTTCATGCCTGCCAGTAAGGAGGAAGGCCTCGGATCGGTCGATCACCATCTCCAAGCCGTCCATGTCAGAGCATCTTTCGGGCATGCAAGTACTGGCCCAACTCGTCGTAGGATCCGTTGGAGTTGCCGAATTCCACGACGTTCCTGGCTGTTTGGAGCCATGTTTGTGTTGAAGGCCGGATGTCTTTGAGGGCCTCATTGACGTGAGACATTGAGATTGCTTGGACCGAGCCCTTCCGGAGGGACTCCATCATCGCTTTCTCCGCTGCGGACGTGACTACGTGTTCTAGGTCTGCGCCGGAGAAGTTTTCCGTCCGGGCAGCGATCTTCTTCACGTCGATGCCGGCAATCGGTCTGGAGGAGAAGTGGTGTTTGAGGATCGCCTCGCGGGCGGGCCGATCCGGCGGCAGCACCAGCAGCATTCGGTCAAGGCGGCCGGGACGCAGCAGTGCTGAGTCGATGTCCCAGGGATGGTTGGTGGCCGCGAGGACAAAAAGGCCGTCGTTCTGGGCCCCCATCGAATCCAGCTCAAGCAGCAACTGGTTCACGGTTTGGCGCATCCACGCGGCGCCCCCGGACAGCGTCGATCGCTTGGCGGCTATGGCGTCTATCTCGTCCAGGAAGAGAACCGCCGGGGCCGCACGGCGCGCGGCCTGGAAAATCTCGTGCAGGTTCTTCTCGGTTTCACCCATGTACTTGTCAAAAATGTCGGTCATGGTGGCGGTCATGAACGATGCCCCGAGCTCGCCTGCGACGGCCCGGGCCATGAAGGTCTTGCCACAGCCTGGAGGCCCATAAAGCAGCAGGCCCCCGCGAAGTGATTTACCGAACGCCTTGGCCACCTCGGGATTCCTCATCGGCTCTAGGAATGATTCGTTCAGGCGGTTCTTGACGTCTTCCAAACCCCCGACATCCGCCAAGGTCACAACGGGCTGGTCGATGTCGAACAAAGCCCCGGCCCCACCTTCGCCGCTGACGGAGATTGCCTGCAGGTCTCCGTCGGGGTCGCCCTCGATAAATGGCGCCGGAAGGCGATGTCCGAGTTCCTGCTCAGCCCGCTGCCAGTCGAAATCCTTTGCCGCCGGTGTGTGTCGGACGCCGGTGGATTCGGGGCTGCCTGCTCCAACCGGGCCGTGCGTGGAAAGAGCGCCCGAAGCATCAATGAGGAGCTCTATGGCCTCCGCGTTGTCCGCATCAATTGCCAAGACCATGTTGAGGTGGTCGATGGCCTCGGCATGGCGTCCTGCCTGGACCAGGAGTTTGGCCACGTTGATACGCAAGCGAACGTTATCCGGTAGCTGCTTAAGTGCCGCGAGCAACCCATCGATGGCAGCTGCGTTCATTGTTCCCCCAACTTTCATGGCGACGACGGCGGGCTGCCCGACAGGTTCGCAAGGAACCACGGTTCCCAAGAACTCAGGGCGACCCGCCGTCGTCATAAATTCAGCCAGCCGCAGTCGCAGCCACAGCAGTACCTTAGTCGTTGGTGAGGGCGTCTACCACGATCGGCTGGGTCCTCGGCGGTATTCAGCCGGACCAGGACCGACCTTCTGTTGACAAACACGCGCTGGGCGGCAACGCGGCACTAATTCAGCTTTGACTGAAACTAAGTTACTTCTGGGGTTGTCTATAGGAACATCTCCGCCGGCCGCCGGCAACGCTGACGCGGGTGGAGCACCGCAGTGCCGGACCTTGCACGAACTGACGGTTAAAGTGAAAGGTAGGATCGAAAGGACCTACCACCGCCGGCGACGGCAAAGACGGCTGGGAAAACTCACGCCCATCGAATATGAAAGAATCAACCGGATCGCGCTGACAGCGGCTTAAGACCTCGAGTCAACAAAAGCCGGGTCAGTCCCGACACCCGGCCCGTCACCCTTGAAGAAACCATTGAGTGGATCACCGATGACCCCATCCAGTGGTACCCGCCACTGAAAGCTTTGGCTCGGGTAGGACTAATGTTCGGTCGGGACGGTACTGAAGCCGGTCTCAAGCGACCTTATTAACGAGAACTGGCCCCTGCACCCCCTTGGCGTTTCCGGTGACCGTCGCATCAGGCTCAGATGCCGTCACTTTTCACAGTGGCCGCCGCCTGGCTAGTTCCCGGTCTGCGGCGACCCTCATCAGCCTGAAAAGCCTTCTCGCCTTGGGTGCTCGCCCTGCGCCGGGGGCGTCTGCAGCGTCCTCGTGGTCACTTGCCCACTGGCGCATGACTTCAACTCGGGCATCATTCGCAGATTTTAGATCCCGTTCAAAATCCGGCAAGGACTTCCACCACATGGTTGCCATAGGCAGAGCTTATTGGATCACCTGGCATTGTGGTGCGGGGAATCCGACCAAACAGCACCGAAAGCGTTGACGAATGGAGCTTGTCCACATAATCGACGGCGACGAGGACGCCATGGCCGAGCTGGAATCCGTGATCGCGGACGAACCCGAATATCTCGCCCACGCCGCCCAGCAGCTCCGCGACGCCCGGGAAGCCGCCCGTGAGCTCAATACCACTGCCTACACTTGGACCACCGTAGCTCCTGACGGGAGCATAGTTCACACAGAGGACAAGCTGTCTCAATGACTTCGCATCAAAGCAGAGAAGAGGCGTTGCGAGACCTTGTCGAGCTGCGATGTCCCGTGCCTGAAGCTCTTAAGCGTCTGTCGGCGTTTGGATGGGCGTCCGATACAGAACTTATGAAAATTGTGCTAGAAGACATCACCCGTGCGCTCAAGAGATTCGAAGCTAAGTCTCTCGCTGCGCAGGACTTGGAGGCTTGGGCCGAAGCCTTACAGGGCCGCGAAGATCTGTTGCTCGATCCGACGACCCGAGACTTCTTGGCCGATGCATTGTTTGAGCTGTCCACACCAGAACTGTTCGGGCCCATGGCCGACATCGTCTCAGATCTCCGGACAAGGATCGTGAACCGAGCCTGACTAGTCCTTGAATATTGTTTCGTGGCAGCCAACATCCACTTCGCAATCGCTTGGTCTCATTTTCATGGCGGACAGCGCTAGTGACGGAACGATTCTTATCGGTAGTCAAGTGGACTCCGCTTCGACCTGTACGTGCGGCCGAACACGAGATTGTCAGGTCCTTTGGAAGACGCGATATTGAAGGGTTCGATCAATTTGAGGTACATACCATGACGCGACGAAGAACTCAGATCACCGCAGCGGAATTGATGGCTAAACTCGCAAAAAACAAGGAGTACCAAGAGGCCGCCGCAATACGAGAAGCCGGCTTTGAGGCCAAGGCGCGTTTTCTGGGCGAAGCCGAGCAACCGATCGTCGGCGACCTGGCCCGGGCGGGCATCGAAGTCTCGTCGGTCTGGGATCTAGTCAACACATCAGAGCCCTATCCAGCAGCACTCCCTGTGCTGCTGGATCACCTCGAACGTGGTGGCTATCCCGACCGTGTGATGGAGAGCTTAGGACGAGCTCTTGCAGTCAAGCCGGCAGTTCAGATGTGGGAACGGGTGAAAGCGCTCTATCTAAAGGCATCTGGGCCAGGTGAGGAGGAAGGATTGGCCGTAGTGCTATCTGCGGCGGCGACTCCTGATCAGGCCGACGACCTGGAGGAGCTGCTGCAGGCTCCGCGAGGCGAGTCCCGGATCCATTTCATTCGGCCCCTACTTCGCGTAGGAGGCAACCGGGGCCGGGAAATAGTTCAGTCCCTCCGCGATAATCCAGTCTTTGGTCGTGAAGCAGCCGCTGCACTCGATGGTCGGTCACAGAGAAAATGACACCCCTTGCCTCGTTTTTCGCATGACGGGACGCCAACGCACGAACGGACAAGCCCTCGACCCGGGCATCCCGTCTGATCAAGTAGGCGTCCAGTGTGGGGTCTTTGACTACGTCCAGTCGCATCAGCGGCTTCCCTTCGTGAGTGTGTGCCCGGGCTGGGGCTTGGTCTTGCGGGCCTTCGGAGCGTTCTTCGGTGCCGACTTCACGGCGGCGCTGGGATGGGTTGCCTGGCTGACAACGGCCAGCATCCGCGCTTCGCGTGAGGCAGCATCGCCTTTGCCCCGGAGGGTCTGTGCGAAGGCTTCGCGGCGGTCGGCGCTATCCCAGGACTCCGATGCCACCAGGTCTTCCCGATCGGCGTCCTGCTGGGCAAGCCAGATCTGGTCCTCGGCGGTGGGGCCGTCGAGGTCAGGTGCCGGCTGATCGTTCCGATGGTCCTCGGCCCTGACGGCGGCGTGGTCCCCGTCCTGCCGTTCGCCAACGGCAGCGTAAGTACAGTAAGGCTCCCGGGTGAAATACGGCGGCGGTTCATCGCTGTAGTAGTAGCTCATGGTATCGAGGCTATTCGGGTGGCTCAGGGCCCGGAACCGGCCGCCTTCCACGACAGATAGTTCCGTTCCTGGAGGCTCCCGGTCTTCTTTGCTGCGGCTATGAAGCAGGCCTGGGCCGCGGCACGGTCGCCGGTCATTTCGAGCAGGTGCCCCCGGACGGCGTCGAGCCTGTGCGTTTGCGCAAGTTCGCCATCCAGTCCGGCCAACAGTGCCAGGCCGGCCTCCGGGCCGTTCACCATGGCGACGGCGACTGCGCGGTTCAGTGTCACGACAGGGCTTGGTGCCACGGCCTCGAGCACCGTGTACAGGGCGAGGATCTGCGGCCAATCGGTGTCTTCCGCAACGGCCGCCTCGGCATGGACCGCCGCGATCGCGGCCTGCAGCCGATACGGTCCCGCGCCGCCCGTGCCAAGCACCGAGTCCAGCAGCGCCAGGCCTTCCCTGATCTGCTCCCGGTCCCACAGGCCGCGGTCCTGTTCGGCAAGCGGGACCGGCATCCCGTCCGGCAGGGTCCTGGCCCGGCGCCGGGAATCCGTCAGCAGCATGAGGGCCAGCAGCCCGCCGGTTTCCGGCTCGTCCGGCAGCACCGACCGCAGCAGCCGTGCCAGGCGGATTGCCTCCGCCGTGAGTTCTTCGCGCTGCATGGACGGCCCGGAGCTCGCGGCATAGCCTTCGTTGAAGATCAGGTACAGGACATGGAGCACGACGGCGAGCCTCACCTTGCGCTCGCCGGGATCCGGCAGGGCGAACCGGGCGCCCGCCTTCTTGATGCCCTGCTTTGCCCGGCTGATCCGCTGCCCCATGGTGGCCTCCGGCACCAGGAAGGCGCTGGCAATCTCCGCCGTCGTGAGCCCGCCGACCGCCCTCAGCGTCAGTGCCAGCTGGGATGGTGCGGAGAGGGCCGGGTGGCAGCAGAGGAACAGGAGGGTCAGGGTGTCATCGGCGTCCTGCGGCGGGCTGCTGGCCGGCTCCCCGGGCGGAGTGGGTTCCAACGCTGCGGCACGCTCTTCGCGGGAGCGGCGCGCGGCCTCGCTGCGCCATTGGTCCACCAGCCGCCGGCCGGCGACCGTCAACAACCACGCCCTTGGATTGTCCGGGATGCTCCCGGATCGCCATGCCAGCGCGGCCTCCAGCAGGGCCTCCTGCACGGCGTCCTCGCACTCGGCGAACTGCCCGTGCCGGCGCACCAGCACGCCGAGGACCTGCGGCGCCAGCGTGCGCAGCAGGTCCTCAAGCGCGGGATCCCGAGGGGCAACGGCCAAAAGCTAGACCTCCGGAGGGCCGTCCGGAATGGCGCGCAACTCCACCACCTGCGAATACTTCACGATCCCGGAGCAGATCTCGATGGCCCGCTCTTCGCTGGCCACGTCCACTACCCAGTAACCGATCAGGGATTCCTTGGCCTCGGCGTAGGGGCCGTCGGTGGTGATCACGCCGTCTGGCGTTTGCTTGACCAGTTTCGCCGTGGAACCGTCCGCCAAGCCGGCGTTGAAGACGAGCTCTCCGGATTCGCTCAGGTCCTTGTCGATCTGGACCATGTAGCCGATCATTTCCTTGACCCATTCCGGATCCGCGGTGGCCATCATTCCTTCGGCGGAACCGAACATCATGATCATGTACTTCATCTCGAACTCCTTGGGAAGGAGCCCCCGGATTGGGTGCTCTCACTGATGGGTCGGAACTGCCTGCCGGATTTCTACATGCGTGCGGGACGGTTCGCGAAAAACTTTCGGGACGATCTTCCGCCCGACGCCGGGCCTACGCGCGTGCGATCACCTCGCCGTTGGGAATCAGGAACCAGCCGTCGTCCGTGGAGCCCCAGCGGTGCCAGCCGGCGGCGATCCTGGCCAGCTCGGCTTCCTGGGCGAATCCGTACTCGAGGGCCTGCTCGGCAAAGGCCGAGTGCAGCACGCGTTCGCTCCATACCCGCGCCTGCCAGCGCCGCTGCTGCGCCGTGGCGTAGAGCCAGTTGCTACTGCTGGGCGCCACTTCGGTGAATCCTGCCTGCTGGGTCCAGGAGACCAGGCGCCGGCCGGCGTCGGGCTCTGCCCCGTTGCGGCGGGCGATCTTCTGGTACAGATCCATCCAGTCGTCCAGTTCGGGGACCTCCGGGTACCAGCTCATGCCGTGGAAATCGGCGTCACGCACCGCCACGATCGCCCCCGGTTTGGCTACCCGGCGCATCTCGCGCAGCGCGGCCACGGGGTCGGTCAGATGCTGCAGCACCTGGTGGGCGTGCACGAAATCGAAGGTCTCGTCCCCGAACTCAAGGTCGTAGATGTTGCCGGTGCGGAACTCGACGTTGTCCACGCCTCGTTCGGCCGCCAGCGATGCCGCGTGCTCCACCACATCGGCCGAACGGTCCAGACCGATCACCTGGGCAGGGGCGACCAGCTCCGCGAAGTCGCAGGTGATGCTGCCCGGCCCGCAGCCGACGTCGAGCACCGAGGTTCCGGAGGTGAGATGGGGTATGACGAAGGCCGCGGAGTTCTCCGCTGTCCGGGACGCATGGGCCCGTACAACGGACTCGTGGTGGCCGTGTGTGTAGACGTCGTCCGGCTTTTGCTCACTCATAGGGAAACGCTACTCCCGCATGGCCCCGGGCGAGCGGAATCCGGGCGTTTCGCGGTCCTATGCCTTGTGCAGGGCCAGGCCGGCCACCAGCGCGGCGAGGCCCAGTTCGAAGGCCTGGTCCGCGCGGGACAGTGTTGAATCCACGCCTTCCCCGGCACGCAGCGCGTGTGCGTAACCGGGCACCTCGCCGGCGAAATCGCCGGGTTCCATCATGTCCGGCGGGGCCACCGCATCCAGCGCTGAACCGAGGATGAAGTTCTCCAAGGCCACCATGGCGCTGACGATTTTCTCCTCCGGCCATCCTGCGGCCCTGAAACCCTGGGACACTTCCTCGTACATCACCAGGGTGGGGTGCGCGCCGGTGACCGGCACCGTGGCGAGGAGCGAGATCGCGTACGGGTGGGCGGCGAAGGCGGCGCGGTAGGAACGGGCCCAGGCGATGGTGGCCTCAGCCCAGGGCAGGGTCTTGAACACCCCGTAGTCGATGCCGGCCGTGACGAACTGTCGCATGCCGGCCAGGATGTCGTTCTTGCCGCCCACGTGGTGGTAGAGGGCGGGGGTCTTGACGCCGAGTTCCTTGGCGAGTGCCGCCATGGTGAAGTCCTCCGGCCCGGTCCGGTTCAGGACGGTGATGGCCGTGGCCAGGATGAGCTCCCGGCTCAGGACGTTCTTGGCGGGCCTGCCGGCCCGGCGTTCCAGCGTTTCCGACATTTTTTCCTTTGCCCCTTGCTTGTTGCCTCAATCACACTCTAGCCTTGGTTCAAGAAATTTAATCCCGTTAAATTTAATTGGAGCCCGCATGAGCTTGACCATCTTCCACGGCGGTACCGTCGCTGCACGCCCCGGGAACGCAGCCCCCTCGGACGGACGCCCCAGCCGCGCCACCGCGCTCGCCGTGCGCGACGGCGTCATCGCCGCGGTGGGCGGGGACGCCCTGGCGCTGCTCGGCGAGGCCGACGAAACGGTGGACCTGGCAGGCGGGTACCTGTCGCCGTCGTTCGCCGACGGCCACGCCCACCCGCTCTACGGCGGGCTGGAAGACCTCGGTCCGCAGATCCGCAGCTGCGGTTCCGTCGAGGAGATCGCCGCATCCGTGCGGGAATGGGCGGACGCCCACCCGGAGGCTGAGTGGATCGTCGGGGCAAGCTACGACGCGACAATCGCCCCCGGCGGGATGTTCGACGCCGAATGGCTGGACGCCGCCGTCGCCGACCGCCCGGTGCTGCTGCGCGCCTGGGACTACCACACCGTGTGGGTCAACAGCGCGGCCCTGAAGGCTGCCGGCATCGACCGCGACACCCCGGAACCGGCGCTCGGCCGGATCGCCCGCCGCCCGGACGGCACCCCGCTCGGGACCCTCCTGGAACCCGGTGCGATCGACCTCGTGGCGCGCGTTGCCCCCGGATTCTCCCTGCAGCAGCGGGTTGACGCGCTGTCCTCGGCCACCGAACGCTACGCCGCGGCGGGAGTCACCTGGGTGCAGGATGCCTGGGTGGAGCTGGATGACCTGCCCGCCTACGAGGCCGCGGCCGCTGGCGGGCGCCTGGCCACCCGGCTCAACCTCGCCTTCCGCGCCGACCCCGCCGGCTGGCACCACCAGCCCGCAGCCTTCGACGCCGCCCGCGGCACGGTCCGGCTGCTGGACAACCCGCTGCTTACTGCGAACACCATCAAGTTCTTCATCGACGGCATCATCGAAAGCCACACTGCCTGCATGCTGGCGCCCTACGCCGACGCCCCGGGGGAGAGCGGCCTGCCGAACTGGGATGCCGCTGACCTGCACGACGCACTTGCCGCCTTCGATGCGCTCGGTTTCCAGCTGCACCTGCACGCGATCGGCGACGGCGCCGTGCGCATGGCCCTCGACGGCCTCGAGGAAGTCCAGCGCCGCAACGGCCCGCGCGACCGCCGCCCCGTGATCGCCCACCTCCAGGTGATCGACCCCGCGGACATTCCCCGCTTCGCCGAGCTCGGTGTGGTGGCGAACTTCGAACCGCTCTGGGCTTGCTCCGACGACGTCATGAACCTGCTCACCATCCCGCGGCTCGGCGAACCCCGCGCCGCACTGCAGTACCCCATCGCCTCCCTCGCAGCCGCCGGCGTCGCCATCTCCTTCGGCAGCGACTGGCCAGTCACCGGACACCACCCCGTGCCGGGACTCGCGACGGCGGTGACCCGCCAGACGCCCGACCACCTCCCCGAGGGCGGCTGGCTGCCCAACGAAAGGGTCGACGTCGAGACCGCCCTTTCGGCGTACACCGCCGGGGTGGCCCACCAGGCCTTTGCCGAGCGGACGTGGGGGACTCTCCGCCCGGGAATGAGCGCCGACCTGGTGCTGCTGGCCGAAGATCCGGCGGCGGTTCCCGCTGAACGGATTGCCGGCGTCGAGGTCCTCGGCACCTGGCTTGCCGGGCGCCCGACGTTCCAGAAACTGCCCCAGTCAGTGCGCTAGACGCACCCCGAACCAGCCCGTCCCAACCCGTCCCTCCCCAACCCGTCCCTCCCCAACATGGGCGCGAGCCCCTCCATGGGCGCGAGCCCTCCACCCGAAAGTTTCCAATGTCCGCGAACCCCAACAGCAAGGCTGCCCCGGTAGCCGCAGCTTCCGCGCCAGGCGCTTCCGCATCCAAAGCACCCCAACTGCGCCGGGTCCTGGGCCTGGCCGCCCTTGTCATGTTCGGCCTGAGCTACATGGCCCCCGTGACCGTCTTCACCACCTTCGGCACCGTCACTGAGATCACGGACGGGCACCTGGCCGCCGCCTACGTGGTGGCCCTGGTGACCATGATCTTTACTGCCCTCAGCTACGCCCACCTCTCGCGGGTGATCCCGGCCGCGGGCAGCGCCTACTCCTACGCCCAGAAGACCTTCGGCGGCCATCTCGGCTTCGTCACCGGCTGGACGCTCATGCTGGACTACCTGTTCCTGCCGATGATCAACTTCCTGTTGGTGGGCCTGTACATGAACTCGGCGTTCCCGGCCATCCCGGCCTGGGTCTTCGCCCTGGTGAGCATCGTCGTCGTCCTGGCGTTCATCGCCATGGGAGTGAAGTTCGTGGGCAAGTCCAGCGGCGTCATCGTGGCCATGGCCGTGGCCATCATCGTGGTGTTCGTGGCGCTGTCCATCTCCTACCTCGTCGGGAACCCGGCGCCGTCCGTACTGGCCCCCTTCGAGTTCGGCTCCGACGGAGCGAGCCCGATCTTCGCCGGCGCGGCCGTGCTGGCCCTGTCCTTCCTGGGTTTCGACGCCGTCTCCACCCTTTCCGAAGACGCCCGTGACGCGCAGCGGAACATCCCGCGCGCCATCGTCATCACCACGGTCCTGGGTGGTGTCATCTTCATCGTGGTCGCCTGGGTGGGAGGCATGGTCTTCCCCGACTGGCACAGCTTCGTGGCCCTGGACACCGCGGGCATCGAACTCGTGGAAAAGGTGGGCGGTCCCGTCCTGAGTGCCATCTTCATAGCCGTGTTCGTGGCCGGCTGCATCGGCTCCGCCATGACCAGCCAGGTCAGCGTCAGCCGCATCATCTACGCCATGGGCCGCGACGGCCTGCTGCCCCGCGCCTTCGGCAAGCTCCACCCACGGTTCGGCACACCCGTGCTGGCAGCAGTTTCGGTGTCGGCCGTGTCCCTGCTGGCCCTCGTGCTCAGCCTGGAAATGGCCGCCACCATGATCAGCTTCGGCGCGCTGTTCGCCTTCTCCATGGTGAACCTCTCGGTCATCAAGCACTTCTTCTGGGACAGCAAGCTCCGCGGCGCCGCGGCTGTAGTGAAGTACCTGCTGCTGCCTTTGGTCGGCTTCGCCCTGACCATCTGGCTGTGGACGTCCCTGGCTCCGACGTCGTTCATCGTGGGCCTGTGGTGGATGGCGGTCGGCATTATCTTCCTGGCCTTCCGCACCAAGGGCTTCCGCCAGGCGCCGCCGAAGCTGACGTTCGGGTAGTTTTCCGGGCGCGCTCCCAACTGACTCGCAGTTGTTGTCGTTTTGAGCGCTCATAACGACAACAACTGCGAGTCAGTTTCGGGTTTTGGGCCGGATCCCCCGATCCCTCAGGATGGCTCCGCACCGAAGAGCCCTAGTTTCCGCCCGCCGAGCCGGTCCCAAAAAACCCCGTCTCTGCCACAATTGAGCCATGGCCGCAGGAAGGCGGGGTCCGGGCTTTCTGCCGGGTATCACGGGTACCGGCGCACTTCGTGACGGGCCGTCGCCCGAGGCGATCCGCAAACCTTTCTTCATCGCCGCCGTCGTGGTGTTCGCCATCGCCGTCCTGGCGGAGATCGGCATGTCGCTCCTGCTGGGCGGGACCGCCGTCGAGCCTGTCTCTCCGGGCGATGCCGCCAAGCTGGGCGTCCCGCTGGACGTCTTCCTCAACACGCAGAAGGCCGACGCCGACCCGCCCGGCAGTGGGATCGCCTTCCTCGCGTTCCTGGACGGGCTGCTGCTGTTCACCGTGGTGATGCTGGGACTCAGCCTGATGATGGAATTGCGCCTCTACGGGCGGATCCAGGGAATCGTGACCCTGATTGTGACGTTCCTATGGGTGGTGGCGGCGTTCTTCGCGGCGATGCTGGCCATGGCGAAGCTGTTCCTGATGTTCGGGCTGTTCGTGGCCGCGCCGTTCGGAACCCTCGCCTACCTGGCGCTGTGGGGGAGCTTTCCCACGGGGCAGGCGGCCGCGATCCTGGGGCTGCTGCTCCTGCTCAAGGCCGTGTTCGCGGTGCTGCTGATCCTGAGCCAGCCGAAGTTCCTGAAGGTCACAGGGCTGGTGGTCCTGCTGGTGGTGTCCGTACTCCTGCAACTGGTGCTCGGCCTGATCCACGGCTTCCTGCCGGGACCGCTGGTGTCCATCGGTGACCAGTTCTGGGCGTTGATCACTGTGATCGTGGCGCTGGTCTGGGCCCTGGTGATGCTGATCGTGTCGATCCCGGCGATCATCAACGCGCTCCGAGTCAGCGGCTCGGCGGGGGACTAGGGTATAGGCCCAACTGACTGGCAGTTGTTGTCGTTTTGGGCCCTCAAAACGACAACAACTGCGAGCTAGTTGGGGGTCCGGAACCCTGAAAGCTACGCCCGGGCCCGGTACGCGGCGAGGAACGTCGAAATCCGTCGCACGGCTTCCTCGATCTCCCGCTCAGCCGGCAGGATCACGAAACGGAAGTGATCCGGCGTCGGCCAGTTGAACGCCGTGCCGTGCGAGACCAGGATCTTCTGGTCCCGCAGGAGTTCCAGCACGAACTCCTCGTCGTTCTTGATCGGGTAGATCTCGGGGTCCAGGCGCGGGAACAGGTACATGGCACCGGCCGCGGGAACGCACGAAACACCGGGGATCGCCGTCAGCAGCTTCCATGCCAGGTCCCGCTGTTCGCGCAGCCGTCCGCCCGGCTTGATGAGCTCCTCGATGCTTTGGTACCCACCCAGGCAGGTCTGGATGGCGTGCTGCGCCGGGACGTTGGCGCACAGCCGCAGCGATGCCAGCAGTTCCAGTGCCTCGCGGTATTCGGCGGTGGCGGCGTGCGGTCCGGTGACTGCCACCCAGCCGGCGCGGTACCCGGGCATGCGGTACGCCTTGGAGAGGCCGCTGAAGGTCAGCACGCAGACGTCGTCCGCCACCGAGGCGGTATGGATGTGCCGGGCCTTTTCGTAGCGGATCTTCTCGTAGATCTCGTCGGAAAACAGCACCAGGTCGTGCTTGCGGGCCAGGTCGGCGAACTGCTCCAGGATGTGGCGCGGGTAGACGGCGCCGGTGGGGTTGTTCGGGTTGATGATCACGATGGCGCGGGTGCGGGAGGTGATCTTGGCTTCGACGTCGGCCATGTCCGGCCACCAGTTCTGTCCCTCGTCGCACAGGTAGTGCACGGGCTTGCCACCGGTGAGCGTGACGGCGGCGGTCCAGAGCGGATAGTCCGGGGCGGGTACCAGGACCTCGTCGTCGTTCTCCATGAAGGCCTGCAGGGTCATGGAAATGAGTTCGCTGACACCGTTGCCGATGAAGATGTCCTCGACGCCGATCGTCATCAGGTTCTGCGTCTGGTAGTACTGCGAGATCGCGGTCCGGGCCGAGAAGATGCCCTTGGAATCGCTGTAGCCCTGGGCCCCGCGCAGGTGGTGGATCATGTCCACCACCACCGACTCCGGCGCCTCCAGCCCGAACGGAGCTGTGTCCCCGAGGTTCATCTTCAGGATGCGGTGCCCCTCGGCCTCCATCGCCTTGGCCGCCTGGAGGAGCGGGCCGCGGAGTTCATAGCGGACGTTCTGGAGTTTGCTGGAGTGCTGCATCGGACGCATGGTTGATCCTTTCACGGTCGTGCCTGCTCTGCCGAGCGTTACGCGGCCGCCTTAGCCGCCCAGTTTCACGCATTCGATGGTCTTGCACAGGTTCGGGAAGGTGTTGTTGTCGATGAAGATCTTCGACCTCAGCTCCGTCCTCACCAGTACCAGGGCGTTCAGGTTCACCCGCGAGCCCACGTCCGGGTTGACTCCGAGCACAACGCAGCGCTGCAGGCTCAGCTCCGGGGACTTGTTGCACGTGGAACCAGCAGTGAAATCCAGTTGGATCTTGGCGGCGGCGAACTGGGACTTGGCCGATTCGACCGTGGCACCCAGCACCGCCGGAACGGTGGTCCGCAACGGCACCGCCACGTCGAGGACCACCGTGGAGCCGCGCCCCACGGTTCGCCCTCCTTCGGGTTCCTGGCCCAGCACGGTGCCTGCCGGCTGCGGGCTCTCCTTCTCGACGACCGTGGTGCCGAAGCCGGCATCCTTGAGGATCTGGACGGCCTCCGCCTGCGGCTTGCCCACCACGGGCGGCACGCTGGCGTCCTTGAACAGGAACCACAGCACACCGCCGACGACGGCGAGCAGCGCCACTGCCCCGATGATCACCCAGAGCCACGGGAACCCGGGAGTCGGGGCCGGCGTTGCGGGGGCCGGCACCTCGAGCGTCACCACCCGGGCCTGGTCCGCGTAGTCCTCCGGGGCGTCGTCGGCCGAATAGGCGATGAGCTTCACCGGGTAGCTGCCGGGTGCCGCGCCCGTGGTGTCGAAGTTGACCAGGTACTGTTCCGTAGCGCCGGCTGCGAGGGTCCGCAGCGGACCCGGGATATCCGTGTATGTTTTCTGGGCGGTGCCTCCGGGAAAAGCACCGAGCACCACCCGCGCGGACGCGCCGGTGCCGTTGGTGACCGACGCGGTCAACGAACCCTTGCCCTCCTTCAGGACCACCGTGGGGGAGCTGAGGGTCATGGTGATGGTGCCCATCAGGGGCCTCCCGGCTGTCATGGAGCGCTGTGCAGCGCCGCTTCGTCGTTTTCCTGTTTCGTCCTCGTCCGGGTCTCGCCGGTTACGCAAATCTGGTCCCCGTCGTACGCATCCCGCCACACGAAGCCCTGGAGACAGGTATTGACGCCGTATGGGCCGCCCGGAGGATTCGGCTTGCGCGACGACTGTGTGCTTGCGGCGTTGTCCTGGAGCACCTGGGCAGCCGATGAGGGCAGGACGCAGACCTTGTCGTCCGGAACCACCCGCCGGTAAACATAGCCGGGCTGGCATTTGTCGGCCTGCCTGGCGATTTCCACGCTCACGGTGGTTCCGGCATCGGCCCGGCTGCCGGCCCCCGGATTCTGGCTGATGACCGTGCCGGGCGGTTCGGTGCTCACCACCTCGGTGGATCCCATCGAGAAGCCGGCGCCGATGAGGATCTGGGCGGCTTCGCTCCGTTGCTTGCCGCGCACGTCCGGGACGTTGCCTCCGCCGCGCACCAGGAACCACAGCACCCCGCCGATCGCCAGAAGCAGCACCACCCCGCCGATGATCACCCAGAGCCAGGGAAACTTCGACGGCGGCTTGACGGGCGCGGGCGCCTGGCTCACCGTCAGCGTCACCACGTGTGCCTGGTCCGCATAGTCCTCCGGGGCGTCGTCCGCGGAGTAGGCGATCAGCTTCACCGGGTAGCTGCCGGGCACCGCGCCGGTGGTGTCGAAGGCCACCAGGTATTGCTCCGTGGCGCCCGCCGCAAGCGTGCGCAGCGGTTCGGCCACGGTGGTGTAAGTGGGCCCGCCGGGCTGGCCGGGGAAGGCCCCAAGCACCACGCGCTCGGCTTCCGTGGAACTGTTGGTGACGGACGCGGTCAGGGAGCCCTTGCCATCCTTGAGCTCGACCGTGGGGGAACTGAGTGTCAGGGTAATTCCGGTCATGTCAGCCCGCCTCCACTAGTTGAAGCACACAGCCTCCCGGTACCAGGCAGCGGATGCCGAGGCTTCCGCCCGAGGTCCCGAATGTCAGCTCCACAGTATCCCCGGGGTCGGCCGATTGCTCGGTCCGCGTGCCCTCCACGGAGAGTGTCACCGCCACGGCCTGCTGCGGCAGCAGCCGCGCCCGTTTGGTGGGTGGACCGAAGTCGAACAGTCCGCCGAACTTGCGCACCTGGAAGGTGCAGCTCCCAGCGACCGCGAGTTGGCCGCCCGACGCCGAACAGGAGCCGCCCGCCGGAGCCAGGTCCGCCGTCGTGAGCTTCCCGCCCTTGGCGACCCCGGCGAACCCGGACTGCCAGCCCGGCGCCCCGGCGTTGTTGCTGCCGCTGCAGCTGACCCCGAGCACCAGCACCAGCACCGCCACGACGGCACAGACGGCCACCACGATGATGGGCTTCCGGTTCTCGCCGTTCACGCGTCCATCACCTCGATTTCGTCGGTGACGTGCGCCGGTTTGATTCCTTTGACGATCCGCCGGATGAGCTCGGCCTGCCCGGCGGCCGCGGCCGGCACCCGCACGGTGATGTGGAAAGCCCCGGGCTCGGACACCACTTCGAAACCGGGAACCCCGGTGGCCAGGTGCAGGAAGCGGGTGAGCCCGCCCACGGTGCCGCGGCGCGCGGACAGCCCGGCGGCGCAGGCGATCAGGTCCCGCTGGCGGGCCACCGGGATTCCGGCGGACGCCGTTCCGGTGGCTTCGGGGCCGGGCAGGGTGAGCCAGTCCAGGTCCACCCAGCGGGACAGGAAGGGGATGAGCGACGACGGCGAGCGCCCGGGATCCGGGACGGTGTGGACGTGGTCCAGAACGTCCCGGACAGGCCGGTGCAGGTCCTCGGCCACGGCGAGCAGTGCCTGCAGGGGCCGGCTGCTTTCGGCCGCCACCTGGTACACCTCCGGCAGCACGCGCAGCAGCCGGGAGTCCTCAAGCCTGAAGTCGCCGTCAGCCATGGCCGTGGACCACCTCGATCCTGTGCTCACCGGAGCAGAACAGCCAGGTTTCCGGAAGGGTTACGACGTCGTCCACCACCCGCCGCGTACAGCTCGCCCAGGAAGCGGTGTTGTCGGTGCTGCGGTAGATCCCCTTGGGCCCGGCGGCGAGCAACAGCTGCGCGCCGTCGTCGCGCACGGCACCCGACACCGCCCGGACAGGTTCGAAGCGGGTGCGGTCCCGCAGCGGAAGCCCGCAGTTCACGTCCGGGGTGCTCCACTGCGGGGAAGCCTGGCCGAGCTGCAGGCGCAGCACCCCGCCGCTCTGGGTGGCGGCGTAGGCGGCGTTGCCCATGACATGCACGCCCCAGCAGCTGCCGCCGGTCCAGCCTGCACCGAACTGTTCCCAGGCCGCCTGCAGGGCATCGAGGTCGGTGCGGGCGAGTTCGTCGATCTTCAGCCGCAGGCAGCCGGTTCCGCTGCCTTCCGGAACGGAACGGCCCAGCCACAGGTAGCTCGCACCGCCGTCGTACTGCACCGTCATGCAGCGGATGTCCTCCCCGGCCGCCTTCACCCGCTTGAAGCTGCCCGCCATGCCGGCATCCGGGGAGAGCCACACCCCGGCCGAGGCCTCCGCCGCCACAGCCACCCCGGTGCGGCCGCGTACGTCCACCAGGGCGTCCACCGCGTAGAAGCCTCGGTCCGGCTGCCCGGCGTCCACCACGTTCTGGACCGGGATGGCGCCTTCGCCCACGGGGAGCTCGTAGAGGCCGCGCTCGCCGGCGAGCAGCAGCACCGGCGCCCCCTGCCGGTCCACCCAGCACAGGTCCGCCACCACGAAGCCCAGTTCGGCGGCGCGGCGCCAGGATTCGCCAAGGTCCTCGCTGATGTAGATGCGCGAGGACGTGCCCGCCACCGTGCTGACCGCGACCATCCCCGGATGCTGCCCGACGGCGGACCGTCCCGGAGCGGGCGAACGGAACGGTGCGATGGACCGCACCGTCTCCGTGGAAGTGTCCGTTCCGAACTCGGCGCAGGCCTCCCAGCCGTCGCCGGCGTTGGTGGTGCGGAACAGCAGCCCGTCCTGGGCCACGAACCAGGTGTTGTCCTGCCCCTCGGCCTGCACCAGTCCCATGGCGTCGCTGTCCGGGACCTTGTCCACCTCCAGCCGCACCCGGTCTACGTACTGCACCCCGGGCTCGGCTTCCTCCATGGCCCGGTAGAGGTTGGAGACCCGCAGCGGCTTGCCGAAGCCCGAACCATAGCCCCCCGTATCCGAACGGGCTGGGCCCTGGCCGAGCGGGCTAATGCCCTCGGCCAGCCGGGCGGCGATCCGGGCCTTGACGGCGTCGGCGTCCTCATCCGGGCGCACCACGATCCGTGCGTCCACCAGCACCTGCTTGTACAGGCCCCAGCGGACCACGGGCTCGGCACCCACCGTGGAGCGGCGGCGCAGGTATTGTTCGACGTCGTCCCGCACCTCGGCGCGGGCCTGTGCGGCGAGTTCGGCGGCCGTGACCGGTGTTTGGCCGGTGCGGGGCACGAACGGCACCAGCACCACTTCCACCTCGCCGGGCCGGGCGAAGGCCCACAGCTCCTTCCGGGTGAACGCCCGTGCCCGGTCCACGCCGCCGTGCCGCATGGCCAGCACCTCGTAGTCGCGCACTGTCACGGCCCGGTCACGGGCCTGGAAATCCTGCGGGGCGCGGCGGAGCGCGTTCTCCAGGGCCTCGCCGTCGCGCCCGCCGGTGGCAGGCTCCGGGTTGCTGACCCGCACGCCAGGCAGCGGTGAGCGCAGCACCGTGAGCTGCCCGGCCCCGACGTTCCCGCGCTGCCCGCCGCCGCCGCGGTACCAGGCGCGCACCTCTGCGCCCGGACCCGGAACGGGCGGGCTGTTCGTCCCACCGGCTTCCTGCCCGCCGAAAGCTTCGTCCCACCAGGCGAACATCACGACGCCGGCACTGCGGTCGATCCGCACCGGCACCTCCCCGGGCCGTGCGTCGGCGAACGCCTCCACCTCGCGGCAATACCGGAACGGCTTGCCGTCCACCAGCACGGCCTCGCCGCTGCTGAGCCGGGTCGCCGCGGGCACCTCGATCGCGACGGACAGCCCCGCCCCGGACACGATCGGCGCGTTCGGAACCACGAAACTCTGCCCCGGCCGTCCCGTCCCGGTGCCGATCGGAACGGCGTCGTACAAGGTCACATCGGCTGCGGGGACCAGCACGCTGGCCTGGCCGGCGGGCAGCACGGCGGCCGCCGTCGTCGTGAAGACCGGCTGCGGCGCCCCGGGCACGCCCGGCGGGCAGCTGACCTGGGTGCCGCGCGGGATCCGGATCTCCGGAGCGGCGCCACCACTCGTGAGGCGCGTGAATTCGAGCATGGTTTCGGCGCTGCCTGGCGGGTAGAGGCTGGTGCCCAGCAGGTTCAGGTACACGGCGTACAGCTTGTCCGGGACCCGGTTGAGCCGGTACATCAGGGTGTCCGTGAGGTAGGCGAAGGCCTCCATGATGGTGATGCCGGGGTCGTGTACGGACAGATCGGTCCAGTCCGGGGCGACCTGCCGGATGCGCTCCCGGGCGCCGGCCACCAGCTCCGCGAAGCTGCGGTCATCCAGGTTCGGCACGGGAATGCTCATGCTGCACCTCCTGAATCAACGGGCAGGGTGATGGCCAGTTCGTCCTGGTGCTGGGTGGACCGGACCCGGTACCGCAGCCGGACTTCGAGCAGTTCCGGGCTCTCCTGCGAGCGCGAAGCATCCAAGGACAGCACCGTGATCCGCGGCTCCCACTGCTCCACGGCCCGGGCCACGTAGTGGATGGCCAGGCCCGCGGTGGTGTCGTCCGCGGGCGCGAAGGCGAGCCGGAAGAGGTGGCAGCCGTACGTGGGACGGTTGATGCGCTCGCCGGGCCGGGTGCTCAGGAGCAGCAGCAGTGCCTGCCGCACGGAGGCGGCGTCCGTGACGGTGGCCAGCCTGCCGTCCGGGGTGAGGGTGAGGCCGGACAGCCCGACGGCGGCGTCGAAGTCCGGGTGGACGAAGGCCACCGACTTGTACCTGGGCCCGCTCATGGCTGGCTGCTTTTCATGATCCTGCCGCCACGAATTCCTGGCCCGGCCGCCGGACGGTGTACTTCACGGCGCCGGGCGGGGTGCCGTCCGTGAAGCCTTCCACGGTGTCCAGGCACATCCGCTTCCCGCCGATCCGGATGAACAGCGAGTATCCCTTGATCACCGGCAGGGTCTTGTTGCACGGCTTGATGTTCAGGCCGATGTTGGGGCACATCGAGATGTCCCGGCCCACGGGATCGGCTTCGACCAGCACGGGCGAACCGGCCACCCGCACCCATTCCTGCGAGGGGACGTTTTCCACCTTGCCGTCGTGCCCGCAGCGCAGGATGGCTTCCTTAACCAGGATTTTCATCGCCCGCACCCCAGCATCAGGCCTCCTCGAAATCGACGGTCTTGGCACGGATCCGCATGGCCTTGCCCGGGGCCTCGAGCAGCAGGTCCGTGGCCGCCGTGATCCGCAGCTTCTCCGGCCCGAGCTCCACCGTAGAGCCGTGGCCGTCCGTGAAGCTGACAGTGCGGGCACCGCCGTCGAGCACCAGCTGCTGGCCATCCGCGGAACGGAAGGTGTAGCGGCTCTCCCGGGCCGTGGTCACGCCGGCGTCGGGGGTGCGTTCGCGCCCGTAGAGCCCGCCGAGCACGATCGCCTGGGCCGGGTCCGTGGCCGGCAGCAGCACCAGCACGGTGTCCTCCGGTGCCGGAGCCAGCACCAGCCCCTTGCCGGGCCCGGCGGCCCCGGACAGCACCGGCGCCCAGCCGCTCTCCAACGGTGGATACGCGGGCAGGCGCACCCGGACGCGGCCGCGTTCCTCGGGATCGTCGACGTCGGCCACCACGCCCAGGGTGAACACGTCCGGCTGCCGGGACGTCGGGGTTTCGGGCGGCCGGGTGGTGATTGTGGTTTCGTAGCCGCTGCCGTCCAGGCGGTGCACGGCCGAGGCGACGGCGTACGTCCCCTCCAGCGACGAGGCCAGGCCGCGCACCCGGACCCGGCCGCCCGCACGCAGGAGCGGATCGCCGTCGGCCACGAACACGGCGCTGACCTGCCCGGCCATCCGCACGTCCAGTTCGGCCTGCGCCAGCCCGTCCGCCGCGGCGTCCGAGGCGAAGGCCTCGTTGCCGCGCAGCAGCTCGCCGCCCGCGCCGACGCTGGCCAGGGCAGGGTCGGCCGACACGCCGGCCTTCGCGTCACTGCCCGACGCCGATCCCTCCAAAGCCTCGGCGTCGCCGGAGTGCCAGCCCGCCGTCCGGGCGCCCAGGTACGCCGGTTCCTGGCTGAGCTCCACCTCGGCCGAGTGCAGGCTGCTGCCCAGCTCCAGTTCCACGGGCTCGCCCTCCCCGGCCAGGGTGGTGAGGCGCAGGGCGTCGCCGTCGACCACCGGGTACACGCCCACCCGGGCGCTTTGCTCCACCAGCAGGGCGAGGTCCGAGCGGGCGCACTGGTACACCTGTCCCAGCCGCATGCCTCCGCCGGTCACCTGCAGTCCCGTGCCCTCGCAGAGCGTGCGGGCCAGGCCGGCCAGGTCCACATCCTCGTGCAGCCGGGTGAACTGGCGCTTGCGGAGGCGGTGCAGGGCGTCGTAGGCGCGGACCCGGATTTCCTGCGAGAGGTCGGCGCCGTAGCTATGCTCCACCACGGTCACCTCGCCGACGAACAGGGGAGTGCGCCGTCCGCCCAGCTCCACGCGGAGCGCATCCCCGGGCGCCGGATCCACGCCCCTGCTGCCCTGGCCCGGACTGCGCTGGCCAAGTGCCGGCCGCCAGGTGATGAGGCACTGGGCCGGGCGCGCCAGGGAGCTGAGGACCTGCACGGAGACGATCGCCGCGGTGTCGGCTGTGGAAAGCCGGCGCCGCCCGAGGGTGACGATCAGCTCGGGGAGGCCTTGGAGTTGCCTCATGGCTTTTCCTTGGTGGTGTCCCGGCTCATGGCGCTTCGCCCATCGGCGGCACGGCCAGCGGGCCCGTGAAATGCGCGGGGTCGTCCACGTTGTTGTACTCCAGCAGCAGTTTCCACAGCAGCGGTGTCCCGAAGGCCTCCAGGCTCAGGCGGCCCAGCTCGCCGGGCGGCACCTCCGGAAGGGGCTCCCCGCCGTCGGGAGCCAAAGCGTCCCGGTCCGTGCCGCCGTCGCCGGTCACAGTGAGGGTGTCCACAGGAGGGGCCGTCAGGTCCACCGGTGGAAGGCGCTGGGCGAGCTCGTAGTTCTCGCCGCCTTCCTCGTCCGCACTCTGGCCCACCCGCACGAACACCAGCCGCATCCAGGACCGTAGGGGCGAACCGTCCGGGGCGAAGCGGTCGAAACGCTCCGCCACCTCCGTGACGATCCCCGGCACGTTCCACGCCCGGCCCCAGACGAAGCGGACCGAGGGCGGCCTGCGCTGCCGCTCCACCTCCGCAGAGTTCTCCGCGAGCGCCCAGATGGGCCGGGTCATCTGCCGCACGTCCTGCACATGGAGCGACGCCGGTGCAAGATCGACGTCGAACAGCAAATCCAGGCGGAGCTCGGTGTGCCCGCCGCCGGTGAAGAGCAGGGGGTCGTCCGCCAGTCCGCTGCCGGTGAGCTTCCCGCCCGCGCTCCTCCGCGGCTCGACACCCGCGCTGCGTTGCATCACCACTGTCTCGGGGTTGAGCAGGCAGCCCAGGTGCTCGCCGGTCTCTTCGATCAGGAATGCCACCCTCTCCATCTCACACCGCCGACCGCTCGAGGCTCAGCCGCTCGGCCCGGGCCAAGGCGTGCTCGAGGTGTTCGCTGTTGTGGCTTGCTTCGATTGGCGGGCGCGGGGCGAGCTCGGGCCAGGTGCCCGCGAGGGGGGCCTTCGGTGTGTGGTTTTCGGCGCTGCTCGGGTGGCCCTGGGACTTTGGCGTGGGCTGGGGCTGCGGCAAGGGCTGGGGCTGGGGCTGCGGCAAGAGCTGGGGCTGGGGGATGGGCTGGGGTTGCGCGGCTCCTGCGGGCTCCCTTGGCTCTTCCGGGCGTTGTGAGGCCTGCTCTACGTGCTTTGAAAGCGTCAAAGCACGTAGAGCAGGCCTCACAAGCGGAGAGGCTTCGGTTGGTGCCGGGTGTTCGCCTGTGGGGTGTTCGCCTGCGGTGGATATCGTGGTGGCTTGCGTTGAGGCCGTCGGGCGCGGCTGTGTTGCACGTTGCGGACGAAGGCGGAGCACCGGCACCCCGTTGGCACTGCGTTGTGAGGCCTGCTCTACGTCCTTTGGGGGTGTCAAAGCACGTAGAGCGGGCCTCACAAGTTGGGGGGTTTGGCGTGGTTCGGAGGCTGCAAGGCTTGGCGAGGGAAGCGTTGGCTCGGTGCGGTCCGGGCGAAGGCGCAGCACCGGGACCCCGCTGGCACCGCGTTGTGAGGCCTGCTCTACGTCCCTTGAGATGAGCAAAGGACGTAGAGCGGGCCCAGCAAGTGTGGGAGCCACGCTATCGGGGGCCCCGGAAGCCGGGGGAACGGTTCCCGTGTGCTGGGCTGGCGTTCCCTGCCGGGCCGCCGTCGTGGGGTTCTTTGGCTGCGAGTGTCCGGGCAAGATCCGTGCCGTTGTTGGCCGCAGCCTGATTTTCCGCAGCCAGGCCAGCCCGAAGCGCCCCGGGACGGCGGGTGTATCATCGGCCGGCAAGGGAACAGCGCGGGCCTCCGCAGCAGAACCATCCTCCGCAGGTGCCAGCCCGGCGTCGCGCAGGAGGCGCACCCAATGTTCGGGTGCGCCGGAGAGATCAAAGCCGCGTTCAAGCGTCGGGGCCTCCGTTCCCCACCCGGTGCCCAAACCCGCGCCCAGCAAGCCACCAGCCACGCCACTCCCGGAACCCCGCCCCGCAGAGTCGGGCAACCCGGCAGGGTCGAGCTGCTCCGCGAAACCGCGAAGCCGCGCAGCCAGCCCCCGCCGCCAACCCGTCGAACTGTGGGACCTCGCCTGATCGTGGGATCCCGCCGGGACGTGGGATCCCGCCGGGACGTGGGACCCCGCCGGATCGTGGGACCCCGCCGGGACGTCAGGAGACGGGTGCGCGGGCATCGTCGAGTTCCAGGCGGTCGTAGGCGATGGTCACGGACTCGATGGCCAGGTCCTTGCCGAGGGCATCCAGCGGCGCCCCGACCCATTCGCACAGCCAGGCTCCGAGCAGGTTCCAGCGCCGGACCTCGGCCGAGCCGGAGTCGTTGAGCATGGCGATGGACACGTTTCGCCGCTCCACCTGGCCGTTGGCTGCCTTGAAGAGCCACTGCAGCATTTCGGTGGAGTCGGTGAGCCCGTACTTGAGCGTCACGGGCGTGTACTCGACCTGCCCCGGAATGACCCGCACCGTGCTGTTCTCCCCGCCGGAGCGGTACAGGATACGGTCGATCTTCATGCCAAGGCCCTCCACCTTGGTGAAGTGCCCCTGCACCACGCCCTGGATGACCAGCTTGAAGTTGTAAGCCCGGTACGGATCCACCACGTTGCCCGGCTGCGCGGCCGGGGCCGGGGTGCTTGGCTGCATGCTCATCTCAGGCTCCTGCGCTTTCTGTCTCGCTGGTGGCTTCGGCCGACTGCATGAGTTTGAAGATCACGAACTCCGCCGGCTTCACGGGCGCGATCCCGATCAGGGTGACCACCTGGCCGGCGTCGCGGACTTCGGGCGGGTTGGTTTCCTCGTCGCACTTCACGAAGAAGGCCTGTTGCGGGGTGGTGCCCAGCAGGGCGCCGTCCCGCCAGACATTGGTCAGGAACGCGCCGATATCGCGCCGGATCGACTTCCACAGGGTGTGGTCGTTGGGTTCGAACACCACCCAGCGGGTGCCGTCCGCCACCGATTCCTTGATCATGTTGGTCAGCCGGCGCACGTTGATGTAGCGGTATTCGCTGGCTTCGGGCGCCTTGGTGCGCGCTCCCCACACCCGGATGCCCTCGCCCGGGAAGTAGCGGATGCAGTTCACCCCGGCGGGGTTCAGCACCTCCTGCTCGCCGCGGCTCACCCGCCGCACCAGATCCAGCGCGCCCTGGATGGGTTCATTGGCCGGCGCCTTGTGCACCCCGCGGCTGCCATCCACCCGCGCCCACACCCCCGCCATGTGGCCCGACGGCGGCTGGGTCACCTTCTTGCCGGACACCGGGTCCGTCATCACGATCCACGGAAAATACAAGGCCGTGTACCCGCCGGGGGACTGGGGAGCGCCCAGGGCGTCCTCGCTGGTGGCGCCCGCGGCCGGCGCGGTCTCCTCGGGCTTCGCTGCCTCCTCGGGCTTCCCGGGTTTCGCTGGTTTCGCAGGCTCCTCGGGATTCTCCGGCTTGTCGGGCTCGGGTTCGTCCGGCAGGCCGGAGGTCGCCGCCCGGGTGAGCGCTCCGACGTCGTCCACTTTCTCCACGGTGTCCAGGATCGCCATCCGGTCCTGCCGCAGCGGGTGCTCCACGTGGGCCTGCAGGGCCGCGTAGGCGTCGGCGTTGGCGTAGCCGGGGGCGGCCACCATGGAGATGTCGTCGATCGCCTCGAAAAGGGTCAGGCCCGTGGGCTTCCTCGCCGTGCCCGTGAGGCTGCCGCCGGTGCCGACATTGACCACGTAACAGCGGCCGCCGCCGTTGGCGAAGAAGCCGAACACCGCGTTGGACAGCGGCGTTCCCTGGGTGGCTTTCCCGACATACTGGTCCACGAACTGGGTCCAGTTGTCCAGGACGCGCGCCTCATCCAGGTGCGCCAGGGGATCCGGGGCGACTCCCACGAATCCGGCGATGCTGGTGCTGACCTGCCCGATGGAGCGGGCACCGCTGGGTACTTCCTGTACGTACACTCCAGGCGCCTGGTAGTTCACCATGGTGCGCTCCCTCTACTCCCACCGGATGGTGACCGGCAGGCTGCTTGTGCTGGCTGACATTTCACGTTCAGTACCGCGGACGGCCACGGCAAAGTGCTGGAGTTCGTCTGCCGAGGCCAGGACCTCGAAGTGGCCGGTGGCGTCGCTGACGACGGCGGTGGCGGACGAATGCGCGCGGATGTAGGCGTTGGGGATGCCTTTGTTGTGGACGTCCACGAGCCGGCCGTGGATCCGCCGGGCCACCGTGGTGCTGGCGATCAGCGGTTCCAGGACGGGCGGGCCGGCGGGCTCTTCGAAGGGCAGGGAGACGGGAACGCGGACCAGGAAGCCCAGGCCTCCGCGGATGCTGGCGCGGTATTCACCGGGCTCGAACTCGTCCGCCGAAACCACGGAGTACTGGCTGTGGCGCTCCACCACCAGCAGCAGCTGCTCCAGGTTGGTGAGGCAGTCCGGACCGCGGGCCTCCACGGCCACCTTGAGTTCCAGGTCCAGCAGCGGACCGTTCCTGCGGGAGCGGCCCACCCGGTTCAGGGCGATGGCGCGGACGGTCACCGCCGCATCGGGAAGGGAGGGCCCGCCGTCGTCCTCGAAATAGACCTGCACAGGCGAGACGGCATCCGAAAGCAGCCCGAGCAGTTCGGTCAACGAAGCTTGCACTACACCCACGGTGGCACCCCAGTCGACAAGGTGGTCCGGTACAGCGGTTGTGCCTAAGGTTACTCCCGCGACGGCCGGTCAGTCACGGGGTTTCCGAGGTAAATCCATTCGTTTGAAGATTGCCGCGGAGGGGACTCAGTTTTGGCTGCGCCACCAGGCCACGGTCGCCGCTGCGGCATCCGCCAGCGGGGTCGGCGCCAGGCCCAGCCGCGCCTGGCTGGCCGCCGAGTCCATCACGAACGGCCGCTCGAACTGGTAGAGCGTTTCGGCGAGTTCGCGCATGTCCGTGGACGCCAGGCCAAGCACCTTCAGCAGCCAGCCCGGGACCGTTCCCAGCTTCACCGCAGGCAGCCCCGCGGCGCTGGTGAACGCCGTCGCGAGTTCCTGCTGGCTCAAGGCCGGGCCGGTGCGGGCGTGCAGGACCGAGTTCCACAGCTCAGGCGTCCGCGCGGCCTTGACCATGGCCGCGGCGAGGTCCGGCACGTAGGTGAAGGCATGCGGCAGGTCCGCGCGCCCGATCACCTGCAGCGATTTCCCCTTCAGCAGCACCGGCACCATGCGCTCGCCGGCATGTGCGCCGCGGACCCGCGGGCCGAAGAAGTCGCCCGCCACCACGCTCACGGTGTCCGCCCGGTGGGCCCGCCGGGCCTCGAGCAGCACCGTGCGCACGCCCCGCTTCCCGCCGCTTGCCTCGCGCGGGCTGGATTCGCTCATGGTCCTGTCGGGCTCGCTGTACGAATACAGGCTCTCCGGGAAGACGACGACGGCGCCCGCCTCCGCTGCTGCGTCCAGCACCGTCTGCTCGGCGCGGGGGAGTTCGGCCTGCCAGGCCTTCGCCGAGTAGGCGGAGCCGTGGATGCAATGGAACACGGCCGAGGCGCCGTCGAAGGCGTCCGCCAGTTGGGCAGGGTCCGAGACGTCGGCTTTCCGGCGCTCGATGAGCCGGTGTTCCGGGCCGGAGCCGGATCGGGTGAGTAGTCGGACCTGGTAGCCCTGCTCCGCGAGCAGGCTGGCAATGGTCGAGCCGACGGGGCCGGCTCCGGTGACTGCGTACGTTGTGGTCATGGCTGGGGCTCCCTTGGTGGGTTTGGCTGGCTTTCGGTTTTCGAGAGCAGTGCTCTCTTGTTTCCAGAATGGACCCGTTGCCCAGGGAAGTCAAGAGCGCTGCTCTCTTTTGTTGACGCCGCTCTCCTTTGTGGCATGCTGGAGGCATGCCGTCCACCACGAAGCCGCAGGCCAAAGCTCCCACGCCGCGGGAGCGGGCCCGTGCTCAGACCATCGCCGACATCGTCCGGATCGGCCGCGAACACCTTGCCCTCCACGGCGCGGCGGCCTTGTCCCTGCGGGCGGTGGCGCGGGACCTCGGCGTCGTATCCTCCGCGGTGTACCGCTACGTCGAGAACCGCGATGAACTCCTCACCCTGCTGCTGATCGACGCCTACAACGAGCTCGGCGACGCCGTGGACGCCGCCGTCGACGCCCTCCCGGAAGACGACTTCGCCGGCCGCTTCCACGCCCTGGGGCACGCCGTCAGGAACTGGGCGCTGCGCGAACCCGCCTGCTACGCGTTGCTTTTCGGCAGCCCGGTCCCCGGGTACCGGGCGCCGGGGGAGCGGACCATCGTGCCCGGAACCCGGGTGGTATACCGCCTGGTCCACAATTTCGACGCCGCCCACCGGGCCGGTGCGCTGGCCGCCGCGGGGGGACCCGCCGTCGTCGTTCCCGAAGCGCTTTCCCGCGACCTCGCCACCATCCGCTCCGAGCTCGGCCTCGAGGTGCCGGAAGAGCTGGTGACGCGCGGCGTGCTGATCTGGACGTCCCTGTTCGGGGCCGTCAGCTTCGAGGTGTTCGGGCAGTACGGCGCGGACACCTTCGCGGCCCGGGAGGAACTGTTCGCGCACCAGCTCGGGCTGCTCGCCGGGATCATCGGCCTGGCCTGAATCATCGGCCCGAGGAGTAGGGTGGCTGCATGGTTGGCGGGCTGGCAGACATCGGGGCGGAAGCGGTGCTGCTCGCCGGAGCCGGCCGCGCCGTCCTGCTGCAGATCGCCGATCCGGCGGTAGGCCGCGGCGTCGCCGAACACAGCGATTTCGGCGAACGCCCGCTCGAGCGGCTCGCGGCCACGATGGGCTACGTCTACGCCGTCGTCTATGGCTCCGAGGAGCAGCTCGCCGCCATGCGGCGCGCCGTCAACCGTGCCCACGCGCCGGTCCGGAGGCAGCCTGACGGTGCCTCCGCAGGCTACAACGCCTTCGATCCGGAATCCCAGCTGTGGGTGGTTGCCACCTTGTACAACACCGCCGTGGACGTTTACGAGCGGGTCTATGGAACGCTCGACGCCGGAACGGCGGACCGCGTTTACCGCGAGTATGCGCGGATCGGGACGGCCCTGCAGCTTCCGGCGGAGTTCTGGCCCGCGGACCGTGCGGCCTTTGCCGAGTACTGGAACGAACGCCTGGCGGGGCTGGCTCCCGCCCCCGAAGCCGTGCGGGTGGCCCGTGATCTGCTGCATCCCGCCGTAGGGCCGGTGTGGCTGCGCCTGGTCATGCCTGTGGCGCGGCTGCTCACGGCCGGGCTGCTGCCGGAGTCCCTTCGCGCTGAGTACGGCTTGCCCTGGGGTCCCCGCCGGCAGCGGCGCTTTGAAGCATTGATCCGGGTGCTTGGAGTCGTGTATCCGAGGCTTCCCCGGCGCATCCGGCACCGTCCGAGGGACTACTACCTTGGCCGGATCGATGTGTCCGGGGTGCGGAGCCGGATCGATGCATAGCCTGACCGCCGTCGAGCAGTTCCTGGACGAACGCGCTCACGGTTTCCTGAAGCGGGCGCCCGTCGGCGGCCTGCGCTGGAAGCTCGCCGAATTCCTGGTGTTCGGCCTGAAGCAGGCATGGGCCTGCATTTTCGGTGCCTCGCTGTTGGCCGTGATTTTCGGGGCGAGGCTCTGGTACCCGGCGGACGCGGCCCTTGCGAGGAACGATTTCCTGACCATCGCCGCCGTCGTGATCCAGGTTGTCATGGTCGCCACGAAACTGGAGACGCTGCGCGAGCTCAGGGTGATTGTGCTGTTCCATCTCGTGGGCACGGTCATGGAACTGTTCAAGACCGACGTCGGGTCCTGGAGTTACGAGGCCGAGGGCTTCCTGCGGGTCGGCGCGGTGCCGTTGTTCAGCGGGTTCATGTATGCCTCGGTCGGCTCCTACATGGTGCGGGTCTACCGGCTCTTCGACCTCCGTTTCGCCCGCTATCCCCGCCGTTGGATCACCGCGATCGTGGCTCTTGGCATTTACGTGAACTTCTTCTCGCACCACTTCGTCTTCGATTTCCGCTGGGTGCTGCTGGCGGCGGTAGCGCTGGTGTTCGGGCGCTGCGTGATGCACTTCAGGGTGTTCCGGCGCAGCTTCCGGATGCCGTTGCTGGTGTCGTTCCTGCTGGTGGCGCTGTTCATCTGGATTGCCGAGAACATCGCAACCTGGTCCCATGCCTGGCTTTACCCGAGCCAAGTAAACGGTTGGCACATGGTCTCCCCGGACAAGCTGCTCTCCTGGTTCCTGCTGATGATCATCTCCGTGGTGCTGGTGGCCTGGGTCTACAAGCCGGTGCCGCCGGATGAACCCGTGCGGAGGGCAGTACCCCGGGGGTCCGCCGCACGCGAAGTGCTTCGGGCGGCGCCCCCTGAATCCGCTGCTCCTTCGGGTACTGCGGCAGGCAAGGCTTCGCGGGATTCTCCGCGCTGAAAGCGCTGGGCCTTAACCGGCCCGGTTCTTGGGTTGAGCGGCGGCTGCCCGCTGCGAAAACACCTGCCCGGCTTGCCGAAAAGTGGTCCATTCCAGTCACCGGAGCGGTCTGGGATTCAGCCTTCGCCGCGCATCCGCCTCAGCATCGCACGGCGGGAGTCAAGCAACGGCTCGATGTCTGTGATAGCCACCAAGGCAACGGCATCGCTCGGGAAGGCGGCCCAGAATTCGTCCGGCTGCATGAATCCTGTGATTTCCATGGCGACAGTGTGCCACTGTCTGCTTCCCTGCATTAGCCCTCAACCAGAAGACCGTGTTCGCGCCGGCGTCGCGGGAGAGCTGCGGGGTCGCTGGAGCGCTCCGGCGACCCCGCAGCTCTCCCGCGAATTCGAGGACAAACCCGCGTTCTCCCACGGCGAAACGCCCCGGAACCGTGCCATTCCAAGGTAAAACTCCGGCCACGATGCAAAGTTGAGCGAACTTCACTCAACTTTGGCTTGACTTAAATCGACTCGCGAGTACAGTTGAGTGCAGAACGCTCAACTAGCCGACTGTTGAGTGATCCTTGGCTCCCGTCCGCAAGGATCCGCCGTCCGCAAGGATCCGCGAGGAAATGGGCCGGGGTGCAGTCTCGAACATCGGCATTGAAAGCAGTGAAAGGAAGCAACACATATGTCACGTGCAGTAGGTATTGACCTCGGAACCACCAACTCCGTTGTCTCTGTTCTCGAAGGTGGCGAGCCCACCGTTATCGCCAACGCCGAAGGCGGCCGCACCACGCCGTCCGTCGTTGCCTTCTCCAAGTCCGGCGAAGTCCTGGTCGGCGAAATCGCCAAGCGCCAGGCCGTCAACAACATCGACCGCACCATCGCCTCGGTCAAGCGCCACATGGGCACCGACTGGTCGGTCAACATTGACGACAAGAAGTACACGCCGCAGGAAATCTCCGCGCGCATCCTCATGAAGCTGAAGAACGACGCCGAAAGCTACCTCGGCGAGAAGGTCACCGACGCCGTGATCACCGTTCCGGCCTACTTCAACGACGCCGAGCGCCAGGCCACCAAGGAAGCCGGCGAGATCGCCGGCATGAACGTGCTGCGCATCGTCAACGAGCCCACCGCGGCCGCCCTCGCCTACGGCCTGGACAAGGGCAAGGAAGACGAACTGATCCTGGTCTTCGACCTCGGTGGCGGCACCTTCGACGTCTCCCTGCTGGAAGTCGGCAAGGACGAAGACGGCTTCTCCACCATCCAGGTCCGCGCCACCGCCGGTGACAACCGCCTCGGCGGCGACGACTGGGACAACCGCGTGGTCGAGTGGCTGCTCAGCCAGCTCAAGATCAAGGGCATCGACCTCTCCAAGGACAAGATCGCCCTGCAGCGCCTTCGCGAAGCCGCAGAGCAGGCGAAGAAGGAACTCTCTTCCTCCACGAGCACCAACATCTCGCTCCAGTACCTCTCCGTCACCCCCGACGGCCCGGTCCACCTGGACGAGCAGCTGACCCGTGCCAAGTTCCAGGACCTCACCAAGGACCTGCTTGACCGCACCAAGAAGCCGTTCCACGACGTCATCGCCGAAGCCGGCATCAAGGTTTCGGACATCGACCACATCGTGCTCGTTGGTGGCTCCACCCGTATGCCCGCCGTCTCTGACCTGGTCAAGGAACTGGCCGGCGGCAAGGAGCCCAACAAGGGCGTCAACCCGGACGAGGTTGTCGCCGTCGGTGCAGCCCTGCAGGCAGGTGTCCTGAAGGGCGAGCGCAAGGACGTGCTGCTGATCGACGTCACCCCGCTTTCCCTCGGCATCGAAACCAAGGGCGGCGTCATGACGCACCTGATCGAGCGCAACACGGCCATCCCCACCAAGCGTTCGGAAACCTTCACCACCGCTGACGACAACCAGCCGTCCGTGGCCATCCAGGTCTTCCAGGGCGAGCGCGAGTTCACCCGCGACAACAAGCCGCTGGGCACCTTCGAACTGACCGGCATCGCTCCGGCTCCGCGTGGCGTTCCGCAGATCGAGGTCACCTTCGACATCGACGCCAACGGCATCGTGCACGTCTCCGCGAAGGACAAGGGCACCGGCAAGGAACAGTCCATGACCATCACCGGTGGCACGGCACTGTCCAAGGAAGACATCGAGCGCATGGTCGCCGACGCCGAGGCACACGCTGCCGAGGACAAGGCCCGCCGCGAAGCCACGGACACCCGCAACTCCGCCGAGCAGCTCGCCTACTCGATCGAGAAGCTGCTGTCGGAAAACGACGACAAGCTGCCGGAAGAGGTCAAGACCGAGGTCAAGGCCGACGTCGACGCCCTCAAGAAGGCGCTGGAAGGCACCGACGACGCCGCCGTCAAGACGGCGTTCGAGAAGCTGCAGCAGTCCCAGACCAAGCTGGGCGAAGCTATCTACTCGCAGGCCGCAGCCGCCGGTGCCGAAGGCGCCGAGGGTGCAGCTCCCGCCGGTGAGAAGGCTGCAGATGAGGACATCGTCGACGCCGAGATCATCGACGAAGACGAGAAGAAGTAACCATGCCCCACCACGGCAACGAATCAGAGCACTCGGATTCGGAGCAGGGCAAGCCGGTCATCCGGGACAATCGCAAGGTTGACCCGGAGACCGGTGCCGCCCGGCATCCGCAGCACGACGCAAAGCACGACGCCGGCACCCCCACGGGTGCGGAAGGCGCAGCTGCCGCCGGTGCCGAGGGCGATGCGCTGTCCCAGGCCGAGGAGATCCTCAACGGCGTAGAGGTTCCGGCCGAAGAGTCGGTGGCCTCCGGTACCTCGGCCCAGGCCGAAGCCGCGGAACTGCGCAACGATCTCCTCCGCCTCCAGGCCGAGTACGTCAACTACCGCAAGCGCGTCGAACGCGACCGTGCCGTCGCCGGGGAAATGGCCGTCATCGGCGTCCTGAACTCCCTGCTTCCGGTACTGGACGACATCGACGCCGCCCGCCAGCACGGCGACCTCGAGGACGGCCCTTTCGCCGCCATTGCAGCCAAGCTGGAGAACTCGCTGAAGACCTACGGGCTGGAACGGATCGACGCCACCGGCGTGGAGTTCGACCCCACCATCCACGAGGCCCTCATCCAGCAGCCGGGCCAGGACGTCGAGGTGGACACGGTCAGCCAGGTGCTGCGCTCGGGCTACCGCTCCAAGGAGCGCGTCCTGCGCGCGGCACAGGTGATCGTGGCTGTGCCTGCGTAAGCACCGCCTCACCGCGCCTTCGCGGATGAGGGGGCCCCGCCCCTCCGCGTGGGCGGCTCGGTCCTTACGGACCTGAGCCACCCACGCTCCGGCAGGCCCGAAGCCACTCCCGGGCCCCCTCATCCGCTACGGCTCAGGCGGTAACCTCGCCTTAGACGCTTTTAGTTGTTTTGAAAGGACACACACTTGGCAAGCCAGGACTGGGTTGAGAAGGATTTCTACGCGATCCTTGGTGTCGCCAAGGACGCGTCCGACGCCGATATCAAGAAGGCGTACCGCAAGCTCGCGCGCCAATACCACCCGGATACCAACGCCGGGGATGTCGCTGCGGAGAAGCGGTTCAAGGACATCTCCGAGGCCTACTCGGTACTCTCCAGCGCCGAGGACCGCCAGCAGTACGACGCCATCCGGGCCATGGGCGGCGCGCGCTTCGCTCCCGGGGCGGGCGGCCGTGGCGGCCCGGCGAACGGTGGCTTCGAGGACCTCTTCGGTGGCCTGTTCGGCGGCGGTGCCCGCCAGCCCGCCGGAGCGGGCGGCATCCCGCCTGAGTTCGCCGATCTCTTCGGTGGCGGTTTCGGCGGCCAGACCGGCTTCCAGCGCACGCCCCAGAAGGGCTCGGACCGCACCGCTACCACCACTATTTCGTTCAAGGGCTCCATCCAGGGCACCACGGTTAGCCTGCGCGAAAACAACGGCAACGTCATCGACGTCAAGATTCCCGCCGGCATCAAGGACGGCCAGAAGGTCCGCCAGCGCGGCAAGGGCAACCCCGGCGCGGCAGGCAACGGCGACCTCATCATCACGGTCAACGTCAAACCCCATGATTTCTTCATCCGCGACGGAGACAACATCCGGGTCCACGTCCCGGTCACCTTCCCGGAAGCAGCCCTCGGCGGCGAGATCGAGGTCCCCACGCTCGACGGCAGCCACGTGAAGCTCCGTGTCCCCGCCGGCACCAATTCCGGCCGTACCCTCCGGGTCAAGGGCCGCGGCGTCCACACCTCCAAGGGGGAAGGTGACCTCCTGGTGACAGTCGACGTCGTCGTTCCTCAGAACCTGCCGAAGGGCGCGCAGGAGGCCGTGAAGGCCTTCGCCGAAGCAACTGCGGACGCCGATCCGCGCCGGGACCTGGCCGCCAAGGCCAGGCTGTAGGAGCCTGCCATGGGTATCGACGTCAACCAGCCGATCTTCGTCATTTCCGTGGCGGCGGAGCTGGCTGACATGCACCCGCAGACGCTGCGACAGTACGACCGCCTGGGCATCGTCTCGCCGAGCCGTGCGCCCGGAAAGTCGCGGCGCTACTCCCAGCGCGACGTCGACCGCCTGCGCGAAGTGCAACGGCTCTCGCATGAAGGCGTCTCCTTGGAGGGCATCAAGCGCATCATGCAGTTGGAGAACCAGGTGGCCGCGCTGCAGGGCCGCGTGGTGGAGCTGACGGAGGAACTTGCCCGACGCCGGGACCCCCTGGACGCGCGGATCTTCGCCGCAGGTGCGGCCGGCGACGTCGTCAGCCTGGCCCGCGGCCAGCGTCCCCGTCCGCGGTCGCAGGCCGTGGTGGTCTGGCGCCCGCGTCCGGGGGAGAAGCAATGATGGCGCGTGTGCCGGCCCGGCTAACCCGCCCGGAGGACTATTCCTCATCCCTGCAAGAGATCTTTGGCTCGTGGCGTCCGGAGGCTGTTGTATTCGACTGCGACGGCTTGCTCATGGACACGGAATCATTGTGGATCCAGACGCAAAGGATTGTGTGCGGCCAGCTTGGCGTGCACTTTGATGCAGACCTCCAGCACCAGCTAATCGGACATCCCGCCAGTCACATCGGCCCCATGCTGGCAGAGCGTGCAGGGACTGATCCTGACGACGCAATCAAGCAGCTCCTGGATGTGAATGAGCTTCTTGTGCGCGAATCAGCCCGGCCCATGCCAGGAGCCGGTGAGCTTGTCGAGGCCATGGGGGCCAAGGTTCCGCTAGCCGTGGCGAGTAACTCGGCGAGACGCATCCTGGACGTTGCATTGGGGCGAAGCACTTTTGAAGCTGGTTTTGCCGCCACGGTCTCGGCCGAGCAGGTTGCGCGGCCAAAACCCGCGCCGGACGTCTACCTGGCTGCTGCGGAAGCGCTTGGCTTGGACGCACGGAAGTGCCTTGCCTTCGAGGATTCCGAAGCCGGTGCCAAGGCAGCAGTGGCAGCCGGGATGGCCGTTATTGCCGTCCCGCAGGCGGCAAGCCAGAGGCCGATTGCCCATGCCTTCTGCGGCTCCCTAGCGTCCGGGGAATTGCTGGCATGGGTGGCCGCCTGGGAGTAGGCCTTTCCTGGACCCGGGGCTGGGCTCCGGGCTAGGAGCTCCGCCGCGACTGGCGGATGCCGCTCTGGTAGGTGTCCTTGAGGCTCTTGACCGTGACGTCGTAATGCCGTGTGGCGAAGGCTGCGTACAGGATGTCGATGACCAGCAGCTGGCCCCACTTGCTGGTCACGGACTCGCCGTAAAGCTCGCCGCCGCTGGGGGCCGTGGCAGTGAATAATGCGATATCCGCGTTTTCCAGCAGGGGAGAACCTTCAGCGCCGGTGATGGCCATGGTGGCCGCACCCCGCTGCCGGGCCAGATGGAGTGCCTCGATGATCGGCGTGCTCTGTCCGGAGTCGCTGATGCCGATGAGGAGGTCGCCGGGGGCGAGGATGGTGGCCAGCATGACCTGGATGGTGGTGTCCCGGTACAGCATGCATTTCTTCCCGGCACGGGTGAAACGCATGACTGCTTCTTCGGCGGCAATGCTGGAGGACCCCATGCAGCAGAAAACCAAGGTGTTGGCGGCGTCGATCATATCCACCGCGCGTTGGATTGCTTCTACGTCCTGGCGTTGCCGCGTCCGCCTCAGGGACTGGATGCTGCTGCGTTCTACCTTCCCGACAATGTCTTCGGGGCTGTCCCCTCGGTTGACGCCCTCGTAAACGACGTCGGACGCAGCAGGTTGTTCCAGGTTTGCTGCTTTGGAGATGAACGTCGCTTCGGCAAGCCCCAGCAACAGGGACTTGTATCCGTCCACACCGAGTTCCCTGACGAAGCGGGACACCGTTGACTCGCCGACGCCTGCAGCCAGCGCCAACTCGGTGATGGTCATGGCTTGCGCCCGCTCCGGGGACTTCAAGACGGCTTCCGCCACAAGACGGAGCGACGGCGGAAGGTACGGCAGCCGCGCTGAAATGCGGTGCAGCAATCCGCCGTCGGTGAAGGTCTCCGTCATGTGGCAGTCTCCGGTTTAGTGCTGATTGGCCAAGGCCTGAAGCAGGTTGTCTACGGCCGCCCAGGTGGCTCGGTCAACGCTTTCCCCAGTGTATCCACCGATGTGCGGGGTCGCGATGACATTCGGATGCTCCACCAAAGGGGTGCGGCCAGGTGGTTCAGTGTCGAACACGTCCGTGGCCAGGAAGGCGATCTGGCCGGACTCCAACGCGGCGATGACCGAGTCCTCGTCCACCAGTGAAGCACGGGCTGTGTTGATGATCCCCGTTCCGCGTTTGAGCAGTCCGATGGTGTTTGGCCCGATCACGGGTTCTGCCGTAGGAGGCATGTGGAGGGAAATGACGTCGCTGGTCCGCAGCACGTCTTCCAGCGATCCCCAGGAGAATTCTTCGGACGGGTGGAACGTTTCCAGAGGATAGGCGTCAAAGGCGAGCACCTTCATTCCCAGTCCCAGAGCCATCGTTGCCACCCGGCGGCCTATCTGGCCACAGCCAACCACGCCGAGGGTCTGCCCTGACACCTCCCGGCCGGCTCGGCGTGCCCAGCGGCCGGCCTTGAGTTGTCCGTCGTGCCAGGGGATGCCCCGGATGGCTGAAAGCATCAAGGCTACGGTCAATTCGGCAACGCCCTGCGAGTTCGCGCCGGGTGCGGTGAGAACCCTGATGCCCTGTTTCGTTGCGGCGTCGACGTCGATCGAGTCAATCCCCACACCGTTCCGGGAAATGGCCTTGAGCCCTGGGAACTCGGACAGGAACTGCCCGCTGAGGCGTTCGGTGCCGGCAATGTAACCCACGCAACCCGGCAAAGCACTGCGTAACTGCTGTTCGGTGGGGACGGCACCCGGGGCGGGAAAAACGACGTCGTATCCTGCCTTCTCGAGTTGCCGCAGGGCGGGGTGCCCCCCGCCCGAAATGGAACGGGGGGTCACCGCAATCCGGCGGGTGCCGCCGTCGTGCGTTGTTACGGGTGGCATGGCAGTCAGGCCTGCCAGCGCGGGTTGTCGATGAATTCGGGCTTGCCGTCGCGCTCAACGCAGAGTTTGCGGAAGCCTTTGGTCTCGATTGTCCCGTAGTCGTGGCCGGCGTGGCCCGGGAAGGCGAAGAAGGTCACCAGCGGCTCGGTGGCGGATACGTTGATGCTGCGGTGGGCGTAGCGCCGGGGAACGTAGACCGCTTGTCCGGGCGTGAATTCAGCTGCCTGCCAATCGCCTTCCGGGTTTTCCATCAGCATGTAGCCGTTGCCGCTCAGGCAGTAGTAGATCTCCGCTGTGTCCAGGACTTCGTGGAAGTGGCCCTTGGTCATGTAGTACTCGTCACCCACCTTGCCCGGGTAGGTGATGCTGGTTCCGTAGGCCACGTCCCCCGGGGTGGACGGGACACCCATGTCAAAGAACTCGTAGACCAGGACGTCGTCTTTGGCTACCTGTGCCGCTGCAGCGGCCTGGTCGGCGTACATGTCGGCCATGGCGGAAAGCCTGCGCTGGAGGGGTGCTTTGGTGGTGGACAGCCCTGTTGTGACGTTGAAGTCGGTGAGGACGGCCTGGACAGTAGTCTCAGCGGGGGTGGTGCTCATTTGGAGATCTCCTTCGTGGAAACGTTCAGTGCGATTTCGGACAGGCGGTTAAATGCCGGTCCGCGGGTAGGAATATCGATGCCGAAGACGTCGGCGATCACACGGGTCCAACCGTGCAGGAAATACACCCAGCCGTCTTCGACCCGGACTTGGAGCTCCGTACCTTGGGCACGGGCCTGGTCGAGGAAGACGAGGTCGCCGCGGTAGTTGAAGTCCCAGGCGATGGCCTTGGACGGGAACACCGCGTTGTCCGTGAGGGGCGAGCCGGGCCGGTCCTTGCCCAGCCCGGTGGCGTTGACAATGACGGAGCCCGGAGCGGCGGCGGCCACTACGGCGTCGTTTTCCGTGGCATCGGCCACTTGGACGTAGTTGATCGGAAGAGTGCTGCCGAGGCCTGCGTGCATTGCCTGCATTTCCTCCAGCCGGCTGGCCCTGCGGTTGGTCACTGTGACCTTGGCCGGGACAGGGAATCCTGCTGCAGCCCGCTTGTGCAGGTAGTAGCTCAAGGCCAGCGACGAACCACCGGCACCCAACAGGACCAGCTCCGCGGCCGAATCCTGCCAGTAGTCGTCCGGGACGATCGCTTCCAGCGCCAATCCGCTGGTGACGGCGTCCATGGCGTTTCCCCAAAGCTGTCCGTCTTTCTTGGAGATGCTGCTGATTTCGTGCAGCATCTGCGCATCGTCTCCGAAGAAGTCGAAATCGTCGCGGGCAGCGCTGACGATGTCCAACTTGTGGGTAGTGACCAATGCGCCAAGGGACAACGGATCGGACTTGAGGAAGCGGACAACCTCCCGGTAGTCGGCTTCCGGCGCCCCCGGGGGAAGGTCGATTCCCTTCAGGACCGCGGAAAGTCCCAGTTCTCCGGCCCATGCCGGGAAGACGCGCATGATGGATGATTGCTTGGTGGTGACCCCCACGAAGTACATGGTGGGCTCAGTGGCGGGCATCAACATAGTGGTGCTCTCCTCAATGTTAAGTAATGGATGGTCTAGTGCTCTTCCCAATCGGAGGCGCGGGCTACGGCGCGCTGCCAGCCGGAGTACAGCTTCTGCCGTTTCTCATCGGCCATGTCCGGAACGAATTCCCGGTCCAGGGCAAATGTTTCGCGAAGCTGGTCCTTGCTGCTCCACATACCGCAGGCAAGTCCGGCCAGAAGGGCGGCTCCCCGCGCTGTAGACTCCACCTGCCGGGGCCTCAGGACGCGGATGTCCAGCATGTCCGCCTGGAACTGCATGAGGAAGTTGTTGCGCACAGCCCCTCCGTCCACCCGGATCTCGGAGACAGGTATGCCCGCATCCGTTTCCATGCAGTTGATGACGTCTTTGATCTGGAAGGCGATGGATTCAAGCGTGGCCCGGATGATGTGGTTGCGGCTTGAGCCACGGGTGAGCCCCAGGATTGCCCCGCGGGCATACGGATCCCAGTAGGGCGCAGCCAGCCCGGTGAACGCCGGTACGACGTAGACTCCTCCGGAGTCCTCCACGTGCACGGCCGCGTACTCACTGTCTGCGGAATCGTAAATGACGCGCAGCTCATCGCGGAGCCACTGAATGGAGGCGGCCGCGACGAAGATGAGTCCCTCCAGCGCATACTCGACCTTGCCGTCAAGGCCCCACGCGATGGTGGTAAGCATCCCGCTGGTGGAGCTCACCGGGGCATCGCCCGTGTGCATGACCAGGCTCGCACCCGTTCCGTAGGTTGCTTTGACCATGCCCCGGTCAAAGCAGGCCTGCCCGAAGAGGGCTGCCTGCTGGTCGCCTGCAGCCGAAGCCACGGGAATCCGGGCGCCGGCGAAGATTGCATCGCAGGTGTGGCCGTAGATTTCGCTGCTGGGGCGGACCTGGGGGAGCATCAGCCGCGGAACCCCCAGTTCGTTCAGCAGTTTGTCGTCCCAGTCCAGGGTGTTGATGTTGAAGAGCATGGTCCGCGCCGCGTTGGAGTAATCAGTGACGTGTGCCTTGCCTCCGGTCAGGTTCCAGATCAGCCAGCTGTCCACCGTGCCGAAGCAGAGCTCACCTGCTTCTGCACGGGCACGGGCTTCCGGCACGTTGTCCAGGATCCACGCGATCTTGGTCCCCGAGAAATAGGCATCCACAACCAATCCGGTGGTGCTGCGAACGTGCTCTTCGAATCCCTTTTCCTTCAGCTCGTCACACAGTCCTGCGGTCCGCCGGTCCTGCCAGACGATGGCGTTCATGATGGGTTTTCCGGTGTTCCGGTCCCAGACGACGGTGGTTTCGCGCTGGTTGGTCACGCCGATCGCACTGATGTCCCGGGGATCGATGCCTGCGGCCTCCGTGGCACGCCGGGCTACGGCCAATTGGGTATTCCAGATCTCCACGGGGTCATGTTCCACCCAGCCCGGCTTGGGATAGATCTGGGTGAACTCCTGGCTGGCTTCACCTACAATCGCAAGATCCTGGCTGTAAATGATTGACCTGATCCCGGTGGTGCCGGAGTCGAGGGCCATGATGTACTTCTTCGTCATCAGATGTCCGTTTCTGCATGCGCGTTGCCTGATGGGGCCGCGCTTCACTTTGGGTCGAAAAGGATCATGGCTTTCATGCCGGCGCCCGATCCTGCGTAGTCCATGGCCTTGTCGATGTCATCCAGTGTGAAGGTCTCGGTGACCAGTGGCGAGAGGTTCAACCGGCCCTGCCCCACCAACCGCATCGAGGCGGCGTAGTCGGAGTTGCTGGACCCGGTTGTCCCGGTCAAAGTGAGGCCCTGGTAGTGGACGCGGTTGGTGTCCACGGGGACCCTTTGGGCTTTCCCAAGGCCGGCGAAGAAATTCACCCGGCCATGCATGGCCAGCAGGTCTACCGCTTCGGCCTGGACCTCCGGCTTGGAAACGCATGTAAGCGCCACATCCACGCCCCTGCCGGACGTTTCCTCGGCAACCACGGACGCCAACTCACGCTCGCCAAGATTGACCAGAACATCAGCCCCGACCGAGGCCGCGAAGTCCAGCCGGGCCTGGCGGTTGTTGGACACGATGACCTTGGCGGCCCCGTAGAGCTTGGACAGCATCACGTGGCAGGCGCCGATGGGTCCGGCGCCCATGACGAGCACCGTGGACTCCGGTCCGATGTCCAGTTTGCTGATGGCGTTGTAGCAGCAGGACAACGGTTCCACCAAGGCTGCTTCGGCGTAGTCCACGGAGTCCGGGAGATGGAACACGTTGCCCCGTTCAATGGCGAAGCGGGGGATAAGGACGTATTCCTGGAAGCCGCCATCCATGGTGATGCCGAAGGCCTCGTAGGAAGGACACATGTTGTTGAGCCCCACCAGGCAGCTTGCGCACCGCCCACAGCCAACATTGGGAGTGACGCTGACCCGGTCACCCACCGCATATCCCGCCACCTCCGGCCCGGCGGACACGACGTCGCCGGCAAACTCGTGGCCGAGGACGCGTGGAGTTCCTTCCGGGAGCTTGAAGTGGCCGTTGGCAGCGATCCGGCGGTCCGTGCCGCAAATGGAAGCAGCCCGGACCTTGATGACGAGGTCACCCGGCCCCGCCACAGGACGCTCAACCTCGTCAACCGTGATGTTGCCGGCGGAATGAAGCCTTGCAGCTTTCATTGGGGCCGCACCTCCTCCCGTGCTTCTTCGGAGATGGCGAACAGGACCTTGTTGTACCAAATCGAGCGGTCCGTAAGTTGCCCGAACAACCCGGGGGCTTCCTCAAGCGGGCGCACGTGGCTGATGAGCTCTTCCACTTTCAGGTCCTTGCCCAGATGGGCGATGACCATGTCCCATTCACTGTGTCCCTTGGGGGTCACCTTGGCGTTCCAGGTTCCGTACAAACGCAGTTCCCGGCGGAGCAGCGAGGACACGTCGGCCTTGGCGAGCTGGAGGTCACCGCTGAGATCGCCGAGCAGCACAACCTGGCCCTGCACGGACGCCGCAGCGATGGCCTGCACGAGCGCCTTGGGGTTGCCGGTGGCTTCCACGGTGATCTGTGGTCCCCAGCCGTCCGTGGCTGCCCGGGCAAGATCGGCGGTGTCGCCGGTCTTGGCGTCGAGCGTTTCGAAGCCCAGCCCGGACATGATCTCCAGCTTCCGGTCATCGATGTCCGCCACCAGTACCCTTGAGCACCCCAGAATCCGCAGCCACTGAGCTGCCAGGGCACCGATGGGACCGGCCCCGATAACCAATGCAGTGGCGTGAGTCGGGATGTCCAGCTTGAGCATGGCGTGAAGTGCAACGCCGGCCGGTTCCACCATGGCCGCATGCGTCAAAGGTGTGCTGTGAGGGACACGGAAAATACTCTTCGCCGGTACCCACATCCGCTCCGACATGGCGCCGTGGCGGCGGGAGCCAAAGTAGTCGTAGCCCGTGCCGAGCGCGTGTTCACCGATTTCGGACATCGGGTCTCCGTGCTGGTGCAGCAGCGGGAAGACCGCGGCACGATCCCCGGGGGTGAGCCCTGATCCGGCAGGAGCTTCCTCCACGATCGCCGAGAACTCGTGGCCAAGGACCAGCGGATAGTGGTAGGCCTTGCCGTGTCCGTAGCGGAGCACATCAGAGCCGCACACCCCGACGGCGCCGACCCTCACCAGCACCGGGTCATCGCCAACCGGCTCGGGTTCAGGAATGTCCCGGTACTGCAGGTCATTGAGTCCATTGAGAATGGCAGCCTTCATGACAGCCTAGACCTCCATGCCGTAGCGGTGTGCCTTGTGGGTGGGGTAGAGGGCGATCTGCGGAATGGTGACGTCCGGCGTGCGGGTGGCGACGTAGAGGGTGATCTCAGCGACATTGTCCACCTCGATGCAGCTCGCGTGGATCCCTTCTTCGATTTCCTTCTTGTCCAGCCAGCCGTCGATGTAAGCGGGGACGTCGCCGTCGTAGAGGCCCTTGTCGATGATCTCGGTCATGGGCGTCTTGACGTGGGACGGGTTGATGACGGTGACGCCGATCTTCTTGTCCTTGCCTTCCAGCAGGATGTTCTTGCTGAAACCCATAAGGCCGTGCTTGGAAGCCCGGTAGGGGCTGTGGCCGGGACCGGAGGCCACGCGGGCTGAAGACGAGCCCATGTTGATGATGCGGCCACCGTTTTCCTGCTTCTCCATGACCCGGAATGCCTCGCGGCACATGAGGAAGACGGCGGTCAGGTTGGGAGTCATGGTCTTGTTCCACTCGTCCAGGGTGACGTCGACAACCGGCGGTGCCAGGGAGTCGCGTCCGGCGCTGTTGACCAGGAGGTCCACGCTGCCCCAATTGGACTTGGCCCACGCAAAGAGGTCGATGACGGACTGTTCGTCAGTGACGTCGGCCAGGATGGAGTGCACTTCGCCGCGGCCGTAACCGCGGATGCTGGCGGTGACCTTGTCCAGGCGTTCCTCGTCGATGTCTACCAGCAGGACCTTGCTCTCATTGGCGGCGAAGATCCGGGCTACGGCCTCGCCAATGCCGGAAGCTGCGCCGCTGACGATTGCGACCTTGCCGCTCAGGGCGACGCCGTTCTGGGGGACGTATGTTTCGCTCATTGTGGTTCTCCTTGTTGTAGGGGGTTCTTGGGAATGATGGGCTGGGTGGCCGTCACAGGGACGCCGCGGAAAGGGACGCGAGTTGCACGGCCCTGCCCGCTTTGCTGCGGATGTCGTCCCAACGCCGGCCGGCGATGTCGGCCTTGGTGGCGATCCAGGAGCCGCCGCAGGCCGCCACGGTTGGCACCTGCAGCCAGCCGGCAACCGTGTCCGCGGTAATGCCTCCGGTCGGCATGAACGTGACATCCGGGTACGGTGCCGCGAAGGCCTTCACGAGCGGAAGTCCTCCCACCGCTTCGGCCGGGAAGAGTTTCAGCAGCCTGAGGCCAAGCGCCCGGGCGGCTTCGATTTCGGTGGGGGAGGTGACGCCCGGAATGATCGGCACGCCGGTGCGCTGCGCCCTGCCTACTACTGCTGCATTCAAGCCAGGTGAGACCAGGAAGTGTGCGCCGGCGTCGACGGCTGCGTCGACATCCGCCTCGGAAAGGACCGTTCCGGCACCCACAAGCAGCTCCGGCACTTCCTGCACCATGCGGGCGATCGACTCGGCGGCGGCCGGTGTCCTGAAGGTGACCTCGGCAACCGGCAGGCCGGCATCCACCAGGGTTCGTCCGAGGGCGGCGGCGTCGCCGGCGTCGGCAATTTCTATGACCGGAACAATCCGCACCTGCCGGAGCGAGTTTTCGAGGTCCATGTCAGCTTCCTTTCAGCTGTTCGGCGGGTTGCAGGGCGGGCTCGATGGCGTAGCACCGGCCTACCTCGGGGAGGGTCCAGTGGAGTTCCCCGGCAACCTCGCCAAGTTCGCGGGCTGCTTCTTCGCGGGGGACGGTATTGAAGTCGAACAGGCCGAAGTGATGTCCGACGACGGCGGGAATCGCCGCCTGCCGGCACAGGGCCGCCGCTTCGCGCACCGTGAAATTGCCGGGAACGCCGTTCTGCAGCCTGCGGCTGTCGCGCCCGTTGATTGGCAGCAAGGCAAGATCCACGTTGTGGCTTCGTAGCAGTTCCGCTTGCCCGTCGTAAGGAACGCAGTCGCCCGAGTGGTAGATCCGGACCCCGGCGATTTCCAGGATGTAACCGAGGAAGACGCTGTCTCCGTTGTGGTCGAGCTCGAGTTCCTCATGCGCTGCGGGAACGGCCGTGACCGTGATGCCGGTGCCCAGGTCAACGTGGTCGCCGGCCGTGACGGCCTGGAGCCGCCCTTCCGGGATGTGCCGCTCCAAGGCCACCTGCCGCCGCGCCCTTGGTGCTACGAACAGGGGAGCGTTGTGCCGCAACAGGGCCTGCACGGTATCGGGGTCCAGATGGTCCGTGTGCGCGTGGCTGTGCAGGACCGCATCGACGCCCTTTACTGCGGCGGGCTCCACCGGAACCGGCTGCAGCCTGATGTGCGGGAACACCGTCCCCTTGTATTTACGAGCCAGGCTGTCCGAGAGGTACGGGTCAATCAGGATGCGGCGCCCGGCATGTTCAAAGGCGAAACCCGCTTGTCCCAGCCACCAGAAGCGCAAGCCGCCGCCGGCCGCCCGGGTGAGATGTCCGACGTCGGGCCCCTCCCCATCCGCACGGACCGTCCAGGCGCTCATCGGACTGCCAACCGGGCCGGAAGTGCCTCGGGATCGTGCCCGGCGGGCGATGCTTGTGCGCCGGTCATCAGGGACACGGCATCGTTCATGGTGATGTCTGTCTTTTGTACGCAAGCAATGCGGCGCCCCAGTCGCTGGACATGGATCCTGTCCGCAACCTCGAACACGTGCGGCATGTCGTGGCTGATGAGGATCACCGGAATGCCACGGTCGCGGATTTCCGCAATCAGGTCCAGGACTTTGCCGGATTCCTTGACGCCAAGGGCGGCCGTGGGCTCATCCATGATGATGACCCGGCTGCCGAATGCCGCTGCCCGCGCTACGGCCACGCCCTGGCGCTGGCCGCCCGAAAGTGTTTCAACTGCCTGGCCAATGTTCTGGATGGTCAAGAGGCCAAGGTCGCCCATGATGCGGGCAGTCTCCCTGCGCATGGTCTTGTGGTCCAGCATCCGCAAAGCCCAGCCGAGCGGGCCCGGCTTGCGGAGCTCGCGGCCCAGGAAGAGGTTCGCGGCGATATCGCGGGCGGGAGCCAGGGCGAGATGCTGGTAGACGGTCTCGATGCCGGCGCTTCGGGCATCCAGCGGTGAGCGGAACTTTTGGGTCACGCCGTCCACCTGGATCTCGCCCTCGTCCGGAATGAGGGCCCCGGACAGTGCTTTGATCAAGGAGGATTTGCCTGCCCCGTTGTCCCCGATGACCGCCAGGACTTCGCCGGGGTAAAGCGTGAGGTCCGCGCCGGCGAGTGCTGTGACGTGGCCGTAGCGCTTGACGAGGTTCCGGGCGCGGAGGATGGGCTGAACGGTGGAAGTTGGGTTGGTGGTCATCCCGCGACCTTTCGAGTCCACTGGTCCAGTCCGACTGCGACGATGACCAGTACGCCTGTGGTGAATACCTGCCAGAGGACATCGACGCCGGCCAAGGTCAGGCCGTTGCTGAAGACCCCGATGATCAAGGCGCCCAGGAGGGTGCCCAAAACGTTGCCGCGTCCGCCAAAAAGGCTGGTGCCTCCGATGACCACGGCCGTTATGCTCGCCAGGTTGACTCCCTCGCCCGAGAACGGGCTGACTGATCCGACACGGCCGATCAAGAGCCAACCTGCGATTGCGCAGATGATGCCGGCCACGATGTAGACGCTGAGCAGGACCCTGGTGGTGCGGATACCGCTGAGCCTCGCGCCTTCGGCGTTGTCACCTACTGCGTAGATGTGTTCGCCCCATGCAGTGCGCTTGAGGACAAAGGCAACTGCGATGAAGCTCAGCAGGACCAGGATGGACCCGTAGGTGACAGGAGCTCCGAGGAAACGGAAAGTTTCGCCCGGCCAGAGGAGCAGGTCCGGAAGGGCATTGGCCTTGATCGTCTGGCTGCCTGAAGCCAGGAGGTTCAGGGCAGTGAAGATGCTCAGGGTTCCCAACGTCGAGATGAACGGCGGGACCCGGAAACGTGTCACCAGGATGCCGTTGAGGAGACCGCAGGCGGCGCCCGTTGCCAGGGCGATCAACAGGGCCACGACGGCGGGAAGTCCGGACTCGGCGGCCAGCTTGCCGGAGATGACGGTGGTGAAGACCATCACCGCGGCCACCGAGAGGTCGATACCGCTGGTCAGGATGATGAGTGTCTGTGCGATGCCCACCATGCCGATGATCTGTACCTGCTGGAGGATGAGCGAGATGTTGAGGGGATCGACAAACCGGGGGCCAACCATGGCGGTGAACACCACGCAGGCGAGGATCAGGACCGCCGTTGGACCCAGGAGGGGGTGTGCGTGCATCTGGCGTTGGACCCGGCCGAGGAAGGAGCGGGGAGGCTGATCATCAAGGCGCTCGCCGACCTTGCGTTGGGCGGAGGCCTCGGAGGCCTCGGAGGCTTTGGCCGCTGCGGGGGCGCCAGGGGTCGCGGATACTGACTTCATTGTTTGTACCTTCGCTGTTCAATGAACGTTGTTCTGGCTGCCGGGTTCAGCCCCAGCAGTTGTCCAGGCCCCAGGTGGTGGGTTCAGAGGTGACGCCGGGCACCGCTTTGTCGGTGACCAGGGTGACCCCGGTATCGGTGAAATCGAGGCCATCGGATGTGGCCGGCTTGGTTCCATCCTTCAAATAGCCGCTGATGGCCTGAAGTGCGTCGCCGGCCATCTTGATGGGGAACTGCATCGATGTGGCGCCGATTGCGCCGGCCTTGACGTCGTTGACCCCTGGGCAGCCGCCGTCGATGGAAACCACGGTGACCTGGCCTGCCAAGCCGGCTGCCTTGATGGAAGAGTAGGCGCCGGCGGCAGCGGGTTCGTTGATGGTGTAGACGAGGTTGATGGTGCGGTCCCGCTGCAGGAGCTTCTCCATGGCGGCGCGGCCGCCGGCCTCGTTGGCGTTGGTGACTTCGTGTCCCGCGATCCGCGGGTCCTTCTCGTCGCCGATCTTGTTCTTGTCTGCGATGTCCACTCCGAAGCCCTGCAGGAATCCCTGGTTGCGCTGGACGTCCACGGCAACCTGGGCGGGGCTCAGGTCCAGCATTGCGATCCGCGCCGGCTTGTTGGCGAACTGCGCCGCAGCCCATTGGCCGATCAGTACGCCGGCCTGGAAGTTGTCCGTAGCGAACGTTGCGTCAGCTGCGTCGGTCGGGTTTGTGGGGGAGTCCAGGACCGCCACGAAGACTCCGGCGTCCCTGGCTTTCTTGATGGCGGGGAGGATTGCGTCGGAGTCGGAAGGGGCGATCATGATGCCCTTCGCGCCGCGCGCTACCAGGTTTTCGATTGCCTTGACCTGCGAGTCGTTGTCGCTCTGGCCCTGGCCGGAAAGCGACTGGAGTTCGAAGCCCAGTTCGGCGGCCTTCTTTTCCGCTCCTTCGCGCATCTTCACGTAGTACGGGTTGTCGTCGGTCTTGGTGATCAGGCCTACGAGCGGCTTGGAATCAGCTGCGGAGGAGCAAGCGGCCAGGCTGGCCGTCAGTCCGGCCGCGGCGATGAATGCAGCTGCCTTGACGGTCATTCCACGCCGTTGTGTACTAGCGGTCATTTCGAAGCCTTTCTGTCGAGGGGGGACTCTCTGCTGGATGCGAGGGGTGGTGTTGCCCACAACATTAGCAGGAAGTTTCCACCAAGCAATATATTCTGGAAGAAATTTCCAAACTTGGTTAGGCTGGCATGCATGTGTGGAATCGTTGGTTACGTCGGCCCTGCCGGCTTTTTGAAATATCCCCGGCGGCGCGCCCTCGATGTAGTGCTGGGTGGCTTACGCCGCTTGGAATACCGGGGCTACGACTCGTCGGGTGTCGCCGTTCAATCGGCTGGTCGGGTTTATGTTCGTAAGAAAGCGGGGAAGCTCGCCAGCTTGGCCGCTTCCATTGGTGCCGAGCCCCTTCCCTTTGGTGCTGTGGCAATCGGACATACCCGCTGGGCCACCCATGGGGCTCCAACGGACGCGAATGCGCATCCCCATCTGGCGGATCAAGGCCGGTTGGCTTTGATTCACAACGGCATCATTGAAAACGCCGCTTCGCTGAGGCAGTCGCTGTCCGGCAGCGGGCATGAGTTCGCCTCGGAGACGGACACCGAGGTGGCCGCCGCCCTGCTGGCGCGCGCCTACCGGACCGCCGTCGTCGGAAATGGCTCGCCTGGAGAGGCGGCCCGTGGCGGCGCCCTCGCTGTTGCCATGCGGCGCGCATGCCAAGCGTTGGAGGGTTCGTTCACGCTGCTGGCTGTTCATGCCGACCATCCCGGACTGGTGGTTGCAGCGCGGCGGAACTCGCCGCTCGTCGTCGGGCTGGGCGACGGCGAGAACTTCCTGGGCTCGGACGTCTCGGCGTTCGCTGAATTCACGACGCGCGCCGTTGAGCTCGGGCAGGACCAGGTTGTCTCCGTTACCGCGGACGATGTCACGGTGACTGACTTCTTTGGCGGGCTCGCAGAGACTGCGGAGTTTGCGGTGACGTGGGACCTGGAAGCGGCGTCCAAGGGCGGGCATGCTTCGTTCATGGCCAAGGAAATGCTGGAACAGCCCGAAGCGGTTCGGCGGACAATCCAAGGCCGGATAGGCGTGGACGGTGCGGTCCGGCTGGAGGGGATGGACATCGACGCCGGGACCTTGGCCGATATCCGGAAAGTTGTCATCGTGGCGTGCGGCACTGCGTCTTATGGCGGGCAGATTGCCAAATATGCGATCGAGCGCTGGTGCCGGATTCCAGTGGAAGTGGATCTTGCCCACGAGTTCCGCTACCGCACGCCCATGCTGGATTCGCGAACCCTTGTTGTGGCCATTTCGCAGTCCGGGGAGACCATGGACACCTTGATGGCCGTCCGTTATGCCCGTGAGCAGGGGGCTGTTGTCCTTTCCATCTGCAACACGGTGGGATCCACCATTCCCAGGGAGTCGAACGGCGTCCTCTACACCCTTGCCGGGCCCGAAATAGCTGTGGCTTCCACAAAGGCATTTCTCGCCCAAGTCACGGCAAACCTGCTCCTTGCGCTCTACCTTGCCCAATTGCATGGCACTCCGCTCAAGGAAGAAACGCTGGCAGCGGCCCAGGAGCTGCGAAGAATTCCGGAGCTGATCCAACGCACGCTGGATGGTGCGGCGCGAGTAGATGCTCTGGCTGCTGAGCTGAAGGACGCGGCGTCCGTGCTTTTCATTGGCCGGCATGTTGGATTCCCGGTGGCCATGGAAGGCGCCTTGAAGCTCAAGGAACTGGCGTATATCCATGCGGAAGGCTTTGCGGCGGGTGAGCTTAAGCATGGTGCCATAGCCCTCATCGACGAAGGACAGGCCGTGATGGTTATTGTTCCCTCGGCCCGGCGTGACAGCCTCCTGCATTCGAAGGTCATGTCCACCATCCAGGAGGTCAAGGCCCGGGGCGGTCGGGTCATTGCGGTGGCGGAAGAAGCGGACGGGGTTGCCGCCCGGTGGGCTGACGACGTCATCAGTGTCCCGGAGTCTTCGCCACTCCTTTCGCCCCTGCTGACCACGGTTCCACTCCAGCTGTTTGCCGCAGCTCTTGCCCGCGAAAAGGGGCTCGATGTTGATCAACCGCGGAACCTCGCCAAGTCGGTCACCGTGGAATAGGGGTTGGCCGCCCGCCGGTGAGGCGGGCGGCCAGGCTGTTTCAGCTGCGCATGCTTGCCGGGAGCTCGGGGGTTGCGGCCTGTGTGTTGCTGAGCGATTGCAGCCGGGTCGCAACCACGCTGATTTCGGCGATGTTGGTTCGTGGCGGAAGGCTGACGGCACAGTGCACGGCCTCGGCGATGTCGTCGGGGTGAATGGCCCAGTCGCGCACTTCCCGTGGAGGCGGACTGGGGCGGAGGTCCAGGATGGGGGTGTCCACGATGCCCGGAAGGATGCTGCAGACGCGGATCCCGTTGCCATGCTCGTCGCGGGAAGCTCCCCGGGCCAAGCCCAGCAGTGCGGACTTGGAGGCGCCATAGGCGGCCCCGCTGTGATCGGGCCAGCTTGCAGCGATGCTGGAAATAATCACCACGTCCCCCTGGCGATCGCGCAACTGTTTGAGCGTTGCGGACAGCAGGGTGAAAACCCCATAGACATTCGTTTTCATGATGCGGTCGAAGCTTTCATCGTCAAGCTCGGCCATCCGGCGGCGTGGAACGTTGGTTCCGGCCGCGCAAACCAGGATGTCAATGGGGTCTGTCTCCGCAAGGTGCGCCGCAAGTGCGCGGGCACCGACGGTATCCGAAACGTCCAGGGCATGGGGCATGAGTTGGCCGCTGCCAAGGTGCTCCGGGCTTACTGCATCCAGGGCCTGTTGGCGCCGGGCCACACCGTGGACCCTTGCCCCTGCCGCGAGCAGCCTGCGGACCACGCTGGCCCCGATGCCGCTGCTGGCTCCGGTGACGAGGGCAACCCTGCCCTCAAGATTCCTGTCCATGGATTCCTCCTCACGCCGGGGGCCGGCGTTTGTTGTTGGGAAGTTCGGGGAGCAATGATTCGCTCCCGTCCTCACGAATCAAATTATCACTTGACAGACACTTTGTCCGCATGGTGATGTTGACTCTAGAACGTGAGCCTTCCGGCACACAACCAGGCCGCATCGCCGGGTCTTCGCCCTCCGCGGGGATCTTGCAAGCCGCCAGGTCATTACCGAGTCAAGCCACGCCAGGTGGCTTCCCAACGCGGGAGCATTCAATGACGATTGTTGAGCGAAACACAGCCCAAGCTGAGGCCAGCCCGGAGCGGTCTCGTCTCCAACGCAAATCCTTGTTCGCCACAGGTGTGGGCAACCTGCTGGAATGGTTCGACTGGACCATCTATACCGTTGCCTCTGTCTACATCGCCGGCAGCCTCTTCAACTCCGGCAACCCAATGTCAGCCCTGCTAAGCACGCTGGCCGTGTTTGCCGTCGGCTTCCTGATGCGTCCCATTGGCGGACTGGTGTTCGGGCCGTTGGCAGACAAGCTCGGCCGCCGCGCAGTGCTGCTCACCACGATGTTCCTCATGGCAGCTGCCAGCCTGGGCATTGCCCTGATTCCGTCCTATGCCGCAATCGGCAGCTGGGCATCCTTGCTCCTGCTGCTGGCCCGGTTGGTCCAGGGTTTTGCCCACGGCGGCGAGGCGACAACCTCGTATGCCTATATCGCCGAGATAGCGCCTCCCAAGCGTCGAGGACTGTGGTCCAGCACCGTATTCATTGCCGTGGGGTCAGGCTCACTGCTCGCCACCTTCTTCATGGCCATGCTGACCGGCCTCATCAGCAAGCCGGAGATGATGGAGTGGGGTTGGCGCATTCCCTTCGCCGCAGGAGCCTTGCTGGCAGTCGCCGCACTATGGTTGCGCCGCGGCATGATGGAGAGTGAACATGTGGCTTCTGCTCCTGGCGGCACTGCCGTGGCGCCGTGGAGCAAGAAGCAGGTGGTAGCTGCCGGCGTGAAGCTGTTCCTGTACGAGGCAGGATCTACGCTGACGTACTACACCTGGGTCACGTCGGCGGCGATTTACGCGATCGGTGTCAAAGGCATGGACCCCGGCCAGGCCTTTACCGTGAGCGTGATAGCGCAGCTTGCCTACATAGCTTTCCTTCCGGTCTCGGGCTGGATTTCGGACCATTGGGGCCGCAAGGCCACCACCCTGATCTCGCTACTGGGCATCGCTGCCACCGTGTTCCCGCTGTGGGCCTTGATGAGCAGTGAACCCTGGACCCTCCTTGTTGCCCAGACTGCGGGCTTGTTGCTGGTGGCCTTCATTACCGGGTCCAAGCCGGCCGCGATCTCCGAGCAGATCCCCACCCGCTACCGCACCCGTATCTTCGGGATCTCCATCTCCCTGGGTGTCGCAGTCTGTGGTGGTACTGCCTCCTACCTCAGCACCTGGCTGTATTCGATTGGCAGCGGCTGGATCTTCAACGTGTATGTCATCGCCATCGCGGCCATCTCCAGCGTCGTGGTCCTGAAATGGAAGAACAACACCGGCGTTCCGCTGGACCAGATCTAGTAACCGCCCATTATTCACAGTTCCCGGCAGTGCCACTGGCACGCCGGGAACTGTTGCATCCGGAAGGAAAACCATGACGACACCTGTCACAGGACCCGCAGCCATCCGTTCTTCAACCCGGCCGCGGAGCATCACCGTCACCATGAAGGAGCTACCGGACCCCGCCCCCGGCGAAGTCCTGGTGCAGACCGAGTACTGCGGATTATGTGGCTCTGACCTTCACATCTGGAACGGCGACGACGGTTACGGCTGGGTCCCATGCGGAACCGTCCTGGGCCACGAAATCGTCGGGACGGTGGTGCTCGGCGACCATACCCAAAACCATCCGGTGGGAACGCGCGTAGTGGCCATCGCCCAGTCCGGCTGCGGGCGCTGCTCAGCCTGCGTGGCTGAGTACGCGAACGGCTGCGCGGAGAAGCGCACCTTGGGCTTATCGCGCGACGGCGGCGCCGCACGTTTCGTCTGCATCCCGGCTTCGCAGCTGATCGCCGTGCCCGACGCCGTCCCGGCCCGGACTGCTGTACTCACCGAGCCCCTCTCGGTCGCGGCCCGCGCGGTCGCCGGCCGGGGCCGCGTGACGGCGGCAGACACCGTCGTAGTCAGCGGCCCCGGAACCATCGGCATTCTGTCCGCCCTGGTCTGCCAGTACCTCGGCGCCCGCGTGGTGCTCAAGGGAACGGCCACTGACGTGGCCACCCGGGCCGGACTCGCCTCCCGGCTGGGCTTGGATCTGGTGGATGCCCTTCCGATCGGATACAAGCCGACCGTGTGGATCGAAGCTGCAGGTGCCTCCGCGGCCCTGGACGATGCTGTCCAGGAGTTGCCGGTGCAAGGACGCTTGGTGGTGGTGGCCCTGTATGGAACCCCGCCGGTGCTGGCAGCCAACGACGCCGTGCGCAAGGAACTGGACATCGTCACCAGCTACAGTTCCCACCGCCCGGACTACCATCTGGCCCTCGATATCCTGCAGGCACATCCCGGCCTGGGCGAATTGTTGGTGGAGGTCGTCCCGCTGGAGGACATTGCCCTCGCTTTCGAAAAGGTGGGCCACGGCACTGCGCCGAAGATCGCCGTCGCGCCCTGACGCCAAAGGCAGCAAGGAGAGGCGGCCCGGAAGAATCTTCCGGGCCGCCTCTCCTTGCTGTCCGCTACTGTGACTGTGCGAAGAACGCCAGCAGGTGCGGAATGACGGTGCCGGGATCCTCCAGGATGGGACTGTGGCCGATCCCCGCCATCACCACGAGTTCGGCACGGGGCATCCTGTCCGCAATCTCCTCGGACCATGCGGGCGGCCGTGCGACGTCCTCCTCGCCGCAGATCACCAGCGTTGGGACGGTGATCTCAGGCAGAACCTCGAGTAGGCTGCCGCGGGCGTTGACCCCCGCGAGTTGCGGTGCAAGATTCCTGCCTGCCTCCGCGATCCAGGACCGCCACATGGCCATGTTTTCCGCCTGGCTAGGGTTGCTGCGCGTGGTGGTGCCGAACATGATCCGCAGGGTCTCTTCAAGTGTTTCTCCGGTGAAGCCTTCGGCGGTGATGGTTTCCACCCAGGCATCGAGGCTTGCGTGCTTTTCACCGGGCTCGGACCGTGCAGAAGAGCCGATGAGAGCCACGGAGCTGAACAGTTCCGGGTTGCGGTGCACCACCCTCAAGCCGACGTCGCCGCCCATGGACTGCGCCAGCAGGTTGATGTCCTGAAGCCCCAGGCGTTCAATGAGCTGCTCGATGTCCGCGGCGTGGGTGTCCATGTCCACGATGTCGGCGTCGACCATTCCGCTGAGCCCCTGGCCCCGGAAATCGGGGCTGACCACACGGAATACGCCGCGTGCTGCGGCCGTGAACTCTTCAAACATCCGCCCGTCCAAGAACAGGGAATGCAGGGCTAGGACCACGGGAAGGTCCGCTTCTGCGGTGTCGCGGACGGCGATGGGGACGGAGTTGATGACGATGGTGGAAATTGTGCTGCTGTTGGCGGTCATGGAGTCTCCTGAAGTTGGTTGGACGGTTGGTCAAGGTGGCAGTCAGTTGCCGGCCGCGGCAGTTACCGCCGTCTCTGCCTGCTGGTGCAGGTCCTGGTGCCTGATGCGCGGATCAGGCAGGCATGCGTCCAGCTTGACCAGTGACCGGTCGCGTTTCTTGTAGCTGCCCACGCTTTCCCGGGTGAACAGGATGATGGCGGCTGCTCCCAGGAGCATGATCCCAGCCATGAAGTAGAGACCCCAGAGGAAGCCGTCTGGCGACGAGAAGCCGCCACCGGCGGCGATGAGGATTCCCAGAACCACAGGGCCGAGTCCACCCAGCATCTGGCCGGTCATGTTGAGGCCGTTGCCGAGGCCGATGGCGCCGGGCTCGCTCGAGTCGGAGGAGAACGCATAGAGGACGGGATAGATGCCGTTGGTTGCCATGCCAAGGAACAGCTGGATGAGGATCAGCCAGATCAGGCCCTCGCCAATGAACTGCAGGAGGAACACACCGATTGCCACCCAAGCGAACGTGATGACCAGCGTGGGCTTCCTTCCTATGCGGTCGGAAACGCCGCCCCAGAGGATCTGTCCGATGCCGCCCGTCAGGGTGAAGAGCACACTAAAGGCAGCCACTTCAGCAAGGGAATAGTTGGCTACGAATGCCAGGTAAAGCGGAAGCCACAGCGAGATGCCGGTGTAGACGGCCAGCGCGAGACCCGCGACGACGGAAGTCGTCATGAGGTTCGGGTTCCGGAAGGCGCGGCGCAGGGCGCCCTTGGACAATTTGACGGCTTCCTCGTCCTCGCCCTTCAGCGGGGGTGTCCCGCCCTGGCTGCGTACCGAACCTTCGAATCTCTCGTAGTTTCGGCGTGAAGAGAACTTCCAATAGGCCAGCACTGTGGGAACAATCAGGATCACCGGGATCAGCAGCGTCCAGCGCCAGTTTTCGGGTCCGAAGATCGTGAAGACAAGTGAAACGGCGAGGCCGCCGAGGAAGGTGCCCCACGGCACGGCCGTGTGGTGCAGGCCGACGGCGAAACCGCGCTTTTCCAGCGGCCACCACTCGGCAACGGCTGTTACCTCGATCGCTTCGCCGGCTCCACTGAAGACTTTGTTCAGGGCCTGGAAGATGAAGAACGCAGCAAAGGTGGCCGTGAGGGCGCTGATGCCCGTCAGCAGCGTAAAGACGGTGTAGGCCGCCAGAATGATGACATAGCGGTATTTTCTCGCCCATCCATGGCCCCCGCGGTCAGACCAGACGGTCAAGGGAATGGCCAATAGACCCTGCGCCACTGTCATGGTTCCGGCGAAGACGCCGATGAGTTCAGGGCCCACCATGAACTCATTGACGATGGAAGGCTGCAGGACGCCGGTCGTCCAGTAACGCATGTTGTCGTTCATGGCCAGCAGTAGCCACAGCAATAGCATTGCGATCCACGAGTATCTGTTGGTGGCCACGCTGGGAGTCTTTCCCGTCAGCCGGTTCAGCAGGGATCTCATCGATCCAGTCCCATGCGGTTCATAAGCTTCATTGCTCCTTGGTCAAGTGCCGCCGCCGGTCGTCCGGACGGCAAGAATGCGAACGGATGCCCGGGCCGGAAGGGGCGTGACGGGCATCACTTGCTTCTCATTTTTATCATTTGATGGACGACATGTCTATTGAGTGATAGAAAAGTTGTGGCTATTGCGAGCAAAAGAGGACTGGAGAGACACATGAATTCGTTCGTTCAAACCCTCGGGGGACTGTTGGGGGCCGCCAGCTTCGTCGACATTTCGCCGGTGTTGAGCACCAATATGGATGGCTGGCAAGCCCATCCACAGATCAGCATCATCAACGATTCCCGCAGTCACGAACGGGACGGGTACTACCTGCAGCTTCTGGTCATGCCGGAGCACGTGGGCAGCCACGTAGATGCGCCCGCTCACGTCCATGAGTCGCTGATGCACCGCACTATCGATACCTTCCCCGTGGATGCCCTGCTGCGGCCGGGCAGGAAGGTATCAGCGACGTCGTTGGACCTGCAACCTGGGGAGCAATTGACGCTGGGCGACTTCGCCAGGCTCGCGGACGAGCAGGGCGTCCAGGTCCATCCCGGCGACATCGTTCTGGTGGAGTTCGGTTGGGACAAGCATAAGGACAGATCCGACGGCGGCACTCCCGCAGCCGCGTCCGGCAGCTGGTGGGGCGGGAACGCGCCGGGATTCGCCGAGGACCTCTGCCAATGGTTGGCTGCGGCCGGACCGGCGGCTGTGGGCACTGACACGGCGGCGTGCGACATCGCAGTGAAGGACGGCCGGATCCTCAGTGCCTACGGCCATGACACCTACTTCTTGCCAAAGGACATCCTCATCCTGGAAGGCCTGTGCGGCCTTGACCGAGTCCCCGGCGAGTTCTTCTTCATGGCGTTGCCGTTGCGCATCCAGAGCGGCTCTGGTTCGCCAATCCGGGCCGTGGCCGGCTTCCAGAAAGAACCGGAGCCGCGTAGCTCAATGCAAGGTGCGGCCGGCGTCGGGGGCGTATGCAAGAGCCCACAGCCGCCGGGTTCGATGACCGGCGGCTGTGGACGTTGGGCGTGCTGCTAGCTGAACGTGCCGTCGACGGTGAGTCCGCCGTCGACCTTGATGACTTCGCCGTGGATGAACGAGGCGTCCGTTGAGAGCAGGAAGGCGATCACGGATGCGATCTCGGCCGGCTCGGCCAGCCGGCCGAGCGGAGTGCGTCCAAGCAATGCGGCTTCGCTCAGGGTGCCGTTCCGGAGGCCGCTGCGGACCATCTCAGTGTTGACGTAGCCGGGAGCCACAGCATTGACGCGGATGCCGTGTTGGCCCCATTCAACTGCCAGTGTCCGGGTCAGGCCGAGCATTCCCGTCTTGGCCGTGGCGTAGGCGGACCGCCCGGGCAGCCCGAACGTGGAACCCACCGAGGCGATGTTCACGATGGAACCGTTGCCCGCCTTGAGCAGTGGGAAGCACGACTTGGCCATGAGCATTGAGCCCGTCAGGTGAATATCCAGCAGGCGCCGCCACTGCGCGATGTCCATTTCCTCGGCGGGTTGGCGAAGGATGTTGCCGGCGCAGTTGACCAGGCCGTCGAGCGTGTTGATTTCGCCCGCCACGGCGGCGAGCAGTCCTTCGACGCTGACCTCGTCCGCCACATCCACGCCGAAGCCAAGGTGGGGTGCGGCTGAGGGGAAGCGGCCGCTGAGCTCCTTGGCCAGGTCCTTGGCCGGTCCTTCGTTGAGGTCTGCTACAAGGATTCGCCAGCCTCGGCCCGCGAGCGTGTTCGCTACTTGGGCACCGATTCCCTGGGCACCGCCTGTGATCAGGACTGTTTTTGCATTCATTTCATGCTCCTTCTGGAACGGAGTGAGTGGATCGAATCAGTTATGGCTGAGGCGGTACATGAATTCGGGTTCTTGGACGGTGACGTCAGGAACGCCGCTAAAGCTGCCCAGCGCCGTCGTCGAACGCGTGACGGCGAGTGCTCCCCAGGCCGCGGAGCGCGCCAATGCGGCCGCAAACGCCGCGCGGCCGGACGCCCCGTTTCCTCCCGCCGGGTTCGAACAGGCCTCACTCAGGAAACCGGCCAGGGCCGCGTCGCCGGCGCCGGTGGTGTTGACTACCGCTGTCCTAGGTGCCCGGGCCCAGAGAACGCCATCGGCGCCGAAGCCGATCAGGCCGTCTGCCCCCATGCTTGCCAGCACGGTCCCTACTCCGGCATCGGCAAGGGCTTGTGCCGCGCGGACCACATCGCCGATTGTTCGCAGCGGGGTGCCGGCGAATTGCCCAAGCTCCGGAAGGTTGGGCTTGACGAGATCCACCAAGCCGGTGATTGCCCAGCGGCAGAGGTCCGGGCCGTTGAGGTCCAGGCACACCTTTGTCCCGAGGGCACGCGCTTGGAGCAGTAGCCACCGAAGATCCAGCGGCTGACCGTTCTCCGCCAGCGGCAAGGCTCCCGCGATCACTAACCAGTCAGCGTCCACAGCCTGGAGTTGCTGGATAGTGGCTTCGCAAACCGACAGCCACTCGGCCTCCGGGAGGCGCCCGGGCTGCTGGTTGGCATTGGTGGTGGACCCACCCGAGCTCACCAACACCGTGTTGACCCGGGTTGGTGCGGAGACCGGCACCGCATGGATCAGCCCTCCTTCTCTGCGCATGAGCGGCAGCCCGGGTGAATCCGAGGCATCAACCGGCATGACAGCGCTGGTGGTATTGCCCGCCAACTTCAGCGTGCGGGCCACGTTGATGCCGTTCCCGCCCAGGTACTCTTCGACGGCGAAGGCCCGGTTGACAGCGCCGGGAATCAGGTCTTCAAAGAAGTACACACGGTCCACCACGGGAGAGGGCGTCAGGGTCACAACAGTTTGCTGGCGCCGTTGGATGCCGGGTACCTGGCTGGACTGCGGATCGCCGTGGGAGCGGTACACCGAGCCCGCTCGGATGGTTCCTTGGGTGAAGCCGCTCATGGGATCAGCGCCTTCGGCCTAGTCGTCGGCCAGTGCATGCCGGACCTGCTCCGCCACCCGCGCGGCTGACAGTCCGTACTTGTCCAGCAAGTAGGCGTTGGGTGCCGACTCGGACCAAGCATCAGCAAGGCCCAGGCGGGTGACGGTTTTGCCCAGCGTTGTGCTGGTAACCAGTTCGCTCACCAGCCCGCCCAGTCCGCCAATGATGCTGTGCTCTTCGATGGTGAAGATTGGCGCTGGCCCCGAGAGTGCCGACAGGAGGGCGGCTTCATCCATTGGCTTGAGGCAGGGAACGTGGACCACCCGGGCCTCGATGCCTTGTTCAGTCAGCAAGCCTGCGGCGTCCATCACGCGCGAACTCTGGACTCCCGTGGAGACCAGAATGGCGTCGTTGCCCTCGCGAAGAACGTGGACAGCCCCCGGGGTGAAGACGTGACCGGGATCAAAGACATCGGCAACGGCATCTCGGGCGAGCCGCAGATAAACGGGGCCGTCGTGGTTGGCTGACCAACGGATGGCCGCCTCCGCTTCCAACGCGTCGGCCGGGGCAATGACGGTCATCCCCGGCATGGCCCGCATGATGGCAAGATCCTCGATGTCCTGATGGGTCTTCCCGCTGCTGCCGTTGAGGAGGCCCGCGTAGGATGCCGCGATTTTTACGGGTGCGCCGGTCTGCGAAACCAGCATGCGGATGGGATCCAGGGCGCGGTGGGTCAGGAATACACCGAAGGTGGAAAGCCAAGGACGGAAACCCATGGTGGACAAACCGAAAGCAACGCCCACCATGTTTTGTTCCGCGATGCCGATCTCAAAGAACCGGTCCGGGAAGGCTTCGGCAAACAGATCTGCTTTGGTGGACGTGGCAAGATCGCCGTCGACCACGGCTACGCGGCTGTCCGTGCCGGCAAGATCTACGAGGGTCTGGCCCCATACGTCGCGTTGCGCCTTCACTTTTCTTCTCCTTCAAATGCCTGGCCGAGCTCTGCCGCTGCAAGGGCCAACTGTTCCGGTGTGGCAACCCCGTTGTGCCACTTGTAGGTTCCTTCGGTAAAGGAGACGCCCTTGCCCTTGATGGTCCTGGCCAGGATCACGGTTGGCCGTCCCGAACCCCTCTGCGCGCGGACGCGGTCAAAAGCGCCCTGAATCTCCTCGAAGCTGTGCCCGTCGATATTGATGACGTTCCAGCCAAAGCCTGCAAAGACAGCATCGAGGTCCACGCCTGCCCAAGGGTTGGACCGGTCGAAGCGATCACCGTTTTCTGAGACAGGCCACCCGTACTGCTGGAGCCCGTTGAGGTCTATGACTGCGGTGAGGTTGTCCAGCTTGAAGCGGCGCGCCGTATGGACCGCCTCCCAGACCATCCCTTCTTCGAGTTCGCCGTCGCCAAGCATCACCCACGTGTGGAAGTCCGAGCCGAGCTGCTTCGCGGCCATAGCCATGCCGGCACCAGCGGAGAGGCCTTGGCCCAGAGAACCGCTTGAGGAGTCCACGCCCGGAGTCAGCTTCATATCAGGGTGGCCCTGGAGTCGCGAGCCGCCCTGATCGAAAGTGGCCAGTTCCTCAAGAGGGAAGTATCCGCGAAGAGCCAGAACCGAGTACAGGCCGATTGCGCAGTGTCCTTTGGAAAGGATGAAGCGGTCCCGGGCCGGATCCTGCGGGTTCTCCGGATCTACGGACAATTCGTTGAAGTAGAGGGAAACCAGCAGGTCCATTGCTGAGAGCGGGCCGCCAATGTGGCCGGCTTTGGCGTCCGCCACGGTCTTAATGACGTGCCAGCGGCCCGCGTCCGCCAACCTTTGGAGTTCGGCGGTTGCCGTTTTGCTTGCTTGCTTGATTGCCATGACGTTGTCCTCATCGATCGTGTCAGCAGGTCTGGTTAGACAATTATTACCGTGATCCGGACAACATGTCCAGATGGTGATAATTTATGAATGCAAGCTTTGCCTCTGGCTTGTCACCAGAACCTTCACGGCGCCACTGCCGGACGTTGCCTCGGTGAATGCGTCGGCCACCGCCTCAAGCGGATACTCCGAGATTGGAATCTCCGCCAAAGGAAGTGCGTGGCTGCTGATCAGCCGCACGGCTTCGGCGAAGTCGTCGGGCTCGTAGACGCGAACCCCGATGATCTCCTGTTCGGCAAATGCCAGCTCCCGCAAGTCCACCCCGGCAGGTCCGTGATGCACGGCCACGATGACAATCCGCCCCCGCACTGGCGCCGCCTCGGTGAGGAGCGGAGTGACGCTGTGGTGCCCTGCGCAATCGAAGATCACGTCCGCGGCGTCGTCGCTGTTCTCCCGGGCAACCGGCACTTCCTCCGGCGCGATCGCCCGGAGCCCGAGGGCTTCAACTATCTGTCGCCGGCGCTCGCTGGGCTCCACTACTGCTACGCCGGAGGTGCCAGCGTGCCGGGCAGCCAGGGCAACCAGGATGCCGATGGGCCCTGCGCCGAAAACCAGGGCGCGCTCACCCGGCAAAAGCCTCGCCCGGCGAACGGCATGGACGGCGACGGCGAGGGGCTCCGCCAGGGCGGCTTCTTTGGCTGGGACGTCTCCTGAAAAGGGGATAACGTTCCCGGCAGGCACCGCCATCAGTTCGGTCATCGACCCCGGCGCGTCGATGCCGAGCAGTCTAAGTTTTCGGCATACGTGCCGCAGTCCCCGGCGGCAGGCCCCGCAATCGCCGCAGGGCAACAGGGGGTTGACTGCAACCGTGGTCCCGGCGGGCGGTCCGCCGTCTCCGGAGTGCTCGACGATCCCTGTAATTTCGTGCCCCAGGACAAGCGGCAGGGAAGCTCGGGGGTGCAGTCCTTTCACGATCGGGAAGTCGGACCCGCAGATTCCGGTGTATGAGACGCGGATGAGGACGTCGGTGGCGGCCGGCTCGGGGTGTTGCTGCCATTCGGTGGCGAATTCGCCGGGCGCCCTCAAGACGGCCGCTCGCATGTTCGTGGTTGCTTCAGCGGCTGGTGTCGCCATCGACTGCTCCTTAGCGCAAGGGGTTCCTTCAAGTATTCGCTAAGTTATCATCAGGTGGACTCACAGTCCATAATTTGATAATCATCAAATGCGCTGGTTGAGGAGGCCGTTGTTGCGTCGCCCATGCGCCTTACGTATCGTGAGTCATGGTCTTTGTCCGCTACGTGAGAGGTTCCAATGTCGGAAGCAGCCGATCCCAGTGGCGGAATGAACCTCGTGACCAAGTCAGCCAGCGTCCTGCAAGCCATCGCCGAGGCGGGGGAACTGACCGTGGGTGAACTCGCTGAACGCACGGGCGAACCTGCGAGCTCCCTCTACCGGCTGCTCTCCACGCTTCAGGCAATCGGCTGGGTGGAAGACGGATCACGGCGGGGCAGGACGCGGCTTGGCTTGGATTTTGTTCGGCTGGGGGCAAAGCTGGAGGCCCAACTGGACCTCCGCGAGCTTGCGCGTCCAGAACTGGAACGGCTGCACGCAGACACCGGGCAGACATCATTCCTGTGTATCCGCCGTGGTCTTCGTGCCGCGTGCATCGACAGGATTGATGGCCTCGATGTCCAGATCCATAACCTGAGGCTGGGTGAGTCCATGCCCTTGGGCCAGGGAGCTGCGCCTCGAGCCATCCTTGCTTTCGAAACTCCGGACGTCATCGAGCGGTATTTGCGCGAGTTGCCCGAGGATGAACTTTTCGGGCCCGTGGCCAAAGATGCCGGGCAGCTTCGGCAACTTCTGCTGGAAACGGCGTCGGCAGGTGTCGCAGTTGCCCACAGTGATTGGGGGCAGGGGATAGGCGGTGTCGGCGCGCCGATCTTCAATCACCAGGGTGCCGTTGTGGGTGCGTTGTCCATTAGCGGTCAGACCCACAGGGTGTTCCACAGCGGCTATGACCCCGTCGCGATGGTCAAATCTGCCGCTACGGCGGTCAGCCGGGCACTTGGTGCCGTTTCTGCACCGGACGCAAAGGTGCTGGACGCGGAAAGCAGGGCGGTTTAGTGGCTGCAAGGCCTATCAAAGTCATGGCCAACAGCGCCGACCTCCTCAACGCACTTGCCGATAAGGGCCCCATGAGCGTGGTGGATATTGCCGAGGCCATTTCCATGCCGCGCCCCAGTGTTTACCGGCTGCTCGACGCACTGGAGCACGTGGGACTCGTCGCTATCCGGGATGACGGGCGCGCCCAACTGGGAACGCAGATCCTCCACCTTGCCAGTGCCTCGTTGGAAGGAATCCCGGAGGTTTCGGCGGCCCGCCCGGCCATGGCCCGGCTGAATGAACTTACGGGCCAGACTGTCTATCTCTGCGCTGTCCGTAATCAGCTGGTGACCTGCCTCGATTGGGTTAAGGGGACGAAAGTCACCCTCTTGCTGCTCAACCCCGGGGGCAGCCTCCCGCCACATGCCGGAGCAACATCGCGTGCCATCCTTGCATGGGACGAGGAACTCAGGGGCAGTGTTATCAAGTCCGCACCGCTGCAGGAACTCACGCCCCATACACTCACCACGCCGGAGCAGGTGGAAGCTGATGCCGCAGCCATCCGTGAACGTGGCTTCAGCGTGTCAGACGAAGACGTCACTATTGGTGTCGCAGCCATTGGGGTGCCACTGTTCGATGCCCGGGGGTCTCTGCGCGGAGCCTTGTCCATTGCCGGACTTCGTGATGACGTCCTGCCGTACCAGGACGAATACGTCGTGTTGTTGAAGGAAGCGGCGAATGAGGTTTCAGCAAGGCTTTAGCGCCCCCGCGGCGCGGGGCTGCGCGCACGCTGTCCAGCATCCCTGCGTACAATCGACTGAAACCGACAACTGAGGGACCATGAAAAAACTCACCACTGTTCTGCTCGCCGCCGGACTTCTCGTCTCGGCCTCCGCTTGCACCGCGCCGAAGCTGACCACGAAGGAAACCTGCGAGCGCCTCAACCTTGTTGTGTCGAGCCCGGGTGGGGCGAGCAAGGCGTCGATGAACCGCATCGCCAACGCCCTTCGCCCCCTCGAGGCCGTGGCTTCCGAGGAACTGCAGCCGTCGCTGGATGCCCTCCTGAAGTTCGCCGATGAGTCTGCCAAGCAGAACCCCGACGAGGACAAGCTCGCTGGCCTCACCGAGGAGTACCAGAAGGCAGGCGCCAAGTTCAGCGAGCTCTGCAGCGGCGCCTGAACCGTAGATTCCGACCGCCGGAAATGACCGGCACACGGAAAACTCCCCGCCTCGTCTTCGAACGAGGCGGGGAGTTTTCTCTTAACCGGCGCCAGCGGTGCCCCCGCAAACCTGGCCTTCGGCGGCCCCCGCAACCGCCCCCCGCAACCGCCCCCCGCAACCGCCCCCCGCAACCGCCCCCGCGACCGGCCCTTGGAAGCCGCGCCCCAAAACAGCACCGAAAAGTCACGGTTGACGCAATCTCTATTTCCTATAGGATCTTTTATGGGCTGCATCACATAGCCCACCGATCCACAAGCGCAACGGAGCACTATGCCAATCGAGCAGCCCCCTTACACCGCCGAGACTTGGCCCATCGCCACGTGCCTGCACGGGTTCCGCGCTGTCGGCCGCGACGGTACCGCCATGCACGACGCCCCCGCCGAGGTTTGGGACGACATGTTCGCCCAGGTCGCCGACGTCGGCTTCACCCTCGCGGAGCTTGCCGACAGCCACGTCCGTCCCGCCGACCTGGAACCATCCAGGCGCGACGAATTCCTTGCCGTCGCGCAGTCCCATGGCGTCGGAATCCCCTCAGTGCACCTGCAGCGGCAGAGCGTGATCATGCCGGGACAGGAGGAACGCAACCTCGAATACGCGCACCGCACCATCGACGCCGCCGCCGAGTGGGGTATGGAGGTCTTCTCCACCGGACTGCACCAGCCCTTCAGCGAGGCGCAGCGCGAGGCGCTGTGGTTCTGGACGGCCGAAGGACCCAAAGACCCGGACAGCCGCGAGATGTGGGACACCGCCGTCCGCCGCATCCGCGAACTCGGCAAGCACGCCGCCGAACTCGGACTCATCATGTCCCTGGAAATGTATGAAGACACGTACCTTGGCACGGCCGACAGCGCAGTGCGCTTCATCGAAGACGTGGGGCTTGAGAATGTCGGCCTCAACCCGGACGTCGCCAACCTCATCCGCCTGCATCGCCCGGTGGAAGACTGGCGCGAGCTGTACGACAAGACCCTCCCGTACGCCAATTACTGGCACGTGAAGAACTACACCCGGGACGAGCGTGCGGACGGGAGCTGGGCCACCTCCGTGCCTTCGACCATGGAGGCCGGCCTGATCAACTACCGCCAGGTCTTCCGTGACGCAGTGGCTGCCGGATTCAACGGCATCATCCTCGCCGAACACTACGGCGGAGACAGCCTCGGCGTCTGCGCCACCAACCAGAAATACATCCGCACACTGCTCCCCAAAGCCTAGGAGGCACCATGAGTGAGCCAACCATCGCCGTCGTCGGTTCGGGATACATGGGCGGAGGCATCGCGCAGGTGCTCGCCCTGTCCGGCGCGACCGTCCGGATCGCAGATATCTCCGAGGAGGTGGCGCGAAAGAACTACGAGCGCCTTCTCGAGGAAGCCCGTCAGTTCGTTGCCGACGGGCTTTTCCCCGACGACGCCGTCGAGCGCCTTGAACGCCACCTCTCGCCCGCCGCTTCTATCGAGGAAGCCGTGGCGGACGCCGATTTCATCGAGGAGGCCGTGCCGGAGAAGCTGGAGATCAAGCACGAGACACTGCGCCGGATCAGCGCCGCAGCCCGCCCGGATGCCATCATCGGATCGAACACCTCGACCATCCTCATCGCATCCCTGGCCGAGGCCGTCGAACGCCCGGAACGCTTTCTCGGCGTCCATTTCTCCAACCCGGCGCCCTTCATCCCCGGGGTCGAGCTGATCCCGCACCCTGGCACGGACGAATCAGTGCTGCCGTTCGTGGAGCGCATTGTGGCCGCCACCGGCAAGGAGAGCGCCAGGGTCAAGGACGCAACCGGATTCGTGCTGAACCGTCTGCAGTACGCCCTCTTCCACGAAGCCACCCAGATCGTTGAAGAAGGCATCGCAACCCCGGAAGACATCGACACGATCGTCCGTACGACGTTCGGCTTCCGGCTGCCCTTCTTCGGTCCGTTCGCCATCGCTGACATGGCGGGACTGGACGTCTACTCCTTCTGCTACGCGTCGCTGCAGACCCGCTGGCCGGAACGTTTCGCCACTCCCGAATCCCTCCGCGGCCTTGTCGACGCCGGGAAGTTCGGCACCAAGACCGGTGCCGGCTACCTGGACGTTCCGGCGGAGCGGACCCCGGAGCTGCTCGCTTACCGGAACCGGGCCTATGCGGCCATGAAGCAGCTGCTCGATGATCTCGGTCCCGCCCCGATCCACCCAGCCCCCGTCTCTTCTGACCTGAACTGACCTGAACTGACCTGAACGAACCTGAACGAACCTGAACGAAGGACCCCATGGACGATTTCGCACCAAGCCCCGCTTTCCCCGCCGAGCGCAGCGTCATCCTGACCGGCGCCGCTTCACCGCGCGGCATCGGCCGCTACGCCGCGCACTACCTCGCCGAGCGCGGCTGGAATGTCGGCGTCCTGGACCTGGACGCCGACGCCGCCAAGACAGTTGCCGCCGACATCGCCGCGAAGCACGGGGTCACCGCCGCCGGCGCCGGCGCGAACGTTGCCGACGAAGCACAGGTCCGGGCTGCGTTCGACGAACTCGAGGCCGCCCTGCCGCAGCTTGTAGCCGTCGTGAACCTGGCCGGTGTCTCCTCGCCGGTGCCCTACCTCGAGGTCACCCCGGAAGAATGGACCCGGGTCATCGACATCAACCTCCACGGCGTCCACCACTCCACCAAACGCGCGGTCGAGACCATGGTGCGCAACGGGGTCGGCCGCGTGGTGAACCTTTCCTCCGTCTCCGCCCAGCGCGGCGGCGGCACCTTCAGCAAGACCGCCTACTCGGCAGCCAAAGCCGGCGTCCTCGGCCTGACCCGCAGCCTGGCGCGCGAACTCGGCCACCAGGGCGTCACCGTCAATGCTGTCTCGCCGGGTCCGATCGACACCGACATCATGGGCGGCACCCTCACGGATGAGCGCAAGGAGAAGATGGCGGCCGACGGCGTGCTGCCGCGCATCGGCACCCCGCGGGACATCGCCGCAGCCATCCACTACCTCATCGGCGAGGACGCCGGATTCGTGACGGGCCAGACCCTGAACGTTGACGGCGGCCTCTACATGCACGGATGAGCGCCCGCCGCTGGTCGGCGGGGAGGATCGTCTTCCTCCTTGTCGGCTTGGCCCTGGTTGTCTTCGGCGTCGCCCAGATCGCCCCGGCCATTTTCCAGTAGCCCTTTTCCGGTAGCCCGTTCCACTGATCCTTCGCACACCCACACCCATCCACGCATCCACTCAAAGGAGAGCGGACATGTCCTCACCCACGCAGGTCATCGACGTGCTCAGCACGAGTCCCGTGCTCAAGACAGCCATCAAGAAGGCCGCGAAGCATCTCATGCCGATGCTCATCATCCTGTACTTCGTCGCCTTCCTCGACCGCACCAACGTCGGCTTCGCGGAAGCCGCGCTCAAGGTCGACCGAGGTGTCTCGGACGGCGCCTTCGCCCTCGGCGCCGGCATCTTCTTCATCGGTTACGCCCTCTTTGAAATTCCCTCGAACCTGCTCCTGAAAAGGTTCGGCGCCAAGTTCTGGCTGGCCCGCATAGCTGTCACCTGGGGCATCACTGCGGCTGCCTTCGCGTTCGTCACCGACGAGAGAATGTTCATCATCCTGCGCTTCCTGCTCGGCGTGACGGAAGCCGGCCTCTTCCCGGGTGTCATCATGTACCTCGCAGCCTGGTTCCCGAACAAGGTGCGCGTGCAGATGTTCGCCCTGTTCTACTTGGCCCAGCCGTTCTCGCAGATGCTTGGCGCCCCGCTCTCCGGCGGACTCATCGCGCTGGGCGGCGCGACCGCCTGGCACGGCTGGCAGGTGATGTTCTTCGTCGAAGGCATGCTCGCCGTCGTCGCCGGTGTTGCCGCACTGTACTTCCTCATCAACTCGCCGCAGGACGCGAAGTTCCTCAACGCCGAGGAGAAGGAGGCCCTTGAAACCGTCATGGCCACTGAGGACGCCGTACGCACCGAGGACGGCCCCAACGGCATCTGGGCCGCGATGGCCAACTGGAAGGTCTGGTACTTCACGGTCATCTACTTCTGCCTCCAGATCGCCGTGTACGGCACCACCTTCTACCTCCCCCAGCAGGTCGCCTCGCTGCTGGGGAAGAAGGTCGGCTGGGAGGTCGGTGTGGTCTCCGCGATCCCGTGGCTGGTGGGGCTGTTCGTCTGCTACTTCGCCGGCCGTGCCGCCAACACGGTGCTGCGCCGCCGCAACTGGGGCACCCTCTGCTACCTGATGACCGGCGTCTTCATCCTCGGCTCCGCGTGGGCCGGCGCCAACGGCCAGCCGATCCTCGGCATCGCCTGCATCACCTTCGCCGTGGCGAGCTTCCTCACGGTCGGCCCGATCACCTGGGCCTACCCCACGGCGTTCCTCACCGGTTCCGCGGCAGCAGCGGGCATCGGCCTGATCAACTCCCTCGGCAACCTCGGCGGCTTCGTCGCACCGATCATGCGCACCAACATCAACGCATCGGTGCCCACCCCGTCCGGCGCCTGGGGTGTCGTCTCCCTCGGGGTGTTCGCCTTCCTCGCAGCGGCCATGCTGTTCGCCACGAAGTACTTCAAGGGCGCCAAGTCTGACCGGTTGCTAGACAACTCCACGGTCGGCCACTGAAATTACGACGGCGGCCGGTCACCCCGCGGGTGGCCGGCCGCTTCGCGTGTGCTTCAGGGGAGGTGTTCAGCGGGAGGCAACGTCGAGGCGGGCGCGGTAGCGGACCTTCTCGATGTGGTCGCGCATCGCGGCGGAAGCCGCTTCCCCGTCGCCGCGGCGAAGCCCGTCAAGGATGAGTCCGTGCTCGATGACGGCGTCAGAGGCGTCGCTGACGCCCGAGCTGACTGTCTGGCGCATGCGGTGCACGCGGATGGAGATCGCCTCCGACATGTCCAGCAGGAACGGGTTCCGGGTGCCTTCGAAAATGAGGTGGTGGAACTGCCAGTCGACGGCGAAGTATTCCCTCAGCAGGTCCACCGGCGCAGGTCCGCCGGCTTCGAAGGCCCCGCGCACCTTTTCGCCGAGCTCGCGCTGCTTCTCCAAGGTGGCATCGAGCTCCGGCACAACGGTGGCGGCGTGGCCGGCGGCCAGTTCGGTCGCCCCGCATTCGAGCACCAGCCGCGCATCGAACAGGGCCTCAAGCTGGCCGCTGTGGATCGGCGGGGCAACCCGGTAGCCTTTGAGGGCCTCACGCGTCACCAGGCCGGTGCGTTCGAGCTGCACGAGGGCTTCACGGACGGGCGTGGGGGAGACTTTGAGGTCGCGTGCGATGACGTCGATCGAAAGCCGGGTACCGGGGGCGATGTCCGAGGTCATGAGCATGTTGAGGATCAGTTCGTAGACGCTGTCGCGCAACCCCTTGCGCTGCGGGGTGCCTCCCGCAAGGGGATATACGGTCTCAGACATCGGTTCCTCCTGCACCGATGCTATCAGCGGCCTTGCTGCCGGTTCCGGCGTCGGACGGCTTGTGACCGGCGATTTCCGTCACCTCGTCGAGGATGGTGGCGACGGCGGCCGGATCGTGGGCGAAACGGCCCAGGAACAGGCCGTCCACGCTATGTCCGACCAGGCTGAGCAGCCCCGGCCCCGCGCTGCCGCCGTAGATGACGGCGGATCCCACATGGGCGGGCAGGCCTCGAATGTGGTCACGCAGGGCCGAGCAGACCGCGGCGATGTGTTCGGGCGCCGCCGGCTCCGGGGCGCCGATCGCCCAGTGCGGTTCGTAGGCGACAACGATCCGGCCTGACAAGCCGGACGCCCCGGCCGAGGCCAGGGCGTCGTCAAGCTGCCGGAGGCATTCTGCCGCGGCTGCCGGCGGGTCGCCGCGTTTCGCTTCGCCGATACAGAGCAGGGGAACGAGCCCCGCGCGCAGGGCTGCCGTGGTTTTGGCCCGGACGACGGCGTCGTCCTCACCGAAGAAGCGGCGCCGCTCGGCATGGCCGATCTCCGCCAGTTCGCAGCCGAGCTCGGCGGCCTGCGGGCCGCTGACTTCCCCCGTGAACGCCCCGGAATCCTCGGCGGCGAGGTCCTGCACCCCGACCATCGCGGCGCCGTCGAACACCTCCAGGGCTCCTGGCACCGAAAGGTAGCCGGGCACCGCGAAGACGGCGGCATCCCCCGCCCGGACGGCCGGATGCGTGCGCGCGATGGCCGCCACGGCGCGGCACCATTCCATGGTCCGGGCGTGGTTGAAGTACATCTTGGTGCTTGCACCGATGAGGAAGCGTGGGAATTCCCGCACCCTCAGGCCCCTTCGTAGCTGCAGATCTCGCGGACCTTGTCGTTGGAGGCGCTGGCGGGGTCGAAGACGTAGCCGAGCCATTCGCGCACGTTCCGCCGGGCCTGCTCGATGCCGACAACCCGCTGGCCCATGCACAGGATCTGGGCGTCGTTGGAGAGGATGCTCCGTTCCACCGAGAAACTGTCGTGGGCTGTGACCGCGCGGATGCCCTTGACCTTGTTCGCCGCGATCGCGACCCCAAGTCCCGTGCCGCAGATCAGGATGGCCCGGTCGGCGTCGCCGCGGGCCACCATCTCAGCCGCCGCCGTGGCGACCGCCGGGTAGTTGGTGTGCGAGCCGGCATCGACTCCGACATCGGTCACCGCGGCCACAGCCTCGTTGCCTTCGAGGTCGCGCTTGATGATTTCCTTGTAGTCGAATCCGGCGTCGTCCGAGCCGACGACGATGCGCCAGGGGGTCATGTTTCTCCTTGGGTTGGAAGCTGTATTCAGGCCGTGACGGCTGCGGTTTCGAGCACCGCGTGGACGCGCCGGGCGATGAGCGCGAGGGAGACGGCGCCAGGGTCCGGGACGCCGAGCGACTTTTCGCCGTGGGTGCGGGCCCGGCCCATCCCGGGAAGGAGATTTGCGGTCGTCTCGGCGGCCACTGTCGCGGCTTCGGCGGCGGCCAGCCAGGCGTCGGCAAGGTTGTTCCCGGCGGCGACGCGGGCGGCGAGGGTGTCAGCGAACGGCACGAGCGAATCCACGAGGGTCTTGTCTCCCACGGAGGCCTTCCCGTAGGCCATCACGGCCTCCTTTGCGGCGGTGATGCCTGCCGCAACGCGGGCCGCGGTGGCAGGCTCCGTGTTGCCCAGGTGCCCGGCGACGGTGCGCAGGATCAACCCCCAGATTGCCCCCGACGTTCCTCCGGCCCGGTTGGACCAGGCATCGCCGGACAGGGCCAGCACGGTTTGGGCCCCGGCGCCGCGGGCGGCCAGGCCGGACGCGGCGGCGGAGGCCGCGGCGGTGCCGCGCTGCATGCCGATCCCGTGATCGCCGTCGCCGGCGATCGCGTCGATCCGGCCGAGCTCTTCGGCTGCTTCGTCGATTGCCGTGCGCATCTCCCCAAGGGCCGCCGCGATCCGGGCGGCCGCACGCCGGGAGTCCTCGCTCGATTCCGGAAGGGTGTCCTCCTCAGCCGGCCACGCGCCGTCGTCGTCGGCCACGGTCTGGAGGGAACCGGCGTCAACGGCGCCGGTCCGGAAGGCGGGTGTGTCCGCGGGAGCGAGCCAGAGGCGCTCCAGTTCCTCATCGAGCCAGAAGAGGGTGAGCGAAACCCCTGCCATGTCGAAGCTCGTGCAGAATTCGCCCACCTGCGGGTCCACGATCTCCACGCCTGCTTCCTCCAGGAGTTCGGCCACGCGGGAGAAGACCACGAAGAGTTCCTCGCTCTTGACCGAGCCGAGCCCGTTGAGCACCGGAACCACGCGGGCGCCGCGGGCCTGGACCCCCTCGGGGAGCTCCGGGCCGCCAAGGAGGTGCCGGATGAACAGTTCGGCCAGGCCCGCCGCGCTGGGAATGTCCGTCAGTTCGATTCCCGGTTCCCCGTGGATGCCGAGGCCGATGGCCATCCGGCCTTCGGGCACGGTGAACAGCGGGGAACCGGCGCCGGGCAGCGTGCAGCCGGAGAACGCAACGCCCATAGTGCGGGTGCGGGCGTTTGCGGCCCGGGCGACCCGTTCGACGTCGTCGATCCCGTACCCTGCCGCGGCAGCGGCACCGGCGGCCTTGAAGACGGTGAGGTCGCCGGCGATGCCGCGGCGCTTGTGCTGTTCGCCGGGCGAGGCGCTGAAGATGTCGTCGGTGACGAGGACGGTACGGCAGTCGATGCCGTCCTTGCGCACGGCCTCCTGCGCGGCGCCGAAGTGCAGCACGTCGCCGGCGTAATTGCCGAAGGTGAGGAGGGTGCCGCGGCCCTGCTCACTGGCGCGGACCACCGATTCGACCTGCTGCGCGGAGGGCGAGGCGAAGAGCTGGCCCATCGCCGCGCCGTGGGCAAGGCCGGGGCCGACGAGGCCGCCGAATGCGGGGTAATGGCCCGAGCCGCCGCCGATGACGACCGCCACCTCCGGATCCACGGAACGCGTGGAGCGGGAGACTCCGCCCGGTACGCGGCGGACCCAGCGTCCGTTGGCCCGGACGAAACCGTCCACCACGTCGTCAGCGAATGAAGCGGGGTCGTTCCAAAGCCGGGTCATCAGGTTTCCTCATCGTCGAGTGCCACGAACATGTTTCCTATAGGATATTGGAAGATGTGTGGGCGCCGTCAAGTGAGGGGTTAAAGAAGAATTGGGTGGCGGAAGCGGCGCGGCTTAGGTGGCGAGTGCTGCTTCGTTGGGGTCGTTGTTAAGGCGGTCGCGGTTAAGGCGGTCGCGCAGTTTGTAGTGCTGTAGCTTGCCGCTGGGGTTGCGGGGGAGTTCATCGACGAAGCGGATCTCGCGCGGGTATTTGTACGGGGCGATCGTTTGCTTGACGAAGTCCTGGATCTCCCTGAGCTTCGCCGCGTCGGCGGGAACGCCGGGGCGCAGGACGATGAAGGCGCAGACCACCGCGCCGCGGGTCTCGTCGGGGATGCCGATGACGGCGTTTTCGATGACGTCAGGGTGCTGGTCGATCACGGCTTCCACCTCGGGGGCGCCGATGTTGTAACCCGAGGAGACGATCATGCTGTCCGAGCGGGCCTGGTAGCTGAAGTAGCCGTCCTCGTCCCTGGTGAAGATGTCGCCCGTGACGTTCCAGCCGTTGACCACGTAGTTCGCCTGGCGCGGGTCGTCGAGGTAGCGGCAGCCGGTGGGGCCGGCCACGGCCAGCCTGCCGGGCTCGTTCGGGCCCAGTTCCTTGCCTTCGTCGTCGAGGATCGTCGCCCGGTAGCCGGGCACGGCCCTGCCTGTGGTGCCCGGCCGGATGTCGTCGCCGGCGGCCGAGATGAAGACGTGCAGCATTTCCGTGGCGCCGATGCCGTTGACCAGGCGCAGGCCGGTGGCTCCCCGGACCGCTTCCCAGGTCTCCCTGGACAGGTGTTCGCCGGCAGAAACCGCCAGGCGCAGTCCCCCGAGGAGGGCGCCCTTGCCTTCCTTGAGGATGGCCCGGTATGCGGTGGGGGCGGTGAACAGGATTGACGCTCCGGATGCCGCCGCGTGCTCGGCCAGCTCCACCGGCGTCGCGCGCTCAGTCAGCAGCGCTGAGGCGCCGAACCGCAGCGGGAAGATGACCAGCCCGCCCAGCCCGAAGGTAAAGGCGATAGGCGGGGAGCCGGCGAAGACGTCATCCTCCGTGGGCTGCAGGATGTGGCGGGCAAAGGTGTCAGCGATAGCGAGGATGTCCCGGTGGAAGTGCATGGTCACCTTGGGCACCCCGGTGGTGCCCGACGTCGGACCGAGCAGCGCGACGTCGTCGGCCGCGGTTTCCACCGCGGTGAACTCACCGCTCTTGGCGGCGCAGCGGGCGGTGAAGTCACCGATGCCGGATCCTCCGTACGAAAGGACGGTGACGCCGTCGCCCGCCGCGGCAGTCAGATCCTCCACGAAGCGGTGGTCGGAGACCGCGAGGACGGGTTTCGTCAGCCCGATCAGGGTGGCGATCTCGGCGGCCCGCAGCATCGGCATGGTTGTCACGACGACGGCCCCGGCCTTCAGCACGCCCAGCCAGGCCGCGACGAGCCAGGGATTGTTCGGCCCCCGCAGCAGGACCCGGTTGCCCGGAACCACAGCGAAATCCTCGGTGAGCACCTGGGCTGCCTGGTTGGACCGGAGTTGCAGTTCACCGTAGGTCCAGACCTCGCCGTCGGGGGTGCGCAGGGCCGGCCGCTCGGCACCGTGGGCGGCCACCGCGTCGTCGATCAGGGCGGCCGCGGCGTTCAGTTTCGCCGGGAACTGGAGCTCCGGCAGGGTGAACTCGAGGGTGGGCCACGTGCCGGCGGGCGGCAGGTGGTCACGGGTGAAGCTGTCCTCGTGGGCCGACGTCGTCATTGCCATGGCCGTTCCTTTCAATAATCCAAGTATCGTCGCGGATCAGGCGCGGATCATTCCCTCCTGGGCAACCGTTGCCAGCAGGCGTCCTTGCCTGTCGAAGAAGCGGCCCATGGCCAGGCCCCGGTTGCTCTGCCCGGAAACGGCCTCCTGGGCGTACAGCACCCAGTCGTCGGCGCGGCCGGCCCGGTGGAACCACATGGAATGGTCCAGGCTCGCGGTGGTGAGGCCCGGGCTGGACCAGTGCAGACCGTTGACCCGGAGCAGGGGCTCCAGGATGGTGTAGTCGCAGACGTACGCCAGCGCCGCACGGTGCAGATCGGCCGTGGCGTGGTCATCGGCCAGCTCGGGCAGCCGGTCGAAGGCCTTCACCCAGATGGCCTGCTGCGGAACGGCTCCGCCCTCCAGCTCCACGTACACCGGGCCGGGGATGTGGCGCATGTCGAAGCTCCGGCCCGAAGACCAGTACCCGGCGGCGGGGCCTTCGATTCCCTGCAGCACGTCCGCGGCGCTCCTGAGCGATTCGGGCTCGACGGCGGCCGGCGCCTCCGGCTGGAAGTCCGGGCCGTCCTCGGGAACCTGGAAGGAACCCATCGCGGCGTAGACGGCCTTGCCGTTCTGGTAGCCGCGGACGCTGCGGGTGGAGTAGCCGCGTCCGTCGCGCAGCCGCTCCACTTCGTAGCGCACGGTCGATCCGATGTCGACCGGGCGCATGAAGTAGCTGTGCATGGAGTGCAGGGAGCGGTCGGTATCCACTGAATGCATCATGGCCGCGGCGGCCTGGGCCACCATGTCGCCGCCGTAGGCCTTGGGCCAGGGGACGTATTGGGTGGTGGCTTCATAGGCTTCGTCGTGGATGAGGGCCGGGACCGCCGTCAGGGCGATCGCGTTGAGGAAGGTCTGGGAGGTCAGGGTTCCGGTGGCCATGTGCTCAAGCCCTGCGGAAGCCGGCGAGGGTGTCGTCGGCAACGTCGGGGAGGTTGACCACGAGGTTTTCCGGCGTGCGCGCGGTCAGCCAGACAAGCTCTTCGGTCACGGACATATTCGCCTCCACATGGGGCATGAACGGCGGGACGAAGACCCAGTCCCCGGCCTTCATGTCCAGGAACTCGGAGTAGTTTTCGCCGAAGTAGATGCGGCCATGCCCGCGCAGGACGTAGCCGCCGGTTTCCGCTTCGCCGTGGTGGTGCGGCAGGGACCGGTAGCCCGGGACGTTGGAGACCTGGCCGAACCAGATCTTCGTGGCCGGGGTGTGCTGGATGCTGACCCCGGAAACCCGCACGCAGTCGCCGGACTGGGCGGTGTTGGTGTCCTCTTCGCCGGCGCGGGTGACGACAGGGATGACCTTGCCGTCGGGCTGGGCGTAGATGGAGTTGTCGCCTTCAAGGCGGTAATCGGTGATGGTTTCGCTCATGGTTCTACTCCTTGGTGCTTGCGTAGGCGCTGGCCTGTGGTGCTGCGGCGGTGGCCGCGGCGGGATGGATGCGGACGGTGTTCTCCAGCCGCCCGATGCCGTCGATTTCGGTGGTGATCACGTCGCCGTCCTGCAGGAAGCGCGGCGGGACCATGCCCATGCCGACTCCGCCGGGCGTGCCGGTGAGCACAAGGTCGCCCGGACGCAGCACGGTGAACTGCGAGATGTAGGAGAGCAGCCGGGCCGGGCCGAACACCAGGGTGGAGGTATTGCCGCGCTGCACGAGTTCTCCGTTGACGTAGCCGCGGACCTCGAAGTCGCCCTCGGCTTCATCCGTTGTGAGCATCACCGGCCCAACGGGGGTGGTCGCGTCGAAGGCCTTGCCCTGGAACCACTGCAACGTCCGGTTCTGCCAGTCCCGCATGGAGACATCGTTGGCAACCGTGAAACCGGCAATGCCCCGCCGCGCCTCGTCTTCGTCCGCGCGGAACAGTTCCGCGCCCACCACGACGGCGAGCTCGGCTTCCCAGTCGACCCGCTCGCTGCCGTGGACCTGGATGGTGTCCGCCGGTCCGGTAAGGGTGTCCGCGTACTTAGCGAACAGGGTGGGGTAGGCGGGCAGCTCACGGCCCATCTCCTGGATGTGGTCGCCGTAGTTCAGGCCGCAGCAGACCACCTTTCCTGCTCCGGGCAGCAGTGCCGCCAGCCCGCTTGCGGGCACCGTGACGACGGCGGACTCGGGTGCCGCGGCGTCGGCCGCCATGGCGTCCTGTACCAGCGCCCGCCAGCCGTCGGCGGCAAGAAGGGCTCCGACGTCGGCGGCCGGCAGCGGCAGGTAGCGGTCGCCGCCCAAAGCGAGTGCCGCCGTCGTGCGTCGGCCGCCCGTGCGCGGACTGTCCGTGCGCAAGGTGGCAAGTCTCATCCGTCTGTCCTTTGCTTCCCCGCGGTCTTCCGCGAATTTTGATATGTCGAATATTTTACGATCGTCACACAATCGTAAGATAGCACGATGGGAATGGTCTGCACAGGCCTGCTACCAGCTGGAAGCCGGGATGGGTTCCCTGGCCTCGGTGACCGGTGTCCAGCGCAGATGGGTGGTGGTGTCGGACTCCGCTTCCCTCAGCAGGGACAGGCGCGGGCGGACAGCATCGGTGCGGGAGCTCGGCGGCTTGCGGCGACCGGCACGGAACTGCGGAATCCACTGTGCGCCGGGGCCCTGGTATTCCTGCTCGGCTGCGGCGTGCAGGGTCCACTGGGGGTCGTAGAGGTGCGTGCGGCCCAGGGCGATCAGATCGGCGCGCCCGGCGAGCAGGATGGAGTTGACGTCGTCGTAGCTGGAGATGGCGCCGACAGCGATCACGGCCACGCCTGCGGGAGCGGCAACTTCCTGGCGGATGCGGTCTGCGAACGGCGTCTGGTAGCTGCGGCCGAAGGCGGGCTTCTCCTCCTTGGCTACCTGGCCGGTTGAGACGTCCAGGCCGGCTGCACCGTGGGCAACGAAGGCCCGGGCAATCTCGACCGAATCGTCGGAAGTGTTGCCGCCCTCGATCCAGTCGGTCGCGGAGATGCGTACCGTCACCGGCTTGCTGGCAGGCCAAACCGCGCGAACGGCGTCGAACACTTCCAGCGGGAACCGCAGCCGGTTTTCCAAGCTGCCGCCGTATTCGTCGCTCCGGCGGTTGGAAACGGGCGAGAGGAAGGAGGAGAGCAGGTAGCCGTGGGCGGCGTGGATTTCGAGCAGGTCGAAGCCTGCCTGCTCGGCGCGGCGGGCGGCGGCGACGAACTCGTCCTTGATGGCGTCCATGCCGGCGCGGTCCAGTTCGGCAGGGGTCTGGTTGTCCGGGCCATAGGGGAGTGCGGACGGACCAACGGTGGCCCAGTTGCCGGACTCGAGGGGCTCGTCGATGCCTTCCCACATGAGCTTGGTGGAACCCTTGCGGCCGGAGTGGCCCAGCTGGGCGCCGATCTTGGCGGTGGAGTTGCCGTGGATGAAGTCCACGATTTCCTTCCAGCTGTCACGCTGGCCGTCGGTGTAGAGGCCGGTGCAGCCGGGGGTGATGCGGCCGCTTTCGGAGACGCACACCATTTCGGTCATGACCAGGCCGGCGCCGCCGAGGGCCTTGGAGCCGAGGTGGACTTTGTGGAAGTCGCCAGGGATGCCGTCAACGGCGGAGTACATGTCCATGGGCGAGACGATGATGCGGTTCTTCAGCTCCAAGCCGCCGATGTTGTAGGGCTGGAACATAGCCGGAGCTACCTCAGCGAGGCCCTGGGACTCGGCGAAGGCGCGGTCCACGGCGTCGGCGAATTCGGGGTCGCGGAGGCGCAGGTTTTCCTGGGTGATCCGGCGGCTACGGGTGAGCAGGTTGAACGCGAACTGGGTGGGGTCCTGGTCCTTGTAGTGGCCGATGCGTTCGAACCATTCCAGGGACGCCTGGGCGGCGCGCTGCGTGGAGGCGACCACGGGCCGGCGCTCGGCCTCGTAGGCAGCCAGCGCGGCTTCAACGTCCGCATGCTCGTGCAGGCAAGCGGCCAGGGCCAGGGAGTCCTCCATGGCGAGCTTGGTGCCCGAGCCGATGGAGAAGTGGGCTGTGTGGGCGGCGTCGCCGAGCAGGACGACGTTGCCGTGGCGCCAGCTCTGGTTGCGAACGGTGTTGAAGTTCAGCCACTTGGAGTTGTTGGACAGGACCTCGTAGCCGTCCAGTTCCTCCGCGAAGATGGAGCGGACCTTGGCAATCGCCTTCTCGTCGGAAACGCCGGGAGGGAAAACATCGTTGACGGTTTCGTCGAAGCCCGCGGCGTGCCAGACGTCCTCATGCATCTCCACGATGAAGGTGGAGCCTTCGTCCGAGTAGGGGTAGCCGTGGATCTGCATCACGCCCCATTCGGTTTCCTTGACGAAGAACTTGAAGGCTTCGAACACCTGGTCGGTGCCCAGCCACATGTACTTGTTGGTGCGCGGGTCCAGGTCCGGTCCGAAGGAGTCGGCGTACTTGGCGCGGATCTGCGAATTCACGCCGTCCGCGGCGAGGACGAGGTCGTAGCCCGCTTCGAGTTCCTCGATGGGCGGTGCCATGGTGCTGAACCGCACGTCGACATTCAGTTCGAGGCAGCGGCGCTGGAGCAGTTCCAGCAGTTCCTTGCGGCTCATCGCGGCGAAGCCCTGGCCGCCGACGGTGATCATTTCGCCGCGGAAGTGGATGTCGATGTCGGACCAGCGCGCGAAGCGGCGGCTCATGTACTCCGCGACGACGGGATCGGCGTTGCCGATGCCGCCCAGGGTTTCATCCGAGAACACGACGCCGAAGCCGAAGGTGTCGGTGGCGGCGTTGCGCTCCCACAGGGTGATCTCGTGGGACGGGTCGAGCTGCTTCATCAGTGCCGCGAAGTACAGGCCGCCCGGGCCGCCTCCGACAATTGCGATCTTCATGTAAGGATCCCTTCTAGGCTTGGGGCGCTGCCGCGTGGGCCAGCTGGTCGTTGGTGTTTTCGAGGCTTTGCCGCAGTTTGTAGTGCTGCAGCTTGCCGCTGGGGTTGCGGGGGAGTTCATCGACGAAGCGGATCTCGCGCGGGTACTTGTACGGGGCAATGGTCTGTTTGACGAAGTCCTGGATTTCCTTCCGCTTCGCCGCACCGCCCTCGACGCCTTCCCGCAGGACGATGAAAGCGCAGACCACGCTGCCACGCTCGGGATCGGGCCTGCCCACGACCGCGTTCTCGATGACGTCGGGGTGCTGGTTGATCGCGGACTCCACTTCAGGGGCGCCGATGTTGTAACCGGAAGAGACGATCATGTCGTCGGAGCGCGACTGGTAGGTGAAGTAGCCGTCCTCGTCCCGGACGAACGTATCGCCGGTGATGTTCCACCCTTGGGAGACGTACTTGCTTTGGCGGTCGTCATCCATGTAACGGCAGCCGGTGGGGCCGACGACGGCGAGCCGTCCGGCTTGGTTGGCACCCAGTTCGGAGCCGGCGTCGTCCAAAATAGTGGCGCGGAACCCCGGGACGACTTTCCCGGTTGCGCCCGGCCGGCTGTCTTCGCTGACGGCGGAGATGAAGACGTGGAGCATTTCGGTTGCTCCGATTCCGTTCACGAGCCGTACGCCGGTCGCGTCATAGACCGCTTGCCAAGTTTCCTTCGGCAGGTGCTCTCCGGCCGAGACGGCGATTCTCAAACGGCTGAGAAGATCGCCGCGCTCCGCCTTGAGGATGGCGCGGTAGGCCGTGGGAGCCGTGAAGAGGATTGTGGCACCGGCAGCGGCGGCGTTCTCCGCCAGTTCGACAGGGGTGGCGCGTTCGGTCAGCAGCGCTGAGGCGCCGAAGCGCAGCGGGAAGATGACCAGCCCGCCCAACCCGAAGGTGAATGCCAGTGGCGGGGAGCCGGCGAAGACGTCATCGGCCGTGGGCTGCAGGATGTGGCGGGCGAAGGTGTCAGCGATGGCGAGGATGTCCCGGTGGAAGTGCATGGTCACCTTGGGCACTCCGGTGGTGCCCGACGTCGGACCGAGCAGCGCGACGTCGTCGGCCGCGGTTTCCACCGCGGTGAACTCACCGCTCTTGGCGGCGCAGCGGGCGGTGAAGTCACCGATGCCGGATCCTCCGTACGAAAGGACGGTGACGCCGTCGCCCGCCGCGGCAGTCAGATCCTCCACGAAGCGGTGGTCGGAGACCGCGAGGACGGGTTTCGTCAGCCCGATCAGGGTGGCGATCTCGGCGGCCCGCAGCATCGGCATGGTTGTCACGACGACGGCCCCGGCCTTCAGCACGCCCAGCCAGGCCGCGACGAGCCAGGGATTGTTCGGCCCCCGCAGCAGGACCCGGTTGCCCGGAACCACAGCGAAATCCTCGGTGAGCACCTGGGCTGCCTGGTTGGACCGGAGTTGCAGTTCACCGTAGGTCCAGACCTCGCCGTCGGGGGTGCGCAGGGCCGGCCGCTCGGCACCGTGGGCGGCCACCGCGTCGTCGATCAGCACGCAAGCTGCGTTCAGTTGTTCGGGATATTGGAGTTCGGGGAGGGCGAACTCGAGGGCCGGCCAGCTCGCGGCCGGTGGCAGGTGGTCCCGCGTAAACGTGTCTACATGGGCCGATGTGCTCATGGCACCTCCTTCTTTGGTTCTTGCTTGTGAAGTCATCGCCGCAGCTGATTGCATGCTGGCCAAGGTTGGGGCGTCCATGAGCTATGCCCGCCGGTAGCCTGCGAGGGTTCCGTCTGGAACGTCAGTGAGGTTGACGACGATGTTCTCCGGTGTGCGGGCGGTCAACCAGACGAGTTCTTCGGTGACGGACATGTTTGCCTCGACGTGGGGCATGAATGGCGGCACGAAGACCCAGTCTCCGGCTTCCATGTCCTTGTACTCGGAGTAGTTTTCGCCGTAGTAGATGCGACCACGGCCACGAAGGACGTAGCCGCCGGTCTCGGCTTCCCCGTGGTGGTGCGGCAGTGAGCGATAGCCGGGAACATTTGAAACCTGGCCGAACCAGATCTTCGTGGCGGGAGTGTGCTGGATGGACACGCCGGACACTCGGATGCAGTCGCCTGACTGGGCTGTGTTGGCATCTTCCTGCCCGGCCCGGGTAACAACAGGGACGACCTTGCCGTCTGCGCCGGCATAGATCGAGTTGTCCCCATTCGTGCGGTACGTGGTGGGTGCGGTCAAGTCGGTCATGGTCATTACTCCTTGATGGTTGCGGAGCGACGGGATTGCGCGGATCGTCTGCTGCGTCCGGCTTGCAGGAACCGGCTCGAAGGAACCGAGCCGGGATTCCCTTCCCAAACTTTGGATATGTCGACTTTTTTACGGTCGTCACATATCCTCAAGGTAGCACGGTGGAAACGGCCCAACAAGAGTCTTTTCCACGGCGATCGGATACCGCTTTCAAGGAGGACCATCATGACCAAGAAGACCGTCAACCCCTCTTCGCTGCCCAAACCGTCTGGTTACGCACACGGCATCCTTGCCGGGAATGTGGTGTACCTGGGCGGCCAGACCGCGCTCGACGCGGACATGCAGATCGTGCCGGGTGGCATTGTGAATCAATTCCGACAGGCCTTTTCGAACGTCCTGGTCACCCTGGCGGAAGCAGGAGGCCGGCCGGAAGACCTGGTGAGCGTCACCATCTACCTGACGGACGTAGATGACTACATGGCGAACGGCAAGGAGATCGGGCGGATCTGGCGTGAAATGGCCGGCTCGGAGTATCCCGCAATGGCTGGAATCGGAATCAGCCGCTTGTGGCAGAAGGAAGCCATGATCGAGATCCAGGGCATCGCCGTTATTCAAGAGCGCTGAGCGTCACGAGGAGCAGGGGTCTCCCGTCGCCTGCGCTGCACGCCGGAAGCACGCCCCGGGAGCTGTACGCCTTGAACGGTGGGCAGGGGCGCTACGGGCTCAGGATTCGCTTGTGCTGGACGGATTGCCGTTTCCGGAGGGGGCCGGGGTCTTTGTGGCTGGCAAAGGCCTCACCGCGTCCAGGACCACGGGAGGCCAAGGCTGGGCTTTTGCTGACCCCAGCGGCACATGGACCACCGTTACGGTCCCGTAAGCGGCAAGGCCGCCGGGCTGCCCGTCGTGGGCATGCCCCTGGACTTCAAAGGCATATGTCATCGAGGTCCTGCCCAGCTTGGAAACGCCAACGGTGGCGGTGATCCGCTGCCCAAACCAGAGCTTGGCCTTGAAATGAATCTCCTGGTGGATGCGCGGCACGACGGGGAAGTAGTTGTGGAGGCCGAGGCTGCGCAGGAACAGTTCGGCCTCGGCGGCCTCAACCCAACGCATTATCGCTGAATTGTGCTGGTGGCCGGACGCGTCCGTGTCCACCCATTCCACAGTGCGCTCGATGCTGGCCTGGGGATGCGTTCCAGTTAGACGGACCACAGCAGGCCTCCTCTCTTGGGATGGAACTACAGGTCTTGGGATGGAACTGCAGGGTATGGCGGGCCTGTGACGCTCATGGCAAGAAGATCATAAACCTTCTTGCGTACTATTTACGAGCGTCACAAGAGCGCAATATACTGGAGTCCTGCCACATGTATGTCGGACACATCCCGTGACCCGATCCATGGGCTCGATACGAGGAGACAAAGATGTCCGCTTCATACTCGGATGAAAGCAAGGAAGACACACAGGAGCTGTCGATGCGCGCCTTGCTCGAGGAAGAATTCAAGTCAGTGTTCGGTGGTACCAAACCTGTCGCCGTACCGTGGGCAGGCCTGATCTACGTCTGAGGATCGCTCCGCCCGGACAATGCCGCGGATGCCGCAAGCGGTCCGCGATGTAGCCTAGGACTGTCATGGAATCCCGAAAAACCACAGTCTGAGGTAGCGCTGAATGGCCACAGCCGATGTCGTCCCCGACGTTGCCCCGATGCCCCGCCATCAACACCTGATTGTCACTGTCTATGGCCTATACGCCCGCAACCAGGACGGCACCTTTGCCGTCTCGGACCTAATACAGCTGCTCGGCGACTTGGGAGTTGAATCCGCAGGCGTGCGTTCCTCGGTGTCGCGGCTGAAAAAACGTGGCGTTCTGGTCAGTTTGAAACGCGATGGTTTGGCTGCCTATAAGCTCTCGCCGGACCTCGAGGATATCTTCACGGCCGGTGACGAACGGATCTTCGCTCCGCGCCGGGCCAAGAAGGGTGATGCCTGGCTCCTGGCGTCCTTCTCGGTACCCGAGTCCCAACGGCACCTCAGGCACAAACTGCGCACGATTCTGACCCGCGCCGGCTGCGGCCAGGTCTCACCCGGGCTATGGATCGCTCCCGGAAACCTGGCACGCGAGGTGGAACAGCAGTTTGAACGCGCCGGACTCATGGACTACGTGGACCTGTTCAAGGCAACCCACCTCACTGAAAGCCACATCCGTGAAAAGGTCGGCCAATGGTGGGATCTGCCTTCGCTGGAGGCGTTGTACCGGGACTTCGTGGAACGGCACCAACCCGTCTTGCAGCGATGGGAACAGCTCGAAGCCGACGCTCCGGAATCCACTGACCTCCTGAGGCAGGCCTTCGCGGACTACGTTCCAATGGTTACCCAATGGCGGAGGCTCCCCTACATGGATCCCGGCCTTCCCGAGGAATACCTCCCCGCAAACTGGCATGGCCTGGCCGCGCAAGAACTCTTCGCAAGGATGCATGCGCTCCTTGGCCCCAAGGCGCGGCGCTACGCAATGTCCGTCGTGGGGTCAAACTAAAGCTTGAAGCAGAAGGGTCCGGGGCTCGCTTGCGCGGGTCCCGGACCCTTCCGTATCCCCAATCGGCCGTGTCAGTGACCTTGGAAGGCCTCTGCCAGCCACCACGCGCCGCCGTCGGAAGCGATCTTTGCATCGATTACCAGGGGCCGCTCTTGGGATCCGTCACGCAGGACCGAAACCCATTCCCTTACCGGCCGCAGGTCCTCAAGCGTCCGGACAGTAACCCCCTCAGCACCGTACCCGCGGGCAATCGCCGCGAAGTCAGTCTCGGGGAATGACACGCTTGCCAGGTCCTCCGGGCCGTGGTTTTCGGCGAAATGGTGGACTTCCGCGCCATATGCGGCGTCGTTGTAAACGATGCAGACGAGCGGCAGTTTGAGCCGGACGGCGGTCTCCAGTTCGCTGATGCCCATGAGGAACCCGCCGTCGCCGGCGCCGAGGACCGGCAGCCTGCCAGGCTGCGCAATGGCTGCGCCGATTGCGGTGTACAGTCCCAGGCCAATGGCCTGGAAAGCCTGCGTGAAACAGAATCCGAACTCATCCGGGACCGCCAGGTATTGGCTGGGGTAGCCCATGAAGTTTCCGGAATCGACAGCGACGATTCTGTTGGCGGGGAGGATTGAATCGAGTTCCCGGCTGAGCACGCGCGGGTCGATCGATGTCGCAGTGGACAGGTCCGGCGTTTCCACGTCCCGCCACCGTGCGCCCTGCTTGATGTCGAGGGCGATCTGCTCCGTGCGGTACTTTGCCGCCGGGGCCGGCTGGACTGTGCGCAAGGCCTCCAAGGCATCGTCAGCGGTGAGGGCGGAGTCGCCCAGCACGCCGAGGGAGATTGGCCTGTTGGCACCCAACGAGGCGTCCTCGACGTCGACCTGGACCACGGTTGTGCCGGGAGAAATCAGCCTGCCGTGGCGCATGGTCCACATGTTCAGCGTGCATCCCCAGCCGACAATGAGATCGGCATCCGTGATGAGTTCCGCGGTCAGCGGCGAGGAAAACCCTCCCGATATTCCGAGATTGTGCGAGTCGCCGTTAAACAGTCCGTTGGCCACCGCCGAGGTTGCAACGAGCGCTCCGGCATGCCGGGCCAGGGCCAGGATGCTTTCGCGGGCGCCCCTTCCTCCTCGTCCTGCGACGAACACCGGGCGCTGGGCCTTGGAAATGAGGGCAGCAAGCGTCTCCACGGATACTGAATCAGGGCGGATCCGAGCAGGTTCCTGCACCTCGACAGTGTGGACCAGGTCCTGAGCTGTTGCGCCCTGCACGTCCAAGGGCAGGCTGAGGACCACGGTCCGGCGCTCGTTGACCGCAGTACGGAATGCCCTGACGGTATCGGCGATCGCAGTTTCCGCTGAGTGGATCCGTTCGGGAACCGCTCCAACGCTTCGGACGAGGGCATCCTGGTCGATTTTGAAGTTGGAGCGGACGGCTGCGCCCTGCGTGTCGGCGGTCAGGACGATGAGCGGGGTACGGCTCTTGGCCGCTTCGCCGATTCCTGTGATGGCATTGCTCAGTCCGCAGCCCTGATGCGTAGTCGCCACACCAACCCTGCCCGACATCCTTGAATAGGCATCCGCCATGGTCGCCGCGCCGCCTTCGTGCCGGGCGGCGGTGTAGGGAATGCCTTCCTTGATGAGGGCGTTGGTGACGTCGAAGTTTCCACTGCCAACAACTCCGAAGACGTGGCCGACTCCAAGCCTGGCCAGCGTCCTGCCGACGATGTCAGCTACTTGTACTTCCTTGCTCATGCCCCCTCCACAAAGGCGAAGACGCGGGCGGGGCTACCGGTGCCACCAACAATCGGCAAGGGCGCGACCAGGATTGTCGCTCCCGTGGCGGGAAGCCGCTCAATGTTGCGGAGCGAGGTGAGCCCGTACTTGTCCGCACCGAGAAGAAACGAGTGCACCGGAAACATCGGGTCCATGGTGGCGGCCTGACCGGCGTCGATTCCTACGGTTTCGACCCCGAACCCGCTGATCCTGTCGTTGTCAGCAATCCACTTCGCGCCAGCAACCGAGACCCCAGGGGTGTGCGGTCCGTTCTCGTCAGCATTGACGAATTCGGAAGCGTTGCCGCCCCGGGCGGACCATCCGGTTCTGAAGATCACCCAGCAGTTCTCGGGCAGTTGCCCGTGATCCCTTTGCCACTCTTCGAAGTGTTCAGGCTCCAGCAGGAAGTCGGGGTCCTGGGCGGCCTCGGCACTCTTGTCGAGGACGACAATCGGGCCAACCAGGCGCCAGGGCTCGATCTCGTCCACGGACTTTCCGTCCCGCCCTGTAATCCAATGAACGGGAGCATCAAGATGCGTGCCGGCGTGTTCACCCACGGTGACGTCGTTCCAGGCCCAAGCAGGTCCGGCGTCGTCGAAATTGCTCACTGGTGTCAGTGAGAGGCCAACGGTGTTGGCGAGGGGTTGGGGCAGGTTCAGGATCGGCGTATCACCGCTGAGGGGCGTGGTGAGGTCGATGACCTGCACGGAGCCATCTGATAGGGCTGCAACCAGCCCTTGTAGAACAGACATAGTTCTCCTGTCGGGTTTGATGTGGGTTCAGTTCAGCTTTTGGGCCACCAGATGGCCAGATCCGCCGGACAGGCCGGGTCCGGGGTGGGTTGACGCCCCAATGTGCCACAGCCCCTTGACCGGGGTTCTGTGGTTGGCGGCCTCGGGGAACGGGCGCCAAAGGAGGTTCTGGAAGAGTTCCGCGGACCCGCCGTAGGGATCGCCCCTGACGGCATTAGGGTTCTCGGCCGCGAGGTCGGTCGGTGCGAGGATGTCCCAGGCCAGAACCGAGCCCCGCATGCCGGGGGCGAACTGGTCAATCCGGGCCAGTACACGTTCCATGAACTGTTCCTTGAGCTCCTGGGTCCAGCCGCCGTCAACATAGAACTGGCCGGCGGCATCCCCCAGCGGATCAAAGGGTACTTCCTGCAACTGCAGCCAGAGGGTCGCCTGCCCGGCAGGCGCCCGTGAGGGATCGAGGACGCACTGCTGACCGACGACGACGGTGGGCTCCGCGGGCAGCAGCCCGGCCTCGGCCTGGGCGCACGCGATGCCGGTACTGTTCGAGCCGTTGCTCAGGTGCACCAGGGGAACCGCATCCAAGCGCGGATCCAGCCATGCAACGGGCTTGTCCAGCGCAAGGTGGATCTGCATCGCACCCCGACCATTCTGGTAGCGCGCCGCTGCTTCGGCCGATCCGGCCGGCGGCTCTCGCAGCAACCTCGAATAGAGGGCCTGTGGAGATACATTGGCCAGAACAGTCCGTGCCCGCACAACGCCGCGGGAAGTCTGCACGCCCGACACCCCCTTGGCGTCCACGAGTATCTCCTGGGCCTCGGTGTCCAACAGAATCCGAACACCTTTGTCCCGCAAAAGGGATTCAAATGCCCGTACGAAGTTGGACGCGCCGCCCTTCACCACAGGAAGCCCGTGAGTATGCATGCTCAAGGCCATGACCGGCAGCATGACACCTCCCGTTGACTGGTCGGGGCCAAGACCTGCATGAAGCAGCCACGGCGACCAGAGTTGGTCGGTCTCCCAGCCGTCGAAGCGGCTCCGGAGGTAGTTGCGGCCGCTCATGACGGCGTCACGCGCGAAGGCCTCGAGGCCCTTGAATGTTCCGCGCCTGATGGCGCCGAAGGCGATGCGCAGGACCTCCTTCAAGGACCGCAGCTCGGCCCCGAAGGCTCCGAAGATAGTGCCGGCGTTCGTGCCGAGATCGTCCAGCATTGCCAGATACGCGGCCTCATCGCCCGGGGTCTGCAGCGCGGAGGCCGTGAGCGCGGGATCGCGATGGGCAATGGCGACCCGCGGCGTTCCGGTCAGTGGGTCGGCAGCCACGCTGGCTGTCACGGCACCCTCGGTATTGCAGTACTCCAGGCCACGGTCATGAAGTTCCCGCCCCAATACTTCGTAGGCCCCTCCCGAAACGAACAGGGGGTGCCACGAGGAAAAGGTGTCGTGGACAAACCCGGGGAGGGTCCGTTCCGCAGAGTCGATGAAGCCGCCGAGCCTGTCCGTGCGTTCGATGAGGCAGACGCTCTTTCCTGCGAGAGCCAACTCCGCGGCAGCCACCAAGGAGTTGATCCCTGAACCAATAATCGCAATCTCAGTGGAAGCGTTCATCGGGGTGCTCCTCTCCGTCAGAAGTCCGGGTGGCTGGCGGTTGCGTGGTACTTGCCACTGTGGAACACCAGGGGCGCGCCCCCAGGGTTGTCGTACTTCTCCACCTCGCCGACGTAAATGACGTGGTCGCCGGCGTCATGGCGGGACACGGTCCTGCACTGGAACGTGGCCACCGCACCCTCCAGCAGCGGAATTCCGGCAATGCCCTCCGAAGTTTCCGCTCCGGCGAACTTGTCGATTGATGGTGTGGCGAATTGCCGTGACAACACGTGTTGGTCGCTGGCGAGGATGTTGATGGCGAAATGGGTGGATTCCTCGAAGTCCACAAGGCTGGGCGTCTTCTTGCTGGGGCACCAGAGGACCAGGGGAGGTTCCATCGAAACGGAGGTGAAGGAGTTGGCCGTCATGCCGACCTTCCGGCCGTCAGCGCCGAGGGTGGTAACCACGGTAACGCCGGTGGCGAATTGTCCCAGTGCACTCCTGAAGTCCCTCAGGTCGAAGACCGCCGAATCCTCTTCCTTCTGGGCCTGTACAAACTCGGCAGCTGCGGCGGAATCGAACCACCAGGGGTAGAAGGTACGGGGATCATCGAAGCCCTCGGCGATGCTGCAGGCGAGTGCGGGATGGGCCGCAGCCTCGGCCAGCACCAGTCGCTGGTGGTCCCTCCGCTGCTTGAGCATGTCGTTGGTCCAGGCCACGGCCCACTGCCCCCACCCGCGCCAGAACTCGTCGAAGGTCCGTTCCATCCAGTCCCTGTCAAACGGCTGCTGGCCCCTGCGAACGATGGAGTCGAGGTAATACCGGGCAGCCAGGGTGGCATTGTTTGATCCCTGGCCGGTGAGTGGGTCGTTGAGGAGGACGGCGTCTCCCAGCCCGAACACCGGCTTTCCGTTCCCGAGTTCGCCAACCGCGGAGCGAACCGTTGGAGTGATCCGGCCCAGGAGGGTTGCGCCGTCATCCGTGAGCCGTGCTTCTGAAAAGTTTTTCGACTCGTGGGGGAAGAACTCGTCCAGGATCTCCAGTGAGCGCCTTAGCTGTTCCTCGGGCGTGCCCACGTCTGCCCACCGGTCCATCGGGCCGCCAACAACACCTTCGAAGACCATCATCTGGCAAGGTCCGGACACCGACAGCCCAGGAAAGGTAAAGAACTCGCCGACGCCGGGCACCACCGACATGCGGATACTGTCACCGCGCTGCTCGGGCTGCCCGGCAGTGGCCGAACCGATCGTGACGTAGTTGAGCGCGAGGACCCTTTGTGGCCGGTCGAAGGGAGACTTCGACTTGTCCTTGGGGAAAATCTGGCCGATTTCCCCCTTGCCGGTGCTGACGATAACGAGCTCATAGTCGCGTGTGAGCTCCTCGAGCATCCGCGGGGTGACCTTCTCTATCCGGAAGTCACCGCCGGCGGCCACGAAAGCCTCGATCCAGGCAGCACTCTTGATCCGCTGGTCGATTGAGCGGGCCGTACCCTGAAGGGGAGCTTCCCATTCGATCGGATCGTCGCTTGGACCCCCGGCAACATGCAACGTCAATGCATTGATCCCGGGGACGGTCCCATCCTCGTAAAGGCCCGTCAGCGCCGGGCTCAGCTGCGCTTCCGCAGCGAGGGCGGTCGAAAACATACATTGGCTGGACATGACCTTGCCCGTGCGGATTTGGGCTGCCGAGCGGTCGGAGAGCAGGGTGATCGCGTAGCCCTCACGCTGCAGGCCCAAGGCCAGCTGTGCACCGGATTCACCGGCTCCGATTATTGCGATCTTTCGCATCTTGGGATTCCTTTGTGGCGGGATGGGAACGATGGGGATGGGGCGTCAGCGCGTCGCGACGGAGTTCACGCTTTCCAGGTACGCCGCAGCCTTGTCCGGGTACATGAACCATTCCTGGAAGTCCGGCGGGTTGTTGAAGCCGTTGGCGAAGCGGCTGGCGATTTCGGGGGACTGCCCGGCAGCACCAAGGAGCTGGAGAACATGCGGCGGCGGGGGAGCAAGGAGGGCGTTCGTCCACTGCGCAACATGCTGGGCGTAGTTCCAGTACTTTTCAAAGGTTGCCTGCATGAATTCCGCGTCAAAGTCTCCTTCCTCGTGCTCCTTGATGCTCTGCAGGTACGAGGCTGCACACTTGCTGGCGTTGTTGGAACCCTGCCCCGTGATGGGATCGTTCAGGACGACGACGTCTGCCAGGCCAAGAACCTGCCTGCCGCTGGGCAGCGTCGCAATGGGGTGGCGGACCGTGGGAGCGAACCGGCCCTGCAGGAAACCATTGGGGTCGGTCAATTCGACGTCCACGGCACGCGCAGCTTCCCAAGGCAGGAACGTCTTCAGGATGTCCTTGGATGTCTCCAGGTGTTTCTCGGCGGACAGGCCCTTCCAGCAGTCCATGGGCCCCCCGGGGATCCCTTCAAAAACCATGATTTCGCAGGGACCCGTCTTGGTCAGCGCGGGGAAAGCGAAGTACTCGCCGACCCCCGGGATGAGGTTGAAGGAGACGGCTGAGAACTCGGGCCTGGGTTCCAGCCCGTTGACGTAGGTCAGGGCCAGGGCGCGCTGCGGAGCATCGTAGAAGCTGCGAGCCGCGTCGCGGGTGAAAAGCTGGGCAATTTCGCCCTTTCCCGCGGCTACGATTACCAGGTCGGAGTTCAGGGTGTACCTTTCGAGGTCCTCCACGCCGGCGTCTTCGAAAATGAGCTCGCCCCCACGAGCCACAAACTCCTCCATGAACCTGGGAAATTTGACCCGCTGGTCGATGGACTTCGCCGGGTTTTCCAGGCCGGATGCCCAGTTGATGGCCTTCTGCCCGGGGACTTCGGGATGCGGGATGGTGAAAGAGATCCCGTCGACGGTCGGTGCTTCCGGCCAGAAATCGAGCCCGAGTTCCCTTTCGTTTTCCAATGCGTCATGAAAGATGCACTGGCTGGACGAGACTTTGCCTTCGTAGATTTCCTCGCCGGTGCGGTTGGAGACCGTGGTCACGTGGTATCCCGCGTCCAGCAGTCCGATTCCCAGCTGCAGACCTGACTGGCCGGCTCCGACTATGGTGATGTGGCGCTGTGTCATGTTGTTGTCCTTGTCTTGTTACTGTCCCGGCATCCGTGGACGGGTTGGGCGGCGCTTATTTGGCTTGGCCTGGGGTTTGGTTTGGGGTGGATTCGCTCGCACCCAAGGAGGCCCATGTGTACGAGGGTCATGCGTACGACCCTGACGTCGTTCACCTGTCCTCACCTCGGTTCGGCAGCGAGCAATGGGATGGTTTCTTCGGCGCGCTCGGGACCCAAGGCGGAATAGCCTCCGTCGACGGCCCAATCGGCACCTGTAACGAAGCTTGCCCGGTCGCTGGCGAGGAATGCCACGACATCCCCGATCTCTTCGGGCCGGCCGACCCTCTTCAGAACGTGGAAGGGGGCTGCCACCGCATCCGTTTTCTCGATGTTTCCGTTCGTGAGGGAGTCCATGATGTTGCTCCAAACCCAACCCGGACTTACTGAGTTGACTCGAATGCCGTCTTCGGCGAAGTCCACGGCCATGCTTCGGGTCAGCTGCACGAGCGCCGCCTTGCTGGCCGGGTACAGCCAGCGTCCGGTCTGGGCAACAGAACTGGAGATCGAGGTGAAGTTGATGATGGCGCCATGCCGGGAGGCCTTCAAATAGGGGCGTGCGGCCGCGCTCACCATGACTGCGCTGACCAGGTTGACGTTCAAGGCTTCAAGCCAGTCGCTACGGTTGGATCCTGCGCCTTCGTCTTTGTAGGTGCAGGCAAGATTGACGACGATATCGATTCCGCCGTGCAACGCTGCGGTGTCGCCAACCAGCCGGGACACTGCCGCGTCGTCTGTGATGTCAGTGTGCGAAAAGCTGATGCCCTTGCCCAGGGCGTCGATTTGTGCGCCTCCATTGGCATCAATATCCGCTACAACAACCGTGGCGCCTGCCTCGCTGAGCGCTGTGACAACGCCCCGGCCGATCTTGGTTACTCCGCCTGTGACGATCGCTGTCCTGCCTGAGAGTGCTGACATGGCCAAACCTTTCGTGGTGAATGATCAACGCTTGTTTGTGCATGACTTCTGTCGTGCGGGAGGTGCTACTTGTCCGCGGGCCTCGGTGCGGGCTTCGGATGGGTCCGTTCCCATTCCAGCCGGCGCTCGTGTACCAGCCTGATGTTCTTCATCGCTGCCCACCTCCCTCTGACTTCGTTGTTGCACTTCTATGACCTGCGTCATACTTGTTCTAAAAGTGACTCTATTCACACCCTGAAAGCCGGTATATCCACATGGCGCAGGGCTCATCCGAAAAGCGAAACCCCTGGAAGTCAGGTGCGCGATGGTGAGGATCCTTCCTCGTGACGTCCTCAGGGGACGCCCAACGGTGACCACCTCGGATGTCGACGACGCACATCAGAAGATTGCTGAGCTGTTCTGCAGGCATGACCTCGTGCCGCAAGCGCGGGGCGCATCCGTGGACATGAAACTGCGGTCACTTCATCGTGGGGACGTCGGGATTGAGTACCTCGACTACGGTGCCGAGGTGCGCATCAATCCGGAGGGTCTGGAGGACTTCCACCTGGTCCAGATTCCGCTGTCCGGCCACGCCCTCATGCAAGTGGGCAAAGACGTCGTTGAATCGAGCCCAAAGCTTGCCACGGTTCCACCGCTCGACCGCCCGTTCTCGATGACTTGGGATGCCGGAACACCGCATTTGATTGTTTATGTGCGGCGCCTGGCACTCGCCTCAGTGGCAGGGCAGCTCTATGGGGAAAGCCCGAAGGATGGCGTCAACCTGGGCTACGCGATGGACCTTAATGGCCCCCTGGGTCGCGCGTTCATGAGGTCCGTCGTCGAACTCCACGACGACATGATCAGCGAGCCGGCAGGTGCGGCTCCCGTCTTTGTCCAAAACCTTCTCGTGGACACCATGCTGTCGCGGCTGCTGATGGCCATGGAGAACAAGCCTGCCGAAGGCGAAGTCCGGAATCCGAATGCTGAAAGCAAATTGATCCGGCGGTTCCGCGAGCTTCTGGATCGGCACGCATCAGAGGAACTCGCGGTGCCGGACATGGCGGAAAACCTTGGTGTCTCCGTCCGTACCCTCCAGATGGCACTGCGCGCCGAAGTCGGGGCAACCCCTTCGGAACTGCTTCGGCGGGTCCGGCTGGATCGCGCCCGTGCAATGCTTCTTGAAGCGGAGCCTGGCCAGGAGAGCATCGTTTCGATCGCGGAGCGCTGCGGCTTCTCGCACCAAGGACGCTTCTCGGCCATGTACCTGGAAACATTCGGCGAACTGCCCTCTGAAAGCCTGCGCAGGTGACTGCTGCCCGGATGTAGCGGGCCTGGGTCAGCTTTCGTGCGTCCGGAGTGAGCCGGCGGGCCGGTAGCTTCCCTCCAGCTGTGAAATGGCTGGCTCCTTGCTGTGCCCGATGTGCGCCACAGCCGGGGCCCGGCCCTGAGTTTCGCGTAGACAAACGAATCCTCTCGCGATCCAAAACCCATCTTTGGTATGCCAATCGGCATGCCCCCTGAGCTCCCGGGCGGTAAACCCGCGCGTAGTCTGTGGAAATTATCGGCATTTGGCCACGGGGGTATTGCCTTGGAATACCAAAGTCAATTACTGTGTGTGTATCGAGACAAGGTGACGATCGTCACAAGAACGGGAGGTGGGATGCGGGACACGCTCATTGAATGCGTGCGGCTGGCACATGAAGGGCCGCCTGTCGACCTGCTCATCCAGGGCGGCCGCATCGGGCAGATCCAGCCGGCCGGCGTCATAGATGCCGGCGGGGCAGTACGCGAGGACGGCGCTGGCGCGCTCGCGCTGCCGGGAATGGTCGACGCCCATTGCCACGTCGACAAGACGCTCTGGAACCGCAGCTGGGTACCGCATTCCGCGGGGCCCGTGCTCGAGGACCGCATCGCGAACGGCGAGCGGGGCCGCGCGGAGCTCGGCCTGCCGAGCCGCGACGGCGTGCACGCGCTGCTTGGGCAGATGGCCGCCACCGGGACGACCCTCGCCCGCACGCACACCGACGTCGATCCCGAAATCGGGCTGCGCGGTCTCGAGCTCGTCGCGAGCGTCGCCGAAGAGCTGGCAGACATGATCGACGTCGAACAGGTCGCCTTCCCGCAAGGCGGGCTGCTGACGCGCCCCGGCACGGCCGAGCTGCTCGAGTCGGCCCTTCAACAGGGGCTGGTCGGATGCCTCGGCGGCATCGACCCCGCCGCGCTTGAGCGCGACTCGGTGCGTCACCTCGATCTGATCTTCGGGCTCGCCGAGACTTACGGCGCCAAGCTCGACATCCACCTGCACGAGCGCGGCACCCTCGGTGCGCACACGATGGAGCTCATCATCGAGCGGGTGCTGCGGCACGGGCTCGAGGGCCGGGTGGCGATCTCGCACGGCGTGGCCATCGTCGAGGTCGACGGCGCCCAGTCCGAACGGATCTTGCAGGGCTTCGCCGAGGCGCGGATCTCCCTGCTGACGGCGACGGTCTACAACACTCCTGTGCTGCCGGTCGCCGAGATGCGAGGGCGCGGGGTCAACATCGGCGCAGGCAACGACGGCGTGCGGGACCTCTGGGGCCCGTACGGAAACGGCGACATGCTCGACCGCACCTTCCACCTCGCATACCGCAACGGCTTCAGGACTGACGAGCAGATCGCCGCGGCTTTCGACGTGGCCGTCAGTGGCGGGGCGATCGCCCTCGGGCGGGAACCCGCCCGGATCGAACCCGGTGCACCCGCGGATCTTTTCCTCATCGACGCCGCGAGCATCGGCGAGGCGGTCGCCTCCCGGCCGCCGCGGCGGCTCGTGCTGAAACGCGGCAAGGTCGTCGCGCGCCTCGGGAATCCGGTGCATGCGCGTTGACCCTGGCCTCGGCGAGCGGGACCCCGCTCGCCTTCTCCCCAACCCGTTCCGCATCCCGCGGAACCTCGCCCCGAAAGGCAAGAACAATGTCGTTCTCCCGCATCACCTTCGCACGCCGCGCTGCGGCCACCCTCGCGGCCGGCGGACTCGCTGTGCTCGCCTTCACCGGCTGCGGCGTCTCCGATTCCTCGGCCACGGCCGCCGGGGGATCGGCTAAACCCGCCGCAGTCGACGGGAAGGCGCCCCTCTTTGACCTCCTGCCGCAGGAGGTCAAAGACAAGGGGGTGCTGACCGTCGCCACCCAGCCCGACTTCGAGCCGGCCAACTTCACCCCCGCCGGCTCGACCGGCATCCAAGGCTACAACGTCGACCTCATGGAGGCGATGGCCAAGAAGCTCGGCATCCCGGTCAAGTGGGAGAAGGTGCCCTTCGACCAGATCCTGATCGGCATGCAGAGCGGCAAGTTCGACGCGGCGATCGCCGGCATGACCGACCGCAAGAAGCGGCAGGAGCAGGTCGACTTCATCGACTACCAGTGGGCCGGCACCGTCTTCATGGTGCAGAAGGGCAACCCCAAGGGCATCACGAGCGCCGTCGACGGCGGCTGCGGCGCCAAGATCGGCGACGTGAAGGGCTCCGACGCCAACCGCCTCGTCGACCAGATGGCCAAGGCGTGCGTCGCCCAGGGCAAGCCCGCCACCGAGCTCATCTCCTTCCCGAACTCGAGCGACAAGAACCTCGCGCTCACCTCGGGCCGTATCGACGCCATTTTCTGGCCTGACATGGCGGTCTCGGTCATCCAGCGCGAGACCGGCGACAAGCTCGAGTCGCTCCCCGTCGACTTCGAGGAGAAGGTCTACCTCGGCATGACCTTCAACAAGGCGCAGACCAAGCTCCGCGACGCCTTCCTCACCGCCCTCAAGGAGATCCAGAAGGACGGCAGCTACGACGAGGTCCTGAAAAAGTGGCATGTTGAGGTCATCGACCTCAAGACCCCCGGCATCAACCTGGCGCAGAAGTGATCATGTCGGAGCTGAACCCCTCGTCCTCCCCGGCTTTGACCGGGCCGGCGCATTACGTGCGCCTCCCCGGCGACGAGCCGCCTGTGCAGGAGGCGCCGGTACGCGCGAAACGGCGCCCCAAGTACGGTCAGATCGTCACCGGCTTCGTCGCGATAGCCTTGCTCGCGCTCGCCATCCAGTCCCAGGCGCAGAACCCCAACATGGAGTGGGGCGTCACCTGGGAGTACATGTTCAACCAGGTGGTCCTGCAGGGCGTCGGCGTCACGATCCAGCTGGCGATCTTCGCCATGCTGATCTCGATTGTGCTCGCCTTCGTCATCGCCCTGATGATCCAGAGCAACAACAAGGTGGCGAGCGTCATCGGCCGCGCCTATGTCTGGTTCTTCCGCGGCGTGCCGATGCTCGTGCAGGTGCTGCTCTGGTTCAACCTCGCGGTGCTCTTCCCCAGGATCCTCGGGCAGGACACGAACACCCTTATCTCGGGCTTCACCGCCGGCCTCATCGCCCTCTCGCTCGCCGAGTCGGGCTACATGGCCGAGATCATCCGCGGCGGCATCATCTCGGTGCCCGCGGGCCAGACCGACGCGGGCGTGAGCATCGGCCTCACCCGCAACCAGGCGCTGGCACGCATCGTGCTGCCGCAATCGATCCGGGTGATCATCCCGCCGACCGGCAACCAGTTCATAGGCATGCTCAAGGCGACCTCGCTCGTCTCGGTCATCGGCGGCAGCGACCTGCTGACACGGGTGCAGCTCATCTACGGGCAGAACTTCAAGATCCTGCCCCTGCTCATCGTGGCGGTGCTCTGGTACCTGATCCTGGTGACCATCGCCGGTATCGGCCAGCACTTCCTCGAACGTCGCTTCAACGCCTCGCAGCCCGGGTCACGCAAGCCCCGCAGGCGCACACCGGGCGACCCGGCGACAAAGACCACGACCATTCGGACCACTACCGGAGGTGCGCTGTGACGCAAGTACTCCCTGCGAGGCCCGCGAGCGACACGATGCTGCGCATCGACGGCGTACACAAGTGGCTCGGGAACAACCATGTGCTTCGGGGCGTCGACATCGAGGTGCGGACGGGCGAGATCGTCTGCATCCTCGGGCCGTCGGGCTCGGGCAAGAGCACGCTGCTGCGATGCATCAACCACCTCGACCCCGTCGACGGCGGCATCATCGAGGTGAACGGCGAGCGCGTCGGCTACGAGCTGCACGGCGGCCAGCTCTTCGAGCAGAGCGAACGCCGCGTGGCCAAGGCCCGCCAGCACATCGGCATGGTGTTCCAGCACTTCAACCTGTTCGGCCACATCACGGCCCTCGACAATGTCACCTACGGACCCACTAGGGTCCTGGGCCGCCCGCGCAAGGAGGCCGTGGCGCATGCGCGGCAGCTGCTGGCCAAGGTCGGCCTGGCCGACAAGGACGCCTCATACCCGAGCCAGCTATCGGGCGGCCAGCAGCAGCGCGTGGCGATCGCCAGGGCGCTCGCCATGGAACCGCGGCTCATGATGTTCGACGAGCCGACGAGTGCGCTCGACCCCGAGCTGGTCGGCGAGGTGCTGCAGACCATGCGTCAGGTGGCCGAGGAGGGCATGACGATGATCGTCGTCACGCACGAGATCGGCTTCGCCCGCGAGGTCGCTGACCGGGTGGTCTTCATGGACCAGGGCCGTGTGCTCGAGGATGGCCCGGCGCGGGAGGTGCTCGACAACCCGCGGCACGAGCGCACAGCCTCCTTCCTCCGCCGCGTGCACTGAGTCCCGCGTGTATTGAGTCCCAGCGCATTGAGTCCAAGAAAGAAGGAACAGAATGACTGACAAGCTCACCGTAAGGAACGTGCGCCCGTGGGGCGCCGAGGCCGCGGATGTCACTATCAGCGGTGGCGTCATCACGCAGGTGGCACCCGCCTCGGGTGTGTTCGAACCCGGAGACATCGACGGCGGCGGCCTGCTGGCCGTTCCCGGGTTCATCAACACACACGCCCACGTCGACAAGAGCTGGTGGGGCAAGCCGTGGGTGTCGTACACCTACTCCGACCAGCCGACCGTCGAGGGCTGGATCGCGAACGAGCGCGCCCAGCGCGGGAACTATGACATCCCGAACGCGAACTCGGCCGCCGCAGTGCTGCGCGAGTTCCTCCGCCACGGCACCACCGCGACCCGCACGCACATCGACGTCGACCTCGGCATCGGGCTGAAGGGCCTCGAGACGGTGCAGGCCGCCGTCGCCGAGCTCGACGGTGCGATCCAGGTCGAGACGGTGGCGTTCCCGCAGGACGGCGTGCTGCGCCGGCCGGGCGTGATGAGGCTGCTCGACGAGGCCGCCCAGGCCGGGGCCGACAGCATCGGAGGGCTCGACCCGGGCACGATCGACGGCGACGTCGAGGGCCAGCTCGACGGCCTGTTCCAGATCGCCGTCGAGCGGGGCGTCGGACTCGACCTGCACCTGCACGACTTCGGCTCGCTCGGCGCGTACGAGTACCGCCAGGTGATCCGCCGCACCATCGACGCCGGCCTGCAGGGCAGGGTGAACATCTCGCACGGTTTCGCCATGGGCACGCTGCAGCAGGGTGTGCAGGAGGAGATCATCGAGGGCCTCGCCGAGGCGGGCATCTCGTGGACTACCGTCGCGATGAGCGGCACCGCGCCGCTGCCCTGGCAGCGGATGCGGGAGCGTGGCGTTCCGCTGGGCCTTGGCACTGACGGCATCCGCGACCTGTGGTCGCCGTTCGGAGACGGGGACCTGCTGCGCGTGGCATTCGCCTTCGCGCGCCTGCACGGGTTCCGCCACGACGACAAGCTCACCACCGCGGTCGAGTACGCGACGAAGCACGGGGCACCGTTTGTCGGACGGGAGCAGCACGACATCGTCGCCGGTGCGCGCGCCGACATTGTCCTCCTCGACGCCGAGAACGTGCCGGACGTGCTCGTGCGCTGCCCGCAGCGGCGCCTCGTGGTCTCCGGAGGCCGCGTCGTCGCCCGGGACGGCGAAGTGCTGGTCTGACGGTCGGCGGAATGTCGGAGGGCGCCCATCATCCTGATGATGGGCGCCCTCTGCGTCCTGCTCCCAAACAGCTACTCGCTGAACAACCCCGCCAGGTCCTCGGCCGAGAGCGAGCCGCCGGCCAGGGCGTCGCCTTCCATCACGTCGGCGAACAGCTGCGACTTCTTCGCCTTCAGCGCCATGACCTTTTCTTCGATGGTGTCCTTGGCCACGAGGCGGTACACCATGACGTTCCGCTTCTGGCCGATCCGGTGCGTGCGGTCCACGGCCTGTGCCTCGGACGCCGGGTTCCACCACGGGTCCAGCAGGAACACGTAGTCCGCCTCGGTGAGGTTCAGTCCGAAGCCGCCGGCCTTCAGGGAAATCAGGAACACCGGTGCGGTGCCGTTCTTGAACTCGCTCACGACGTCGGCCCGGTTGCGGGTGCTGCCGTCCAGATAGCAGTACTCCACGTCCTCGGCATCGAGCCGTTCGCGGACCTTGCCCAGGAAGCCGGTGAACTGGCTGAAGATGAGGGCCCGGTGTCCTTCGGCGATGATGTCCTCAAGCTGCTCGAACAGCACGTCCAACTTGGAGGAACGTACGGCGGACAGGGACTCGTCAACCAGCGAAACGTCCAGGCTCAGCTGCCGCAGCAGGGTGAGCGACTGGAAGATGGTGAAGCGGTTCTTGTTGACGTCGTCGATCAGGCCCAGGATCTTCTGCCGTTCCCGCTGCAGGTGGGTCTGGTACACCTTGTGGTGCCGGGGGTTGAGCACCACCTCAAGGACCTGTTCCTGCTTCGGCGGCAGGTCCTTGATGACCTGTTCCTTGGTGCGGCGCATCATGAGCGGGCGGACCCGGCGGCGGAGCTTGTCCAGCTGCGCCGAGTCGCCGTTCTTCTCCACCGGCTTCTGGTAGTTCTCCGCGAAGCGCTTGGGTGAGGAGAAGAGCCCCGGTGCCACGATCGAGGTCAGCGCCCAGAACTCCATGAGGTTGTTCTCCAGCGGCGTACCCGTGATGGCCAGCTTGAACGCCGCCGGCAACTTCCGCGCGCACTGGTAAGCCTTGGACTGGTGGTTCTTCACGAACTGCGCCTCGTCCAGCATCAGCCCGGCCCACTCGCGGGAGGCGTACGCCTCCTGGTCGATCCGGAACAGCGCATAGGAGGTGATGACGACGTCGGCCCCCGCCATCGCGTCCGACGGCGCCGCCCCGCTTTTCGCGAAGGTTTCAGTGATGGTCCGCACGCTCAGCCCGGGGGCGAAACGCTGTGCCTCCGCGGCCCAGTTGCCCACCACCGAAGTGGGGGCGACGACGAGGAAGGGGGCGGTGCCGGCCGACCCGGCACTCTCCTTGGCGGCACTCTCCTTGGCGGCACAGATCAGCGCGATCGCCTGCACCGTCTTGCCCAGGCCCATGTCGTCCGCGAGCACGCCGCCCAGGCTGTGCTTGTACAGGAAGCTCAGCCAGTTGAAGCCCTCCAACTGGTACGGACGCAGCTCAGCGTCAAGGCTGGCCGGCAGCGGCAGTCCGGTCACACCGTCGTCGAGCAGTCCGCCCACGGACTCGCGCCACGCGGCCGCCTGCTCATCCACGATCCCCAACTGCGCGAACTCGTCCCACAGCCCCGCCTGGAAGCGGCTGATCTGGAGGGTGCCGTCCTTGTGCGGGTGTTCCTGCAGGGCGCGGGCTTCGTCGATCAGGGCGCGCAGCTGGTGCAGCTCGGGCAGGTCCAGGGAGAAGTAGGCGCCGCTGGGCAGCAGCATGCGGCTTTGCCCGGCGGCCAGGGCGGAGAACACGGCGGCGAAGGACACCGGCTCGCCCTCGAGGGTGATGACGATGCCCAAGTCGAACCAGTCGCGGCTGTCCGTGGCCTTGGTGGAGATGGACACCACGGGCGCCTCGGAGGCCTCGCGGTAGTCGGCGATCTCGCCGCTGGTATCCACCACGACGTCGGGCAGCTCGCGCAGCCGGGGGAGCACCTCTTCGGTGAAGGCCAAGGTGTCCAGGCCATCCAGTTCCACGGCCGCGGCCAGGCGCGGCGCACCCCAGCCGCCGCTGGAGGACTCGCCAAGCGGAGCAACCACGTCCCACGGCCGGCCGAGGCTTTCCAGGATGCGGGCTTCGGTGGCGTCGTCCCGGTAGCCGTGGTCGTCCGGGTGTCGCCAGAGCGGCTGCGCCGTGACGAGTTTCCCGGCCGTGTAGTGCCATTCCCAGTGCAGCCGTACCCGGTGGTCCGCGCCGTAGTTGGCCAGCAGGGACAAGGTGGGGACCGCGAGCACGGGCAGCTCCACCGACTCGTCCTTCGCTGTCAGCCGCGCACTCTGCCGCAGCTTCGGGTAGAACGCCGTGAGGAAGCGTTCCTCGTCCTGAGCCGGGATCTGCAGCCGGGTGGCCTCGGATACGAAGTCCAGCAACTCCTGCGATTCGCCACCGGCAAGGGGTGCCAGGGTGATGAGGTTCTGGGGCTCGGGCACCCCGGGGAGTACCTCCGCTGCGCCGCCGGTGAAGAACAGCCCGTGTGCCGGGCGCCCGATCAGCCCCAGCGACGCCGGATCAATGGCGTCCCCGCCGACGGTGACGGACGGCGCAAGCTCCAGTCCGCCGTCGTGCGCTTTGTCCGTAACGCCGGCCTGGCGGCTGAGGTCGAGCCCGACGACGGCGGGCTCCGCGGCAATGCGGACCGGCTCGGTGCCGCCGGAGTGCAGCAATTCGAGGCCGATGTCCTTCGCCTCGGCGAAGAGGTCCCAGAGCTTCTTGCCGGAATAGTCGTTGAGCAGCAGCCACATGTTGGAGCCGAAGTTCCGGTGCTCGCTGCTGGAATGGCCGGCCAGGAGTTCCTGCAGCCAGTGGAGGTGGGCCTCGTTGAACTCGCGCTTGTAGCCCAGGTAGTTCAGGTTGGACCAGGAGGCGTCGCCCTTGATCCACTTGCCCTTGGCGCCCATCATTACGGGCCGGGCCTTGAGCTGGCGGATGCTGCGGATGGGGTCCCGCCGGCCGGTGTAGGCGAAGTGCGGGGCGGGTTCCTCCACCTCGAACTGCAGGGCCAACGGAAGTCCGCGGCCTGCTTGGGCGGCGTTTCCGCCGCCCGAAATGAGCCGGTCCAGGGCGCGTTCCCAGGCCGGGCGCTGCAGCGGGACCGTGCTCCGGGAGGTCTGGCCGGGGGCGGGCACGCTCAGCAGCTGCGCCCGCACGGTGGGGTGGTCCTCCGCCGCGAACAGCAGGGCGGCCACGTGCTTGCAGTCCTTGCGGACCGGGCAGCTGCAGACGCCCACGGTGCAGCTCCAGCCGGACGGCTTGCGGACCAGCTTGGCCGAGGTCGAATAGGGTGCGGCGCCGCTGCCCCGGACCTTGCCGAGCATGAGGCCCGTGCCGGCGTCGAAGGTGATGTTGCTGACCCGGCTGCCCATTGCGTACGCCAGGCCGGCCGCCAAGGAGCGGTCGTTGATGGCGGGAGTTTGAATCGCCAGATCCCAGGAATCGTCTGAGTGGGAAGGCATTCGGGAGGGCTACTTTCGGCTCGGGGCTATCTATGAATCCTACTGGCCCGGCCCGGCCCGGGCCGCCGCCGAACTTCGCCGCCATGTTTGGGCACGGCCGCAGCGGGGCACGTCCACCGCCACGGGCACTACGATGAGGCAGTGATGGCTGGGACATGGTTGACGAAAGTGCGCAGTTACGTCCTTCCGTCGGGGATTCTGCTGGCGGGCGTCGTTTGCCTGGCTACCGGCTTCCTGTCGGGACTGGGGTTCCAGGCCCTGGCGGTTCGGACCGTTCCGATCCTGCTGTTCGTGGTGGCCATGACCGTGGTGACCGAACTGGTCTCCGAAGCGGGCCTCTTCCAGGTGGTAACGGACCGGATCGCTGTCTTGGGCCGTGGGCGGGTGTGGCTGCTGTGGCTCTTGATCGTCGCCCTCGCTGCAATGTCGACGATTTTCCTGTCGTTGGACACCACGGCGGTGCTGGTGACTCCGCTCGTTGTGCTGCTGGCCGTGCACGCCGGAATCCCGCCATTGCCTTTCGCGCTGACCACTGTGTGGCTGGCGAACACCGCGTCCCTGATATTGCCTGTCTCCAACCTGACCAACCTTCTGGCCCAGAACCGGCTGGCGATGTCGCCCCTCGAGTATGCAAGGCTGGTCTGGGCTCCATCGCTCGTTGGCGTGGTTGTGCCGCTGCTGATCATCGGTGTTGCGTTCCGCAGGCAATTGCGGGGACGCTACGGCCCGCAACCCCGGCACCAAGTGGTGGACCGCCCCTTGCTGGTGGTATCCGCCGTGATCCTGCTGTTCCTGCTGCCTGCCCTTGTCTCGGGGATCCCGGTGCAGTTCCCGGCGCTCGTGGCGGCCTTTCTCCTGCTTGTCGCCTTCGCCTGGAAACGACCGTCCGCGCTGAAATGGTCAATGATCCCGTGGCGGCCACTCATGCTGACGGTCGGCCTCTTCATGGTGGTGGAGGCCCTGCACGCGAACGGGCTGGCTGCGCTGTTGGCCCGTGTCGCGGGCGGAGGTGAAAGCCTGCCCGCGCTGCTGCAGCTCGCGGGGACCGGTGCGCTGGCTGCCAACGCCGCAAATAACCTGCCGGCCTATCTTGCGCTGGAACCCGTGGCCGGTTCGCCCGTGCGCTTGGCCGCGCTCCTTGCCGGGGTGAACCTGGGGCCACTCATTTCTCCGTGGGCTTCCCTCGCCACACTCCTCTGGCACGAACGCCTCCAGGCGCTCAATGTCAGCATTCGCTGGAGCGGCTTCGCCGTGGCCGGCCTCGTCACCGCAGTGCTGGTTCTTCCGGCGGCCGTCCTTCTCTTGTGGGTTTCTTCTGGAATGACCTGACCGCCGGGGAACGGTGCATCAATATTCGCCGGACGTTCATCTTGTCCTCGGCTTGTGCCGCGCGGCCCGCGCGTAGCGTGAAAAGCGTCCGGAGCACCACCCGCCTCAAGCAGTGAGGAATCCCATGACCAGCAACGAATCCACCCCTGGGTACCCGACAGTCCTGACCAAGGACAGCATCGACGCGAACGCCGCGGACGTCGTGGACGCCAATGTCATCGTGGTCAACGAGATGTACGAAGCACTGCTCAATCATGACGAGATCGCCCCCAACGCGCTGCGCAGCTACTACGTGGACTACTACCTGACCCAGGCCCTGTCCGGCGGCTTCGCCCAGTACGTGTTCACGGTTCCGGAGCGCGAGGACGTCGACGTCCTGGTCCGCGAAGGCCTCGAGGGCATGGGCGCCACGGCCCACCTGGACCTCTTCAACCGCACGGCCGAGGCCTTCGACGCCCTGTCCGAAGAGGAAGCCGAAGCGTACATGGACGGCGAACTGGACGAATCCGAGGTACCTTCCAGCGCCGTGGTTGCTTTGGAGGAACTGGACGGCGAGTTCGAAGCCCTGCTGGAAACCGAGGACATCATCGAGCTCAACGCGGCCTGGCTCCGCGGGCAGGACGGCGTGCTGTACCTCGACCGTGAGCAGCTCGAGGCCCACATCGCCGCCCGCGTCGCCCTGGTACCGGACCTGGAGGAGCGCCGGGCCGAGGCTGCCGAAGCCGAGCTCCTCGACGCGCCGGAGTTCGAGCTCATCATCCGCGAACTGTGCGACGTGGCCGGTTTCGCCCTGGAAAAGATCACCCTGGGCGATCCGAACTACATCCACGACGGCGGGAAGACCCTCGCTTGGCACTTCAGCACCGACCACGGCGACTACCTCATGATCGAGGAAGACGACGAAGCCTTCATGATCCACCCGGAGACGAAGGAAATCATCGCGGCCGTGGAGTTCGAGGACGACGACGAGCTCGAGGGCGCTGAGGCGTAACCGCCCGGTTTTGCAACGGCTCGGGCCCCGGGTCGCGGGAGACCTGCGGGGTCGCTGGAAGGTTCCGGCGACCCCGCAGCTTTCCGGCGACCCCGCAGCGCGACGGCTCTCTGCCTTAGCAAGCACGGGGCTCCGGCCTGCGGCGCAGCGCCGCCAGGATTCTGTCTTTGAATTCTCCTTCGTTGAAGAGGTCCTGCCACTTGAGCCGCAGAAACATCCAACCCTCTTCCGTGAGGGCGTTTTCCCGTTGGCGTTCCTGGTAGAGGACTTCGTCCGTTGGCGCATAGTCGAAGTACTTCGTTTTTCCGTCGAATTCGAGTGCGATCTTCCTCGCTTTCCACGCGAAATCCATCCGGTGACGCCCTGCCCTGCTAGTGACCTCGAACTGGATTTCCGGCATAGGGATCTTCAGCCGCTGCAGGAGTTCGCGGGTCAGGGTTTCGCCCGCCGATTCGGAGCGTGGGTCTGCGTTTTCGAGGACCCGGCGGAGATTCTTCACGCCGCGCCTGCCTGGAATTCCATCTGCCATGGCCCGCATGAGAGCCGGGTTTGCGCCCTGTCCGAGAGCGTTGTCCATGATGATCAGGCTTCGCCGGTAATCCAGCATCAAGGCGCAATCGACCACCGTCCGTTCCAAGGAGGTGACTCTGAGCCGTCGGATGGCCACGACATCGGCCTCCGTGAATGCCCGGGTATGCCCGCGGACATCCTTTCCCAGACGGCCGCTCGACGGTCGAGTGCGCAGAAGGACGTGGATTGCGTTATCGGCATTCCAGACGAACAAGCCGTGCAGGCGCGCGGCGGAAATGTGGCTGTAAACGAAGGCGCCGTCCGACGTCGTCCGCGTTCCGTGGGCGTGCGCCAGTATCAGCTGCTTGCTCCGCACGGACGGCTTCTGTCTTTCCCACAGGGTGGCGCGGATGCAGCAGCCATACCGCAGACGGACCAGTTCGTGGTGGCGGACCAGCACCGCGATGGCCCGGGAATTCAAGCCCGCGGAGTGCAGTTGCCCGGTGCGCCACAGGGATCCGGTTGCGGGGAGTTCAGGAAGGGCCGGGGGTGCCGGAAGCTGCGGTTTTGTCATCTACCAAGCCTTGGCGCGTCCTCCGCCCAGTGACAGGGACCATCGATGCTATGTGGAAAACCCCGGGGTCGCGGAAAGGCTGCGGAGTCGCTGGATCGTTCCGGCGACCCGGCAACCCTCCCGCGAATCGGTGCGCTCCGACGCCCGCCAGAAGCATGAGCTGCCAGGTGCCGGCGTTCTTCAGATCAGGTGCGGAGGCCATGCCCCGATCGTAACGAAGCCCGGTCAGTACCCCATCCCCGAATCCTGCTTGATCATGTCGCCGGACGGGCTCACCAGATACCAGACGTTGCCGTAGCCCTGGCCTTTCACTTCGCCGGCGGCAGTGTCCTGCGCAAAGAAGTAGACCGGCATTCCGTTGATGGTCACCTGCTTCTTGCCGTCCGCCGTCGGGATGGTGCCGATGGTTCCGCTCACGCCCTCAACCGCGGGCTTGTCGGAGGTGGTGGTCACGGCAGGCCAGAGCGCCACGCAGGCCCCTTCGCAGGCGCTCTTGCCGGAGTCCTTCACGTCCTTGGTGAAGTAGTAGACGCTCATGCCGTTGGCGCCCACCACGATGTTGCCCGCGCTGGAGCTGGCGGTTTTCAGCTCCGGCCCGGCGGCGGGCGCGCTCGAGGCCGGCGCGCTCGAGGCCGGCGCGCTCGACGACGGGGCGCTCGACGACGGAGCAGCGTTCGTGGGCGAGGTGCTGGTGGGCGAGCTGCCGGGGCTGCCGCCGCAGCCGCTCAGGGTAACCGCGAGGACCAGTGCAGCCACGGGGGCCAGTGCGCCGAGTCCGCTGATCGGGTGCAGGCGTTTCATGGGTTCGCTCCTTCGTCGGGCCGGCCTGGACCGGCCGGACGCTCACCCGGTACGACGCCCGCAGGTGTTGAATGGTTCACGGGGAACTGAACCTTTTCGGGCGGGCAGGCGTCGTAACAGCGAAGGCAGCCGGGAAAAGAACCAGGAGGCAGCGATGCCGTTGGACGGCAACATGAGCGACGAGGACGTGGTGGCCGCGATCTACCGCGACCACGGCACCGCGCTGCGCCGCTTCGTGCTCAGCTGCACCAGCGACGAAAACCTGGCGGACGACGTCGTGCAGGAAACGGTGCTGCGGGTCTGGCAGCACGCGCCGCAGATCACCGGAAGCCTGCGCAGCTATCTGTTCCGCACCGCCCGGAACGTCATCATCGACAACTACCGCAAGGCCCGCCGACGCCCGGCCGAAGCCGGCCCCGACGCCCTGGAACTGGCCGAAAGCAGCGAGCGGGTGGACGAACTGCTCAACCGCGTCCTCATGGAAGAGGCCCTGCTGCGGCTCAGCCAGGAACACCGGCAGGTCCTGGTGGCCCTGCATTACCAGCGCTTCACGGTCAACGAGGCCGCCCTGCGGCTCAACATTCCCGCCGGCACCGTGAAATCCCGGGCCTTCTACGCCGTGCGCGCCCTGCGCACCATCCTGGACGAAATGGGGGTGCAACGATGAACGAACACGCGCTCCTGGGCGCTTACCTGCTCGGCGGGCTGGAACCGGCCGAGGCACTCGCCTTCGAGGAACACCTCGCCGGCTGTGCCGCCTGCCGCCGCGAACTCGCCGAACTGGAGAGCCTGCCGGCGCTGCTCGACGCCGTTCCCGTGCCCGACGCCGTCGAGCTCGCCGCCGGCCGGGGACAGGCCGCCGAACCGCAAGCCGGTGCGCCCGTGCTGCTGGAACTTGCCGCCCGACGTCGGAAGTCCCGGCGGTGGCGCGCCGCACTGGTGGCGGGGGTCGCCGCAGCCTGCCTCGCCGCCGGGGTCCTGGCCGGACCGGTGGTGGGCGGGCTGCTCAACCCGCCGCCCAAACCGGATGCCAGCTACTCCCTGCAAGCCGAGAACGGAATGCAGCTGACCGTGGGCCTGGTGAAGAAGACGTGGGGCACCGAGCTCGAACTCGAAGGCCGCAGCATGCCGCTCGAGGGCACCCTGTACCTGTGGGTCAAGGACCGCGACGGCGGCGAGGAACTCGCCTGCGGCTGGACCGCGACCCCGAGCGGGCGCATCAAGGTCACGGGCGCGACGCCGGTGCAGCTCGCCGGGATTTCCGGTGTGGAGCTGCGCGACGAAGCAAGGAAGACGGTGGCTGCGGTTTCGGTGCCGTGATGCTTCGCCTCGCGGAACGTGCCGATGATGACGGAGGGCCCGGCAGCGGGTTGCCGGCCGAGCCCAAACTGCGCTCTCATTTCCGGCGCTGCACCGGCCAGACACTCCAGAATTACCGCAAGCTGTTCTCCGGCGCCCGGCGCCGGTAGCCAGTACTTGGAACTGGCTACATATTTCGGGTCCACTTTCCACGAAGCTGGCGTAATGACGCTTCGCAGGATTGTTCAATTGTTCGCAGGCCTGGCGCTGTATGGGTTCTCCATCTCGGTGCTGATCAAGGCCGGGCTCGGTATTTCACCTTGGGACATCTTCCACCAGGGTCTCGGGAGGCTGACGGGGATCAGCATTGGCGCTGTCATCGTCGGGGTCAGTTTCCTGGTGTTGCTTCTGTGGATTCCGCTGAAAATCCGTCCTGGCTGGGGGACCTTGGCGAACGCCGTGCTCATCGGTACATTCGTGGACCTGTCGATGCCGCTGTTGCCTGAGGCGGAAGGGATTCTCTGGCAGATCGTCTTCCTGGCCGGCGGGCTGTTCCTGCTCGCCGTGGCCAGCGCTTGTTATCTCGGTGCCGCGTTTGGCCCGGGGGCACGCGACGGCCTGATGACAGGCCTTGCCCGGAGAACCGGCTGGTCGATCAGGCTGTGCCGCACCTTGATCGAAGTCACGGTCGCTGGCGCAGGCTGGCTGCTCGGGGGAACCCTCGGGATTGGAACCATTGCCGAGGCGTTCCTGATCGGTCCACTGGTCCAGTGGCTCATGCCATTCTTCGCTCTGCCGCACCGCGCCACGAAGCCGCTGAGCGCCGAAGCTCTCTACGACCAGAATGCGGGCGGAAGCTAGCGATCCTGCGCTTGGCGTTACGCCGCGCCGGCCATCCACCCCGGCAACTGCACGTTGTTGAAGCTGTAGAGGTGGATGCCGGCGATGGTCCCGGCCGGGCCGGCCAGATCCGCCACGAGGTTTTCGGGGGAGTAGCGGTCCCCGAGGAACAGCTTGCGGGCCAGCGTCTTCTGCTTGCCGAGGAACTTCATGGACGAGCCCACGCCGATCTGGGTTGCCAGGGACAACAGCTTGGCCCGCGGCACGGCCCCGGCCACCCCGGCCCACACCGGCAGGTGGACGCCTTCGCGGCGCAGCAGTGCGGCGTAGTTCTGGATCTCCGGCGCGGAAAAGCACATCTGCGTGACAATCCGGGTAGCGAGGTGCTGCTTCGCCAGCAGGTCATCCAGCAGTTCCAGGCTCCCGACGGCGGGATGCCCCTCCGGGTAGCCAGCGACGCCGGCCGCGATCCTGCCGCCGGAACGTTCTGCGATGTCCTCAAGCAGCGGGCGGGAGGACGCATACGGTCCCGCCGGCTGCTGGGCGTCGCCGCCGATCGTGAAGACTTCCGTGATCCCCGCCGCTTCGCAGTCGCGGACGATCCCGGCCAGCTGCTCGCGGCTTTCCAGCGCCCGCGCCGCGAGATGGGGAACGACGTCGTAGCCCAGCTCCCGGAGTTCGAGCGCCGACCGCATGGTGCGGGCGATGCCGTGGTGCGGCAGGCAGGTGATGGTCAGGGTCGTGGACGTCGGTACGGCGGCCACGAGCTTCTCGGCGATGCCCGCAGACGGGATGATTTCGATTCTGGTGGGAAACATCTGTATCCGCCTCACGCGCCGGTTGCTTTGCTCGGACCCGCTTTTGTTGCACCCGCGGTGAGGAGGGTGCGGGCTTCCTGGCGGGTGGTGCCGGAGTCCTGGATGCCTTCGGCGATGTGGGCGGCGTGGTCGAAGTGCGCGGGGATGTCGCGGCCCTTCTTGCGCATCGCGGTGGCCCAGAGCCGGCCGGCCCGGTAGGAGGAGCGGACCAGGGGTCCGGACATGACGCCGAGGAAGCCGATCTCTTCGGCTTCGTCGGCCAGGTCCACGAATTCCTGGGGCTTGACCCAGCGGTCCACGGGCAGGTGCCGTTCGGAGGGGCGCAGGTACTGGGTGATGGTGACCAGGTCGCAGCCGGCCTCGTGCAGGTCCTTCAGGGCCTCGGAGATCTCGGCGCGGGTTTCGCCCATGCCCAGGATGAGGTTGGACTTGGTGACCATGCCGTGGTTGCGGCCCTGGGTGATGACGTCCAGGGAGCGTTCGTAGCGGAACGCGGGGCGGATGCGCTTGAAGATCCGGGGCACGGTTTCGACGTTGTGCGCGAACACCTCAGGGGCCGAGTCGCAGATCGCGGCGATGTGCTCGGGGTTGCCGGAGAAGTCCGGGATGAGGAGCTCGACGCCGGTGCCGGGGTTCAGTTCGTGGATCTTGCGCACGGTTTCGGCGTAGAGCCAGACGCCCTCGTCCGCCAGGTCGTCGCGGGCCACGCCGGTCACGGTGGCGTAGCGCAGGTTCATGGACTGGACGGAGCGGGCGACCTTGGTGGGTTCGAGCCGGTCCAGGGGGGAGGGCTTGCCGGTGTCGATCTGGCAGAAATCGCAGCGGCGCGTGCATTCGGAGCCGCCGATCAGGAAGGTCGCTTCCCGGTCTTCCCAGCACTCGAAGATGTTCGGGCAGCCGGCTTCCTCGCAGACGGTGTGCAGGCCTTCCTGCTTCACGAGGTTCTTCAGGCCCACGAACTCGGGCCCCATCTGGACCTTGGCCTTGATCCACTCGGGCTTGCGTTCGACCGGTACCGCTTTGTTGCGCTGCTCAACACGCAGCAACTTACGGCCTTCAGGTGCAGGGTTGTTCAGGTGCACGCTCATGGGGAGCTCCAGGATCCAGGTGGCGCGGGGCGCCACGACGAGGTGGGTTCCTCCCCGCTCTGTATTGGACCTGAGAGATTCCGCGCTCCCGCAGCTGCAGGAGGCGCTTGCCCCGTCGGTGAGCCCGGACTGTGGGTCCAGCCGGGCTGCTTTCCAGAGGTGCCTTGCCGCGGCGGTACATGGGCCTGAGAGATTCCCGGGGAGGGTTTGCTCCTACGGCGCCTGGTGGATGTACCGGCAGGACTCTCCCGCCGCAGATCGTAAGCGCGTGCCGCCACGGGGCGGCACGTTCACAGGGTACCGGCCGGGGGCAGCCCGGGGCAAAGCACGGAGGCCGATCAAAGGCTTGAATGCGAACTGTCTCAGCTGATTCGCCGGAGCCCTGCGGGGTCGCCGGAACGTTCCAGCGACTCGGCACTGTTCCGGCGAACTCGGTGTTAGTAACCCTGCTTGCCCGCGTTGTCCCGGAACTCGGCGAGCAGTTCGGGGTCCTCGCAGGCCTTTGCGAACGCTTCGATCCGCCGTTCGATTTCCCGCCCCAGCAGCCAGCCGCCGATCTGCTCGGCAAGCGGCTTCAGGAAAGCCGGGCGGCAGGAAAAGGTGTACTTCCAGACGGCGCGGGTGCCGCCGTCGTCGGGGGTGAAGCGCCAGCCGCCGCCGAAGTTCTCGAAGAACCATGGCCCGGAAACCATGGTCATGCCCACGTTCTTCGGCGGGGCGTAGGAGACGTATTCGCTCACCATGCGCAGGCCCATGCGGGACACCGTACGGGTGCGGACGCCCTTGCCGGCCGCGGTGGCGCCATCCACGAAGGACTGACCGGAAATGAAGGGGTCCCATTTCAGGCGGAATGCCCCGGTGGTCTGGGACATGGCGAAGGCGGTTTCGGGGTCGAGCCGGATGAAGCGCTCCGCGCGCACCTGGGGCATCAGCCTGCACCATACTGGATGAAGTGTAGGAGGCCCCATGAGGCAACGGCCAGGCCCGCAATGGCCACTCCGGTAATTCCCGTGATGCGCCCGGCGCTCATGCGCCCGGCTCCCCGGATGGCCAGCACCCCGCAGCCGATTGCGAGCAGTTCCAGCAGCCGGGCCACCGTGACGAATACCTCATATGGAATCCGGTGCCCGAATGGGCCCCAGGCGATAAATGCAAGGGCAGTCACAAGAACCACCACCGGCCCCAGCAGCGCGCAGATGATGCTTGTCATGCCTGCAGCCAGACCACGGGTGCCCGATGGCGGCCGCTGCGGAATGTAGGTAGGTACCGGCTGGCTCATTTGTTCCCCCAATGTTTGTGCCGCTCAGACCTTGCGGTAGCAGAGGTCGAAGATCATCCGGCCGGCTTCGTGGGCCTTGTTCTCGAAGCTGGTGCGGATGCGGCCGTCGAAGCGCGGGGCCCAGCCGCCCACATGGTCCACGCCTTCGTTCGGGCCGGTGTGTTCGGTGCTGACCGGCGCGCGGCCCTCCTTGACGGGCGCGCCGCCCACCACGGATTCGACGCCGGATTCCCACACCTTGGTGAGCGGGCTCTCGGGACCGGAGCGTTCGCCGTCGTGCAGGTTCTCGAAGTCCGCCGAAGCGGCGACGACGTTCCGGACATGGACCGCGTAGTTGGACCAGTCGGTGGCGACCCGCCACAGCCCGCCCTTCTCGAGGACGCGGGCCACGAGGGCGGCGAACTCCGCCTGGATCAGGCGGCGCTTGTGGTGCCGGGACTTGTGCCAGGGGTCCGGGAAGAAAACCCAGACTTCGCTGACGGAGCCGGCCGGGAGCATGGTGGCCAGGACCTCGGGGGCGTTGGCTTCCACGACGCGCACGTTGTCCAAGCCCCGGCTGGCGATCTTGATCAGGGTGTTCGCCAGGCCCGGGGTGTAGACCTCGACGGCCAGGAAGTCCTTGTCCGGGTTCTCTTCGGCGGCGTGGCAGACGGCCTCGCCCAGGCCTGAGCCGATTTCCACCACCAAGGGAGCCTTGCGCCCGAACTCGGACTCGGCGTCGAACACGTAATCCGGGTGGACGGAGGTGTTGGCCACGTGCCGCGGCACGTCCAGCACCCAGCGGTCCGCGTGCTCGTCCCAGGCCTGCTGCCTGCGGCCCTGCAGGCGCGTTCCGCGGCGCACGAAGCTGACCGGACGGCCGCCGTAGGTGCCGAAGGAGGCCTGGCTGCCGGGGGTGACGGGACGCGGCATGGGGGACTGCGCTGCGGGCAGCGGGGACTGCGGAATATCGGGGGTGCTCATCCCTTTCAGGATAGCGGGGCGGCAGGAGGGCGGGGCTTGGCCTGCTGCCAGCAACCAGCGCAAATGCAGCGACGCCAACCTTTAGCAGTCACAAGTATCAGAACGGTGTAGGTCTGTGGCCGTGCGGCTCAACTACTCTTCGGGCCTAGGAACGGAACCTGCGCCGGTTCAGACAGACTCCGGTGAGTTGCCGGCTACAACCAATTAACATATCAACTCTTGACCGGGGCGGATCACACCCTTAGGGTTCTGATATATGAGTCATATATCACATATGCCGATCCCGACTCGAGGGTTTCATCTCGAGGGGCCGGCGCGAGGGTGCTGGAAACCAGGGCCTTGCCGTAGCCATCTCGAAGAGCAGTGATGCATGACGACGCCGAAATCATCTCGCGAGTCCTGCGCGGCCACACCGGCTGGCATCGAGCCAGCCGGCATCGTCCACCGGTCGCCAAGGGCTGCGGCTGTCAGTGCGTCTAGGAAACGGCGCTCGGGTGCCGTCAGCGGTTTGCGCTGAAACCAGAAGGGAACAAATCTCCATGATCCAACCGACCAGTACGACGGCCTCCGTCGACACCGCCATATCAAAAGAGACCAGCTCCAAGTTCAAACGCCGCTTCATGGTACGGCTCGTCGCCGTGTTCATCGGGGGCATGTTCCTCGACGGCTACATCCTCGGAATCATCGGCCCCGTCACCGGACTCATGCGGTCGGACCTCCAGCTGGACGCTCTGTCCCTGGGCATGATCGCTGCCGGCCCACTGGTGGGTATCTTCGTCGGCTCCCCGCTGGCCGGCTGGGCTACCGACAAGTTCGGACGCAAACCCATGTTCCTCGTGGACATGGGCCTGTTCCTGCTCGCCTCAGCGGCCCAGTTCTTCGTAACCTCCGGAGACGGGGCCGTGATCCAGCTGGCCATCATCCGGTTCTTCATGGGCGTCGCGATCGGCGGCGAGTACTCAATCGGCGGGCCATTGCTGTCGGAGTTCTCCCCTCCCAAGCTCCGCGGGCGGCTGCTCGGCCTGACTCTGATCGCCTGGTACGTCGGTTTCATGATGGCGTTCATCATCGGCACCCTCCTGCACGACGCCGGGGCACCATGGCGCATCGTCATCGGCACGAGCACGATACTGGCGCTCATCCTGTTCGTCGCTCGAATCGGCCTCCCCGAATCGCCGAGCTGGCTCATTACGAAGGGACGGCGTGAGGAAGCACTCGCGATCGCACGCAGATACGTCGAATCGCCCCAGATGCACAACAGCATCACCGAAGAGATCGATCTGAGGATGATCCAGGAAGCCGAAGCCGCAAAGAGTAGGACCAAAATCAAGAGTGCCTCCTTCGGAATGCTGTTCTCAAGGCAGTACTGGCGCACCACCCTCTTCACCTCAGGTTTTTGGTTCTGCGCGGTCACTCCGTATTTCGCGATCGCGACCTTCGCCGACGAGGTGCTCAACCAATTCGGCTTCGGCGGCGGCTGGGCCGGTGGAGTCGGCCTGTCCGCACTTGCGGCCGCGGGTGTTGTCACCACCGTGCTTCTGATTGACAAGCTCGGCCGCCGAATCCTCACCGTGCCCGGGCAGTGGCTCTGCGCAGGCATCCTGCTGATCATCGGAGTCTGGGCGGACGCACCAGCGATCCTCGTGCTCGGCCTGTTTCTCGCCTTCTCCTTCTTCAATGCCGGCTACACCACGATGACCCAGGTCTATCCGGCCGAGGTATTCCCCGGCCACCTGCGCGGCATCGGCATGGGCTTCGCCGCGGCCTTCAGCCGCATCGGAGCCGCACTCGGCACCTTCGCCCTGCCATGGGCGATCAGCAACATCGGCATGGGTCCAAGCATGGTCGTAGCCGCCGCCGTCGCATTACTCGGCGCAGTCCTCTCGCAATGGCTCGC